>CALGVA010000056.1 GCA_937920345.1 uncultured Lachnospiraceae bacterium
CAAATACGGGATACGGTCAGATCAGATATTCCAAGTTTTGTATATTCCATCATGCCGCCTCCTATTCTGCAAACCCATTCAGCCAATCTGTTACCGCACTGGCAGGTTCTGCCGCCTGGGAGCTGCCTAAAGAAAGTCCGTCTAATACCTCTGCATCCGGTTCCATGCTTTTAATCGTACTGATTGTATCAGAAAATCCACTGCCGCCACTTGTAACAAAAGGAATAATTGTTTTGCCTGACAAGTCATAATCATCCAAAAAGCTATAAAGGATCATTGGCATATCGCCCCACCAATTCGGAAAACCAAGATAGATTACCTCATAATTTTCAAAGTTTTCTATGCTGTCGGAAATTTCAGGTCGTGCACCATTTCGCTGTTCTTCCTGTGCAATATTCAAAAGAGCGTCATAATCATCTGTATAAGGCTCTACCGGCATAAGCCGGAACACATCTGCACCCGTTTGATTCTGAATTTCAGTGGCAACGGACTGCGTATTTCCGGACCATGAAAAGTATGCAACCAGTTCTTTCACTATTCCTTCTGTTTCCGGCTTTGAATCTGTTTCCAACGCCCCCTCCGAAGAAGTGCTTTCCTCTGTTCCCGATCCGCTTTCGCTTTCTGGTTCTCTCTCTGGTTCTGCCGCCGGCTTTTCCATTGTGCTCTGCGCTGAATGCGAAAGTTCCCCTGAATGATTATCCTCTGCATTTCCACAGGCTGTCAGAGCAAGCATCAACATGCACACCATCATTCCTGCAAATAATTTTCTCATTGCCATTATCCTCCATTAAATCAGTTTGTTTTTTTGAATCCATCCGAAAATTTCCTTTTCAGCAGTGCGCCCTCCGCCTTCATAAGCAGTATACATTTCCATAAGCTGTGCGCCGTGACATAATTTCGCAATGTCATGGTCGCTATGGCCTTTACCGCCTCCGCCATGCGTTGAGAAAGGCATTATTGTTTTACTGCCAAAATCATGTTCCTCCAAAAATGCCGCCAGTGGCGGAGCCATTGTTCCCCACCAGATTGGTGTTGGCAGCGTCCGTTACCCTCTGCCAACGGCTGAATATCTTCCCCCACCTGTGAAAAAACCTGTTGCCAAGTGTTGCCAACACCTTTAGAGGACGCGCAGATGCCTGTGCAGACTGCACATTTTATCAGATTTCTAGGAATTCATTCCAGCATACTTATCCTCCCCTAAGGAAGCCCCTAAGAGTGCGGAAACCGCATTTTTGGGGGGCTTCCGCTATATCCTGAATTCTGAATGTCTTTTGTCGATATCACTCGGAAACGTCTTTCCCGATTTACTGCTAATTCCCATGTCAGCTTCTGGAAAGCGTACACTCCTCATAAAGTGCAGCCCCTTCTGCAAGACGTTTCAATCCATCTTCCAATCGGCTCCGGGGGCATGCAATATTCATTCTGATAAAGGAATTTCCGTTTTCCCCATACTGCCGTCCTTCCGACAGATACAATCCTGTATGTTCCCGCAGATATCGTGTAAATTCCGCTGCGCACCCTTGCATTTTCCGACAGTCCAGCCACATGAGATAGGTCGCCTGCGAGGAAACCGGCTTGATCTGAGGTGCCTCTTTCTTCAAATAATCCTCCACAAAATTTTTATTTTCCTGCATATATTCTCTCAAAGCATCCAGCCATGCCTCCCCCTTCGTAAAAGCCGCCACCGCCGCTTCTACCGCAAAGGAATTCGGCTCTGCAACCTCATCCGTGTTCAGCCCCCGCCAGACCTTATGCCGCAGGCAGGGATCAGGAACAACCACCGCTGCTGTCTGCAGTCCTGCCAGATTAAAAGCTTTTGTGGGAGCTATACAGGTAATGCTGCACTTTCTGCAGCTTTCCGAAACAGAAGCAAAAGGGATATATTCCTGGCCGGGACTGGTCAGATCACAATGAATTTCATCCGAAATCACAATTACATGGTGTTTCCTGCACAAATCACCAACCCGCCCCAGTTCCTCTCGGTTCCAGATTCTTCCTACCGGATTGTGAGGATTACACAAAATCATCAAGGTAGTCTGCGGATTGGAAAGTTTTTGTTCCAGAGCCTCAAAATCCATATGATAAGTATTTCCGTCATATTGCAGCGGACTTTCTACAATATTTCTTCCGTTATTCACAATGGAATTGAAGAAAATATTGTAAACCGGTGTCTGTACCAGCACATTTTCTCCTGCTGTGGTCAACTTGCGTACCATACTGGAAATGGCCGGAACCACTCCTGTACAGAAGACAAGCCACTCTTTTTCCATGGAAAAACCATGCCGCCGCTGCCACCAATCCATATAAGCCTGATACCATTCTTCCGGCACAATGGAATAGCCAAATACACCATGAGCGGCTCTCTCCTGAATTGCTGCCTGAATCTCTGGCGCTGTCTGAAAATCCATGTCTGCCACCCACATAGGCAGCTCATGCTCTTTTACATCCCATTTCAGTGAATGGGTATTTCTCCTGTCTACAGGTTTATCAAAATCGTAAGGCATCCTAATCTCCATTCCGGAGCGTTTACGCGACAAGGCGACGCAAATATCAAATTTGCGTCTGCCATCAAACAAATTTGTGGCGCTCCGGCACAAATTTGCGTGTGAGAAATCAGCACATCAGTGTGATTTTTCACACTACACCTCCAAACTTTCTGTCAAAAATCCCTTTCAAAAGCAGGCTCATACAACCTCCTTCAGTTCTCTTCTGCAAATGATCCTTGTCTTTTCCGGATCTACCTTATCTTTTTCAATCATCAGCTCATCAATACGGTCTGCCCGGATTACTCCACCGGAAGGGTTCATCACGCTGTCAATTTTCCCGGTTATTTCCGCATCTACCGTAGAATACTCAAAAGCAAG
Source organism: uncultured Lachnospiraceae bacterium (assembly GCA_937920345.1). Lineage (GTDB taxonomy): Bacteria > Bacillota > Clostridia > Lachnospirales > Lachnospiraceae > UBA3282. Next base: position 2,865 of record CALGVA010000056.1, read on the forward strand.
GGTAGTATTGAGAAGCTTGCAGTTTTTCATCACCAGGTTATCAATGTAGCACATCCCCTGGAGGCTCTCGATGGTGCAGTTTATAAGTGTCAGGTTCTTTGCATTCCAGCCCAGGTATTCACCGGAGATACAAGAATCATATACCGTCACATTCTCCGTGTTCCAGAAAGCATCCTTTGAAAGCATACGGGCATTGTGGATCTCCATATTCTTTACCCCGTCAAAGGAGTAATTGCCCACCAGCTGGAAGTCCCTAAGCACCATATTCCGGCTGTTCATGGCGAAATAGTCGCCTTTTGCCGTCACATGGTCAAGCTCCACATCCTCGCAGTTCCAGAGGGTTTCAGCCGCATTGGGAAGGTTTACATTCTTCAGGTTTACACCCCGGCAGCGGCGGAAATTCTTGGGAGCCTCAATCACTGCGTCCTCTACCGTAATATGATCCGTATACCATACGCCTGCACGGGCCATCTCAAACCAGGTACAGTTTCTTGCCGTGATATTCTTGGCGTACCAGAAGGGGTACTTCCATTTAAACATGCAGTTCTCCAGTTCAATGTCATGGCTCTCTTTCAGCGGCGATTCCCCATCTGCAAAGATACTGTCATAGATTTTCAGATCCGCCCCCTGAAACAACGCTCTTTCTCCTGTCAAATACTCCTGTCTGATTTCTCTTGTCTTCATGATTTTCCTCCTGATTATCTAAAATTCAATTTACTGCTTATAAGTTCATTTACTGAACAAGCATCTGTCTGCCAGTTAATTTATTGGTATTTTTATTTTGTGCTTCAAGTCTTCTATTTTCTTCCAATCCTAAGTTCTTTAAAACTTTATCCGACTCTCTTCGCCAGAGAATGATTCCAATCGGTATTACAACGGCCTCTGCCAGTACAAATGCCAGCCAGATCAACGTCAGATTTCCAAAATGAGATAAGGCTGCAATAAATACCACCGGCAAAACCACCTGCCTGCTCAATGTAAGCAGCATACTCTGTACTCCCAGTCCAAGTCCCCGAAATGCTGCCGCGTAAATAAGACATACATTGGAAAGAAAATGGCTTACCGCCAAGATCCGAAGCGCCGTTACACCAATGAAAAGCATTTCCGGAGAAGCATCAAACAATAACAGCACCCATTCCGGAAAAACCTCCATGATCAGGAAAAATATACTGTAAAATATTACAGAATAAAGCATCGCCCATCCGCAGCTCTGGTAAATTCTCTTTGGCTTTTTTGCGCCGTAGTTGTACGCTACAATGGGGATCAGCCCGCTTCCCATGCCGTTTACCCCCACCGTCACAAGCCCCTGAATCTTTACGCAGACGCCGTACACCGCAACTGCTGTCGGCGTAATAACCATAAGAACGGAGTTCACATAAATGGCCAGTACCGAAGAAACAGCCTGCACCAGTGTACTAGGTATTCCTACCTTAAGAATAGCCGCCATGCAGTCTTTATCCGCCTTTGCCGTAAAATGGATAGGTATCTCCCGATTCCACCGACAATTAATCCAATATCCTGCAAAACACCCGACCCACTGCCCGATTACCGTTGCGAGGGCGGCTCCAGCCGTTCCCATTGCCGGAATCCCAAAATACCCCAAAATAAGAATCGGGTCCAAAATCAAATTCGTAATGGAGGCAGCTGACAGTGTAAATAGAAACAGGGACGATTTGCCGCTTGCCATGACAAAGCGGTCAAATACCCACTGTCCCATCATTCCCAGAGAGCCGAGCATACATATACGCAGATAAGGTATTCCATAGTCGATAATTGTTTCATTCCCTCCAGACTGCCACCTGAAATACGGCCTCATAGCTGACATTTCCAGAAAAGACACCAGTACCCATGCCAGGAAAGCCAGCACCAGTGCGGCCGATGCCGTCTTTTTCACCTTTTCCTGATCCCCTTCGCCTAATGCTTTGGAGATGACCGCATTTAGTCCTACGGCAATGCCAAGCCCCATGGCAGACATGAGAATCTGTACCGGAGCCGCCAGGGACAAGGCCGTCAATGCTTCTTCTGATATTCTGGAAACAAATACACTGTCCACAAAATTATAAAGGGAATTGATCAGCAGTGAAATCATCAGTGGAACCCCGGTTCTCAATACTAATCCTGACACCCTTTCTGTTCCCATTGGGTTACCTGCATTAGATTCTTCTGTCATCTTCTTTTCCTCCTCTTTAAAATTATCTTTTTCCTGCCGGCTTTCCCTGAATCTGATAGATCAGATAGTCCAGACAGGAAATCCTTTTTTCATCCATGTGCACTCTGCCAAGCAGATATTCCCTCTGATGTTCTAACAGTTCCAGCTGCTTCGTCTGCTGCCCCTTGTCAAACCATCCCAGAAAATCCTGGATCATTTCGTTTTCACATCCGGCATCTTCCAGATTCTGTATAACAGATTCCCTGCCTCCTATAGCTATCATTCCTGCACCCCCTCTGATGTATCTGATAATTTTTGCAGACAATGGCGCTGTGTGCCAATAGCACACGTTTAGCGTGGATCGAAGCGAAGACCCAGGCACGAATGCTTGCGAAGATGCAACGCTTCTCTTTCCTATATTGGCAGCTGCCGCAAAGCCAGTAACTACACAGCTTGCTGTGAAGCTGCTGACTACACTATAAATCCATATATAAAAAATAACAAATATTTATATATAATTCATTTTCATAGTTGAAACCTATTGATATTTGTGCTAGGATTTTTTTACGGAATCGTACATAAGCCTCGAAAAGTATACGGCATCTTCGAACATAACAGACACCAAAAACAGCCAAGAAGGAGAACATAATATGGAAATACGGGTACTGCAATACTTTCTTGCCATTGCAAGAGAACAGAGCATTATACGGGCTGCCGAGTCCCTTCATCTCTCACAGCCTACTCTTTCCACACAGATAAAAAACATGGAAGAGGAACTGGGGAAACAGCTGCTGATTCGCGGCACAAAAGGTTCCCGCAAGGTTACACTGACGGAAGAAGGAATGATTCTCAGGAAAAGAGCGGAAGAAATTCTGGATCTGGTCAAAAAAACAGAACATGAGATTACCTGCTCCGACGATGTGGTGATCGGAGATGTCTACATCGGTGCCGGAGAAACCGATGGAATGCGCCTGCTGGCAAAAACCGCCGGAAACTTAAAAAAACTTTATCCGGGAATCCATTACCATATTTCCAGCGGCAATGCTGTCTTTGTCAAAGAAAAGCTGGATAAAGGATTGATTGATTTTGGAATGATATTCGGAACGCCGGATACGAACAAATATGAGGCATTGAAACTCCCGTCAAAGGATATCTGGGGTGTCCTGATGCGGAAAGACTCCCCTCTGGCAGAAAAAGAATCTGTCTCCCCGGAAGACCTGTGGAATCAGCCATTGCTGATATCACAGCAGGAAACAGAGGGAGGGAGAATCTCCCGGTGGATGAAACGCAGCCTCTCGGAACTGGATATCATCATGACTTATAATCTGTTGTTCAACGCTTCCCTGCTTGTGGAAGAAGGACTGGGATATGCCATCTGCTTTGACAGGATTATCAATACTTCCGGTGACAGCAGGCTTTGTTTCCGTCCTCTGACACCCGCAATCGAAGTTGAAATGTATATGATCTGGAAAAAATATCAGGTCTTTTCCAAAGCTGCTGAAAAATTTTTAATGATGATGCAGGAGGGTATGTCCATAACCAGGCAATAATTCAAATTGTATTAAAATATAAACCTTAATAACCGAAATAGTCCGAACAGTATAAACAAAGTCACTAAAATATTCAACAGGCAGCTCGCTTCTCCTTCACGATAAGAATTTCCTGCAACACATTTTGGGGTATACTCGAAAGTCACTGTTCGGAGATATTCACGCCCGTTTTTCCAGATGATTTTCTCCTTTGCGTAATATCCCTTTGCGCAGTTACCATTCTTTTTTGCTTTCTCAATAATACGGTATCTTCTTCCTTTTCCTATGATAAACCAACGGATATAAAGATAAATACCAACTGACAATGAACATATTATTGACAATAATGCACACATCTCATCAGACATAACGCTTTCCTCTTAACCTAAATGCAGATTCCGTATCATTTATAGATTATCACCGTTAAATTTCTGTTTGTCAAACAGTTGTATTTTACAAGCGGGCTTTTCTTCCCCATTCTCATTGATACCTACGCTTTTCAAATGCGGAAATGCCGTACCTTATACATCTTTGTCCCTATCGATCACGCTGCCGATCCCCAGTCCGATCCGACAGTTTCCTCTCACGCTCCGTTCATTCCCATGTCTGCTTATCCTGTTACTCCATCTCTCATTTTGTCAGCATACCGTGGTGCTCTTCCATGTATCCCCCGAACCGCGCATTTTTGTATCCCAGCTTCTTAAATTTCCTGACCGCGGTTCCGGGTCTCTGCTTATAACTGCCGACGATCCAGAATTGTGACGTTTTATCCGGAAATCTGCGCAATATGTTCTCGTCTGTTATTTTATCAACCGGATAGTTGATTGCGCCGCCGATATGCCCGTTCTTATACTCGCTCTTCTCCCGGCAGTCAATCAGGTATGCATTCTCCGACGTCCGGAACTGGTTGATTGCTTTGTTCACTGTGATTTTTCTCGTAAATAATCCCATATGTATTTCTCCATAATATTTCTTTTTTCATTCATTATACCCAATTCCCGCTCCTTGCTCCACTTATTTCCGCAAATTTGTCAATTCCGAAATTAAATATTCAATCATCCTGTTTTTGCGCATTATAAATCATTTCTTGATACGTAATATTTTTCATAACACTTATTCAAACATCTGAACAAACAAACCTGCTTTATTACCATCTGCTATTTACATCTGACAAACCCCATACACCTGACTTCGTGTATGGGGTTCTTTCTATCCCTGTTATACTATTTGTATCCCGGTCTACTGCGCCCAGGAAAGTGCTTCCTCCAGACTCTCCGCACCCAGAATATTCAACATGAAATCCGTGTACTCCTGCGCCTGGTCGCTATCGATGTACTTATATACATCCCGGATATACTTCGGCGTCTGATCCATCTCATAGATTCCGAAAGCCAGACCCTGCCGCACTTCCTCCAGGGCATCGGTCTGCCGGTTCATGATAAAGGCATCCACGTAAGGGTTTGCCTCGATAATAAAGTAACAGTATGCAAAAGCGGCCGCCTGCAGTTTCTCACCGGAAGCGGATGTAAAACCGAGTTCTGTAACCGTAATGCTTCTGACTGCTCCGCTTCTGTCCAGATACTCCTCCTGACTTAAGAAATCCGTCACCGTACCGAGATTCATCAGCGTAAGCGTCGATGCGTCCTGCGATTTATCATAGGTTTCCGTCCAGTAGTTCACACGGGTAAGCGGGTCAGGATACGGATGAATCGCCAGTCCCCAATCGTAATTGCCCCGCTTCCTTGCATTCTCGTTGACCGCCCTCACGATTTCCTTTGCATTAAAGTAACCTTTATTGAACCCTTTATTACTGTTCCAGTCGTGATCTATGCTGAAATAAACTTTCGCATCAGCATAATGACTCTTCGCCGCATAATAAAATATGCGCAGTGCCTTCTCAAATTCTGCGGCATATAACGTGATGTCATTCGTGTCCATATAGTTCCATATTTTATGCTGATTGATCTCATTGGCTACAACCCAGTTCGATACCAGTCCATACTCTTTACCGGAATAACGCTCCGTCAGAAAGGAAGCAATCGCTTCAAGACAGCGGCACCCTGCCTCGTCCGTCGTATTCATGGCATAATAGTACGCGCCCGATTCCTTGTCCGCAGCAAGCGGATGGATTAGTTCCGGATACACTTCATTCCAATCGTTTAATATGATCGCCGTGGAGTTCATCCCCTGGCTCGTCAGATAGGAAAACAAGTAATCATAACCGTTAATTGCCGCGCCGTTGAACAGGTATGTTCTTCCCTGATACTCATAGGAAATGGTCGGAAACGTCTGATCCGTGGTCTCTCCCGTAATAATGGACAACGGAATATTGTAAATCGCGTACTGTACGCCCAGATCTGTCAACATAGGCGTCTCCAGCATCTGCGGGTCTAAGAGCAGCCCTTTTTTGGATTTCGGCTGCGGAATGTTCTCTACCGTATCCGCCAGCGCCTCCGGATTGCTGAGGCACATTCCTGCAGACAGCGGCATATACTGCCCGTCCAGAAGCAGAGCCGGCACAAACTGCTTATAGAGATATGCGTCCTCATAAGCGCATTCGAGCCTGCACGTCGTCGCTTTTCTCCCGCTCGCAACCGGTTCCCGCGCCACACCGTCCTCCATTGCGCTTTCCTCATAGGTATCCAGCGCAAACAGATAGATCATGGCATCGTCGCTCTTCGGAATATCCGGCATGGTAAGCGTCATCGCCAGTGTCTCTTTATCACTCTGCAAAGAACAGTCCGTGACTTTGCCGTACAATGCAAGCTGTCGTCTTGACATCGTTACGTTCCCTTCCGTCAACTCTCTCTCGATCTCTTCTTCTGTTTTGCCCGGCTTCTGTATGGAATTGTGGGATATAACCGGTTCTTTCTTACCACATCCGGATAACAGGAGCAGCAGACTGAGAAAGAGCATTCCGGCAAATATGTATGATTGATATCGTGCGTGTATTATTTTTCCGGTTTGCAAAGGTCTTCCTCCTGCTCATGGTAAATAACCGAAATGGTTGTATCCGGCTGTGTATCTATGTCGTCTGATACCTGAATGTCACCGCTTTTTAAACCGGCGAGTACTTTTAAATAATCGTTCATCGCTGCCTTTTGAAAACGCCACGCGGCAGCCTGTACGGGCAGTCTGACACATTTCTCCTTCGCGCCGTAGGAAACCACATTGCCTGCAATTCCTTTCGGCCAGCTTCTGCCGTTGGCATAGAACTCATCGAGCGCATCGATCACAGAAGCATCGATTCCTTTCATAGCGGAAGTCAGAAACAGTTCCGAGACACCGCTCTGATCCACATCCACCCCGATCAGTCTGCCGCCGCATGGTTCTGCTGACGCGAGTACGGACTGGTAGAGCGAACCGCCGCAGGTAAAGATGATTTCTGTTCCTGCCTCATACCATTCGCGGGAAACCTCTTCGATCTGCCGGTCAGCCATAAAAGTGTCCGCATACCAGTATTCCACACTGATATCATCACTGTTGTCCATAACCGCTGCCGCCGCATCGATGCCCTGCAGGTAGCCGTAACCATACTGTTCCACTGACGGAAGCCTTTCTCCTCCAATAAATCCCAGTTTCGTATAACCGTCCAGCACCGCCATGTATCCGGCGAGATATCCCGCCTCTTCCTCCTGATAAGTAATACAGTGGACATTGGATGCAATCTTGACTTCATCACCGCCGCTATCCCTGGGAACACCGTCTAACAGCAGGAAATACACATCGGCGTATTCCTCCTGCAGCTGTCCCACCGCCTGTTCGAAGTGACTGCCGGCACAGATCACCAGCACGGCATCATTCTCAATCGCTGTGATCACAGCCTGCTCATAAGATTCCGGCGTGTCTTCTCCTGTACTGTAATAAGAGTATGATATATCGGCAGCCTCCGCGTAAGTCTGCGCCCCGTTGAGCGCCGCCTGATTAAATCCGCCGTCCATGGCTGATCCGACATCAATGACCAGCGCGACCTGTCCTCCGGTGATCTGACAGTGGTTCTCTGTCTCCTGTGCCGGGGCTTGTACAGGTTCCTGCTCCGGCGCCTGGTCGCCCGTCTGGTCACCCGTCACCGGTTCTTCCCCCTCCGCAGGATTTTCCGCAATCTCCGCCTGCTTCCCGCATCCCGCAATTAACATCCCTACAACTGCAATGCAGGCCCATAATTTCAATCGTTTTTTCATACTACCACCTCTGTCTTCCATGCGGTCTGTCCGTTCCATATCCGCGCTGCAGCGCCGCCTCCGTCGCTGTTCACGGAACTTTGTATTCGTCAAACGGCGGTATAAAACTCTCCCTCGCCGTATCGCCTTCCTGTATAAAAGCGTTGTTCACGCCAAGCTCTATGGCATAATCAACTACCGCGTCATATTCCCGCTTCGTCACTCTCCTGCAAAGCCCATGATACTGCGGATCATCACGCAGCCTGTCAAACGGCGTAAACTGATTCATCAGGCTGAGATACACCCGGTCGCCATAAGTCTCATATACATACCGGATCACGTCTCTGGCATTCTGCTTATGTCCCGGCAGAAGCAGATGTCTGACGATCACGCCGCCTGTCATCATGCCTTTTTCATTAAAACGCGGTTCTTGTGTTATGTCAACCATTTCGGCAAGCGCCTCTTTTGCCCTGTGCGGATAGTCCGGCGCATGAGAATACTTCGCTGCCAGCACAGTATCCATATATTTAAAATCTGTCAGAAAAACATCCACGATGCCCCGCAGCGCCCGGATCACTTCCGGTCTGGCATAGCCGCTGCAGTTATACACGACCGGCAGTGCAAGTCCCTGTTCCTTCGCCATCAGGACTGCCTCCGCCACGGCGGTCACATAATGATCCGGCGTAACCAGATTGATATTCTCCGCACCGGCCGCCTGTAGATTCAGGAAAATCTCCGCAAGCTGCCCGGACGTGACCTGCTTTCCTGTCATCCCCGTCATGATCTGCTGATTCTGACAATAGACACAGCGCAGACTGCAACCTGCAAAAAACACGGTTCCGGAGCCATGCTCCCCGGAGATACACGGTTCCTCCCACATATGCAGCGCCGCTCTTGCAACGAAGATCCGGTCATCCGCACGGCAATAACCTGTCCGCCCTTCTGCACGGCAGGCACCGCACTCTCTGGGGCACAGGTTGCAGGGACTTATGCTTAATCCATTCCATCGCATCGATCCTTGATCCTTTCTACCGTATCTGATACACTGACCGCAGATCAAACGCCGATGCATCCCCTTCCAGAATCTCCACCCGCTTCATGCCGGGATTCATATCGAAGAAATTATCGGACAGCTTCACATCTCCGTCCACGCCGCGGATCTCCACACTCTTGGCATACGCCTCCGCACTGATCAGCAGGCTGTTGCCTTCTCTTGTGCAGGTCAGCTTCGGGTCCTCGAACGCAAAATGCTTCGGTGCCGTAAACAGACTGGTGCCTTCTGATACGATATGTCCCGCCACTTCCAGACTATAACTTATGTAAACCTCCAGCTCATGGAACGATGAGAAATCGTGTTCCGCAAGCCAGACACCGTTTAAAGGCTCCACCGTAACCTTCTCTCTGCCTGTCAGGAGCACTTCGCCTCTGGCCGAGCAAAGCTGCCATGTCACTTCGCCGCTCACCGGCTCGAACGTCTCGTTGGCCACATGCAGTCTCGCCGCTTTCCTGATCGGTGCAGGCTGCGCGACGCAGAAAGGTCTCTCGCTCAACTCTCCCGTCTCCTCACAGGAGATCATGACCGGCGCAAAAGCCCTTTTCTCCGCATAATGCAATGCCTTCCACCGGCCGTAATAATCGATGCCCGCCCAGGATGCCACCGGCCAGATATCATTGAGCTGCCACACGATCGTGCCCATGCACCTGCCGCGGTTTCTTCGAAAATGCTCGATGCCGTAACGAATCGCATCCGCCTGCAGAAGCTGAGACGCATACAGCAGCGTATCGAAATCCGCCGGATAGAGATACGTTGCCGCCAGATACGTCATAATCTTACCGTTCGCCGCCACATTCCGCTGATGCATCTCCATGACTCTGGAAAAGATATTGCGGTCCTCCGGCGCGGTAAACGTCTCCACAGTCTTTAAACACGGAAAAGACTGGAACCCGAACTCCGACACATAGCGGAACCTGTATTTGCGGTACTCCGTAAAAGGTTTGTTCCCGTGCCACACATCCCAGTAATGCGTATCGCCTCTGTTCTCATCCCACGGATTGTCAAAATTGCCGCCGGAAGAGGGCGATGACGACCAGTAAAATGCTGCCGGATCTTCCTCCTCCAGAATCCTGGGAATGATATATTCAAATAATTTAATGTAATCATATTTCTGTTTCGCGGAAGGCTGCCACGCCTTGTCAAGGATCTGCGTCTCCATCTCGTTGTTGCCGCACCAGAGCCCCAGACAGGCATGATGCCGTATACGTCTTACATTGTCCCGCACCTCCGCGGCAACATTGCGCTCAAACGCATCATCCAGCTCATAGGATGCACAGGCGAACATGAAGTCCTGCCACACGATCAGACCCAGTTCATCGCACAGATCAAAGAACCAGTCCTCCGGATAATACCCGCCGCCCCACACTCTGACACAGTTGTAATTCGCCTCCGCCGCACTTTCAAGCAGCCGCTTTGTGCGCTCTTTTGTCACACGTGATAAGATATTGTCTTCCGGTATATAGTCCGCTCCCATCGCAAATATCCTGACACCGTTGACCTCATGGGCAAAACACGCTCCCCACTCGTCCGGCTGCGTGTTGACCGTCATGGTGCGCAGACCGATTCGTCTGCTCCACACATCCAGCACATTGCCGTTCTCATCTAAAAGCGTGACTTCCGCCCGATAAAGCGGCTGTTCACCGTAACCGTTCGGCCACCAGCGCTTCGGATTGTTTACCGTGATCGTATCCCAGCCGGGAACATTACCCCGGGAAGTCTTCTCCGCAATCAGTACACCTGTGTCGTCATAGAGCGCCGTCCTGACCCCGCAACTGTCCGCAGTCGTTTCCGGCAGAAAATACTCTATCGTGACATCAAATTTTATGTCAACTTTGTCTGTATGAATGTCCACGCCGTTCGGCGTAACATCCACTGCGTTACCGTACAGCCAGTTTTGTGTTATGTAAACTTGTTCCAGTCTTGCCGTCCTGCCATGCAGCACGGACACTTCCCGGAAAATACCGGCATCCGGCAGTCTTGGTCCCCAGTCCCAGCCGAACATGCAATGCGCCTTACGCAGATGCGGGAACCCCTTCATACATTCCGCAGAGCCGCCTGTGTAGATTTTCTCATTCTCCTCTGCAATATATCCGGTCGGAGATGCAAGTTCCACCCGCAGCACATTCTCTCCGGTCTGCGCTGTCTCTACAATGTCAAACTCCCAGATACGGTGCATATTGTCAGTATGTCCAATAAGTCTCCCATTAAGGTAGACTTCTGCAAGTGTGTCAATTCCTTCGAAACGCAGCAACAGAAAATCGCCCTGAAGCTGTTCCTCACACAATTCGAAAACCGTCTGAAAGCAGAAACTGTTCTCCATCAGCCGCAGCGCGTCAAGTTCATTCATCCTGTCATACGGATCGGGCATCAGATTATGTGCCAGCAGAGTACCATAGACAGACCCCGGTATCTGTGCATCGATCCATTCCTGAGAAATGCCGTAGACATTCTCTCCTTCAATCTTCATCTTCCAGTTCCTGTCCAGTATCATTCTATCCATGCTGCGCTCTCCATTTGTGCGCTTTCGCGCTCTCCGTCCTATTACATCATAAAGGAAATCGGAGGATTTGTCATCTTAATTATTTCTGTATGTCTTTCATTGCTTCCTGTCCGGAATCGTGTTAAAGTATGGGATATAAAGCACAGCATCCCGCTGTGATATGAAACCGGATCTGAAACCCGGAAAACAAAAGGAGAATCCTCATGAAAAAAAAGACCCCGAAGCAGATCGCCGCACTGACCTGCGTCGTTCTGCTCGTTGCCCTGTATGTGATAACTTTCATTGCCGCATGTCTGGACTCGACAGCGACCGGACGGCTCTTCGCCGGCTGTCTCGGCCTCACGGTCGCCCTGCCGATCCTGTGCTGGATCTTTATCCATTTTCACAAAAGCTCCCAAGGTGAACCGTAATCCGGGAGAATGCCGTATCTCAGGCATTCTCCCGTGTGAGATGAAGTTGCAATGCAACTTCTAGTACTTCTTGATGAAATGCCCTCTGGCATGAGTCTTAGAAGTACTTCTCACACTACTATCGCAGACCGTTTCTGCGGTAAGCGCCGATAAACATACCGACGACGATGATCATGCTGGCTGCGATGACAATCAGGCTCTTTCCTTCCGCTTTCGTCCCTGCCGCCAGACCGTTCAGCAGCAGTTGAATCTGCTGCGAGTATACATAGTCTGCCACTTTGGCAATCGTCTCGTTAAACATGGCGAGCATGGGCAGAAAAGCAAAGACCATCATAGTCGGTGTCGCGATCGACGCAGCGGTAATCTGGCTCTTTGTCAGAATACCGATCACCGCGCCAAGCAGCATGGATACGCAGATCCCCGCCGCCATGATCAGGAGGAACTGCACGAACACTTCGCCGCGGTATCCGCCCAATACGGCAAATACGACAGCACCCGCCATACATGCACTGAAGACAAAGCCTCCGATTCCCAGAAGATATTCGACCGGCTTCACATTGCCAAAGAAAAGCATTCGCAGCGTGTTTTTCTCTTTCTCTTCCGAAATAACCGCCGACATGACATTGAGCGGCGCCATGCCGATATGCATAATCGCAAACAGACCGACGAAGAAATGCGGCGGCATATCTTCGATTTTTATAGCATTTTCCATAATGGCCGCCATCACGGGAAACATAATAAACTGAATAGCCAAAGCCAGATTTTTCCCTGTATCCTTCACCTGTTTTCTGAATATAATTATTGCGTTTTTCACTTTCTTCCCCCTCTTTTCAAATTCATATATGCAACGTTTGCCTGATATACTTCTCTATACTTCACTCCACAGATTCAGTCGTCTCTCCTGCACAATCCAGTCAGTTTTTCTAGTTTACATAATGCTCTCCTGTAAATGTTTCCCCGTCAGTTCCAGAAATACCGATTCCAGATCCGGTTCCGTGGAATGTATCGTCTCAATCTGTCCGCCCTGCAGATACTCGTATACCTGTCCTGCCGCTTCCGCCGTATTGGGAAGTTCCAGACTCCTGCCGTCGTACAGACGAATCTTGAGTCTGTTCATATGGTTATATTTCCTGTTGATCTCCTGCGGTTCTCCGTACTCCACAATCTTCCCCTCATGCAAAAGTGCAACATGTTTACATAACTTCTCTGCCTCTGTCATATTATGGGTCGTCAGGAAAACTGTCGTCCCGTCTTCACACATGCCGAAAATCAATTCATGTATATGTCCGGTCGTCGCCGGGTCCAGCCCGCTTGTAGGCTCATCCAGAAACAGAAACTCCGGTCTGTGCAGAACAGCCCGCGCCAGCATAAGCCTGCCTCGCATTCCTTTCGACAGCTTCTGCGCCGGGCATTTCCGGTCCGCGTACAATCCCACCCACTCCAGCACTTGCCTGATTCTGTCATGTCCGATCCGGTAGAGATCGGCATACAGCCGCAGATTATCGTAACAGGACAGTCTCTCATATAACCCGCAGTCATCCATCATCATACCGATCCGCCGATAGATGTCCTGATCAGGCGTACGCATATCGCATCCGGCCAGTTTCACACAGCCGGACACAGGAATAAGCTGCCCCGTGATAATCTTAATCAGTGTCGTCTTGCCCGCTCCAGACGGTCCTAAGAGCCCCAGAATCTCACCTTTCCGGACGGCGAGGGATATGTTCCGCAGCACCTCTTTTTCCCCGAACCGGTGCGATAGACCGGTTATTACAATCGCATTTTGATCCTGCTGTTTTTCTTTCTCCGTGTATGTCTGACCACTCATATACTTTCTGTCTCCTCTCTTCACCATGTTGAACTCTATTTCTGCCACACAGTTGTTACACTTTTATTTCTCCTGCTCCTTCGCTCTCGCCAGCGCTTCCTCCATCCTGCGGTTCTGTGTCCGCTCTTTCAGAAACATAAGCAGGCAGCTTCCCACGAAGCAAACACCAAAACTGCCTGCAAATCCTGCCCACGCCTGCCACATATCTACCGGAAACCAGCCGAATCCTTTGGCACACAGCACGATCAGACCGATGACGCACAACAGCATACAGACTGTCCGCATCGTGACAGACATCCGCCTGATCAGTCTGTCCGTAAAGAACAGAACCCGTAATAATGTGATACAGACCGACACACCGAAAAACTGCCATATTGTGGAAAGCGACAGCCCGTCTTTCCCCAGCGCATATAAGCTTGAAACCGTGACTGCCTCCTCTCCCACAAGAATACAGAAAATACTCATGACCAGAATACTGAAACCGAATGTAAGAAATACAGCACCACAATAATCAAAGATTGTCTTATTCTCTTCCATAAAAAATGCCTCCGTTTCTGTGCAGCCCGTCTGCACATCAGATTCTATTCCGCGCGCTATATACCGCATGGCGAAACGCACCGCTCTTATTTCAGGATGCCAAGCCGCTTTTTGATCCCGTCCGCATACTGTCTGGATGCGATGATCACTTCCCCGTTATCGAGCGTCACACGGATTCTGCGGTTGATATCACTGCGCAGAGACCTGACGGCGTTTAATCTGACCAGACAGGATTTACTCACCCGCAGAAACCCCCAAGCCTCCAGCTGTTCTTCCAGTTCATACAGTTTCAGTCCCGACTCATACACGCCGTCCTTCGTGTAGACAAACGTCTTCCGTTCCAAGGACTCTATATAAATGACTTCCGTCACATCCAGAAGATACGTCTCACCCTCCCTCACGGCGGCAAGCTGTCGGTCCGGAAGCCGCAGCATAGCAAGTACTCTGGACAGTTCCGGCGTCAGTTCCCTGCAGGATATTGTGATACAGGTCTCATCGACCTGTTCATCTACATTGATTTCTATTTTCATTGTCTCCCCGCTCCTGCGCTGTTTTGTCATATAAAAAAGTTTATGAATGTCATCATCCGGCAGCCGGATCTTATACAGGAACATATCATATCCCGGCTGCCCGCACAATATCCCGATACGCGTTCTGCCCGATTCCGCACATAACATGCCGGGACAGCAACATTAAAAACCCGGTGTGCCGATTTGCATAATGACAAAATCAGTACACCGGGAAGTTCCCTTAAGATACTATAAACCTTAAGATACCACAAATATTAAAAGAAATTGTTGATAAAGGACGGTTTGCGGTAGAAGACCTGTCCGCATACCGCCTCGTCCCGCACCTGCACCCGCGGCAGATAGTCGAAATCCGCTGTATCGTAGTCCCCCATAATCGCCGCTGAAAATACTGCTGCATCCATGGACACATCCCAGACCTCACGGTCATCTTCCGCAGCCGGAAGCATGCGCACCTCCTGCGCTCTGCCATCTGTAAAATCCACACTGAAGATACCGTCATTCTCCGCAATCAGTGTGTCCTTTACCTGTATTCTGATCTGTCCACTGCCCTTGTATGCGGCGCGGGACAGCGCCTCCCTGACATTGACCACACGCACCATACCGTTCATTGCCTTTTCAATCTTCGCCGGATAAGTACTGTAGTCCGTACACATACTGTCAAGCCGCAGAACCGCCGGCGCATGGAATCGGATATGCCGGTAGTCGGAAGCATACCCTTTCATAAAAGCAAGTATGTCCCCCAGGGTCTCGTAATCACGAAATATCAGTTCCCGGCATGTCAGATCATCCTCTTTGCGCCAGAATACAATATATCCTGCCGGTTTACCGGTCTGATCCCTGTACAGGTACAGATAATGGTTATTCAAAGCGGCTTTTGCGTCCGTCAGAATCGACCAGTCCTCTGCCCCGCGCTCCACCATCAGATTAAAACGGCAGGCATACGCGGCATACGCTTCCTTGCAGGCGGCAAGAACATCTTCCGCTCCCTCCTGATACAGTACAAATGTCCCCGGCCATGCCTTCTTCGGAATCCCCTGCAGATCCAGCGTATACCGCAGCGAATGATCCATCCGGCAGTAACCGAACTTTCCGTAGAAGGATTCGCTGAACGGATACAGATACGAAAGCATACAGCCTTCCCGGTAAGCATCCGTAAGCATCTGCTCAAACATGGCACGGATCGCACCCTTCTTCCTGTGGTGCGGATACGTGCATACATTTCCGATGCCATAGCCCGGAACCGCCTGTCCTTCATAGTAGAAAGAAAGTGGAATCGCCGCCATGGAAGCCATCATCTCGTTATCTGGCGTAAAGGCACCGTACTGCCTGTTCTTTCCTGCCGGATCTTGTTCTTTCTCCTTCTGATCCTGCCCTTCTTTTGTTTTCTTCTCTTCTTCCTCCCCGCGGTAGGGATAATCGAAGCAGATCGCCGACAATCTGCGAGTCTCTTCCATCTCCTCCTCCCGCACAAGACGCACTGTCATACTTTCTTCCATACAAACCTCCATGCCAGGGCACCTCCCCGGCTCCGAACCGCAATTTCTGTCTGAGCAAAACGAGCAAAGCTCGTTTGCGAGATTCGCTTCGCGAACTCGAATAAGCGGAACAATTTCGCTTCCGCTAACCGGCGTTCTGCCGCCTCGCCAGTTTATACAACTCCTCGGCGGCAAGCCTCGCTTTTGCCACGATATCACCGCTGTCCTGCGGAAAACAGTAGTACTGCGTATGCCCGTCCCCTATGCTGATCACATCGCCGATCTCGTACCAGTAGAAATCCGAATACAGACTATAGGATGCAAGCGGTTCCTGCCGATAGTCCAGCTTACCGTCACAGCCCGTCAGATGAAATCCCTCCTTCGTATGTTTCAGGATACCTTCTCCCACCTGATAGATACTGTCCGTATTGACCATGATATAAATCGCAACCGGCACTTCTAAATGATAAGTTCCGTCCAGCAGTTCCTGTCTGACACATGCCCGCTCCCATTTGTACCAGTCGGGGATGTGGGTGAAGTCGGAGCACTCCTTTTCTGCCGCGCTTAGATACCCGTACTCCGTCAGCTCATAGGTCTTTCCACATTGTTTACATAATATCTTTGTTCCCTGTCCCAGCATCTGCCCTTCCGTCTTACAACAGGGGCACTTGTACAGCATTCTGTTGAGTCCGTCCGCGCGAAACGGCTCTTTGATTCTGATTTTGTTATCCTGCTGCCAGCGGAAATAATCAAAGGTAAACTTCTCCTGCAGAATATCGTTCAGCTCCTGCGGCGATTTCTCCGCGATATCCTGCACGGAAAGCAGATATTCCACGTCCGCCGACACCCTGACTTTGCGCAGCTGCAGGTTGTTATACAGCGGGTCTCTCGCGAACGCGCCGTGCGTCCTGATCATGACTACCGGAACCTTTAACAGCTTAAGGCATTTCCCTATGCTGTCCGGCAGCGGCGTCTGGGTGCCGTCGAAGCTGTAGCTCGCCTCCGGGAACATCAGAATGGAGCTTTTCAACTCCTGTGTTGCATAGATCATATCCCGCACCAGCGTCACGTCCGTCATGAATTTTCTCGTCGGTATGCAGCCGATCCGGCGCATCAGCCACCTTTTACCAACGAATCCGTCTGCGGTGCATACAATATGAAAAGGTCTTGTGCACATAAGTCTTGCCGCGATCTTTAAATCAATAAAGCTGGAGTGATTCATCAAAACGAGACAGGGTTCTCCCTTACCCAGCTGCTCCATACCGATCATACGATAAGAGAAGCGGGTCATCCACAGATCCCACACAGACAATAAAAAGAGCAGAAGCCGAAAAATCAGCCTCTGTCTGACCGGTTTCAGATGCGCCGGCGCCGGAAGTGCCAGCACATCTTCATATCGCATTTTTGCGGTTTTAATCTTCAATCTTTTCTTCCCTTCGTCGCTTAACCCTTCCGGCATATCATATGCGGATGTATATACGCTGTATGATACCGGCCGGATATCATCATCCGTGATCGTACCTGTACAACTACCGTCGCAGCCGCCCGCGCGTGTAGTATAGGTTCAGTATACTATGATTGATGACTGCACCGCAATAGGGAGTGTATAATCTCTATAATAGTTCAGCTATGGCTGAACTGTCAGCCCCAACCCTTGCCGCACATCCCGAGAAACATCTCATGAATCCTGTCATCCGCATCCAGTTCCGGATGAAAAGCGATCCCGATCTGATTTCCGGCACGCACCGCAACGATCCTGCCCTCCACTGTGGCAAGAATCTCTGTCCCGGCACCGCTTGGCTGCTCCTGTCCGCCGCCATTCCTGACTGCCGCTTCCGGTACCGCGCATCCGCCACTCCGGTCATTCGCATGACGCTTTCCGGGCTGTGCCGGTATCACCGCTTCAATATAAGGCGCCCGGATAAAAGTCATGGGTACTTTACCGATCCCGATAAATTCCTGCTCCGTGTGAAAGCTGCCCAGCTGCCTTCCGTAGGCGTTCCTCTGCACACGTACCGGCAGCGTCTCGAAATAGACATTCCCGTCATTGCTGATCTCCTGTGCCAGCATAATCAGACCCGCGCAGGTGCCAAGCACCGGAAGCCCGCTGTGGATCTTCTCCCGAAGCGGCTCAAACATGTGCAGTTCACGAAGCAGCTTACCCTGTACAGTACTCTCCCCGCCGGGCAGAATCAATCCGTCAAAATCTTCATCCAGATCTGCCGCCTGCCTCAGTTCAACACAGTCTGCTCCCAGCTTCTTTAACTTTTCTATATGCTCTGCAAAAGCGCCTTGCACTGCAAGTACTGCTATCTTCATAGTTTACATAACTCCTAATCCGTCTACTCTGTAAACATATATATTAGTGCATCAGCATGATATTTCAATCTACTTCCCTCTCTCCGCCATCAGCAGTTCAATCTCCTGCTCGTTGATGCCGACCATGGCCTCTCCCAGATCCTCGGACAGTTCCGCGATCAGCTTACTGTCCTGATAATTTGTTACCGCCTTGACAATGGATGCCGCCCGTTTCGCCGGATTGCCGGATTTGAAGATACCGGAACCCACAAATACGCCTTCTGCCCCAAGCTGCATCATCAGCGCCGCATCCGCAGGTGTTGCCACCCCGCCGGCCGCGAAATTCACCACCGGCAGTCTGCCGTTATCATGCACATATTGTACCAGTTCGTAAGGCACCGCAAGCTGCTTCGCCTCCTCGTACAATTCGTCCTCCCGCATGGCAGTGATCTTTGCGATCTCGCTGTTCATCTTACGCATATGGCGCACCGCCTGCACCACGTCTCCCGTGCCCGGCTCACCCTTCGTCCGGATCATGGAAGCGCCCTCGCTGATCCTGCGAAGCGCCTCGCCCAGATCTTTTGCCCCGCATACGAAAGGCACTTTAAATTTGCGCTTATCAATATGATAGACATCATCCGCCGGGGAAAGCACCTCGCTCTCATCGATATAGTCGATCTCGATGGCCTCCAGAATCTGCGCCTCCACAAAATGACCGATCCGGCATTTGGCCATCACCGGAATAGACACCGCCTCCTGAATGCCTTTGATCATCTTCGGGTCACTCATCCTGGACACACCGCCCGCCGCGCGGATATCTGCCGGAATCCTCTCCAGTGCCATAACCGCACAGGCGCCCGCCTCCTCTGCGATCTTCGCCTGTTCAGGCGTGGTCACATCCATGATCACGCCGCCTTTTAACATCTGTGCCAGCTGTCTGTTCAATGCATATCTTTCTTCACTCATCCGGTTCCCAATGCCTCCTTGTCGTTTTTCTTTCTATACTTCATCAATCCCCTTTACCGCCGCCGTCAGAAACCTACACAGCGGTTACCAGAAATATAACAGCATATTGGCACTTGCAAAATATCCAGTTTTGTTATTTTTATGCATACCAGATTTGCAATATTGTAAAATGAAAAATATCGAAAGTGAAACACTGAACATTTTACTGCGTTTACGAGAAACTCGTAAACGCCTCCGTCTTCGACACGCTGTTCACATGAATATACACGTCCATACAGGTCATGCCGTTTTGTTCATGGACATACTCAAAACAGGGAAGCACATTTTCGACCAGTTTCTCTTTAAACCCGTTCACCGATAAATATTCCATAATCCGCTTATAGCCGTTCGGAATCCGCTCGAAAGCCGCCGCGAAAGGATCATAGATCGTAATCACCGCGTAATCGGCTTCCACCTGATCCGCATATTCCACACCCGGACACGCAGTCTCAAATCCCTCCGGCAGCACATAAGCCGCCACATATCCCCGCAGCCCGAATCGGTTCTGCTGCTCCAGCGAAACATGCGGGAAATCCCAGCCGATCTTCCTCGCGTCCGGCTTACAGGCGAGAAGCCCGGACTTCTCGGCCCATACATCTAAATAGGCATTGACGTCATCCTCCGGATTGGGTGTAATCATAACGTACCGTCCCATCCGAAACGGCTTCACCGTCTTGATCGTGATCTCCGAATAAATAGCTTCATAGGCCGACAATTCCTCCCTGACCAGCACATCCAGCTTACATCTGAAAAAATCGCTCAAGTCGATCAGCTTACCCAGTTCCGGAGTCACTTCGTCAGTCTCCCATTTGGACACAGTCTGTCTCAATACCGCCATCCGCTCCGCTAACTGTTCCTGCGTGATCTTTTGCTGTTTCCGCAAAAATTGAATGTTTTTCCCTATACTCATCTCTTTCTCTCCCGCCCTTCTTCCTTCTGTGTACAATGCATCCGTTACCATTCCGATTCTGCCAGACTGTCCGTAACAAATCCACCATGCCCGAAGTGCTTTTTGCGTAAAACATGCAAACCGGCAGTTTACATGCCTGATAATCCTGCCAGATCCTTCACCACTTCCCCCGCAATAATCAATCCTGCCACGGAAGGCACGAAAGCGATGCTGCCGGGTGTCGCCCTGCGCGGCGGATTCACTGCCTCTTCCGCCGCGGTCATAATACAGGCATTTACATTTTCCACCGCCTGCTTTATCGGTTCTTCCTCCGAATAAACCACCTTCAGATGTTCCACATTTCTTTTTTTCAGTTCCCGGCGCATCACCCTGGCAAGCGGACACACCTTCGTTTCATAAATATCCGCCACCCGGAAAGCGCTTGCATCCAGCTTATTTCCCGCTCCCATACTGCTGATCACGGGCACATGATACGCCTGCGCGCGCATGATGATCTCAATCTTGGCCGTTACGGTATCCACCGCATCCACCACGTAATCGTACTCATCAAACGGGAACTGGCCCGCATTTTCCGGCAGGAAAAAACACTGATAATCCCGCACTATGGCCGCCGGATTGATATCCAGTATCCGCTCCTTCATGACTTCTGTCTTGTATCTGCCCACTGTCTTACGGGTGGCAATGATCTGTCTGTTGATATTGGAAAGGCAGACCGTATCCTTGTCAATCAGGTCAAGTGCCCCTACGCCGCTTCGTGCCAATGCCTCACATACATAACCGCCCACGCCGCCCACGCCGAATACCGCCACCCGGGAATGTGCCAGCCTGTCCATCGCCTCACTGCCCATCAATATTTCTGTTCTGGAAAATTGTTCTGTCATGACTGCCTCCCTTTCGAAGATCAAGGAAATTTGTGCTGTTTCTATACAAATTGAAAAGCTCTTTTTAACACGCTGATCCTATAAGATAAAATATCACATTATATATAAAGAATACAATTCAAACCTGACCCTCATGAATCCGGTTACAGCTCAGCCATGCAAAGCTGCTTATACAAATTACTTTTGTACATTCTATAGAAATGAAATATTGTCAATCCCTCCAAAAGACGTTATACTAATATAGGTTTTATTCTGAAAATAAAAGGAGAGTTACTATGGAAATCACGAAAGACATTCATTACATAGGCGTAAACGACCGCGACATCGATCTTTTTGAAGGACAGTTTATCGTAGAAAACGGAATGGCGTATAACTCATACGTCATCATGGACGATAAAATTGCCGTTATGGACACTGTGGAGTCAGACTTCGGCGGTGAATGGCTGCAGAACCTGCAGAACATCCTCGGCACGCGCACACCGGATTATCTGGTCGTACAGCACATGGAACCTGACCACTCCTCCAACATCGACGTCTTTGCAAAGACCTATCCGGAAGCGGTCATTCTCGCATCTGCCCCCGCATTTACGATGATGCGGCAGTTCTTCGGCACAGACTATGCAGACAGACAGCAGATCATCAAGGAAGGGGACACCCTTTCCCTCGGCACACATACGCTGCAGTTCATTGCCGCGCCGATGGTACACTGGCCTGAAGTCATGGTCACCTATGACAGCCACGATAAAGTTCTCTTCTCCGCCGACGGATTCGGCAAATTCGGCACGTTGGATACCGACGAGGACTGGGCCTGCGAAGCACGCCGCTACTACTTCGGCATCGTCGGCAGGTTCGGTATGCAGGTACAGAACCTCTTGAAAAAAGCGGCCGCCCTCGATATCCAGACAATCTGCCCGCTGCACGGACCGGTTTTAAAAGAGAATCTGGAATATTATGTAAACCTGTATCAAACCTGGTCCTCCTACGGCGTGGAATCGGAAGGTGTCATGATCGCCTATACCTCCGTCTACGGCAATACCAAATCCGCAGCCGGGCTTCTTGCCGAAAAGCTTACGGAAAAGGGCTGCCCGAAAGTCGTTGTGGCTGACCTTGCAAGAGAGGATATGGCCGAGTGCGTGGAAGACGCGTTCCGCTACGGCAAGCTGGTGCTGGCAACCACCACCTATAATGCAGGTATCTTCCCCTACATGCGGGAGTTTATCGACGAACTGGTAGAGCGTAATTACCAGAACCGCATGATCGCTCTGATGGAAAACGGTTCCTGGGCGCCTATGGCCGCCAAGACTATGCGCGCTAAGCTGGAAAACTGTAAGGATATCACTTTTGCAGAGACTGCCGTACAGATCCGTTCCGCCATGAGCGATGAGAATAAAGCGCAGATTGAAGCGCTGGCCGCAGAGTTGTGTGAATCATAACATGAAAATACTATAAGCTGTCTCTTTGTATCTTCTTCGTATGCACTTCCGAAGATACAGGAGATAGCTTATTTTTCATCAACAGGAATACGACAGTTTCGCGCTTTGCTTTCCTCTTTGTCTGCTACGCGTCCACTCCCAGCTTCCGCAGTTCCTCTATGGCCTGTGCCTGATTTAAGAAATGAATCGTATGGATCCCGAACTTCTCCGCCCCTTCCAGATTGACCGGCGTGTCGTCCATGAAAACACACTCCTGGGGCACAAGATCATACCGGTCGATCAGTAACTGGTAGATTTCCGGCATGGGCTTGATGACTTTCTCCTGATAAGACAGG
Organism: uncultured Lachnospiraceae bacterium; assembly: GCA_937920345.1. Lineage (GTDB taxonomy): Bacteria > Bacillota > Clostridia > Lachnospirales > Lachnospiraceae > UBA3282. The sequence goes on from CALGVA010000056.1 coordinate 25,899, forward strand.
ATGCCGCCGTCCATATAAGGAATAAAATCCAATGCGTACGCGCAATCCGTCTCCGCTTTACCCGAAAAATTCGACAGATACAGCGTACGGTATCCCTTGCTCTTCAGTTCCTGTATCCACGGAATCGCATAATCGTTGCGCGCAACCATTGTACTGACATTCTTCAGCACTCTGCGGATATCCTGTTCGATCTCCGGATCGGCCGCCACAAAGATATCAATAATCTCTTCTTCTGTCATGACACCTCTGTCGTTTTCATTCCACGTGGGATTTTTGACCGTCGCACGGGCGATCCGCTCTACCATTTCATCGTCATACCCGAAGCTCTCATAATGCTCCTTCCATGTAAAACCCGCAAGTACATTCCCAATATCAAATATAATTGTTGTGATCATTTTTACTCTGTTCCTCCTGCAATTCTTTGGTCATTTCTTTTATTCAGACATCGTTTTAGCGCCTCTTAGTCTGCATTTCGTTCTACCCGCATATCTACAGCAGTTCCAGCATACTTCTCGCCGCCGCTGACAAGGGATTGCCCGGATTTGTTACCACGCAGAAATGCCGCTTCGGTATAATCATATTGAACCGCAGTTCAAACAGTCTGCCGTCCTCCAGATACTCCCTGGCAAAATCTCTTACAACACAGCCCACACCCAGATTGCGAAGCGCAAACTGCACGATCATGTCGCTGGTCGCCAGCTCGAATTCCGGCAGCACATGCACATTATTTTTCTGCAGAAAAGAGTCCATGCAGCTTCTGGTGCTGGTAGCGCCCTCCAGATAAATAATAGGCATCTTCTCCAGTTCCTGCAAGTCTAACATGCAGTTCTTGTACCGGATAAATTTCCTGCCCGCTACAAACACGTCCTCGATTTCCCGCACTTCAACCACTTTCAGCCCTTCCCTGCCTTCAAACGGCGTACTCACAACCCCGAAGTCAATCTTGTTGTCCTGTAGATTGCAAAGTGTCTCCGGCGTGGGCGCATTGCTGACCCGCACCTTGATATGCGGATATTTCTCATGAAACTGCTCCAGATAAGGCAGCAGGTAGAATTGCAGCGTCATATCACTGGCACCGATATGAATCTCTCCCAATTCCAGGTTCAACATCTGCTGAAGTTTCTGCTCTCCCAACCCGATCTGCTCATATCCCTTCGCCACATAGCCGTATAGCAGCTCACCCTCTCCCGTCAGCCGCACTCCTTTTGGAGCCCTCATAAAAAGCCGTGTCCCCAGCGCCGCTTCCAGCTGTTTGACCGACTGGCTGACCGCGGGCTGTGAAACATTCAGTTCCCTGGCCGCCACGGTCAGACTGCCTGCTCTGGCCACATGATAGAATACTTTGTAATATTCCAGGTTATTCATAGTTTACATAACTCCATACTCTTCCATTATAGTAGACTTTTTGTCGAATGTATGCCACAGAACAACCACACACAAATCCGTACTTGTGCATCAGCTTCTCGCCAGTCCATCCACGTGCAGAACCTCGCCGCTGATATATGAAGCTCTGTCCGAAGCCAGAAATACAAAAGCATTGGCAATATCCTCCGGCTGTCCCATACGCCGCAGCGGGATCTGCGCAATCATCGGTTCTATGACTTCTTTCGGCACGGCGCGCATCATATCAGTGTAAGTAATACCCGGCGCAACCGCATTCACTCTGATTCCTTTCGGTCCCAGTTCCCTTGCAAGCGATAATGTAAATCCGTTGACCGCAAATTTCGACGTCGGATAGGCAATACCTGCCGGCTGTCCATACACGCTCACCATGGAAGAAGTATTCAGGATCACACCGCTGCCCGCTGCAATCATATGCTCGCTTACTGCTTTGGTACAGTGAAACACCGCCTTGATATTCAGATCCATAACTTTGCTGAAAGTCTCTTCCGTATATTCCGTAAAAGGGGTACTCTCCGACACGCCGGCATTATTAATCAAAATGTCGATCTTTCCGTATTTTTCTGCTACCTTGTCAAAAGCTGATTGCACGGAAGCATATTCTGACAGATTCGGATAGATTCCTTCTACATCTGCCGCCGCGTATCTTTCCCTCAGTTCAGCCAACGCCCTGTCTGCCGTCTCCTGTCTGCTGGCACACAGCACGACGCTCGCTCCTTCCCGCAGGAACGCTTCCACGGTCGCATAGCCGATCCCTCTGCTCCCTCCCGTGATAATTGCAACCTTGTTCTCCAGTAACATCCGCTTTCCCTCCTTCTTTCTGTAACAAACGCCCGCTTCTCGGCCGGCTGTTTCGTTTTGCATTCATTATAGCACAATGTACAGTTTTTTTATACACCGGCAGCTTCCATAATAAACTTGTAAAAATCTCGTACAAAGGTTAAATTTTTTGTTCCAAAGCTGTACAAGTATGATATAATTTAGATAATATTGACGCAAAAATGATGACAGAATCATTTTATGAGCATTATGCCCATAATACAGGCATTTTCATTTGATATCTTATTTCGAAAAAAGGAGCAGCATATGTTTACACAGAAGGAAAAGCAGACTGAAGTTCAAGATGACAAAGTACAAAAGAAAAAAAGAAGAAACACCGCACATTTTCTGATTGGAAGTTTTATCTTTCTTCTGTTGATCAGTTTAGGATCTTTTATATGCCTGGCTCGTTATATGGATAAAGCCAGCGAAGAAGCGATCAATACGATGGGCGATTTATATATGACCGGCATAAGCGATCATCTGACCTCCCATTTCAAGACCCTGATCGACCTGAAATTAGAACAGATCAACACCACCATAGAAGTTGTCTCTGCCGATACAGAGAATATCGATGAATTATACCAGGAATTAGCCTACCGCATCAATGTCAGAAATTTCAGCCATCTGGCACTGTATTCCGAGGATGATGTTCTGGAAATGCTGGACGGAAATCAGCTTCAGCTGGCCGATCCCGAACCATTCTATGAATCGCTTCGACATCATGAAAAGAAAGTTGCCGTAGGCCACGATACTGCGGGCAGCGAAGTTGTGATATTCGGTGTCAATGCAGTTTATCCTATGCGAAACGGTAAAAAGAGCAAAGCGGTCGTTGCTGCCGTTCCGATTGATTATATCAGTACAATGCTTTCAACGGAAGAGACAGACTCTCTGATCTATTCCCATATTATCCGTAAAGACGGAAGTTTCATCGTGAGTGAAATGAGCGATAAATATACAGATTATTTCACCAGTCTGTATGAACGGTATTCGAATGGCGATCCTGCCAAGATCACCGCTTATGTTCAGGAATTATCCGCCGCAATGGAAAACAAAGAGAATTATTCCGCGACACTGAGCTTTGACAACAATCGCCAGCAGATCTATTGCACGCAGCTGCCCAACTCCGAATGGAATCTGGTCACAACACTGCCTTCCGGTATGTTAAACCAGACCGTAGATTCTTTGAATCAAAGCCGGACATCTGCTACAATGCTTGTATGCATTATTATCTTTGCCATACTGCTGATCATATTCTACATTTATTTCCGGATGACCAGGCAGCAGCTTATCGATTTGGCGCAGGCACGTGAAGAGGCTTTAGCGGCAACGAAGGCCAAGAGTTCTTTCCTGTCAAATATGAGCCACGACATCCGTACTCCCATGAATGCGATCGTAGGTATGACGGCAATCGCCACAACCCACATCGATGACAAGGAGCAGGTACAGAACTGTCTCAAGAAGATCGCGCTTTCCGGCAAACATCTGCTCGGGCTGATCAACGATGTACTGGATATGTCTAAGATCGAGAGCGGCAAGATGACGCTGACCGCAGAACGGATTTCCCTGCGCGAAGTAATCGAGAGCGTCGTCGGCATTGTACAGACGCAGGCAAAAGGTAAGAATCAGAATTTTAATGTACATATCGACAACATTATCGCGGAGGACGTGTACTGCGACAGCGTCCGCTTAAATCAGGTATTACTGAACCTGCTTTCCAATGCGGTCAAATACACGCCGGCAGACGGAACCATACAGTTATCCCTCTCGCAGGAGAATGTTTCTTCTCCCAAGGGCAGTTCATTTGTCCGGACGCATATCGTCGTGAAAGATAACGGAATCGGAATGACCCACGAATTTATGGAGCATGTTTTTGATTCCTACTCCAGAGCCGACAGCACATGCGTACACAAAACAGAAGGTGCCGGGCTCGGTATGGCTATTACCAAATATATTGTGGATGCCATGGAAGGCTCCATCACCGTGGACAGCGAACTGCATAAAGGAACCGCATTCCACGTTATCCTGGATCTGGAAAAAGCAGATATACCGGAGTATGATATGGTTCTTCCGGCATGGAAGATGCTGGTCATAGATGATGACGAAATACTGTGCCGCACGGCCGTAGAAGCACTGAAATCAATTGGCATACAGGCTGACTGGACACTGAGCGGCGAGAAGGCTATCACACTGGTGCGTAAATCTCATCAGACCCACGATGATTACCAGATCATTCTTCTGGACTGGAAGCTCCCGGGCATGGACGGATTATCCGTTGCCCGAAAGATTCGTGAGATCATCGGCGACGATATGCCGATTATTCTGATCTCCGCATATGACTGGGGCGAATTGGAACCGGAGGCCAAAGAAGCCGGTATTAACGGATTTATCGCCAAGCCGCTGTTTAAGTCTACTCTGTTTTACGGACTAAAGAAATACATGGGCGTAGATGACCAGCCTGATCATACAGACAACAATACGGAGCTTGCCGGAAAACACATTCTGGTTGCCGAAGATAATGATTTAAACTGGGAAATTCTCAAGGAATTGCTGTTTGACCTTGGTCTTGAATTAGATTGGGCGGAAAACGGACAGATCTGTCTGGAGAAGTTCCAATCGTCCGAAGAAGGCTTCTATGACGCGGTCCTGATGGATGTCCGTATGCCGGTCATGGGCGGTTATGAATGTACGAAGAGCATCCGTTCCCTGAATCGTCCGGATGCGCAGACCATTCCGATCATAGCCATGACGGCAGATGCCTTTTCCGAGGATATCAGGAAATGTCTGGACAGCGGCATGAACGCACATACCGCCAAACCGATCAACCTGGAGGAACTGATCTCTCTGCTTAAGAAATATATTCTGGGCCAAAAGTAAATTCGCTTCACGAACTCGAATACAAACGAAATTATATCTGAAAAGGCAGCGGTGCGAACCGCTGCCTTCTATTGTCCTATCTTCTGATCGGGCTCTCCCGATAAATAATATCCTCTCTGCCCGGTCCGTTAGAAACCATCGTAATCGGATATCCGATCTGCTCCTCTATAAACTCCACATACTTGCGGCAGTTCTCCGGAAGCTCTTCATAATTCCGAATGCCTCTGATATCACATTTCCAGCCCGGCAGTATCTTAAGCACCGGTTTGGCTTTCTCCAGTTTACAGGTGACAGGAAACTCCGTTGTCACCTCGCCATCCACTTCGTACCCGACGCAAACGGGAATCTCATCCAGATATCCCAGCACATCCAGTACCGTAAATGCCACATCTGTGGTGCCCTGCAGTCTGCAGCCATACCTGGATGCCACACAGTCAAACCATCCCATACGGCGCGGACGCCCTGTAGTTGCGCCAAACTCACCGCCGTCACCGCCTCTGCGTCGAAGTTCATCCGCCTCTGCACCGAAAATCTCTGATACGAAAGCGCCGGCTCCCACCGCCGAGGAATATGCCTTGCATACCGTAATGATTTCCCTGATCTCATGAGGCGGCAGTCCTGCACCGATGGCACCGAAAGCCGCCAGCGTGGAAGATGAAGTTACCATCGGATAGATACCATGGTCCGGGTCCTTTAGCGTGCCAAGCTGCCCTTCCAGAAGTATGGTCTTTCCTTCCTTCAGCGCACGATCCAGATATGCGGATACATCGCACACATATGGCGCTATCATTTCCCGGTATCCCTGCAATGTATGCAAAAGTTCAGCCGGATCGATCAAAGGCTTATGGTATAGATGCTCCAGAATCACATTTTTAGTCTCGCAGACGCGCGCTGTCTTTTCCCGCAACAGTTCCTCGTCAAACAGCTCGCTCACCTGAAAACCGATTTTCGCATATTTATCTGAATAAAAGGGTGCAATTCCCGATTTGGTAGACCCGAATGATTTACCGCCCAGCCGTTCCTCCTCGTATTGATCAAACAGAATATGATACGGCATCACCATCTGGCACCTGTCGGATACCAGAATATTCGGCATAGGTACGCCCCTGTCCGTAATGGACTTGATCTCGCCCGTTAAAATCGGAATATTCAGCGCCACGCCATTGCCGATCACGCTCGTTGTATGTCCATAGAAGACGCCTGACGGAAGTGTATGCAGTGCAAACTTGCCATAATTATTGACGATTGTATGTCCCGCGTTGGCTCCTCCCTGAAAACGTACGATAATATCCGCTTTCTCCGCCAGCATATCCGTAATTTTGCCTTTGCCTTCATCTCCCCAGTTAGCACCTACTACTGCTTTTACCATGCTGCTTCCTCCTTTTTGCGCTCACAGGCTTATCCTGCACATTTTTCAGTTTACCCGGAATAATGCCTTTGCTGCGCATTTACTGTTACATGCGTTGTAACAGGTTATTTCATATTGAAACAACCGTTTCCTATTGAGTCATTATACAGTATGGTTAATTATAAGTAAAATCAATATTTATTATACATATTATAACATATTATTATATTTTAGTTCTATGAATAAGCCTTCCCTGACATTTGCTCCACTCTGGCGGTTCAGGGAGCCTGCATGAAATATACTCACCGCTTCGTAATGACAGCCACCATACATGGCATCCTTCCGTCTATCACGTAATACTCTGCGTCTCCATATCCCGCATTTTTAAAAAAAGTCTGATAGGAGCGCCGGTCAAACTGCCTTTTAAAATCTAATCCCAGCACCTCCAGGAAACGTACTGTCCGTTTATTTACGCTGTCCGACGCATTGATATAGGTTGGAATAATTATTTTGCCGCCGGGTCTGCAGACTCTTTCCAATTCCCTTAATGCTGCATACGGGTCTTCCAGCAAATGAATCACATTGCCGGCTATCACCTTATCAAACCTGTTATCATGGTATTTTAACTTTGTGATATCTGCATATCTGATCTTTACGTTGCTGTATTTCCGGCATTTTCTGGCTGTCTGCCTTAGCATCTTTACCGACAAATCCGTCGCCACCAGCTGCCTGCATTCAGGCGCAATCTTTCTGGTGATCGCGCCCGTTCCACAGGCACACTCCAATACGGTATCGTTTCGTTCGATTTCCCCGGCAGTTTTCTCGCCGAGTTTACGATAAACTTTCCCGTTATATACTGTTTCAGCCAGATCATAGACACCGGATACTTTATCCCAGAACATTGTTCTTCCTCCTCATTGATCCGCTCTGCCCGCACCCGAATGCAGCCGGAACTTCGAAACATTCTTAAACCGCATTACCGCTGCCATGAGATTACTTAATGTTTGCCTCACGGTACCGAAGCGCCCGCGTCGCATTGAGCACGGCGATAATCATCACACCCACATCCGCAAAAATCGCCCACCACATATTCAGTGTTCCCATGGCGCCAAGCGCCAGACAGATAAATTTCACTGCCAGTGCGAACACAATATTCTGATGCACAATGCCGAGCGTCTTGCGGGAAATACCGATTGCCGTCGCGATCTTCTCCGGGTTATCGTCCATAAGCACGATATCCGCCGCCTCGATCGCCGCATCCGCACCCAGCGCACCCATGGCGATCCCGAGATCCACTCTGGAAAGTACCGGCGCATCATTGATGCCGTCCCCCACAAAAGCAAGCTTCTCCTTCTTCCCTTTCGCTTCCAGCAGTTTTTCCACTTCCGTCACCTTATCCGCCGGAAGCAATTCACTTTTCACCACATCCACACCAAGTTCTGCCGCCACCGCGTCCGCCACATTTTTAGCATCTCCGGTTAACATAACTACTTGTTTCACACCTGCTGCCTTCGCTTTCGCGACGGCTGCTTTTGCATTGGGTTTCACGACATCAGAAATCACAATATAGCCTGCGTACCTCCCGTCCACTGCCAGATGTACTTCCGTGCCGATTTCCTGCGGCCTCTGATAAGCGATCTGCATCTGCTTCATCAGCTTCACATTGCCGGCCGCGACTTTCCTGCCGTCTATGAGCGCTGTCACACCATGTCCGCTGATCTCCTGCACCTCGCTGATGACAGACGCATCAATTTCCTTTCCGTAAGCCTCTTTCAGACTCTTACTGATCGGATGTGTGGAATAATGCTCCGCATATGCCGCCAGTTCCAGCAGTTCCTCTCCTGTCATTCCATCCGCCGGTTCTATCCGGGACACTTCAAACACACCTTTCGTCAAAGTTCCGGTTTTATCGCACACCACATACGCAGTCCTGGAAAGCGCCTCTAAATAATTAGAGCCCTTGACAAGAATCCCCTTGGCGGAAGCGCCGCCGATGCCTCCGAAGAAACTGAGCGGGATCGATATGACCAGCGCGCATGGACAACTGATGACAAGCGTGGTGAGCGCTCTGATCAGCCACTGCGACCAGCCTGCCGGATTGCCCAGCAGAATATTGATCAGCGGCGGCAGAAGCGCCAGTGCCAGCGCACCGATACAGACGGCAGGCGTATAATATCTCGCAAATCTGGTAATAAAGTTCTCGGATCTGGACTTTTTCATACTCGAATTTTCCACCAGATCCAGTATCTTAGATACGGTGGACTCTCCGAACTCCCTCGTCGTCCGTATGCGGAGCACGCCGGACATATTGACACAGCCGCTGATTACTTCATCCCCCGCGGCCGCCTCTCTCGGAAGACTTTCTCCCGTCAGGGCACTCGTATTCAGAGAGGAAACACCCTCTGTAACAACACCGTCAATCGGAATCTTTTCACCCGGCTGTACCACGATAACCGTTCCCACGGCAACCTCATCCGGATCAACCTGTACGAGTTCCCCGTCCTGTTCCACATTGGCATAATCGGGGCGGATATCCATCAGTGCCGTGATATTCTTACGGCTCTTTCCTACCGCATAACTCTGGAAAAGTTCTCCGATCTGGTAGAACAGCATAACGGCGGTTCCCTCAAGATATTCTCCCAAAACGATGGCGCCTATGGTCGCAACCGCCATCAGAAAATTCTCATCAAACACTTCACCGTGCACAATTCCTAATATTGCTTTCTTTAAAATGTCATATCCGATGATCAGATACGGCACCATATAAAGCGCCAGTCTGACATACGGATTTTTTACCGGTATAAACTGTAATCCGATTACCAGCACTGCAGATATAATGATTCGTATCAACACTTTTTTTTGCTTTCTTGTCATAATATTTCTATCTCCTGTTCACACCTGATAGCAGACCGGAATATTGAGATTCTATGTTTTTACCGCTTCTGTTATCGCATTTTTCTTTTATATGAACATTTGATCATATATTGTTATATTTGTCAAGCGGCATTTTACAATTTTCCAAAATAGATTCGAATGTCAAAATCGGCACAACCGCCTGTCTGTGCGGTCATGCCGATATATTTAGACCTTATGCGGGAATCCGAAGCATCTGCCCGATCCGCAGACTGTCGCTTGTAAGTCCGTTCAGCCGCTTAATCGCATCCACCGTCGTGCCGAACCGGTTCGCCAGCAGCCACAATGTATCGCCCGAACGTACAGTATAGTTAAAATATGGTGCAGACTGCCCTGACGGAATCTGCAGCACCTGCCCGATCTGCAGGTTGTCGCTTGTAAGTCCGTTCAGCCGCTTGATCGCGTCCACCGTCGTGCCAAACCGGTTCGCCAGCAGCCACAACGTGTCTCCGGATCGCACAGTATAGGCAAAAGATCCGCCTGTGTCCGGCCCCGGACCGGGTGCAGGTCCCGGAGAAGGCACATTCTCACCGATTCCCTGATACGTCCTGTACAGCGCATTCCACGTGGAAGGTCCCACAATACCGTCCGCCACCAGCCCCATTCTCCGCTGGAAAGCAGTCACCGCCTGCTTCGTACCGCTGCCGAAGATCCCATCCTGCATCACGGCAGGTATATCCGGATAATATTCGGAAATAAGACTTAACAGATACTGCAGTGTGATTACGTCCTGCCCTCTTGACCCCTCCCGCAGCACAGCGGCAGGCGGAACTGTTCCGATTCCGAGATTCGTTCCCTCACTGTTGAGTTCCGCCAGTCTGGTGACTGCGGTATACAGGCTGGATATCTTATACCATGTCGATTTTCCGACGATTCCGTCAGGCGTAAGCCCGAAAACATTCTGGAACTTCACGACCGCCGCCCGCGTGCTGTCCCCGAATGTTCCTTCCGGGTCCGTGATGGAAGGTATTGCCGGATAATTCCGCCTGATCCGTTTTAAATAATTCTGAATCGTCTGTACGTCTAATCCCGTGCTCCCTGCCCTGAGCGGTGTTCCCGGATAAGAAGTCAGCATATTCGTTACAATATTGGTCTCTGCAATCTCCACATCATCAGGATAATAATATCGCAATATTCTAATCGGAGTATATCCCTGATTTGCAAGCGTAACCGTCCCCCACTGTGACATCCCGCTGCAGGTAGACGTAGTTCCGTTGCAGAAAGAGGTAAAATAGGGCGCTTCCTGCCCCTGTCGCCGGACATATTCATTGAAGATCTGATCGACGATCCTGCTGATGGATTCATAGACCGGTCTCCCGTATACAAAATACTGGTCGTAGGCAGTACTGTTGGTGATATCAAAATTGTATCCCTTCGCCCGATACCACTCCGTGTATACCCTGTTCAACGCAAAGGTAATAATGGCATAAATATTTGCCCGAAGCGCGCTTTCCGGCCATGTAGGATAGATCTCACTGCTGGCGACATTCTTGACATAATCCGGGAAAGACACCTGCACATTCGAAGCAGCCGCAGACGGCGCACCCAGATGAACCGTGATCGGATTCGGGATGGCAACCTGCCGCAGCACCTGCGCAGACTCTTCGCTCCGGGCACCGCCCTCCGGTTCACGCTCCCCTTCCATGGCAACCGCCGGCGCTCCCACCGTGATCTCTGTCTGTGTCACGTCCCGCTGCTGTCCCTGCATCGGAATAAGGACAAGCGGAAGAACTGCCGACTCACCGTCGAAAATCGGAATGTCAGAGACATATACCGGGTTAAATCCTTCCGCCTGCGCAAGCACATTATAAGTTACATAGGGCGTGCCTGTAAAATTCTCGTCCTGCGAGTACCTCTTGTCCACTGTCTCCAGCGCCACTCTTCTCGTCTCGCCATTCTCATCCGTCGTCAACTCATAGACGCGATTCTGCTCGTCGTCCAATACAGTGACCTGTACGCCTCGCAGGGGCAGCGCGTCGTGCGCAGTCCTCGCCTGCATGGTCAGATAACCGATCGCCATAATCTTATTCTCCTTTACAGCATATTTTCAAAGAATCCATATGCTATAGAGTATGAAATAATCCGGTCATGGTTACTGAAATGCCGCTGCGGTCGCATACTTCACGACCACAGCGGCACCCGACAACTCCATGTCTTATTACTGTACCACGCCATTACCGGCTCTTGTCCATACAATATTCTGGCTGATCATCTGGTCGATATCCATACCGATAATCTCCGACGCTCTTGCTTTCGCCACACCCGCATTGGCCGTTCCCAGATTCTTATAAATGTGATATGCCGGTTTCCTGTTTCCGTTTAAGTCGTACAATCCAAGCGCCAGATGGCTCTCCATCTCATGCGCATCATCAGTCTGTCTGAACAGCATAAACGCATCCACATCCGGCAGGGAAGCCGCTTTCAGGTAACCGTAAGCCACAGATGCTTCCTGTTTCTCATCGCCGAAGCTTGATGTAAATCCGATCTCCGCCAGAGAGATGCTTCTGACCTGTCCGCTCGGGCTCAAGAACTGCGGCTGGTGCATATAATTGATCAGAATATCGATATTCTGCATCGTGATATACGGTGTGGAAAGATTCTGCTTCACCCATACTGCCGGTCCGTTCCACGCATACGGATCATACAACGGTGAATTGTAAGGATGGTAGGAAAGACTCCAGTCGATATTGCCCTCCCGGTTCATATAATAATTAAACTGATCCAGATAGTCTTTTGCCAGAAAGCTGCCGGGATTGGACTTCCGCCCCCATTCCTGATCAATAGAGTTGTATACTCTCACATTGGCATTCTGGCTCTTTAACTCATTGTAGAAGATACGGAATGCCTTCACATAGATATTCACATTATAATCAAGCGACGTGGAACTGCTGTACCACCATGAAGTGCGCGCATTTACCTCGTTGCCCAGAATCCAGTTATCGATCTGTCCGCAGCCTGTCTGTCCCGAATAACGCTGCCCCAGAAATGCACTGACAGCCTTGAAGTGATTGACACCCGCTGCGTCCGCCACATTCAGCGCATATCCCGGACAGTCACCGCCTACCGCCGTAGGATGTATAAGATCCTGCGTATACGGGCTTCTGCCCCCGTTGAGCAGCACCATGGTCACCTGTATCCCGTAACTGTTAAAGCTCTTGATCATAGAATCAAAATGCGATACCATACCGTTGTTGAAATACCATGTCTGTCCGTTATAATCAAAAGGAATGGCGCCCGGCACGGATGCATCCACACAGATATCGTCCACATACATATTATATACGATCTGCTGAATGCCAAGTTCCTGCAGTTCTTCTTTCGAAGACTTGGCGAGATCAGGAAGTATCCCCTTGATCCCTCTGTCATTACGGGGGGATGTATGCGCCGCAATCGCTTCCGGATTGGTGATATAATGCTCATCGCTGACCTGCACCATCTGTCCGCCCCGTTTTACCGCAACCAAGAATTTGCGGCTCAGGTTGGATTCCCCCGTATTATAGCTTAAAGGAAACGCAGCCGTAACGGATGCACCCGCATCAACCGTCGCCACCACCTTACCGGTGGGACCGTCCTGATATACTTCATCCGCATAAATATAGTATTTACCGTCATCGCCGGACGGAACGCTTCCGGCATTAAGCTGGCATACCACGTCCCCGCCCGCGATCGTACAGGAACTGATCGCGACCGGACGCCCCGCTGCCTGCGCATCTAGTGTGTTCTCTTTCCCGAACAATACGCCACCCATAATCAGCATAAAAGCAAATACGGCTGAAATAAATGTCTTCTTTTCCCTACATACGCGCCGGCATCCTTTTCCACCACTTCCGATATCGTGTTGGCTGCTTCTACCTCTTTTGTCTCTTCTCATATCTCTCTACCACCATTCCGAAGCATCTTTGCGCTCTTATATGAAGGCTGGAAATCTTTACATCGCTTATATCCGCCTTTCATACCTCTTACGCCATGCTTCTGTTCTGTGATTCATTATATCTGTAAATATATGGATTGACAAGGATAAAAGTTATCAACCGGCTAATCCTGTTGATCTGTATATAAGAATCCCATTTTCATTTTGCACCGCTCTTCATAAAAACTGCCAAAACCGTTTTAAGCAGTATCTTCACATCCAGCATAAAAGACCAGTTATCTATATACTCTACATCAAGACGGACAATCTCTTCAAAGTCTGTTATATCACTTCTTCCGCTTACCTGCCACATACCGGTAAGCCCCGGCCGGAAACTTAAACGTTTCTTATGATATGGGCTATAAAGAGCAAACTCATCCAACGTCGGAGGTCTTGTCCCTACTAGAGACATATCACCTTTTAAGATATTTATAAACTGCGGAAATTCATCCAGACTTGTCCTTCTCATAAAACGCCCGATTTTGGTCACTCTCGGGTCGTTTTCAATCTTAAACATTAGACCATTCATTTCATTCTGCGCCATTAACTCGCTTTTGCGCTCCTCTGCATCTACATACATAGAACGGAATTTATACATTTTAAAAATCCGTCCATTACGCCCTACTCTTTTTTGTGCAAAGAAAATCGGTCCAGGAGATTCTAATTTGATGATGGGTGACATGATGATCGTGAGCAATAAAAGAGCAATACAACCAACTGCTGCCCCTAATAAATCCAGCAGTCTTTTTAACATAAGCTGACCTGTCGGAGCTACCTTATTAGCATATGTCACTGTATAAAACCGGCCAAATTTTTGAAGTTCCTTATTCCCAGCGCTCAGAAGTTCCGGCACAGCAATATGAAAGTGAACGGTTATTCCCATCTCCGCAAGTATTTCCATCTGTGCAGTGGTCTTATGCTGCAGTTGCGCCGAAACGGCTATGATGACTTCATCCAGAGACGCGCCCTTGCAATAATTTATCAGATTATCTCTATCCGACACGACCCGTATTCCTTCCACTTCTTCCGGAATGTCCATGCCGTCAATGACTACCGCTCCCGTAAACTCATAACTGAAATCCTTCATTGCCTTCAAATCCTGAATCAAAGTTCTTATATTAGCTTCATCCGCTACCACCAGCAGCTTTCTGGTCTCCCCGAAATGTTGATAAAGAAAGGGCAGCGTTTTCTTCCAAAACTGATGCAGCACAAGCATAAAGAAACAATCAAGTATAATAAAGAAAAAAAACATTAAGCGGGAGTACGCATCCAACAGATTAAAGAAATACAGTATTACCGCCATACCTGCAAACATAATGATATTATTCTTAATAATATGTATCAATTCATGCAGCGGTCCCCTCAGGAAAATATTGCGGTTCGTGTTTCTAAACAGATTCATAGCAAGGAATACTGTCAGACAACTTCCAAGAAGCATGCCAAAATCCATTCTCATGTTATCACTCTCAAACAATCTTCCGTTTCTTATATAGTTCGCAAGCATTAGGCTGACTGTAATACAGACACAATCCAGAATCAGGATCGCCAGACTTTGCAGCCTTGATTTTTTGTGGTACATGACCGGTCTCCTTTTTGGTAACAATCTTCCGACTCATCTTTTACGATGTAAATTCCAAATACAATTCATACAGACTCCAAGTATAATTATCATAAATATATACGGCACAACTCACTCATGTATGGTGTCTAAAAAGAACATGCTGAGAACCTTCATATGTAATAAAAGAATCGTGTCCATTTTCATAACTTTACTTTTTTACGGGTCATTGCCATCCACACTTGTGCTGCAATAATTGTCAATACAAATCCCAGTGAAAGTTTAATCCATTTACCATACTCAAAAAGGAAATCTAAACCAAACAACAAGTTACATGCCACCTCTATATAGCGAAACACAACACTATGAATTAAAAAAGTAACTGATGATATATTGCCAATATATACTGTCATCCGGTTTACTAAATACTCTGATATGTACCCTCTTTCAGTTTTTGCAAATAACCAAACGATCATGCAGGAACTAATGGTAAATACAATTGTATATGCCCACCACAATTCCGAATATGCATTTACAGGCGGTTTGACACCATATTCTGTTCTAAATCTTGCATTAATAGAGCATATATTAGCAACGATTATTAATAAAATCGCAAGCAGCTCCAAAAGGGTGGTCTCCTTTTTTGTAAGCTTTCTGGATCCATTAACCGCAAAACAATATCCCAAATTACAGCCTATAGCAAAATCAATTGCCCGCACCGGCGGAAAATAGTACACAAACCAGCTCGTAAGATCTTGTCGTATCCAGGTAGATTCCATATGGCTAAATATCTGTATATGTGAACCTATACCCCCGGCTGCAATTTGAATTAGAAAAAGAAACAGCAGCATCCGTTTCGCTTTTTAACGCTATACTTTCTTTCCATACCTCTTAATATGTATGGGAACAGAAAATATAGAAACATCGTTACACATAAATACCATGAAACCCCATTAATATCACATTGTATTGGAGTCCAGCTTTGCAGCAGTAACAGGTTTAGGAATATCCTGACACTTACCTGTGAGATTGGTATAGTACCCTCACCTATAAACATAAAAATACTCATAGCGAGCATTGTTACAATATGCAGAGGATATAAATGCTTCATTTTATTCCACGCAAAGGAGATATTTTTTGTAAATGAGACTGACTCAATCCGCTTCTTACCATAATAATTATATGTCATCAAAAACCCTGATAAAATAAAGAAAACAGAGACACCCCATGCCCCCAGCTTAAGAAACATAATATCTGTATGTGTTAAAAAGACACCCATAAATGCCCATGCACGCAATGCCTGAAGCGAATCTATACTTTTCGTTTTTCTCAATGTCATCATTTATCCTTTTTCAATCATTTATTTCCCTTGCAGTGTACCTTTTTATTTACATTCTTTTTTCCAAATGCAAGTCTGCCTCTTGAGTCAATGTAACATTTTTAAATTTCAAGCTCCATTTAATATAGGTATATATTTTTTTATCAATATAGATGTAACAATACAAATTGCCATAGTACCTATACAAACCGGAAATGCAAACAACGAGTTGGAATATCCAAGTTTACGTACTAAATTCGTTAGCCCATTAACAATAGGCTTATGTATAACAAAAATAAGAAAAGTATTTTGCCCAATCCAAAGCAATAAATCTTTTATCATTTTAACAGGAATTTTCAGGGCAAAAACAGCAATACATATAAGAACTATGGTTCCACTTACAGCATCTATAAAAAACAATATTAAATTACCATAATTACTGCTTGCCATATCAATATTGCTGGTGGTAATTCCTGCCAGATTATATTTGAACGTAATTAAGACAGCCACTGTACTTAACAATAGTAAAATAGCATAAAATGCACTTTTTCCTTCATTTAAAACAGCACTTGTCTTAATAATCTTTTTTAGGATATGTCCGAAAACAATAAATGAAAATGCCATAAGAGAAACGTCAAAACTAAATGGATAACCTCTTCCCAATTTCGGCATGAAAGCAGACACACATGCCGCTCCTGCCGCTATTACAACCATACTAACGTCTGGCAACAATTTCTTAATTGACTTTTCTTTTTCCTTTCCTTTATTTACTACTTTTATTATCCCTTCAAATATAATTACAGCACAAAACATACATGGAAGAAACCATAACGAAGAAAGACTGCCCGCATTATAAAAGCACTTCTGACTTCCATATAAAATATATACAACATTTTTTATATTTAACTGCGCATAAATAATCCCCCAAAAAAAGCACGGAACTATCAATCGCAAAATCTTCTTACTTACAAATTTCTTTGTTAAAAAATTATTTTCCAAGTGCGCTTCATAATCATAAGATAATCCGTAAGCAATAAAAAAAACCGGCATATGAAATGAATATATCAGTTGTCTCAAAAATGTACACGTCAATCCGCAATGCCCAACAACTACGCAAAAAATAGCTAATGCTTTCATAATATCTATATAGTCAGATCTTTTATTTACATCATACAACATGTCTTTAATATGCCTTTCGTCACTTCCATGAACATTCGCTTTCTGGTTTCTATGGTTCCACCGGCAATATGCGGCGTAAAAATAATATTACGATTATTATTTTTTCCCGCATATTTTGGAATAACATCTATATCAAGACAAATATAAAAGTTAGGATTCAACTCCCCTTTTCTCAATAATGCTTCAATATCAACCACCTGCGGTCTTGAAATAGAAATAAAAATACAATTTTCTTTCATAACCGCTACTAATTTATCACTAATCAAGTTTGTCGTAGAACTGTCAAATGCTACATTTACTGAAATAATATCTGACATCTTAATCAATTCAGGCAACGCGACAAACTCAACATTAAATCTTTCCATCAGATCCATGTGCCGTGACGGATGTTTCGTATGACAGAGAATCTTTGTCCCGAAAGGCTTAAGCATATCCATGACCATTATTGAAATATGTCCAGCTCCTATAAGGCCAACCGTTGTTCCATACAAGTCTTCCGGTTTTCTTATTAGTTTCTTGTTATCTGCCCCCACATAGTATAAGTCATTTCCTTCTAAAAGCCGCTTTCGGAACATCAGCATAACTCCCAGAACATATTCCGCCACCGACCGGGCATTCGCAGTTGGTGTATTTACCACGGTAAGCAAGTGTTTTTTATTATCAGGCACCTTAATATGATCTATCCCGACTGATGCGCTGCCTATAATACGACAAGTCGTAATATTTTCCCACATTTCCTCATCAATTTTTTGTCCGGTACCTATGATCGCAATATCAAATTGCTCCAATATACGCTTCATTTCACATCTGTTCGGACGTGCCTGACCTTTTTTATGAACCGTGACGGATATCCCGGCATTCTCCAGTTCTCTTACACTATCGGGCAAAAAATCATCAAAAACTATATATGCTTTCATATTGTTCTCCTACATGGATGAATACCATTTTTCTAAAAAAGATTTCAAATAATCTTCTGCAAATCCCCCGTCATATGCTGCCTTCTTGTCATGCGGAAGATTTTTAAGCAATTCAATGAGCATATCTGTTGTAACCCGTCTATCTCTGGTAAAAGATTTAATATAACTTGGTGTACATTCAAAAAGAGAAGATAAATAATAATCCAAGCAATATCCCCATGGGTTTTCTTTAATCACATTTGAAAAGTACTCTGCCATCTCATCATAAATACCGACAATATCATAATGATTTCCCTCTGCGGTCAAAATTGGCATAATCAATTCTGTGCATAGATTACCTGCCCCCTTACCCATTCCCATAATACTGGAATCAACCATCAATTCATGTTCTGCCGGAAACTGTACAAACGCACAGGCATTGGAAAATGCCATCTGACGGTTATTATGCGCATGAAAACCAATTTTCATATTCTTTGAGACATACTGATCCGCAATTTCTAATCTATGTAAAAGCATCATATTATCCATCTGCCCAAAACTGTCTACAATATAAAATGCCTTTGCTTCAGAAAGTTCATCATTACAACAGGTAATTAATTTCCGAAATTCTTCATCTGTATATCGCACGGACACCATAGGCTGAATATAAAGCCCATATCCTTTTTCAATAATAATCTTTCCACACTCAATTGCGTCCTTCCAATTCTCCTTATGAAAAGCCAGACGTATTCCGTCAATCCCACCGCCGTCTGCTGGTTGTAACTTTTTAACATCAAAGGTTCCGTAATCTATCATCGCAACATATGTGGCACCGTCCTTTTTCCCTGATTGCAAGAATTCTGTTTTTACATTCAATTCATTACCAAAGCATGTCCGCCCACTCGCAGATCCCTTTGACGAATTAATATATCCACATTCAATATACTCAACCCCTGCGTCTTCAAGACATTTCTTAATTCTTTGGATTCTATCACTTCCAAAGTCAAAGTTAATAGCAATACCACCATCGCGAAGTGTACAGTCAAGCAAAGAAATTTTTCTGCTTTTTTGCCGCGCGCGCATCATACGATCCGCTATATCGAGATCATTATCTGTTGTAATCTTAAAATTACTGGTATGCCCATTTACAATTTTAATACTATATCCTGACCTTAACATCAATTGCGTTGTTCCCGTAATCTTATGCTTATCTTCCTCGCTGGACTGTCTGCAAACCTGATGCAGCAATTCCAGATTAAAACCTGATGGTGTCTGACCATTATACAGATTACTTCGGTCTAATGTTCCGGTTATATAATCCACTTCCTGGGCAGTATGAATTGTATCTGACACCGGAACCACCGTCAGAGCCACCTTATGCTCATATGTCGCATCAATACAATCATCTATCATCTGCTGACGTACAAATGGGCGCACCGCGTCATGACAAATTAGTATATCCTCGCTGTTCAAACCCGTTCTCCTGATAACATCATCCATAATATTTATAAATGAATCCAATCTTTCTCTACCGCCAAAAACAACACGGATTCTCAATAATTCATCATCAGAAAAATTATTTCTAAAAATACCGTTTGCATAATCAAACCATTCTTGATGCACTGCCACATATATAATTTGAATTCTATTGTTATCTAAAAATTGACGTATCGTCATTACAATAATCGGTACACCGCCAATTGTAATGAATTGTTTAGGTATTGAATGCCGTTCAACTCTTTTTCCAATACCACCTGCTAAAATCGCTCCGTATACCATGTCTTAATTCTCCTGTGAAAAATATTCTTTATACGACTGCTCAATAGAAATCGTTAATCCACCGTGCATCGAACCACCCTTATCCTTGGGAATCTTCATATAATCCCCATATTGCTGGCGCAGAATCTCATCATAATTACATGGAACGGGCACATTTATAAATTCAAAAGGCATTGTTGTCAAATTAAGCCAATCAGAAACAGGTCGTCTTGATTTAGGACATTCAAACACCAGCGTACGGTTTCCCCACATCAAAAAAGATTTGTCAGAATATCTTTTTAAATTATCTTCATATCTCTGGAATAACACTTCTTTATGTACCAATGCAAATATACCACGCCCTATTAAGCCCTTAATTCTCTTTTTTATCGTTAATTTTTCAGAAACTGCCGCATTATATGTGCTTAACAGCATGACATATATGTCATTTACTTTTTTTTGCACTTTATTTTTCTTTATATTCGGATTAATTCCATCCAACGGAAAAATATCAATAAAAATTCCTCTATTAATATCCTGATAGCAGTCAGTTTCAATACATCCGGTTGTATCACTGTTTCTTAATTGTGCATGAGTTCGAAAAAGTTTTTTTTCAGAATATGTGGTTTGTAAAAAGTACGGAAACTTAAACTCTTTATCCAATTGAATTAATTTATCGTAATCTTCCCGTAACATATAAATATCAATATCATCATCCCACGGAATAAAGCCCTTATGCCGCACAGCCCCTAATAATGTTCCTGCTGCAATGCAATACTTCAAATTATTACTTTTACAAACTGCATCAAGTGCCGCTAAAAGATCTAATTCCACCGCCCATACTTTTTTCATTTCGCCGCTAACTGTATAACCGCAACGATTTTCTTCATCCAAAAAATTTTCTGGCAGCTTAATTTTTAATTCAACCATTTTCCCTTCCTCTAACTGCTCTTCTCACTATATTTCTCCCCATTTTAATTATCTCTAAAAACATACTATCGTGCAAAATCAACAGAATTATGCTATAAACACACATCCCTACACCAATTTGCACTGCCAGGACAGCTATAGAACTAATATTCAACACATGTCCCACTACTCCAACCGCAACAAACATAACAATTCCCGCCACACCCTTTTTCCATGCAGCTTTCCACATAAACTTCAAGGTCATATATCCGTTAGATGAGCGAACATATAAAACTGTAATCATTAATTCAGCAGCAACTGAGGCCACTGTCGCACCATTTGCCCCAAACAATGGGATAAGTAATAAATTCAAGCTCAAATTAGCAAATGAACCTATAATAATATACTTTGCGCTTTCTTTTCTCCTTCCGCTCGGCGTATAATAATGACTTCCCAAGCAATTACTTACTCCAATAATCAGAACCAGTGGTGCCATAAGATAAAGTAACTTCACAACGGCTCCATATCCATCTCCAAAAAATAACGGGACAAACCGATTGGCAATTCCTATAAGACCAAAAACACAACCACAGCCTGCCAAAAATATAAAGTTCATTGATTTCTCAATCCGGCTATGAACTTCATCATATTTTTCCATTGCAAACAAATAGGAAATCCTTGCCGTCATAACAGAATTAACTGAAGTAAATACGAGTGTCTTTATAATATTAATTACCTTTGCCGCCTGCTCATAATAACCGTTCTGATAAGCATTTCCGGTTATAATACCTATCAATGTTTTGTCTAAAACCGTATATATTGATGTCGCTATCGTTGGAACAAAATAGACCATTGTCTCATGAAAGTGTTTTTTTAAAGTCAACGTTTTAAAGTCTACTTTTACCAGCAATCCGGGAACATATGTCCACATTGACAGATTTCCCATCAGTTGAACAACGGAATTGATCAGGACATATATTATAAGATCACTTTTATGCCTCACAAAAATAAATAAGAGAATTACTCCAAGGAGCTTACACATCGTGTTACGGATAACAATATATTTAACCTGCTCATGCCCGGTAAAAAACCATGAAATGTCCGCCATAGAAGCAAGCAATAATGGGATCAGTGACAGATAATAATAACGATACTCTTTACTGAATATGATCAGAACAATCCATGCCAGCAAACAGACGCCTGAGGTTACAACTGTCATAAACTCAATTTCCCAAAACAGCTTGCTGGCTTGCTGCGCATTATTCCGATGCTGTGCTATTTCTCTTGCTCCATAAGAACCGGTTCCTAATGCTGCAAATAACGTAAAGTATGTCATAACCGATGTCGTATAACTATAGATTCCAATACCATCAGCACCTAAAACGCGGGATATGTAGGGAGTCGTTATAAATGGAATTATCAATACAAGCAATTCGTATGAAAGCCTATAAATATAATTTTTTTTAATACTCGGCAAGTCCATATATATTCCCTTTTCTAAAAACCGGCATCTCACCTGCCCGCAATATTGCAATACATTTACATAATCAACTCATCATTTACTTCGGAGTGACAAACTCAATTGACGGATTAAAAAATAATAATCCATTAAAATAACTTTTTATAATAATATGTAATTTCATTAATTTATACGGACTTTTAGTAAATATAACTTTAATAAACACATTAGCTACCTTGCCCGTCCATTTTAAAAATTTCTCATACCCCATCCTCTTGTATGTACAAGTATGATTTCTAATACTATAAGCCATTCGTTTAATCCGCTCTACATCCGTCATTTTATCTATGCCTAATGGCTCATCATTACTTTTCATCTTATGGGTCACCTGACTTCTGGTAACGAAATAACATGGAAAAGCTCTGGAAATACGACCGGAATATTCCGAATCATCTCCCCAAATAAAATATTCTTTAATCGGAAGCCCAACTTTCTCCACTGTCTCTCTTTTTATGAAAAATGATACAAAAGAAGCATTACTTAGCTTTATAATGCCATTCCCTAATCGGATCGTATCCGTAATCCAATCCAGCGCCAACGTAGGAGAGTTCATTTTACAGCCACTTCCATCCACCCATAATGCTAAGCTGGATAAAAAGCCAAAATGATCATTTAACTCTTTCCTCGCCAGAAACAATTCTGTTAATGAATCCGGATGAACAAAAGTATCATCATCCATCAGCCAAAAATATTCATAACCTAATGCATATGCCTTTTTGATACCAAGGTTATATCCTCCTGCACCTCCTATATTCTTTCCGGTATTCAAATAAAATACCGTCTCATTATCAATTAATTGCTGAATCGATGCTCTTGTCCCATCGCTGCTTGCATTATCCACGATTAATACATCAACAGGCGTTTCTGATCGTTTAAGCGCCGCAATGCATTCCTTTAGATATTCCTTACGATTATATGTAACTACAATTGCAATTGTACAATGATTCATTATTATCCTACTTTCTGCTTATCTTTACTATGTCATAAATAGATACGGAACCGTTTCACCGCCCTGCCGGATAACATAGACTAAAATCCAATATAGCAACATTAAGCAAACTAAAAATAATTGATTTAGATTCTTCTCCCACCCCTTGATTTCATATCTACAGTTTTGTGCAATGTACGGTATAGAAAAAATTAAATATATATCAAAGTAATTTGCGATTCGCGTAATATGTGAAAGCCTAAATGCCAATAATGAAAGCATTGATGCCATTATTAAAAAGATAACCAAAACATTTTTTTCTTTTTCAAATTCTGTTTTTTTTGTGCAAAACATTATTAAAATTAAATATGGTATACATAATAGAAATAAACGCACATATCCTCCGCCCCGCTGCATATCATATATATAGTGCTCATACCGATTAGACAAAATACCTATTTGTATTAAAAAATGTGTTATAGACGCAAATCCTACTACAGAAACGACTGTTCCTATTAACATACCAATTTTCGCAATAGTGCCAAATTTTCCATTAATAGTAATGTAGATTATATAAATAGCCATGATTACTATAGCTGATGAATGTGTAAACATTGCAAGCATGGCACATATGATAAACGATATCTTTTTCTGCTTACGGATATATATGAATGCACATGCACCAAATGCTACTGCCAGACTCTGCCGCAATAAATTTAATGATTGATTATAAAAAAGCAAATAATATGTCAGCATCGCAAAGGGAACATCTATCAAATCGTCATTATCCTTTACCGCTTTATACACCAAAGAATTGGTAATGGCACTTAGAAAAAAATAAAACCAATGAGTATTTTCAGTAAACATTGCCACAAAATAATTAATACTGGCATAGACAGCTCCAATACTCGCTGCCACTGCCCATCTGACATATCCTGCAAAGTTTTGCTGGCTGTTCACAGCATACCTGAACCACCTGTTTCCATATATCAATACATCAGTACCTATTGTAAAATCTCTACACCCCGCCAGAATACTTGGTAAGAGAATTGCCATTATAATACAAACGTTTCTCTGTAATTTATTTTTCTTATTTTGACCTATACGTAATAATACATAGGACAGGAAAAACGTAATCAAATATATAAGCATCTTCTATCTCCATCCTGTTCCCTCATACAACTTTACCTTTCACCCTACAATATAAATTCCAGAATATTTCATAGGGCTTTAATCCCCAACCCAAAATACATACGCTGATTTTTTCTTTTAAACTGACCTTTCTATTCATCAGGATATCGCTTTTATACATCAAAATATTATTTCTGATCTCCTCTGATTTAGAAAGCATTTCGTCAATTAAAATTGTTCGTCCCAGAATGTGAAAGTTGGAATACACATAACGTCTAATTACAGCATCTGTAATATGCGGATATCTTTCCTTCACAAAAATCAAATTCTCTTTTGCAATATCAATCAAAACCAGTTTCCGATCGTCAAATGAGCTGTTCATAATACTGTTGCTTCGTTGTCTATAAAAATATTTAGGCTGCGGCAGGTATATCACGGAATCACATTCTGAAATAAATTTATATATATTTTTAAAATCTTCATAAAGAATCCCTTCTACAAAAGGATTCATCTTTACAATTTCTGCTTTCATTACTTTCGCACAGCTGTTTGTATCAAATAGTTCCTGATAGTAGACAGATTCAAGCGCCTCCTGAGGAGTCAGAAGTACATTGTTTTTCGCCTTCTTCTTTATCTTCGGTTCTCTACCATCAATAAACTCCACAGTGTCTGCTACTAACATGTCAATCGATTTCATATGTAACTGCTGCTCCATGAGTTCCATAAAGTCCAGCGAAATATAATCATCCGAATCAACATATAAAATATAATCCCCATTTACATGTTTCAACCCGGCATTTCTTGCAGACGATAAGCCGCCATTGCATTTATGCACAACACATATCCGGGCATCTTCTTTTGCATATCTGTCACACATAATTCCTGAAGAATCCGTAGATCCATCATCGACTAATATGATTTCAATATTGCTATATGTTTGATTTACGAGACTCTGAACACATTCATCTAAATAAATTTCAACATTGTAAACAGGAACAATTATTGAAAATAAATGCATAATTCCAACTTTCTTTAACAAAACTTAAAACGTCTTGCCAATTATTTATAATTACATTTTACTTACGTAAAATTTCTGCATATAATCTGCCGTTTTTTTTACATCATATCCGGCTCTCTTAATTTCATTTCCCGTATATTCCCGCTTTACATCCTTGTATTCTAAAACATGTTCTGCCCACTCTCTGGCCGATGCCTTAAGAGACAGAATCTTGCATGTTTTAAGAAGCACCGTTTCCTCAGACATCATATCTGATATTAGCGTAGGCAGTCCGGCACACTGCGCCTCTACTGCCGCAACAGTCAGCCCTTCATAAAGGCTCGGCATTACATACACGTCCATTGCCTGTAACATTTCATTTATATTATTACATCGTCCGGGCATAATAAGGCTGTCTTCCACATGTAATTCTTCTGCCCTATGTAAGATTTCGTTTTCCAGATCCCCCTCGCCACAGATCAGCAACTTGGTATTTTTATATTCCTTCTTAACCTCAGAGAGTATATCCACCAGAAAAGACTGATTTTTTTGTCTTGTCATTCTCCCGACATTCCCAATTACAAAAGTATCTTCCAGTAACCCCAGTTTTTCTCTGATCATCATTCTGGTTTCTGCATGATACGCAAAACGTTCAATTTCAATCCCATTCTTTATATATTTTACTTTCTTTTTACCGACAACCCGCTTTCCAAACATCCATAATGCTGCCAAATTAGAACATGCCATTTTTTCATTACATACAACATTTAATATTGGTCTATTAATGTAATGCAATATTCCGGTTACTTTGCCTCTGGATGGTCTGGTATTATGTGCATGTGCAATAATTATTTTTACGCCTGCTCTTTTACAAGCCAAAAAAGGAATAATATTTGCTGCTGAATTTTTGTGTATATGAACAACTGTATACTTGTTAGTTGAAATAAGGTGCAATAGTTGATAATAATAACCCCAAACATTACCGTATTTAATTTTATAAATTCGGCCGCCCAGTTCAGTAATTTCTTCCTCAATTGCTGTTTTGTCTTTACTAGATACAAAATCAAACTGCACTTTTGATCTGTCAATATTCCTATATATATTAAGCAGAAATGTTTCTATTCCTCCGATTCCCTCGCTTATTTCAATATGCAGCACTCTTGCCACCGATCTCATAACACATCCTTCGCTTCCCGATACTTCCATCTTCCATACATCGGTCTTACATATGCCTGCAGCACTCCTGAACAAACTAACGCAATCCTGTACGGAACACGCTCCGATATCTTTACATAAACTAATTTCCACTTTTTCATTCGCTTTTCCTTATATATATCTTCTTTCCACGGTGAAATATTCTTATAGTCATCCCATACTTTCTTATACGGATGTTCTGTTCCGTCTTCCCATGGTCTTGCAACCATAAAACTGCTCGTATAATGAATTATGCATGGTGCATCCTTTGCCGCTTCAATCTCCTCCTTGGAATAAATATTGACCGGCTTTCTATACAACATCATATCTTCATAAGAAAATGCAGAATAATTTGTCACAAAATTATACCTTGGCGAAAATATGCATACCTTTTTGCTTAGGACTGCATTCAATACACCCTGATCACCCTGCTGAACCATACCCTTATGCGCTCGTATAAAAGCACGCAATTGATGCCCCACGTGCTCTTCGCGCCACCTTACCAGATCAATCAGCATGACGCCGGAATTAAACATCAAATCATTCTTGTCAAGCCCGATATTGCCTCTGTACAGCGGGCTGAATGCATCTGCAAGAACCGCCCCCATTTTCCCATTTAAAGGCATCTCCCATAATTCCCGTAAGGAACCTTGTATGATCGTGTCACAGTCTAAATACAATATCCTCTCATCTTTTTCATCAATAATTGTTTCTAAGAACAACCTCGCGAACTGTGTCTGCGAAAACCTGTCTTCATACACTTCTACCTGCAATATTTCATTAATTCCCTTGATCTCTTTCCAAATCGGCAACGGGCGGTTGTACTTTGTGAAAATGCTTTCTATTTTCCGGTAATTCTCTACTGAAATATTATCATTAACTATATAGATACGTATTTCATCCATATCTTGATTGTTTTCAAGTAATGACAAAATAGAAATTCCCATAATCTCTGAATAATTATTATCACTCGCGTATAAAACATTCATAATCGCACATACCCCCTTCCCTATTTAGTGCCACCCAATCCCAATCTCACCCATCTGTCTGATGCGTTCCTGATCCAGAACCAGATTGGAGGACTGCGGGTTCTTCATTTTAAGCCGGATCGTACTGACCCACCTGCCAAGGTTAATCCCATCTATCGTGAAAGAAGATGAGATATCCAGATTCCCATGCTGTTCAAAGTACTCTTTTGCTATCTTATATTTTCTATCCCATCCGTCTTCATATCTGTTTTTCCAGACGATACCAAGCGCCTCCAGCTTAACTGCCTGCTCCTCTGTCAACGGTGTGCTCCCTGGTTTCGCGTTATTGTATATCCTAATCTGATTTGCTACCCATCTGCCCAGACAGACGTCATTTTCCGTCACATAATCGGATGGAACCTGTAGATTTCCATGTCTTTCATAATACTTCACCGCCGCGTCATAATTGAGATTCCAGCGGTATTCACGGACATCCCATATCATGCCGAGGCTTTCCAGACAGCATGTTCTTTCGTGGCATAATCTGTTATTTTTATAGGCTGTCCGCATATTCCGAACCCATTGCCCCAGTGCAAAACCTTCCGCCGATACATATCTGGCCGGCACATCTGCATCGCCTTTTTCCTGCAGATACCGCTCCAGTTCCTCACATCCTTTTACAAAACTCTGAATCTGGGCATCCTCCCACACCATACCGATCTGTTCCAACCGTACCGCCTGCTCTTCACTCAGCCGGCCGGCTGCTTTTCCCGCATGCACACGCCGCTGTGTCTGTATCCACACACCCAGTTTCAGGCCGTCTTGTGTCACATAACTGCCTGGAACCTTTAGATTCCCATACTGCTCAGAATATTTCCTGCATTCTTCATAATAAATATCCCATGTGGCGGACAGGCTGCGGCTCAGTTCCTTAAAAAGCCGCCTGCAGTCTCTCAGTTCATCAAAAATTCGAAAGCTTCCACCGTATCTGCTCCTGTCCTGTCCCGTGCATCCCATATCCACAAGTGCCTGTTCCACTTCCTGTTGGATCGCGTCGATGGAATAAAGGCTGTCAAAGTTATTAACCACATCAAAAATCACCGGCCGGCGTTCTTTCCCGTTTTCTGCGCTGAGCGCCCGCCCGATCTGTTGCAGATAAAGGATCGGGGACACCGTGGGACGCAGCAGGATCACGCCGTCGATATCCTCCACATGCACACCTTCATTGAGCATGTCGATACAGAACAGGAGTTTCAAGTGGTTGCTGCTATCTACCTTAAAAGCAGCAAATTCCTTGCTTGTTTCCGGATTATCATAGTAGGCGGCATATACATGGGGATCCGAATCCAACGACCCGAACCATTCCGGCACATGGGACATCATTTCCTCCATGTGCTCCTTGTCCGCACAGAATACTAAATATTTCCCATTCCCCGTTTTCATATGTTTTGCAAACACCTGTGGCAGCCCCAGCGCATTCTCCAGACTTCTTCTCAGTTTCTCCAGCAGTTTCTCATTCTGTCTGTCCACTTCCCGTCTGCATTCACTCTTCACCCTCTCGGTCAGACGATGTATTTCTTCCTTATAGGAATACATGGAGATAACATAGTCCGGCGATGGAAGGATCTTTCTGGCTACCGCCTCTCCCAGTGTCATCTCGGATGCGATGCAGCCGTCAAACAATTCTTCCGCCATGTCCCGTCTGTCATCAAGGTAACGGATATTTGTTGCGGATAATCCCAGCAGTTTTGCCTCCGGATATGCACTGATCAGTTTCCTCACGCTGCCGCCCCACTGTGGTGCCCCGCAGCGATGGAATTCATCGAGCACTATGTAATCCGGCATGAGACTTCCAACTGCATCCTCATTCATCATAAGTTTTGCATAAGTCATAAAAGTCACATTGCCCAGAGCCGTCTGTGTAAAAGATTCTATGTTGTCTACAAGCTTTTCCGACCCGGCTGACAGTTCCATAACTTTTTTCAGATTTTCTACCTGGGTGCGGAAAATATATTCTCCGGGCGCAAGCCACAGAATCCTGCTGTCCGGATGATCCAGCGCAAGCTTAAATGCAATGAACGATTTGCCGGTACCCGTAGGATGTATAATGGCCGCTTTCCCCATCCTTTCCATAAGACGCATGGCCTTCTCATAAGCCCTGTTGTTATGTTCAAATAGATTCAGAGTTTTTACTCTGGTATCCACGCCTTCCACCACCCTGTCCTTGCCTTATGGCACTACCACATAATGCAAATTATGTGGTATGACAGGACAGGAAAGCCGAATTATGGGAGAAATAGACGTTTTTGATCTGTTGCCTTTATGGATAAAGATTTTAAGAATGGCATAAGAATGTTTGAAATAGCGCCTTATATTTTAAAAATAACCAATTCTGCCGTTTTATGCCTTTCGCATGCTTAAATTTGGAAATTGATAATTCATAAAATAGGCTTGAAATTAAATGTCGGTTGTGATAAAGTTTATTTCTGAGATAAACATGACACAGACTGTACCACATAATTTGCATTATGTGGTACAGTCTGTTCTTAGTTATATCCCAAAGACAGATATCCCAAATATGAGTGTATACAGTCAACCGCTAATGCACAAAAGTCTACACTCCATTTCGGTCCGCGCTGAACATGCATATGAAATAATCATTCTGCGCCAATGTATCAGAAATTAATGATTCGTTATACTAGCAAATCAGCTTCATCAGTTCCAGTTCTCTCCTGTGTTCTTCGCATGTGGTCCGCACATAGATCCTTGTAGTCTCTATGCAGCTGTGCCCCAACACGTCAGCCAGTTTTGCCAGATCTTTTTTTAACGCATAAAAACATTGTGCAAACAGGTGCCTTAAATTGTGCGGGAATACTTTTTCCTCACACACGCCGGCATGTTTGCACAATGCTTTCATTTCTTTCCAGATATTGCTCCGTTCCACCGGATTTCCACCGCTGGTCCGAAATATAACGCCTTTTGTAATGTGTCTGCATATCATGTACTTTTTTAATTCTTTCTGTAGTTCCGCAGAAATCAGGATATTCCTGACCTTTCCCTTATTACAGATCACTACTTTTCCTTTCTTTACACTTTCTGCCGTAAAAAACTGCAATTCGCTAATGCGAATGCCAGTCGCGCAGATCGTATTCAGGATCATCGCCAGTCTTGCATTGCCCATCCTCCGGGCCGCCGTGACAAGACGTCTGTATTCCTGTCTTGTCAGATATCTTTCTTCCGGAATAAAGGATGGTTTTTGCACCTGGCAGGTCTTCACTTTGATGTCCTGCCAACCCATGAATTGCATATAACGGTTGACAGCTATAATAAAGGAATTAATACTGCTGATCCGGTATTGATCCTGCCGCAGCAGCTGCTCCTTAAATTCGATCACAAGTCTCTTAGTCACTTCCACACCCTGTGCATAATCCATCAGCTTACGGATATCTCTTACATACTTGCGAATCGTGTTTTCACTGCGTTCTTCTTCTATTAAGTGCTCCCGGAACGCATTCAGAGTCTCTTCTGTGATTATCCTCTTCATCTTTTGTCGGGCTGCCGGAATACTGTTGTCTGCCAGAATAGCTTCTCAGGCAGCCTAACGCCCGCAAATCAACCTGCCATTCTGTCGCCGGCAGCGGTTCTCCTTTTTTGTCTCTATATTATCACCAGCCTGAAGATAAAACCACTCATAAGATTTCGAACCTTGTCACCAAATTCTGTCCCGGTTCTTCCTTCTCTTTTGCCATCAGAAAATACAGCACTTTTTAATTCAGCTCAAGCCACTCACCGTTACACCGGATTTACATGTACCATGATGTGTTTAACTTTGCAAAAATCCTGTTCTATGGCATTGTGCACATGTTCAGCGATGCTGTGCGCATCCCTGAGACGCATTTCCCCGTTGACGCTGATCTCAATATCAACATAAATCTTATTGCCGAAGACACGCGTATGCAGCAGATCTACCCCCAGCACGCCCTGCTGTGCAAGCGCGCACGCTTTAAGCGCCTTCTCCACCTCGTCATCACAGGCCTTATCCACCATCTTATTGACCGCATCCATGAAGATCTCATACGCCGCCTTCTCGATAAAAAGACAGATCACCACGCTGGCTGCGGGCTCCAAAA
Source organism: uncultured Lachnospiraceae bacterium (assembly GCA_937920345.1). Taxonomy (GTDB): domain Bacteria; phylum Bacillota; class Clostridia; order Lachnospirales; family Lachnospiraceae; genus UBA3282. The sequence continues at coordinate 57,652 of CALGVA010000056.1, forward strand.
TAGGAAATCCCATTCTGGCACCGGCGATACCGGCCAGTGCACCGACAGAGGACAGTGCGTCGGAACGGTGATGCCATGCATCCGCCATAAGTGCGCCGGAATCGATCCGTTTCGCATAGACCTTTGTATATTGATACATTCCTTCCTTCACGACGATGGATAGAATCGCCGCCGCCAGAGCCAGAACGCCCGGCACGGCAAGGTTCGCATACTCCCCTTTCACGATCTTGCCCGCCGCAGAGTACCCGATTCCGAGACCGGTAGCTGCAAGAATCGTTGCCAGAACGATAGCCGCCACACACTCCATCCGCTCATGTCCGTAGGGATGGTCTCTATCTGATTCCTTACCCGAAATCTTGATGCCGATAATAACAATCACCGTACTAAACACATCCGATGCCGAGTGGATTGCATCCGAAATCATCGCCCCCGAATGCGCAATCACGCCTGTAAACAGCTTGATCAGGGTGAGTACAAAGTTTGCTATGATACTGATCCTTGACACCTTCATCGCTATTTTCTCATAATCCTGTCCTTCGTGGTGTCTGCTTTCCCCGTCAGCCGCTTCATGACGCTCCCTCATCTTTGGTGCAGTTTCTGTTCTTTTCGTCATATCTATCCTCCATTAAACGTTACCGGATATATTGTTCTATAATAGAACAAAACGCCGCTTCACCCGAAGGGATTTTATTCCACAGGGTGTTCTTTCCTGTGAAATAAAAAACACCTGCGTGCGCAGTAATCGTAACTACTGTCCCGCAGATGTCATAACCCGCTGTCGCCCGGCGCGACCCGGCTCCCGGGCTTGCGCCCCGGCCTGCTCAGTTTGTACTGTATCATCCTGAGAGTCTGTTCTCTCAAAGTTTGCAGTGCAAAGTATATTGTACCTAATGTATCATACGCAGCCCGGATTTGCAAGTGCCTATCTCAGAAATGCACCGGTCTGGCCTCCGCTGTCAGCGCTTCCATCCGGTACTCCGGAAACGAGTCGATCAAGTCTCCCAGCGCGTTGGCCGTACCTTCTATCCTGTCGTGCGCCAGCATAACGACCTGACGTCTGCCCAGAGTCGTATCCACTGCCGTCCGGATCAGCTGCTGTGAAGTTGCATTCGCCGTGGCTGCATCCTCCAGGCTTGCATTCCAGTCATAATAAATAAACCCGCGCGCCTCCATTTCTTCTATAATATCCTTATATACTTTTCTGTTATACGCATTGATACTCCCGCCGGGAAAACGGAACAGCTGCGCCTCTACCCCGGTCACCTCATATACCGTGTCATAAGCCTTCTCGAAATCTTCCACATAACTGGACACATCCGCATATATTGCATGATAGTCATGTACGTCACAATGTATTCCTATGGTGTGCCCTTCGTCCGCGATCCGCTTCGCCGTCTCCGGATATTTCCGTACATATTCTCCGATCAGAAAAAAAGTCGCCTTGATATTCTTCTGCTCCAGCACATCCAGCACCTGGTCCGTATACGCTTCCGAAGGACCGTCATCAAATGTCAGATACATAATCTTGGGGTTCAGATACAAATCGATTCCGTTCGCAATCCCCTCCGCAATCTTTTCCTGATATGCTGTCGAATCCAGATTCTTACGTTCCGCACGGTTAGAGAGAAATCCCGTCTCAATCAGACATGCCGGCATCCTGCTTTTACTCGTCACGCACATTTCCGGATCTGACACCAGTTCTCTGTCCGACGCACCGGTTGCCTTGACGGTCTCTTGCTGTATCAGCCGTGCCAGCCGTCTGCCCTCTCCCGTTGCGTCATTGTCATCATACCATGTCTCTATCCCTGAGACGCTGTCATCTTCGCAGGAATTCTGATGTATGCTGACATACAGCCTCGCATTCTGCCGGTTCGCTGCTTCAACCCTGTCAGCTTTATCCACCAGTTCATCTCCTTCTCTGGCCAGCACCACCCGGTATCCTTTCTTCTGCAGTTTACCTTTTACCAGAAGCGCGATCTTACGATTAATATCCTTCTCCACAACCCCCTCAAACACGCAGCCGCCATCCATACCGCCGTGTCCGGGGTCTATCACGATTGCCCTGTCGGCCTCCGCCTGCGCGTGCTTCGCAGCCACTGCGGCCGCACGTCTCGAGTCCGAAGTCACCGCCTGTGCAACATCAATCATCTTCGTTTCATCAATCAAAACCGGTGCCTCTGCTTCTGCCTCCGCCGCCACCACTTTTGATGCATTTGTCTGCACCGCCATGGCTGCCGCAACCACCAGGATACAGATCACTGTCAGCACCCACACAAGCGTCCGCAGATACCCTCTGATTTCCGCTCTTTTCCTTCGTCTCCTGTTATACCGTCTTGTTCCTGCGTACATAAAAATGATGCTCCTCTCCTGTGTATATGCGGCGGAGCAGACATTTCATCCTGCTGATCCGGAATCGTCTGTCTTATCCCCCGTCCATGCTGTTACCGTAACGCTATACATACAGCCTACAGGAAGGGTGCATCAAATTTTCATCATATTTGCAACATAGTTACATCATTTTTGTAACATAGTTGCAACAGTTCAGCCTTCGGCTTCCCTGAAAAACAAATGCCGCTTCGCGTCGCTTGTTTTTCTTTTGCACTGTGTTATACTCGCAAACACGCGCTTTCGCGCTCTTTATCCGATTTCATCGGACGTTTGCTCATTAATGCCGCAAGAAAAACAAATGCCGCTTCGCGTCGCTTGTTTTTCTTTTGCGGCTATTACATTATTTGGATATTTTCAGGAACAGTTCGTTGATACCGTCATAGAATCCGACCGTGACCACCGTCCTGTCGTTCCCCGCTCCCGAGAAAACATATTTCTTATAATATGGTGTCGTCTCTAACAGCAGATTCTCACTCTCATATGCTTCCGGTACCGGCAGCCCCATATAAGCGGCCCACGCCTCAACCAGTGCGTCCGGATCAATCTGCTCCCACGCGACCTGCGCGCGCACATAAAACTCATAGATTTTGCCGTCATCCGCATCGATATAGGCGTCAATCAGCCTGTTTTCCTTGTTCGCATTCTGCAGGCTGCCCAGAAGGTTCAGCTTCCAGACCGCCACATTGTTTCTCGGCTCCGGCACATCAATGGCGGAATACAGCGTCGCCTGATAAGAACCCGGTTGTACTTCTTTGATGCCCTCCGGCAGAATACCCAGTTCTTTCAGCATCGTGATTCCTTCATTGGCCGTCTGATAGATCTGCTCATCCGTAATCTCCTGTCCGGACGGTCCGTTATGGTTGACTACAAAAGCGTAAGTGCCGGTCAGTTCCTGATAAGCGCTGTCCGGCTCCTTCGTGAGCATATTCTGCTCCGTCCCGGCCGCACTCTGGGAATTGAGACATTGTGACAGGATATAAAGCTTCTCATTACTGCTCAGCTGATAGCGGTAACCCTCTCCTCCGGTCTCTTCTTCCCTCATCATGATCTGGTTTAAGACTCCCCGGTCTTTATATCTGGCGATGGCTTCCGGTCCCCATATGGACAGCACGACTGCCACGCCAGTCAGCGCAAGGAGCGCCAGATTAAGAATGTGCTTCTTCATACTGTGCCTCCTCTTCTCCCGCCTGCAAAAGGAAACTGATCGCGGTTCCCTCTCCGACTATGCTGTCAATCTCGAGCCTGCTGTCATGCAGCGCCAGTATCTCCGTACTAAGCGCCAGTCCAAGTCCGGCGCCATTCCTGCTTCGCGATCTGGATTTATCCACCATATAGAACGCCTGCGTGATCTTAGACACCTCTTCCTCCGGAATGCCTATTCCATAATCCCTGACCGTAAAACGGTATTTTTCCTGCTCCCTGCTGCCGCTGATCTCTATCCTGCTGCCTTCCTCCGACGCCTTGCAGGCATTATCCAACAGGTTCACCAGCACGGTCTGAATCAGACTGGCATCCGCCATCACCACTGCCGGCTCATAAGTAAATACAAACGCCATGCTCTCATTCGGCAGGAACATACTGCGCAGATACTCGAACAGCGTCTCCGCAGATGTTCCCCTGATCCTAGCGCCTTCTTTCTTCGTCACAATGATATCCAGCAGACGAAGCGACATCGTCTCCAGTCTTTTACCTTCCGTATAAATATAGTTCGCCGACAGGATGCTCTTCTCTTCGTCCAGCTTTCTGGACCTTAACATATCCGCGTAACCGATGATGGAGGTAAGCGGCGTCTTAAGCTCGTGCGCAAAGGCACCCACAAAATCCTCTCTGGCCTGCACTTCATCTTCCAGCTGTCCGATCGTTTCCTCCAGAACCTCCGACATATAATTGAAATCCTGCGTCAGTTTACCGAGTTCGTCATTGCTGACCTGTCTGGCACGATAGCCGTAATCTCCTGCTGCCATCTCCTTGGTCGCCCGCACCAGAAGCCTGATCGGTTTAGTCAGACGGGAAGCTATAAAATACATAATCACGATGCCAAACAGCAGCATAAGAATCATCAGCCTTCGATAGACCGTGAATCCCATCTCCCGTTCTGCAAACACCTGCGTCACATCCCGCATCGTCTCCAGATACAACTCTCTGCCAAGCGAATGTACGCGGCTCTGTGTCTGAATATAGTAACGGTCCCCCAGCAAAACCACGCGATAGGAATAGTAATTCTCCAAAGCCGCATTGATGAGTTCGTCATCCGCCTCAAATCCGTCGCCGGCATAAAGCACATTCTTCTCCTCATCGCAGATCCGCAGAAGCCGGCCTGTCCCCTGCCCGCTTGTCTCCAGATTAGAGGCGATCTGCTCCACCGAACTGTCCTGCAGCACGTCATACTTGACGGGAACGTTCAGCGCCGCCGTCTCAAACGCAAACCGCAATATACTGTTTTCATCAAGCGCCTGCCCGACCTCCCGCTCCAGAGAAGTCTCAAACACAAAATTGACAAAATAATATCCGCTGAAGCCAAGCGTAATCGCTATGATAATCGTAGTCCACAACAAAAGTTTCTGTGAAAACTTCATGGTAATCTCCATTACTGTTGTTAGTTTCCGGATCTCTTCCTTCCGCTTCTTCGAGTTTGCGCAGTAAACTCGCGCAGTTAATTCCTAGTCCTTTTTCCTACGCTTCTTCGAGTTTGCGCAGTAAACTCGCGCAGTAAATTCCGAATTTTTTTCTACGCTTCTTCGAGTTTGCATAGCAAACTCGCGCAGTAAATTCCGAAGGAATTTACTGCACCTCAAGGCGGTACCCTATCTTATAGACCGCCACAAGATTTTTCTCCCATCCCAGCTTTCTCCTCAGCCGCTGCACATGAATGTCAAGCGTCCTGCTGTTGGCATAGTACTCGTCATGCCAGACCCTCTCGTAAAGATTCTCCCGGAACAACGCCACATTCCTGTTCTCCGCAAACAGCATAAGCAGATCAAATTCTTTGCTGGTAAGCGGCACCGGACTGCCGTCCCGTGTCACCCGCCTGGCCTCTATGTCAATCTCGACCCCGCCTATCGTCAATTTCTTATCCGACTTGTTATATCTGCGCAGTACCGCCTCCACCCGTGCCAGAAGTTCCGTCACATCAAACGGCTTAATCAGATAATCATCCGCTCCCAGTTTCAGTCCCTTCACCCGGTCTCTCACTTCATGTTTCGCTGAAATAAAAATAACCGGCACCTTAAACGGCCTGATATACTCCATAACATCATAGCCGTCTGCGCCGGGCAGCATAATATCTAAAAGCACCAGGTCAAACGTATCTTTCTCAACCGCATCGATGGCCGCAAGCCCGTCCTCCACGGCAACACAATAATATCCGGCAGCCGACAGATTCATGTCGATCAGGTCCCGAATCGGTTTTTCATCATCCACTATCAGTATTTTAATCATGTTTCCGGACTCCACCCCCAATAGGCTCTCGCCTTATCCACAAGTTCCGCCACCGTATCTTCATCGCTGCAGTATACCTTCTTCTTCACTTCCGTATCTGTCTCAAACCCGCCGGTACGCTGGTAGTAGATCGCATAATCAGGCCGGGTAAGCACTTCATTCTGATCGCCCGCATAGCTGTAACGCGCCAGCACCAGAATATCTTTCATGCCGTCCCCGTCGATATCTCTGCAGGTGATTCCCTTAAGTGCATACAGATTGTCAAAATCCCCCATCGGCTGAAAGCTCCACACGATCTCTCCCTGCTCGTTCACCAGATAGATCATAAAAGTAGCAAACTCCGCCATCGTGTAGCTTCCCGGCATAACCTCCAGATAACCCAGCTTTTCAAACTGTCTGGAATAATCCTGCTCTGCAGTAATCACGAAACCGTTTTTAAGAAGTTCCGCCTTGGTCGAAGCGGTATAGAGAAACTCTGTTGAGTAGCCGTCTCTGACATATGCGATAATGCTCTCCGCGCTTTTGTTCATGCCATATCTGTTGATCTTATCCGAAATACGGTAATCGCAGTAGAATCCCTCATTGCTCTGGAATAACACGTCTCCTACCTTGTAATCCTTGACCGCGTAAGTGCCTGTCCTGTTTCTGCATTCCACGATCAATATAATATCCATTCTGCCGTCCCGGTTCAGATCCTGAAAAGAAACCGCTGAAATAGCCCGAATCGGCTGCTCCAGACTGCCGAGGTTCCAACTGTTGGCGGCAAGCTGGTCCGTTCTGTACACAACGGTTCCGTCTTCTTTCGTCAGGAAAAGAGCGAGCCGGTGATAGTCCTTCTCCATGGCCGGCACCAGATAGACATTGCCGAAGCACTGTGTCTCGATCGGGAAGATCTGGTTCTCGATAACCCGAAACCCGTAATCGTCAATCTCCCACTGTTTCTCGATTGCACCAAGCCTCTCCTGATAATCCTCATATTCGACCCGAAGCTGCCGGTCAGACCCGGCATCTCCCTGTTTGTCGTCCTCAACATTGGTAACCGGCGCCGCTTCCTTTGCAAACGCTGCCGCCGGAAAACGATATGTAAGCAGCGCAGACATGCAGAGTATCCCGCAAGACCATATGAATTTTTTTGTCTTTGGCTCTTTTAATAATTTTCTCTTATGCACACCATACACCGACTTGATATATCATCTTCCGCTTCTGATCTGTCAGCAGTTCCTGCGATAGACTTATTATACTGTTTTCATTCGCAGCATTCAACTCACATTTTTAATATTACGGCGCTGCCTCTGCCCACTAATCCAATGTAAATTCACTGACTATATTTCCCAGACTATCTGCCATCTGTATATTTTCATCGGAATGGCATCTGATTTCACCTGCGATATCTGCTGTGCTTTCGTTCTTTTGCACAATCTCGTTGATTGCACAGCTGTTCTGCGCGGATATATTTTTCACATTCATTGCATTTTCAAATATCTCTTCAATGGACTCCTTAAGCTCTCTGACCAGACTGTTTAATTTCTCTATATCCTGTTTAATCGCTTCTGCGGAAGCACTGCAATCGTTAGATTTTCCCGCGAAATCGCTAAAGCTGCCTAAGACTTCTCCCTCCATATATTGCATGATTGCCGCCACGCATCCATTCACTTCTTCGATACTCCCGTTAGAAGATTCACATAATTCCCTGATCCTGGCCGCAGTCATTTTAGATGTCTCGGCAAGTTTCCCGATCTCTTCCGCGACAACTGCAAACCCTCTTCCCAGTTCCCCGGACCTTGCCGCTTCTATAGACGCATTGATGGATAACAGATTGGTCTGATTGGCAATCTCTAAAATCTCCTCCGCCATACCGTTAATCTGAGACAGGCTGTTCAGACTGTCCAATGCACTGTGCACGGAAACCTTTGTTTTTTGAAGCTGATCCCGTGTATCCTGAAGTGAAGTATTAGCACTCTTCTGCATCCGCGTTGCACCTGCCAGCATAGAATCGCCTGATTCGGAGCCGCACCTTAAAGTCTCCACCACACTGTCAATCAGATTGTGCATACTGCTGATTTCATCATTAATTCTTTCAATTGCATGGTCTGCATCCTCCAGACTCGCAGAAAGCTGCTGTGTCGTAGAAATATTATCATTGACGCAGTCCACCAGATTTGTTGAAGTTCCGTTAAGCGCCTCCGCCTTATGGTTCAACTTTATGCTGCACTCTTTCAACGTGCCTAAAATATTGTGGAGCGATACGATCACTCTTTGAGAAGCCTCTGCAATCTCACCAAGATCATCATCCCTGCTGGTATATTTGCTCACCTCGCCGTTATCGGCAATATTACAGTCCGCAATGCGAAGCAATACTTTGATAATATGTGACAGCGGGCTCATGGTTCTTGAAATGATCATATAAGATATTCCCATCAGCAGAGCCAGCGCTATCGCGGAGAATAATATCATCTGGATTCTGGTCACATTTACCGTTGCGAAGATTTCGTCTGTCGTATCAGAAAGCAAAAATATCCAGTTTCTGTCCGGAATATAATGATAAGCCGCAATACTTTTTACACCGTCATCATCGTATTCCAGATAGTCCGTAATCTCTGCCCCGCCTTCTTGCTTCAATGCGGCAAGGAGGTCTACAATATAAGCTTCCTCTACGGTTTTTCCGCACATTTCTTCGTTGTCATGGAAAATATACTCTCCCGACTCTGTATTGACCAGATAGTATTTTGCATTGCTCAGTCCGGCTGTCGGCAGATGATTCAGTTCTCCCTTTAAGCCCGTAAGATATATTCCCGCCCCCACTAAGCCGATCGGTTCTCCATTGTCATTCATGCAGGCCCGATACATGGAGATAATCTGCTGTCCGCTCGCCGGTGAAAAAATAAAGCCTGCATTGTATACGCCTTCCGCCGCCAGCATAGAATCCTGCAGCACTTTAAGCGAATCACCTTCTCTTGTCGTAATACCGACCACTGCCGCGTTCGTATGGGCAAGTACATGTGTGTTCCATTCGCTGACATATATCCCTTCCAGATCTTCAATATCACCACTGTACTTTTCCGTATATTTCTGCGCTGCGGCAACAGCATTCGCATCTGTCGGCTGCCTGAGAAGCTGCTCTATTTCACCTGCCCTGCTATAAGCCGTAAGACAGCTTTCCGTCTCACGCACGTAATTTTCGATGATCTGCGAACGATCGTCCACAATCGTTTTCATACTGTTAATTGTATTCTCACGAATGTTTCCCGTGATGGTATTACTCACGAATATGCATAAGACAGCGAGAACAATAGTCTGTACTGCCATAATCGCCGCAGTAATTTTATAAGCGACTTTTTTCTTCTGTTTTGCCATCTTTCCATCCTCCTGCAATCGCTTTCTGATCTTCTATGGATTCCCCATCCATTTTGCACAATTCTATATTCACATATATCCTATTCATTTTGTCTCCTTGTATAATGTATTTAGGTTGTTCAAGGGATACCTATAAACCCTTAGACCT
>CALGVA010000057.1 GCA_937920345.1 uncultured Lachnospiraceae bacterium
ATTATATAAGTTTCTGCGGACGGATAAAATCCACCCTATTATTCAGCGCTTACGTCTAATCAGTATAACACGTGTGAATAGCGAGCAGGCTCGTAAGCGTAGAACGCTTCGAAAGGAAAGCAGGAATGAAGAATACAGTAAGCCTGAAACTGGTCGAAAAGGCAGCGAAAGGAAACAGAGAGGCTTTTGGGGAACTGATCATCATGCATCAGGAATACCTGTATAAACTGGCATATATGTACACCAAGAATGAACAGGACGCCTTGGATGCAGTGCAGGAGTGCGCCATGCGCGCAATGATCTCCATGGATAAGCTTCGGGAGCCGCAGTATTTTAAGACATGGATCACGCGCATACTGATCAACAGCATTTATAAGGCACAGAAGAAGTACAGGAACAACAGTCCGTTTGAGGATTACAATGAGGCAGCGCCGGAACAGCCGCTCTCCATAGAGGAAAAGACCGATCTCTATGACGCGATCGACCTGCTTCCCCCAACATACAAAACAGTTGTTATATTACAGTATTTTCAGGGGATGAAGATCAAGAGTATCGCGGAGGTCATGGGCATTCCGGCTGGCAGTGTGAAGGCATATCTGTACCGTGCCAGGGAAGCGCTGAAGCGGCAGCTTGAAGATGAGGACAGAGCGGCCGAAAAAGCTAAGTAGAGAATAGAGTAACAGAGGCGGCAAGTCATACGCAAAATGTAATTTAGAACAAGTGTTATTGAATTGTATGACTCTGTTTGGAACAAAGGTGCAATACGGAACAAAAGCATAAATAGCGTGAAGCTGCAAAACGAGCAGAGGTTTGATGTGGCATAAGGTTGCATAAGGAAAGGAAAACGGTAGATAGAATGAAAAGTGAAAGATTTGATACAATCGCCATACCCGACAGTCTGTCCCAGCGCGTGCGCAAGGGGATCAGGCAGGGGGAAAAAATATATATGCGCAACAGGCGCAGGAGGATTATGATACGGTTCGCCGCGGCTGCTGCGGCATTGTTTGTCTGCATGGGCATCTTTGCGTCACAGCCCGCGCTGGCGTCGAAGATTCCGGTGATCAGGAATATTTTCAAATTCCTGCAGAAGGATTATTCTTATCAGGGTGACCTGGATGCGGTCGCGCAGAAATTCGAGGAGCCGGGGAACACAGGCGGGGAAAATAATGTGGCAGCCGGTCAGAGCCAAGATAACGGAGAAGGCGCGGCACCAGACGGTAACGCACAGCCGGGCAGTGCTTCAGGAAGCGGCAGCGCGGGAGACGGCACCGGCAGAACTGATACAGCCGATGCCGTTTACACCAGGACCGTAAACGGCGTCACGGTAACGGTTTCGGAGGCGTACTGTTCTGTGGAGGCGATCTATCTGTCGCTTATGATCACGAGCGAGGAGGCTTTTCCGGCAACGATGACGAACATGGTGGAGCAGCCGATTATTTATCTGAAGGGTAAGGCAGATTACTCATTCATGCCTTCTGGAAGGGATGCGGCGCACGGGTATGCGAATGGCGGAACCGGCTCTATTGAAGGAAAATTTATAGATGAACATACTTATGCAGGAATTTACCGGATTGATGCGCTGGACATTTTTGGAAATGACGTCGGACTGAGAGAAAACTATCGGGCTTTGAATGCTTTTGACATGGACTATACGATCGAGCAGATCATCGGCGACCGGGCGGAACCGGAACCGCTTGATTATAAGGGCAGGACGCAGGCGGATCTGGAGGCGATGTCGGATGAGGAGTGGAGAGCGTTCATGGAGGAGATTACCCCGCCGGACCGGAATCAATTTCCTAATAAATATGAGAACTGGTGGTTTGACGGGCCGTTCACATTCAATCTGCATATAGAGATGGACAACGAGAGCACACAGGTGGTTACAGTGGATGAAATCAACGACACCGGCGCCGGTCTCTATCAGGTCGTGAAGACGAAATTCGAGATCACGGTAGAGGAGAAGTGCAGCGAGGAACGTACCGGAAAAGGGGTATTTCTGGTGGTGCTTGACGCGGACGGGCAGATTCTTCCAAACGGCAGCAGTTCCTTTGCAGACACTTATGCGATTAACGGCAGAGATGTCTCGAAAGTGTACGTGTATGTCTGTGACTATGCGGAATATATGGATGACATCAAGGGACACCGGAGTGACAGTGATTTCAAACAGATTCTGGAGGAGCGCGCGCTGTACGGGAAGGAGATCGTATTTTAGGAATCCGATTCTTTTTATAAAATAAAAATGATTTGTAACAAGATTGTAATATCCTTTCTTTATGATACAGATATCGGCTGGTACGAATGGTTACAATCAGGATACAGCGCACCGCCGCAATATTATCGCAGCAGTCCAGCCTTCTGCTTTACAGCCATATGGAACAGCATAAGGCTAAACTGCTGCAAATCATCATAAAAGCAGGGAGTGATTATCATTATGGAAATTTTACAGGCAGTAAATTTGAAGAAATACTATCAAAGCGGAGACAGCGCGGTCAAGGCGGTGGACGATATCAGCTTTTCCATAGAAAAGGGAAGCTTTACGGCGATCGTGGGCACATCCGGCAGCGGTAAGACCACGCTTCTTAATCTGATGGGCGGGCTGGATTACGCGGACGGCGGAGAGGTCATCATAGACGGGCACTCGATCATGAAGATGTCGGAAGAGGAGTTGACGGTGTTCCGCCGCAGAAATATCGGATTTGTTTTTCAGAACTATAATCTGATCTCGATCCAGAACGTTTACAAGAATATTGTGCTGCCCATCAGGCTGGACGGCAGGAAACCGGACTCGAAGTACATTGAGCATATATGTAAGGAATTGGGCATTGAGGACAAGATGGACCGGTATCCCAATCAGCTTTCCGGCGGGCAGCAGCAGAGGGTGTCCATCGCGCGGGCGATCGCGGCTAAACCGGCGGTGCTGCTGGCGGATGAACCGACCGGTAATCTGGATTCCAGGACGAGTGCGGAGGTGATGGGGCTTCTCAAGATGACATCGAGGGAATTTCATCAGACGATTATAATGATTACGCATAATGAGGCAATTGCGCAGCTTGCGGACAGAGTCATTCATCTGGAGGACGGCAGAGTCGTGGGTGACGATAAGGGAATGTACGCCGGACAGAATGCCTTCGGAAAGGAGGCATCCTTATGAGTATCATGTTCAGAAATTCCAATGCGGCTCTGGAAAAAGAACTGGCGGCACAGGATTATAAGGCACACCCTGTCAGGAACAGGCTGGCGGCGCTTGCCGTGGCGTTATCCGCAATTCTTTTAAGCGTCACTTTTTCGGTGGGAATCGGTTTTGTGCAGACGTCCACCCGCGCAATAGGGGCTTCACCGGGACCGGGCTGTGACAGCGCTGCCATCATGGGAGACGAGGAAATTTTAGAGAAGGTAAGAAAGCAGCCGCAGGTGGATTGGGCGGCGTATGTGAGAAGGTGCAGCAGCACAAGGCTTCATAACCGGGAGTTTCGCCCGCTGGATGTATATCTGCTGGCGGCTGACGAGGTACATTATGATAAGAATATGGTAGAACTGCTTGCGGGAGAATATCCCGGGACAGCGAATGAAATTCTTCTGTCGGATACAATGTCCGAGCGTCTCGGTCTGGATCAGCAGGTGGGAGCGCCTTATACACTGAAAGTGATTGTACAGAGGGATGCGGAGCAGGTGGAAGCGGAGATTCCCATGACGGTGTGCGGTTATTACCGGAATCCGATACGAAACTGTGCGGATATGTATGAAGAAATCTACACAGACGAAGCGTTCATCAATGCTTACAACAAGGAACTGCAGCCAGGGTATGACACGATTTATGTGAAGCTAAACAATCTGAATCCTTTGAAGTTCGGACATGATAAAGATGAAAAGCTCAGCGAACTGAATATGATCGTGGAAGGAAACGGGCGGTCCTTCAAGGCCAGCGACACGACGATCATGACGATTATCCCGATGCTTCTGATTGTGGTGTGCATTATGTTCTGCGGATATTTCTTTATCTATAATATTTTTGATATCTCTGTCGTAAACGATATCCGGTTTTACGGGGAGTTAAAGACCATCGGCATGTCTTCCAAGCAGCTTCGCCGTATGCTGTCATGGCAGATGAATAAAATCGCGTGTTATGGAATTGCCATAGGCGGACTGGCAGGCTGTATCATCGGTCAGACGGCTGCCGGTAAGATCGTCGGGGCATTTGCGGAGAACATAGCCATGTATTATGAGCCGGCGGGGGTTGTGCCGACCTTTCTGCTCGGCGCTGTCTTTGCATGGATAACGCTGCTTGTCAGTACATTAAAGCCTTTCCGGATCGCCTGTACGATCTCACCGGTGGAGGCTGCAAGATACCGTGCCAGAAGGAAAAAGGGTGTGTTCTCCGTCGTATCTTTTGCCCTGAGCGGCGTTTTGTTTCTGGTGGTCTATACTCTGGCGATCGGGTATTCGGTGGAAACGCAGGTTGACAGGCGCAACAATACGGATTTTCAGGTCAGACATAAAGGAATTATGTGGGAGCAGAACGAGCCTTTTGAACCGATCAGCAAAGAACTGGTGGAGCGGCTGAGTGATTTGGAGTTTGCGGAGGATCTGCGGCTTTATTACATTGCAAGGACGAAACCGGACTTTTATGTAGTGGATGGAAATTACTGGTATCATACAGCGGCGGAGATTGCCCCGGAAGGGGAGATTGCAAAAGACCAGAATGCTTATGTCAAGAGTATCTTTCCTGAGACGGCGGCTGAGGAATGGTCATATAAGCTGAATGACAGAGGAAATCTGATCATCAATGTGTGCGGTATGGACGCGCATGGGCTGCAGAATGAAATGAGCAGGTATACTGTTCTGGAGGGCAGTATCGACCCGGATAAATTTGCACAGGGCAGTGCGATGGTCTATCTTCGGGAAGCCTTTGACAGGAACAGTGACCAGAGTGCGCATATGGAGTATGCGGTTCATGCCGGTGACGAGGTAAACGTGACGTTCTATGACGATGTGGCGGACCGTTATGTGGATCAGAAACTTACGGTTATGGCGGTGGTTATGAATGTGGACCCGTACGGCGGCGGTAATGCGAACCATTCCAATATCTGGGTGTCACAGGATACCTTCCGGAGCATTTATTCCGATTATGAGAACCTTGTGGGTGCAGTTACCTTCAACGGGGCAGATACCATGAAAGACGGCAGGATACTTTCCGAGCGGGAAAAGCAGGAGATGGTAGAGCAGGTGATGGAAGAAGACGGCAATTTACAGCTTAAGCTTGATTCTGTCTATCAGGAAAGTGTATACTTCTTAGAGATGAAAAGGACGATTACGGTGTTCGGGGCATTTCTGATCGGGATCGTCGGCCTTATAGGAATCGCCAACATCATCAATACGGTGACTACGGATGTAATGGCGAGAAAGGTGGAGTATGCCGCCATGCAGTCCATCGGCATGACGGGTCGGCAGATGGAGCAGGATATTTTCCGTAAATATGCGGGTTATATCTTCACAGCGCTTCTGCTGGCGGTTGTGATCGGCGCGGGAATCGCCTATATAGTCGGATCGGGCGTGATGTTTAACTTTTCCCTGATGGCGCTTTTGACGGCGATCTTGATTTTCCTGCTATTCTCGGTGACTCTGTGCGTGGTGATGGCAAGGGTGCTGACGAAGGTGATGAACCGGAGGTCGATCGTGGAGCGGCTGCGGGAAGTGGTGTGAGATTGGGCAGAGCGGAATCATGAAGATTAGTGTGGAAAGGCGGAACCATGACGGATAAACATATTATGGTAATAGAGGATGACAGGGCGTTAAACGACGGGATCGTCTTCGCGCTGGAGCGGGAGGGGTATACGATTCACAGTGCATATACGCTTGCGGAGGCGGAAAAACGTCTGCGGCAGAAGATGAATCTGATTCTGCTGGATATCAATCTCCCAGACGGGGACGGCAGAGACTTCATGAGGAATGCCCTGTCAGAGCAGCCGGTGCCGGTGCTTCTGCTTACGGCAAGGGATTCGGAGGCGGATATGCTGAAGGGCTTTCAGGCGGGCTGTGACGATTATATTACAAAACCTTTTTCCATGCCGGTGCTGCTTATGAAGATTGCGGCGGTGTTAAAGCGCAGCGAGGGAACGTCAGGGCAACTTTATGTAAACGGGGACCTTGTGTATGATTTTGAGAAGAAGAGTCTGACAAGACATGGGGCGGCGGTGGAACTGACTGCGCTGGAGTGCAGACTGCTTGAATTTTTCCTGCATAACAGAGGCATCGTGCTGACTAGAGAGAGACTGCTTGAGCGGATCTGGGACGCGGACGAACGCTTTGTGGAAGATAAGACGCTCAATGTCACGATCCGAAGGCTGCGCATGAAGGTGGAGGAGAACCCGGAGCAGCCGGAGCATATCAGGACCGTGTTCGGTATGGGATACAAATGGGAATAGCGTGAATCATGGAGGATTAGTATGGAGCGGGGATTTCTATATCAGTTGCGCAAAGATTCGGATATGATGTGGAAAGGCGGTATGGGCATAATGCTCATACTGCTTTTACTATGCCTGGGGGTTCTGGGGGTTTCAGGGGAGGATGTCAGTTTTCCTGACAGGGCGAATCTGTGTATCAGGCTCATGGCAGTGTACGGCATAGCGGCGGTGGTGGTTTGGACGGGTGTCTATTTTGCGGTTGTGCGGAACGTGAGCAGTACGCTTTACCGGCTGGCAGATTGTCTGGAGCATCTGACGGACGGGCAGCCGGAGATGGTATTTCCGGTGGCGGAGGACACGATTCTGTCGCGGCTGCAGGGACAGCTTCTGCGGTTTTATGATATTCTGCATTTCTATGAGGAGCGGGAGAAGAAGATGCGCACGCAGCTTGACGAAAATATCGGAGATCTTGTGCACCAGCTTAACACGCCGATCACGAATATCAGGATTTATGCCGGATTTCTGGAAAGAGACGATCTGACTGTGGCAGAGAGGAAACGCTTTACAAAGTGTCTGGAAGAACAGGCACAGAAGCTGGCCTGGCTGGGAGAGAGTTTCTCTAAGATATCCCGTCTGGAAATGGGAATCATACAGCTGAAACCGGAGCGGCAGGAGTTACAGCCGATTATTCTGCACGCTGTAGGACAGATTGCGGAGAAGGCACGACAGAAAGGAATGGATGTCGTATTAAAAGGCGCCGTGCAGGAGGAAGTGACCGCGGACGGTAAATGGACGGCGGAGGCGGTTTTCAATGTGCTGGACAATGCGGTGAAGTATGGGGATGAGGGCAGTGAAATCGAGATTGAAGTGGTAAAGATGACCAATTATGTGGGTGTTGCCGTGAGAAACAGGGGGATTGCTGTTGATAAGACGGAATATCACCGGATTTTTAAACGTTTTTACAGGGGGAAAGGAAGCGGGATGACGGAAGGCTCCGGTCTGGGGCTGTATATTGTGCGGCAGATTCTGGAGGACGAGAAGGGTTATGTCACGGCGGGGAAGACCCATGACGGTCGGACGGAGTTTGTGATGTACGTGCCGTACACGTAAATGTCCGAAATGAAGTGTATGCGTCCGAATGCATGAACCGCCTGAACGTGTCCTGAATGCCGCTTACAAAATGTGAAACTCGATTACAAAACGGGAACCTCGGTTTGCAATCGACCAGTGTGTGAGCGCCGGGTGCGAGTGATAACAATGGATACCGCAAAAGGTGCGATGTATTCCGATTGACTGGCATTTACCTCCTTTTTCTGATATGATAAATTATATTTATGCGCAGATATCAGAAAGAAGAGAGGAACAATAGACAGAGCATGGAAAAAAGAGTGTCAGAAAGTCAGTCAAAGGCATATTTGTGGGAATTTTATGAAGAACTGAATGAGATCGTATATGTTGCGGATATGGATAATTATGAGATGGTCTACATGAACAGACGCGCCAGAGAACTGTACGGCATAGGAAGTGTGGACGAAATAAAGGGCAGGAAATGCCACGAGGTATTGTCGGGGAGCCTGACGCAGTGCGCCATCTGCAACTGTGAAAAGCTGAAGCCCGGCTATTTTATAGAAGAAGTGCGTTACAATCCGGTTATTAAAAAGAAACTGGCTGTGAAAGAAACGCTGATTGAGGAAGACGGCAGGAAGTACCGGTTTGAGCTGGCAGTGGATCTGGGTGCATGGGAGCAGCAGAATATAGGATATGAAGCGAATGAAGCGATGGTCAATGAAGGACTCAGACTCTCGCTTGCGGCGCATACACCGGAGAAATCAATCGCTGTCCTGCTGGAATATCTGGGACAGTCCTTAAACAGCGAGAGGGTTTATATATTTGAGGAGACGGATCATAAGAGTGTGCAGAATACCTATGAATGGTGTGCAAGCGATGTGGTTCCGCAGAAAGAGAACCTGCAGGATGTCCCGTTTGAAGTGGTCGGCATGTGGTATCAGAGGTTTGCAAAGGGCAAGAGCGTTATCATCAAGAATGTGGAGAACGTTAAAGAAAAGGACCCGACAGTCTATGAGTACCTGACACCGCAGAATATCCGGTCGCTGGTGGTGAGCCCGTTAGTGAATGAAGGCAGGATCGTCGGTTTCTACGGGGTGGATAATCCGCCGGAGAAATTCCTCGAGCATATCACGACACTCTTACAGATTCTCGGGCATTTCCTCGTGGCGCTGCTCCACAGGAGGAATCATGTGCGCCGGCTGGAAGAACTCTGTTTTGAAGATCAGCTGACCGGTATTGGCAACAGACATGCGGTGCACGATTACTGTGTGACAATGAAACCGGAGAACAGTATCGGTGTCTTATACTGCGATGTGATGGGACTGAAAAAGATGAACGACAGCGAAGGGCACCGGGCAGGTGATGAGCTGCTGATCCGCGCGAGTGAATGCCTGAAAAGAGTGTTTAAAGAGTATGCACTGTTCCGCGTGGGCGGGGATGAGTTCCTGACGCTCTGTGAAGGGATAGAAGAACAGGAACTGCAGGAGAGGATCGGACTGTTACGGCAGGAGATGGAGGAATACAGAGCACCCATGGCGCTTGGCTGGGTGTGGCGCGCCGATAACAGAGAGCAGGTCGATAAGCTGCTGACGCAGGCGGATGATAAGATGTACGAGGACAAAAGAATGCTGTATGCCACGAAGTTTAAGGAACTGGCGCGGGATTAATGGAGATTGACATGAAGAAAAGATGTGCGTGGGCGAATCCGAAGAATAAGCTGTATATAGAATATCATGATAAGGAGTGGGGACAGCCGGTGTATGATGATCACCGGCTGTTTGAGATGCTGATTCTGGAATCCTTTCAGGCGGGACTGTCGTGGGAGTGCGTGTTGAATAAGCGGGAGGCTTTCAGACGGGCATTTGACGGATTTGATCTTGATACGGTATGTGGCTATGATGAGGAAAAGATGGAAGCGCTCAGACAGGACGAGGGCATCATACGCAACCGGCTTAAGATCAGTGCGGCGGTAAAGAATGCCCGGATATTTCGCGAGATTGCCACAGAATACGGCAGTTTTTCCGATTATCTATGGGGGTACACGGACGGGCAGATCATATATGAGAATGATAAGGCAAGCTCGCCGCTGTCCGATCGGATATCGAAAGATCTTAAGAAACGGGGCATGACTTTCGTGGGAACGACGATCATATATGCCTATCTGCAGGCTGTCGGGGTAATTTATTCCCATGAGGACGGGTGCTTTATGGGAAAATGCGATGCGGAAGAAAACAGAGATAACAATACATAAGACAGGAGCCGGATGATTATGAGGAAAAAAGAGTTGGCGCTGGAGGTCGTAGAACGGCTGAAAAAGGAATATCCCGATGCGGGTTGCTCGCTGGAGTATGATCAGGCGTGGAAGCTGCTTGTCAGTGTGCGGCTGGCGGCGCAGTGTACCGATGCGAGAGTGAATGTGGTGGTTGAGAAATTATATGAGAAGTATCCGGATGTGGCGGCGCTGGCGGCGGCTCCGGTGGAGGAGATCGAGAAGATCGTGCATCCGTGTGGTCTGGGTAACAGTAAGGCACGGGATATCAGTGCCTGCATGAAGATGCTGCAGACGGAGTACGGCGGACGGGTGCCGGATGACTTCGATGCCCTGCTTGGGCTGCCGGGGGTGGGCCGGAAAAGCGCCAATCTCATCATGGGGGACGTATTCGGCAAGCCGGCTATCGTGACGGACACACATTGTATCCGTCTCTGCAACCGAATCGGGCTGGTAGATAATCTTAAAGAACCGAAGAAGGTGGAGATGGCATTGTGGAAGATCATTCCGCCGGAAGAGGGAAGCGATTTCTGCCACAGGCTGGTCTGGCACGGCAGAGAAGTCTGCACTGCGAGAACAAAACCCTACTGTGACCGATGCTGCCTGCAGGATATCTGCAAGAAACGAATCACAAGTCCGGCACGTTGAAGGAACCGGTGTTTTTGACCTCGCCGGCCAAAACCTTATGTGTCCGGTAATAGGTGGGCGTACAGCCTAAGAATTTTTTGAATAATTTATTAAAATAGCTTGTGTTATTAAAACCGACAGACAGAGCCAGATCCGCCATTGAAATAGGCGCATCGGGATATTCTGCCATCTTTTTCGTCGCCTCGAGAATACGGTATCTCATCAGGTATTCAAAGGGCGTCATCTGTAATGTGCGTGCAAAACAGCGGCAGCACTCACTCTTACTGATATGTACGCTGTCGGCGATCTCATTTAGAGTGATCGGTTCGGCGTGGTGCATCCTGATATAGAGCATCGCCTGTTTGACCCGCTGCTCGTCTAAGGAGACATGGGGAGGCGGCGCTGTTTTCATATTCGGAAGCTGTCCGATCAGCTCTGACCAGAAACGGCATAAATGCCCTTTGGCAGCAATCTCATAGCCAAAGGGTTTTGCTATGTTAACAGCGATCGCGTCATTGACGGCATCTAACATTCGTTCATGCCATGCGTTATTTTCATCCAGAACAAACATTTTAAACAGCCGGAAATTCTGAAGCGGGAGCAGAAACTGTGTATGCAGATAGCTGCTCTTGTGTCCGAACAGGAAATCCGGGTGGAATATGATTGAATAGAAAGTACAATTATTGTGGTCCATAGACTGAATGGCATGCAGGACGCTCTGATTGATGATGATGCCCTGTCCCGGTTTCAGTGTGTAGACGGCGTCGTCGGTGGACACTTCGGCGAGACCGTTATTAATAATCAGAATCTCCATTTCCTCATGCCAGTGCCAGCGGATTCTGTTCATATAGGATTTACTCAGGTCCAGATAATGAACAGCAACAGGATAATCCAAGGTCCCGAAATCTTTCTTTTCATAGAGATTGTCATAGGTCTTGACCGGATCGTCCGCGTAGGGTGACCGGGCAGTGTTGTCAGGGGAAGCTGCACCGTCAGCCAATGTCTTCTGTTTGACAGTATGCGCTACATGGATGTCAGGTGTCGCGGGTGTCTGCATATTGTGCCTCCTTCTCCTACGTAATTTCACAGCCAGCCGGTATGCCGCTTATAAGCTATCATAGCATGAACGGATAAGAGAGTCAAAGCAATTAGAATGTGTATATAATAACAGTAGTAATTATAAAAGATGCGGGAGGAGCGTTATGGACTCTCAGAAGAATGAAAACCTGTTGAATCTGGCACTGGATACACCGGAAGCAGAGAGGGAACGTTCGCTGGAATTAAACGTAGGATTTGACACGGCGCTAAAGTCATGGGAGGTGATTGTGAAGTATCATGGATCGCTTCAGGAACTGATATTAAGAGGTATAGGTGTAGAGGAACTGATTGCGGGATACGCGATCCTGACAGTGCCGGAATCGGAGATGGATATATTGGCAGAGACGGAGCAGATCGAGTATGCGGAGAAGCCGAAACGACTCTTTTTCTCTGATCTGGCAGGAAATACGGCCTCCTGTTATATACCGAACAGCAGGTTGTTCGGGGAATTGACCGGTGCGGGCGTCCTGGTGGCGGTCATTGACTCCGGCATCAGCTACTGGAATGAGGATTTTCGCAATGCAGACGGTACTACAAGAATACGGTATCTGTGGGATCAGGTACTGAACCGGGAGTTTGACCGGGAACAGATTAATGAAGCGCTTGCTGCAGGCAGCCGGGCGCAGGCACAACAGATCGTGCCCAGTGTGGACACGACCGGTCATGGAACGGCAGTGGCGGGAATCGCCGCAGGTGGTGGCGGCACGGGCGGTACAGCCTATGCAGGCGTGGCGAGAGACAGTGATCTGCTGGTGGTGCGGCTGGGGACGCCGCGGGCGGAGTCTTTTCCGAGAACAACGGAACTGATGCGGGCTCTGACTTATACAGTCAATAAGGCGATAGAGCTGCAGATGCCGGTGGCGGTCAATCTGAGTTTTGGCAATACCTACGGAGCGCATAACGGAACCTCTTTGCTGGAAAGGTTTCTCGACAACGTGTCTGAAATCGGCCGTTGTGTGATCTGTGTGGGCAGCGGAAACGAGGGCGCGTCCGGCGGGCACGTGGGCGGCAGTGCGGCGGTGACGGGACGCAGCGGCAGAACGGCCGGTACAGGCGGCTTTGCGGGGCAGTCTGCGGGCGGGCGGAATGCGGGAATGCGTGTCAGTCAGTTTATAAATGGGTTGACTGGAAGAGTCACCAGTATTGACGAAAGTGTCACTGAGAATATGACACGTGTGGAACTGGTGGTGGGAAACTATGAAACAGGCCTGAATATACAGCTTTGGAAGGAATACACAGACCGGTATGCGGTCATCCTGGTTTCTCCGGCAGGAGCATATCTGGTCGTGGATACTGACCGGCCCGGTAAACAGACTTACCGGCTCGAGCAGACAGAGATTCTGTTGTATAACGGAGAACCGGCGCCGTACCTGACCAGTCAGGAGGTGTATTTTGACCTGTTGCCGGCCGGAGACAGCAGATATCTGGACAGCGGTGTGTGGACCTTCCTGCTGGAGCCGATCGAGACGGTTACCGGTAACTATACTTTCTATCTGCCTTCCGGTACAGTACGGAGCGCGCAGACACGCTTCGTCCGTCCGACGCCGGATGTGACACTGACGATTCCCTCCACGGCATCTAAAGTGATTACGGTTGGGGCATATGATCCGGTTTATGAGTCCTATGCGGACTTTTCCGGCAGAGGATACTTATATCAGGAACAGGTCAACAGCCGCACGTCGGATTCTTTTGTAAAGCCGGATCTGGTGGCGCCGGGGGTGGGCGTCATTGCACCAAACCGGGACGGGGGGTACGGTCCGGTAACGGGGACGTCCTTTGCCACGCCCTTTGTGACGGGAGCGGCTGCGCTTCTCATGCAGTGGGGAATTGTTAAGGGGAATGATCCGTATCTGTACGGGGAGAAGGTGAAGGCGTACTTAAGAAGAGGGGCGAAGCCGATCCGGGGGGAGACGGAATATCCGAATGCGCGGGTGGGGGATTATGATATTATAGTGTCAAGTCAGCAGGGAGCCAGTAAAATCAAGGTGT
>CALGVA010000058.1 GCA_937920345.1 uncultured Lachnospiraceae bacterium
TTGCAAAAGGTGAAACTCGTTTACAAAACGGGAACCTCGGTTTGCAATCGACCTAGCTGTGTATAGCTTTTGAAAGCCGCTTTCAATTCATAACACAGAAGCCCTCATTTATAACGATCCTCTTCAAAACTCTGCCCTTGATGACGAATATAATAATAACCAAAGTAAATATGGCCGTTTCAGAATATTACAGTACAAGATTAGGGTGTCAAAAGGTACTCTGTCAACTTTGCATAGGCAGATTGCACAAATATGTTCGTGAAGCTGTCTTGCTCAGGAGATTGAGATTTTCTTAATATTTTGTGTAATCTGCCCTCTCAGCCTTTCGTAAGCACCTTTTGACACCCTAATCAGTACAAAAAACAAATCCAGCAAAAGGAGACGCCCTATGAATATAACCGATATCATGTTTACCAACCGCCCGACAACAATCTATGACACGCCCGTCCCTTCCTCCAAAAAGACGCAGACGCAGCCTGAAAAAACCTTTAAAGATTCCATAGAGGAGAGCGTCGTCGATACCTTTAAGCGAAGACACCCCGACAGCGCCAGACATGTGGATGAACAGGTACGGGCAGGCAAAGCAGTGCGGGAAAGGCACGGTGCCGGCATATCCACCGAAAAGATGACCATGGAAGAATATCAGGCATATTTTTACGCCCTGCTCGATACGATTCCCTATGATTCCACACATATGAATGACACCAACATTATCTCCATCTCGGAAGAAGGCTGGGAACAAATGCGTAAAGATCCGGATTATGAGGCATGGATTCTCGGCTATTTTGTGGAAGACCGCGCCGTGCACAATCCTTTCTTTGCATGGGGGAATGACGCCGGCTGTGTCGTGACCGAGCATTTCGGCGCCTCCATCGAAGAGCACCACGGTCAGGGTATCAGCAAAGCCGCCCTGGAAGGCCGTAAACCGGACGATGATGATGAAGACGAGGAAGAAAACTGGTGGATCAAACGTCATAAGAGAATGAAAAAGCTGATGAAAGAACAGGTAGAAAGATCCATCAGAAAAAATGCGGCCGAAAAAGCGGCGGCGAAAGAAATATATGCGCGCCAGCAGTACCTGAGCCGTGCAAAGCAGCACAGCTTCCTCACTACCGGTACGCAGGATATGTCGGCGGCAGTCCCGAATCCCGAAGGCATGGCCGCCGCCATGGCTGCCGGCGCCTATATCAATACACTGGACTTATTCGGAAGCGGTATTACCGGCGACGTTCACTAAAAATATGCGGCATGGATCAGTACACTGCTTATCCATGCCGCATATTTCGGATTTTCACGCCTGCTGCCGCAGTACCTGCCGCATAACCTCAATTTCACGCATAACCCAGGGTACAGCTTCTCTATGCTGTACCTTTTCGTTGCCCGCGATTGCTTCTTCCAGAGACATCCACTGCACCCGGTAATCATATTCCTTCTCATAATCGTCCAGATTTCTGTTTCCGGCTGTCTCCTCCACGTCACAGACATAGTACCAGGAAACCATCTCCATCAGATCATCCGGATCTCCCTTGCGGCGCTCCGTCACTTTCATAAATGCCTCCGCGCTCTCCCGCTTTACGCGGTAGCCCGTCTCCTCCGCCACCTCTCTGACCAGCGTATCCAGAAGTTCTTCCTCCTCATGCTTTCCGCCGCCCGGAAACTTGTAGTCACCGTATTTCATCCCGTGAATCAGCAGGAACCTACCGTCCTTTCGAATCATGCCCCTGACCGCGGTTCTCTTGAAAACAGTGCCGTCAGTCTTATAATTTTTCAAGTCAATCGTAAATTCCTGCATGTTTTTCTCCATTTCTGCGCACGCCTTCTTCCAGCGCCCAAATATCCCTGTTCCTCCTGAAATACAGGCATACGCCGATTCCTGCAAAAGCGATCACGAAGAACAGAAACGCCGCGCCGGACCCCTTTCCACTGCCAAACATCCTGACCAGCACACTGCCCGTTCGCTGTACCGACATGATCGGTTCAAACACCTGATCCACCAGAAAACCGCCCAGAAAATATCCGATCGGTATGGTAAAAAACTGCAGAGAATTGCGCACAGAATAGACACGCCCTTGCATTTGCTCCGGCACCCGCAGCCGCATAATTGCGTCCAGATTGGTACTCATAAGCGGTATGGCGATCCAGCCGAGAAATCCGCCGATACACCAGACAAGCGGCGTCCGCCCGAAGGCCAGCAGGAAGTTCTCCGTGCTCATGGAAAACAGCAGACAGTTGCAGATCACCCGCACTCTGCTTTTCGGCTTCTTTACAAAAGAAGCCAGCACACTTCCCGCAAACGTAGTCACCCCGATCACTGCATTCACCAGACCCAGCGTTCTCTCGCTGCCGCCGTTTCTTGACAACATCATCGCCGGAAACGCCGCGTCATAGATGGAAGCCACCAGATTAATGGCCGCCAGAAACATGATAAGCCCGAAGATTCCACGCTCCTTGCGCAGATAAGCAAGCCCCTTTTTCGCTGCTGAAAGAAGCTTCTCCTGTCCCTCCTGTGCTTCTCCATTATCCGGAATCCGGATACCGAACGCCAGCGTGACAAACGCCACTCCGAAGGTAAGCAGATCAAACGCCACGATCGCATTCATGCCGCCGATCCCCAGAACCGCCGTCGCAATGACCGGCGTCATAATGGAATTCAGGGAACTGGCAAAATAGCGCAGCCCGCCCACACGCTGATAATACTTCTTGGGAAGCACCCGCGTAGTCGCCACCTCGGAAGCCGGCTGCTGCACCGTATTCATAACGCCGCCAACGCCGTTGATCAGATATAAATGCCAGATCTGCAGCGCGTTATTCTTCAGCAGAATCAGCATAACCACCGTGCTTACCGCCGCCAGCGTATCGCACACCAGCATGGTCGCCTTCTTGTTCCATCTGTCGCTCAGAGCGCCCGCAAAAATGCTGAGCAGCACATAGGGCGCATAGGAACTTACCATCAAAAGCGCCGTCATGAGCGCCGACCCTTTCTGCGTATAGGACCAGATCACCAGCGCATAACTTGTCATCGCGCTGCCAAGCCCTGAAAAAGACTGGGTGCTCCACAACAGCAGATAAGTCTTCATTTCTTTCAGACTGCGTAAATATTCTTTGTTTTTTATTTTGTTTTTCATAGACTTTGCTCCTTTTATTCAAATTGTAAAGTATTTGAAATCCGCAAAGTCTAAGGGCAGTTATTGAAAATAAGGTTAATGGACCTGTTTTCAATCTACTGACTCCATGCAATCACTGCCCGTTCAGACTTTGCATGGAGCTGCTGCACTCATTAATTTCATTGTGTTCGCCCACTTTCCTGACTGCCAGTTTCTTCATTTTGCACCAAAAATGTATTCTCTCCCGATCCAGATTCCCTTCGCGTCCGTCCCGTGTCCGATCTGCCCCGTAACCGCAATGGGCATATCCGCTCCGGCATATCTTCTGACAAGCGTCTCCATAGACGGCCTGCACCGCTTCTCCTGCATTTCGGTAAAGGTTCCCAGCAGTACGCCTGCCGCCTTCCGAAAAGCGCCAAGCTGTTCCAGCTGGCACAGATATGTCTCCATCCGGGCCGCCGTTCCACTGTAACTTTCCAGCAATAATATCTTATCTGTAAGATCAGGCATATACTCTGTCCCGGCCAGCTTCAGAAAACATCTGATGTTGCCGCCCACTACGATTCCGTGAAGCTGACGCTGATTCCCGGCCGTTTCAACCTTGTCAGTCACTTCACATTCTGCCTGCCTATCCGCCGTGAGAAAATGCTTCTCTATCCGAAACAACTCCTCCCCGCCGTCTATCACGCTGTTCCTGAAATCCGCGGTCTGCCGCTTCGCGTGATCATATATCAGATTCCGGATCTGATACAGCACCGACGCTTTGCCCGTCTTAGCGTAGACCGCGTTGATCACCGTCGTCAGATCACTGTACCCCCAGAAGGTCTTACCACTGTCCGCGATCACGTCGTAGTCCAGATAAGGCAGTATGCCATTGGCAAGATCGCCTCCGGAAATGTCAAATATCCCCCTGATCTCATCATCCCGGTAAAAATTCATCAGTGCCGCGGCACGCTCCTGTGCCATACTGCTAAGTCCCTCTTCCGACACATAAATAGAATCGCTGAACACCGGCTGCAAACCGATGGACTTAAGAACCTCTTCCAGACGTCTGATCCTGCCTGCATATTCTCTGTTTTGACCGTCGGAGCAGCAGACGATCCCTATTTTCGATCCGGCCCTTATCATTTCACAACTCCTTCTAAATGTTGTTCTTTTGCGTGATCTGCTCTTTTATTTCCCTGAAATTCTTTCTCTATATAGCAGTGCTCCTTCTCCGAAAGCAGCCTATCTGCATCAAAATCAAGTTCGACAATATAGGGCATCCAGTCTATTATACGCAGAAAATCTTTACAGCCAAATTCTGCATGATAAAAATGCAGAATCGTACTGAGGGCTGTTCCATGGGTCGCAATCACAATTTTCTTACCCTTATTTCTGGACAGGATCTCCGTAAGAGCCTCCATATTTTTTCTTTGCACCATACTGATTGACTCACCGTTTTCCTCATGGTAGTCATGGTCTGCCCAACGCTTTTCAAACATACCATATTCATTGCCGTCCGGCCCTTTTTCCCTTTCACGCAACCGCTCATCGGTCATAATCTCTTTTCCGTAAAAAGCGGCTGTCGTCGCAATCGTATCATAGCTTCTCTTATACGGACTGCTGTAAAATACATCTATCTCCTTATCTTTCAGAAAATCCAGTACGATCTCAGTATCTCTCCTGCCTTCATCGGTTAAAGGTCTGGTTCTGTCCTCCTCCCACGCATATTCCGGCTGTGCATGGCGCACAAAGTATACCTTTGTAATCTGAGAACCCGGCCCGTCCATTTCACTCTTTTCTTCCGGAAGCCCTGAATCATTCCTGTCTATTGCGTATGCTGTTACCTTCTTCTCATTCTGTTTCTGTTGAAAGGCTCCCACTATGTATTCCTCCTCACCCTGTCCCGTATCTTTCTGATCATATATGCTCCGCTGTCTGGCTGGCAAACTATTATTCACCGATACTCCATTATCAAAAATCTGTATATAAAAATGCAAACACCATATACCGTTTTAATGATTGCACAGTTAAATTATATAGCATAAAAAGAGAATTTGAAATAGATATTTCCTTCTATCCCTGGTCTATAAAATAGCAGTGTTACTGTTCACTCCGTTCCAGTAACAGGTAAAAATCCATGCAAAATTTGCTTCGCAAATGGATTTTTACTTGCAATATATGCGTTTTCGTACGGACTTAGCAGTAAATGCCAAGTCCTGTCTGAACAGTAACATAGCAGTAACAGCCCAGCACGCTTGCGGCACCTTGCTAATTATGATAAACTCTACCTGTCAGTCCCCCGTAACCAGTTGGAAAGGTATCATGTTTAAAATGAAGAACAACAAAATTTTATTGCCCATACTCCTTATCGTATTTACGCTTACAGCCTGTGGAAATATGCAAACTGCTAATCCGGATACATCGTCAGACACCAGCACCGAAGCACCGGTAACCTCAGACGGTTCCGGCACGTCCACCGACTCTGCCGGCGAAATGCCGGGCACATCAACTTTCGAAGCCACAGTCATCGAGGCAGCCGGGCACACAATTCTGGTAGAACCCGTATCCGGTTCTGCAGAACTCAATTCTGCCGGCCGGATCGTAGTGCCGCTCAGTGACGATATGGCGTTTCAACCCGGCGACCTGGTTGAGATTACATACAATGGTGAAATTATGGAATCCGATCCCGCACAGCTGGGCGAAGTCCACGAGATCACTTTAATCGAGTCCGCCTCAGAAGCAGCACCGCCGGAAGCCGACGCAAAGACCGGCACCGAAACCGATACAGAAGCTGCACAGATAGAATCCGATCACAAATGGGACCGGATTCCCATGGTCATGGTAAATGATAAGCTTTACCGCGATACGGGCCGTGAGAGTACAGCCGAACTGCGCTGCGGCAACATGGACGGAGAGATCACTTCGACTGTCGATGGTTCTCAGATTCCCGCCAAGAATAACGAATCTAATTTCGGGTCCGGATTCGGATACCAGTACGGTGCCGACGACACGATCGAAGTCTATATGAATGAGAAGTGGTTTGTATTTGAGTGCATTTCTTCCCCATCGGAACCATCTGTAAAGTAAATCATCTTACTCATTCCTTCCTCAGCCGTCCCGCACAGACGATCCCGAGGAAAATGTCCGCACCGGTCCAGGCGGCCACCTCTCCCCAGAAAACACCCGTATGCCCGATCAGGCGCGTCAGAAACAGCGCACACATGATCCGCATCGCGACCTGCATGAAACTGGACAACATCGGAATCACGGAATCCCCCATGCCCTGTATGCAGGCTCTGACCACATACAGACAGTACAGCAGCGGGAATCCGGCCGCAAGCACGCACAGATAATGACAGCCCACCCGCAGCATTTCCTCCACGCCTGTCTCCGTCTCTTTGATAAAAAGTCCCAGAATCGGCCGGCCGGCGAACACCATGACCGCAGACATCGCAAGCGCCGTAATGCTTCCGATGATCAGCGCGCTCTTAAGTCCCGCCCGGATTCTCTTATCACTGCCGATTCCTTTATTCTGCGCCGTATAGGTAAGAATGCCGTGTCCATATGATGTGGCGGCAATCTCCAAAAGCACATACAGCTTATTCGCCGCAGCGTATCCCGTCAGGAACAGAATGCCGAAACCGTTGACCGTAGCCTGCACCACCAGCCCGCCGGCCGCGGTAATGATATTCTGCACGCCCATGGGAATCCCCATTCTGATCTGCTCCTGCAGAATCTGACGGTCGATCAGCTTCCCTATCCTGCCGGACAGTCCTGTTTTGCTTTCTTCACAGCACCTCTTCTCTGACAGCGCTGTCTCTTGCCCCATCAAACCGTAATCCATATCCGGGCGTTCTGGCCTGTCGTATCTCTCCTGCCCGTCCGCTCCTGCCTCCGTCAGCCTTTCGTCTGTCTGAAACCGTATTCTCCGCAGTGCCGCCCCACAGTAAACCGCCGCCAGAAGCTGTGCCAACACCGTACCGTATGCCGCTCCCGCAATCCCCATGTCCATTTCCGCCACAAATAGCAGATCCAGGGCAATATTTCCGAGAGACGCTATGATCATGGCATACAGCGGCTTCTTACTGTTGCCCAGCGCCCGAAGGACCGCCGCCGTAATATTATAGAGAAAAGTCACCGGCACCCCCGCATACAGAATACGCAGATACTCTCTCGTCAAATCAAACACCTCCGGCGGCGTGCGCAGCAAACGAAGCACCGGCGTAAGAACCATCTGCCCGATCAGGGTAAATCCCGCCGCACCCAGGACAGCAATGAGAAGACCGCTGCAGATTGCCCGCTTCAATTCATTCATCTGCTTTTTTCCAAAAAAACCGGCGATCACCACCGAACATCCCTGTGTGATCCCCGATATCACGCCGAACATAATAAAAGTCAGCCATTCCGTCGCTCCCAGCGCCGCCAGTGCATTGGCGCTCACACACTGTCCCACGATGACCGCGTCCGCGAACGTATATAATTGTTGAAATAGATTCCCCAGCATAAGCGGCATGGAAAACGCCAATAGCAGCCGCCCGGGACTGCCGGTTGTCATATCTTTGGTGTCTGTTTTCATTTTACCTGTTTCCTCCGCACTTTTCTTGCATAGCACAGTCGTATCTCTTTCCGGCTTTACCTCATTCGCCTATTCTATCATAAATTTCATATCTCTTCCATAGCCGCTTTAGTTTACATAACTTTTCCTCCAACCATGCGGTACTTCCTTCATGTAATTGCAGTTTCCCGATTCCGGATTTAAGTTTTCATATTTCACCCGGCACACCCATCGTTTCTTTTTTAGAGAAAATACGAATTTGAATTGCATTTTTCACTTGGTAGTAGTATGATTAGTCATACAAATCATACTTACATCCCATGAATCACAACAAAACAACTGTCAGGAAGCAGCCCGCCATAAAACAAGTAACCCGTGACTGATACAAGTCACTGCTTCCCTGTACATACATCAGAAACGGAGGATATGCCATGAAAAACATGCCGTCAGGAAAAAATGCATGGACCGTAAAAATCGGTGAGAAAGGTCAGTTTGTCATCCCGAAAGAAGCCCGGGATATGTTTGATATTCATCCGGGCGATACGATCCTGGTACTGGGCGATGTGAAAAGAGGAATTGCCATCCCGCCAAAAGCGATGATGGATAAATATATTTCCATGATTTTCGGCGAACTTTCATAGCGCCGAAGATCCGGATACCAGATCGCGCCCACCGGGCATGATTCCCAAAAACCAATGGACTG
The DNA here is from genome assembly GCA_937920345.1 of uncultured Lachnospiraceae bacterium. GTDB lineage: Bacteria > Bacillota > Clostridia > Lachnospirales > Lachnospiraceae > UBA3282. The sequence goes on from CALGVA010000058.1 coordinate 8,348, forward strand.
TCAGGAACAAAACATTGATCAGGAGAAAACACACATGAGCAAGATCGCATTTTTCTGCATACCTGCACACGGACACACCAACCCGACCCTCGGCGTCGTAAGAGAACTGACCGCACGCGGACATAAAGTGCGCTACTATTCCTATGATCTTTTTCGGGAAAAAATAGAAGAGGCAGGCGCCGAATTTATCTCCTGTGACGCCTATGACACCGGGCTGCAGCCGGACCCTGACGCCGCTGCCAGAATCGGCAAAGATATCGCGTTTTCCACTCATATCCTGGTGGACATCACCCTGGCGATGGATCAGACACTCTGCGAAGATATGCGCAAGTTTTGCCCCGACTGTATCGTGGCCGACTCCATGGCAATCTGGGGCAAGGCGGCCGCTCTGAAACTGCATATCCCTTTTGTCTCATCCACTACCACTTTTGCCTTTAATAAATACTCCGCAAGAATCATGCAGCAAAGTTTCGGTGCATTACTCCGCATGATGATATCCATGCCCAAAATCAATAAGGACCTTAAGCGCCTGCAGGATCACGGCTACCCGATCCGGAATATCATAGATCTCATGCAGAGTGACCCGCAGACGAACACCATCGTCTATACCTCACGCCAGTTTCAGCCGTGTGCCGAAACATTCCCTGACACCTATGCCTTTGTCGGACCGTCGGTCAGGCCCGTTACCACGCAGATTACCAGGACACACGAGAAACTGGTCTATATTTCCATGGGAACCGTCAACAATGATATGCTTCCGTTTTATCGAAACTGTATTGCCGCATTGGCCGATACGGACTATCAGGTGATCCTGTCCGTCGGTGATCTGGCAGATATCTCCGCCCTCGGATCCCGGCCGGACAATATCACCGTAGAGCGTCATGTGGATCAGATCGCCGTGCTTGCGCAGGCGGACGCTTTTATCTCTCACTGCGGTATGAACAGCGTCAATGAGAGTCTGTACTACCGTGTCCCATTGATCCTGTACCCGCAGACCACCGAACAGGGCGGCGTAGCCAACCGCGTGGCACAGCTTGGCGCCGGTATCTACCTGGAAGAAACAGGCGCAGCAAACCGGAAACGGACCCTATCCGCCGGAAACCGACGCTTCGAACCGGCGCCGGCTGCCATCCGCTCCGCCGTAGACCGGGTACTGCAGGACGATACTTACCGCCGCAGCGCCTCTGCCATTTCGGACGGCTTCAGAAGCTGCAGCGGTGCAGGCGGCGCTGCGGATAAAATACTGGAGGTTATCGCGGGCGGGCAGTAACTATCATGTTATAATCCTTTTAAACAAATCCGCTTTTACTACCCCTTCACCACGCCCAGCGTCTTAAGCTTCCTGACCGGCGTTACCAGGTCCGTCTGCTGTGCCATCACCTCGTCGATATTCTTATAGGCGAATCTGCACTCCTCGGCCACGTCATTTTTCTTCCGCTTGCCGAGCACTACGCCTTGCTCTTTCAGATCCACCATCACCTGCTCCGTGGTAAAGGCATTCATTGCGCCGGTTCTGGAATAAGCCCGCCCCGCGCCGTGTGATGAGGTATGGAAAGATTCCTCATTTCCCCTGCCCTCCACCACATAGCTGACAGCCCCCATGGCACCGGGTATGACGGCTCTCTCTCCAAGCCTTGCCCTGGTCGCGCCCTTCCGGTGTACCCACACATTCTCTCCGTAGTGATTTTCCAGCGCCGCATAATTGTGGTGACAGTTGATCCGGTCGGTAAACGATACCGCCCGTCCCGCATACCTTCCGATCTGCTCCTTCACAATGGCACAAACCCGCTCCATCATGTGATCTCTGTTTTCAAAAGCATAATCCAGCGCCAGATTCATCCAGTTGATATACCGCTGCCCTTCCTGTGTATGCACCGGCAGAAACGCAAGCCTGTACTCGTCCGGCACCTGACTGTACCACGTCCGGTTCAGTTCCCTCGCCTTATTATGAAAATAATCGCAGATCTCTTTCCCCAAATGCCTGCTGCCCGAATGGATCATGATACACAGATATCCCTCCTCATCCTCCTGCAGTTCAATAAAATGGTTGCCGCCTCCCAGCGTGCCCACCTGATAATATCCTTCCTCTATCAGATGAAGCAGCGCCGGGTCGGCCTCATACCTTTCCATCTCGCCAAGCGCCCTGTCAAGCACCGCCGACGCCTGTTTCCCGTTATGTTTTTGAAATCCCACAGGAACGGTGCGCATAATGTCACCCACCATGGACTGCATGATCGAAGCCGTCACATCCCTGATCTCCTTATATTTTATATCCGTCGCCATAAACACCATCCCGCAGCCGATATCCACGCCTACCGCATTGGGAATGATCACATCCTTCGCGGCAATGACGCCGCCGATAGGCATTCCTTTGCCTGTATGCGTATCCGGCATGAGACATGCCCATTTATGAAGAAAAGGCAGATCGGCCAAATGATACGCCTGCTCAATGCATGTATCCTCGATCCGGTCGATCCCGGACAGCCACACCTTCACCGGAAATTTTGTGTTTTCATCATATATTACGAACATAATCTCTCCTCCACCTTTCTGTATCGCTCATCGTCCAGTGTCTTTTTCAGGCACCGGAACGGATCTAATTCATTTGCGAGAACCATTCTGCAGACCTGAACGGAAAAGCCGCTGACCAGACCTGCGCCAAGCGCATTTTGCCGCACCGGAATCACATTGGTTCTGCTGTTCACATTCCAGAACACCAGCTTCGGCAGACGGTAGCCATACGCCCCAAACCGCCGCCCGATGGACTCGAAAAGTGTCTCTCTGCCGTCTTTTTGCACAGCCGCGTCAAACTCCATATCCGATATCACGAGCACCGTACCGGGAAGTTCCTCCTGCCGCAAACGGTTTCTCACCGCCGTCTGCAGGATCAGTTCAAAAGTCGCCTCTATATTCGTATTACTGTAATCGCAGTTTGCAAAAGCCAGTTCCAGCTTCTCCCGCAGTGTCCTGCAGTTTGACAGATCCACATATTTAGGGCTTGCCGAAAAAGTAATATACTTATCCCGATACGCACCGCGCATGCGCTCCGCAAAGTAAATGCCCAGCGCATTGGATACATGAAGCGCCATGATACTGCCGTCTCCCACAGCACACTGCATACTGCCAGAACCATCCACCACGCAGAGTACATTACCCGCCTCCGCCACCGTGTCGGGAAGATTCTTCCACAATGCTTCCAGAGACGGATCTTCCGCTCCGGTCTCCATCTGCCAGCCTTTTTGCACCATATACCGTGCCACGATCTCATGCGGCATAAGCACGCCTGCATGAACCACCGCCTTTTGTTCCAGCACGGCCTGAAGATACTCCTGCCTGCGTACCTGATCGTGAAGCAGAAAGGCGTTCCGATATATCAGATTGGCGCGGGACGCAACTCTTGTATAGTCGATTTCCTCCCAGCGCCTGCCGCTCATATACACCTCCGTCACCCCTGTATAAGATCGCAGCGCCGACAGCGTCTTTCTGTACTCTCCGGCGGACATCCCCATGAAATGCTGTATCCTGGCCGCTGCCCGTCTGGATTCCCCGGAAGAAGTGTTGTTGCCCGGTATCCACTTTGCACACAGTGACACCTTTCCTGCGGCCCTCATGCCTGCGATATCTTGCGTAAGCTGCTCCCCTATAACCGACAGCGCCTTTTCCTCAAGCGGCGTATCAAAAAGACACAGCAGATCATCATAACGGCCATACTCCGCCATAAGCCCGACCAGCTTTCCGGTCATTTCCCTTTCCCGCTCAGCCAGATAGCGAAGGATAATGCGGAAGGAACGTCTCTCCCCCATACCGCCTCTTGCGTCACGCAGGAAAAACAGCCACTTCATCGCAAGAATCCTGTCCTCATAGAATGCCGGGATGAATCTCTTGATAATCTCCGCCTCCGTCATATTTCTCAGTGACGCCGCCGCAAAGTTCAGATCCACCAGAGCCTTCCCTGTTGTAGCATACCCGGCCGCACCGTTCTCCGTTCTCTTCCTGCTGTCATTGATCGTTGTATGTAATCTCTCCATAAAATTCATTTTCGTTCTCCTTTCAAAAAGCCTTACCGGGGCAGGATTCGAACCTGCATAAACCATTTTTTTATTGCTGTAAAAGTCTTTGCCAAGACTTGTTTTTCCACGGTAAGGCTGCTTTCAGACGCCGGGAAAGCCATCAGCGGTTTCCGCCTGCCATGCAGTTCCCTCATGACATTGGAACCGCCCCGTAAGCCGCCGCCCAGACGGGAATCGAACCCGCGACACCGCACTCTGAAGGTGATGTATTTGCTGTTAAAGCCTTTGCCAAGACTTGTTTTTTTCGTGCTCTACCATCTGAGCTACTGTGGCGGCGGCTTTGGAGGCGTTTCCCCTTGTCTGAATACAGGATATAATATCCCGCCAAAAGAATCATTTCAAAAAAGTTGCGAAGTTATGATAGAATGAAAAAAGAGTATGGAAAAACAGATTCGCTTCGTAAGACGAGGATTAATATGTCAGAATTTAACGAACTTATCAAATCATTTGCAAAAAGCAGAGAATATGTGCGCGACTTCTCTGTGTACGGCTTCAAGACCCGCGATGAATTTGACGGATGGAGCAGCCGGACCTACGATAACGAACGCCGCCGGCTGGAAAGCTGGCTCGCCGGCTATGTCAGGCAGGAGCACACCGGCAAAGCCAAAAACATCTACCTTTCCATCGACAGTAACCTGCTGGACACCAATCCGCTGTACCGGGTATGGAAAGCCAAGAGCTTCACGGATAACGATATTATGCTGCACTTTTATATCCTGGATCTTCTGTTGAGAGCGCCGGATCAGACTGCCGGCGGCCAGACCGCGGACGAGATCACCGACGGTCTCCTTGCGCAGTACGGCACGGTCTTCGATTCCCAGATCGTCCGCCGCAAATGCAATCAATACGCCGACGAAGGCATTCTGATCAAAGAAAAAACAGGCCGGGAAGTCCGGTACCGCCCTGCTCCGCCCGCCCGGCCGCTCTTTACCGCGCACCCCGGTCTGCGGGACGCCGTGAAGCTGTACCAGCTTGCCTCACCCCTGGGCGTTGTCGGCAGTACGATCATGGATACCGTCTCATTTCAGAATAAACTGTTTCGGATCAAACACAATTTCTTTGTCCACACGCTGGAAGATGAAATGCTGCTGCCGCTTCTGCAGGCCATGCACAAAGAGCAATCCGTCCTCCTGACTGTAAAAAGTACGAAGCAGGCAGGTACAGACAAAAGAAACATGACGCCCGCACAACACGCCAAAGCTTCTGCACCGTCCTGCCCGCTGCGCCAGACAGCCGGCGTACCCTTAAAAGTCTTCACCAGCACCCGCACCGGAAGGCGTTACCTGTGCCTCTATCTGCCGCACAGGAAGCACTTCACAAATATCCGTATGGACGCCGTTAAATCCGTGAAAATACAGGAACCCTTTCCGGATTATAAAAACATCCGGGAACAACTGGAACAAAATAAAGGCTCCGCGTGGGGCGTTTCCTTTCAAAACGAAAACCGCCGGCACTCCGAGCACGTAAAGCTTACACTGCATATAAATGAACATGCAGAAAGCTATATCTTAAAACGGCTGGAACGGGAAGGAAAAGGCGGCACCATAACACACACCGCCGCCGACACCTTTACCTATGAGACCGATGTATTTGACGCCAATGAAATGCTGCCCTGGCTCCGCACCTTTATGGGGCGTATCCTTTCCATCGAGTCAGACTGCCCGCAGCTTGCCGCCCGTTTTCAGAGAGACTTTCTGTCCATGTACCATATGTACTTTGAAACGTGAAGAGGACATACCGATGAGCGAATTATTTTCTGAAATATACAACTGCTATTTTCAGGTGATCAAATCACTGATTGAACAGAAAAACTACATAACAGAAAGCGAACTGCAATACCGCGTTCAAAATGCCTGTTTCGAAGAAAGCATTCTCTCTCTGCTGCCCGGACTCACCGAAAACGGCTGGGGATTCTATGAGAAAAGAGACGGTGTCCTGCATTCCAGATTGTCCGGGAACTTCCACGTTCCCCTCACCGGCCTGCAGAAATCTTATCTGAAAGCACTCCTTCTGGATGAAAAGATCGGTCTCTTTCTCGATGAGACACAGATCGGGCAGCTCAATGCCGCTCTGTCGGACGTGGAGCCCCTTTTTCTTCCCGGCGACTTCTATTACTATGACCGCTTTGCCGATAAGGACGACTATGCGGATCCGGAATACAAAAAACATTTCCGGACGATCCTGTCCGCAATCCGCAATCATGAGTATGTAGACATCCTCTACGAATCACGCCATCAACGCCGGCTTCACCACAGCTATCTGCCCTGCCGCCTGGAATATTCCATCAAAAACGACTGCTTCCGGCTGCTGGCCGTGAAATCTCATACCCACCGGAACCCGAAAATCATCACACTGAATCTCGGCCGCATTATAGAAGTTATGTCGACCGGAATAGTCGCACCCAAAATTCCGGACATCAACAGGCTCCTCAGACGCTCCTGCTACCATGAGCCGGTCAGGATTCTGATCAAAAACCGCCGCAATGCATTAGAACGCGCCATGCTGCAATTCGCCAATTACGAGAAAAGCACCCGAAGGTTGAACGAAGATACCTACGAGTGCCTGATCTACTATAATAAGGAAACCGAGACAGAACTTTTGATCGAAATCCTGTCTTTCGGCCCCATGATCAAAGTCGTGGGAAATGAAACTTTTCTCCGGCAGATCAAGGAGCGGCTCGGACGGCAGATGGCTCTTGGATCGTAACAGGTCCTGCTGTCGCCTCCTACACATCCTCTCCATACTTCTCCCTCAGCCCCTTATTGATCTCTTCCGCCTGCCTGCGGTCGATCAGATAATAGGCGAAACCGGCCGCAAAGTATACGCCGCCCACATCTGCCATCATAGCGATAACGCCGCCCGGGCTAAAGCTGATCCAGTCAAACCATATACCCATGGGAATCATGACGATACACAGCATGATATAATGCAATGCAAATTTGATGTACGACTTCGTCCTGCCGTCATTCTCCTTCGGAAGCAGCAGCACCGTTACAAAAGTGGTCACAAACCCGCAGAATAGAATTTTCCAGAATACAGCCACCGTGACTGTCTCCGCACCCGCCAGCGTATATTGGATACCGCATACGATCAGGATTCCCGTCGTAATATAAAGAAACCATTTTACAAAATTACTCAATATCTTCATGCTGTCCGCCTCCTATATCCCTATCTTTTTCTTCAGTTCCGCCACGTACTGACGCGAAATAATGACTTTCTCGCCGTTCTTCAGTTTTGCCTCGAAACGCCCGTTAAAGACAGGTTTTACATAAGCGATCTTAGACGTGTTTACGATAGCCGATTTCGATATACGCAGAAAATCCGTATGTTCAAAATCCTGCTCGATTTCATACAGCTTTTTGTGAATCTCATAAGTTTCCTTTGACGTATAGGCAAAAATCTTATGATCGACCGCCTCGAAATAATAGATATCCTTATGTGACAGCTTTACAATCCTGTCTTCTACATACCCGGTCAGCTTCTCGCCCTCCCGCAATGCACAAATCAGGCGCATCATATTATCATCCAGCCTGGCACAGCGGATGATCACCTCATCCTCCTCACCCGGTTTCGGCGTCTCAATTATTATTTTCATCTTAATCCCTCATGCATATCACAAGCTTGTCTAGAAGAATACTGCCTGCAGCAATTCCTCTCTGCGGACGTTTCTTCCACGTGAATGGTATTTTCATTATTTCTCACCTGGATTTGAGCATTCCCATTCCCGCTGCAAGAAATATCATACCACACCCGAACAGTATTAGCCATTTATCATGCGGTGATAACGTATCATTCGATATCGTAACTGAAATGCCCAAAGGCAAGCCTTGCCTGCGATACTGCTTAATCACAGCGCGTCCTTCGGACACGCTTTCACACATTCATAGCACAGTATGCATTCCGTTCCGTTTTTGCGTTTTCTCGAATTGTCCGTGACATCAACCCCCATGGGGCAGACCTTTTTGCACTTGCCGCAGGAGACGCACTTGTCCTTGTCACATTTGACGCGCATGAGAGAAAAATACGACATCGGCTTCAAGAACACGGCCACCGGACATATGTATTTGCAGAAAGCCCGGTTATCCTTCAGCACAAAAGCCAGAACGATTCCGACCGCATAGTACAGACCGTTGCCGATCAGGAACGCCCAGAACATGATCCGCTCCATGTCATTTACCTGTGCCAGAAATAAGCCGCTGACAAATACAAAGGACAGCAGAAAGGTAACATACCTGATCCAGCCCCATTTTTTCCCCGGACGCTGCGGCGTCTTATACGGGAGCAGATCCAGGATCATCGCGGTCCAGCAGGCATACCCGCACCAGCCCCTTCCGAAGACCAGCGGTCCGAAAATCTTCGCCACCGCGTAATGAATGGTCGCCGCCTCAAATACACCGGTAAACAGATAATACCAGAAGCCTTCAATCTGCATATTCTCGTTGCAGAGCAATCCCAGATAGACAAGCATATAACTGCCCACCAGAAACTGTGCCACCCTGCGCGCATGTCTGTATCGCAGCTGAAACAGCAGAAAACCGATTGCCAGTGAAGTGCCGATGTAACTGAAGTTGAACAAATAAAATATATTCTGCTTTGCCAGCCAGAGCGTGACGGCTATCGTTTCGAAAATCAGCCACATCATAGCCGGCAATGCGAATCTTTTGATTCCTTTTGATTTTTCCATCATAAATTCCCCCTCTTTGTAACTATATCATACCAGAATCTGATTCCCGCACAATACCTGCGGCACTAAGCTGCTTTGACGAAGCGGTACCCTACAGAACGGGATAGGTAACCTGCAAATCTTCACTTGAAAGTACTGATCCTGTATGCTATAATGAACATTGTTCATGTTGGAGGTAAGAAAAGTGAATAAAGAAATCACGTCAAAAGAAGATATCCTGCAAATCTGCCGCGGCATTGCCGCCACACAGGGATTCGGGAAAATTACAATGCGTGCGATTGCACAGGAATGCGGCATTGCGCTGGGAACACTGTACAATTACTATCCCAACAAGGATGAATTGCTGATTGCCGCAGTGAAGAGTATCTGGGAAGAGATTTTTCCGGAAGACAAGGACGCCCGGCCTGCACTATCCTTTCCCGATTATGCAGCCCGTCTGTTTGCGTGTGCAAGAAACGGTACCACCCAATATCCGAACTTTCTTACAGTTCACTCCATGGTTCTTGCCAAATCCCCGAAAGGTCATGCCAAGAACGCAATGGAACAATATTTTAACCATATGAAAACCGGAATGCTGGAAGTGCTGCAGTCCGATCCTAAGGTCAGCCGGACGGCTTTTTCCCCGGACTTTCCGCAATCCGCTTTCATCGATTTCGTGCTGGACAATATTCTGCTGCTTCTCATGCAAGACGCCGAAAACTGCACCGGCCTGACCGAAATCATCCGCCGGGTCATTTATCCCCGGACGGAAACCGTATAAACAAATTTATTTTTTTCAGGAGGACTATTTATGCAAGCGATTTTTGAAACTCTCTTTGATATTGTCTATCTGGTGACTGTTATCACGCTGGGGGCGTATATGCTTCGAAACAGCAAAGGACAGAAACAGTACCGGCTGTACGGCGCCATGGCGGTGACTCTGGGCTGCGGTGACGCGTTCCATCTGATTCCCCGGGCGATCGCCCTGTGTACCACAGGTCTGGAAAACTACACGGCGGCTCTCGGCATCGGCAAACTGATTACTTCTATTACCATGACAGGTTTCTATGTGCTGCTGTACTATGTATGGCGCAGCCGCTATTCGATCAAAGGATATGCGGGTGCCACCGCAGCTGTGTGGACACTGGCACTCTGCCGCATTGCACTGTGTCTGTTCCCGCAGAATGCCTGGATCAGCGCCGACGCGCCTCTCTCCTGGGGCATCTACCGCAATATCCCTTTCACTGTTCTGGGCGCGCTGATCGTAGTGCTGTTCTACCGCAGCGCCCGCGCTAAACAGGACCGTGCCTTTCGTTTTTTATGGCTCACAGTGGTTCTGAGCTTCGGCTTTTATATTCCGGTAGTACTGTTTGCAGATGCGGTTCCGTGGGTAGGTATGCTGATGATCCCCAAGACCTGCGCGTATGTATGGACCGTAATCATCGGGTTTAGCGCCATGAAGAAGGACGCAGCCGTTTCATTACCTTGAACATTTTTCTGATGTCCACCGGCTTCGCCAGATGTTCATTCATTCCGGCATCCTTCGCCATTGCGACATCCTCTTCAAACGCGTTGGCTGACAGTGCAATGATGGGTACAGCCTTCGCGTCCGGACGATCCAGACTGCGGATCACACGGGTCGCCTCGTATCCGCTCATGACCGGCATCATCAGGTCCATGAGCACACAGTCAAATGTTCCCGGATCAGCCGCTGTAAATGCATCCACGGCGGCTTTTCCGTCATTTGCAGTCACGACCTCCGCACCAGCCTCCGTGAGCATGAACTCCATGGTTTCACAGTTAATCTCATTATCCTCCACCAGGAGAACGCGCATACCGGCAATATCGATCCGCAGATCCGGCTCCTCATCCGCAGACTGCAGACTCTGCGTTTCGTCGATCTGCATGGGCAGGGTGATCTGAAATACACTTCCCTTACCGACCCGGCTGTCGATCTCAATGCTTCCCTTCATCTGGTCAACCAGTTCCTTTACAATGGACATACCAAGCCCGACACCGTTATAGTTGGTTCTTGCCCCCTGATCTTCCTGCGTAAACGGCTCGAAAATGTGCTTTATAAATTCCGCGCTCATACCGATTCCGGTATCTTCAATCACAAACCGGTAGACGGCAGTCCCGTCCTCACAGGAAAGTTCCTTTACCTGAATAAATACGGAACCATGGGCGCGGTTATACTTGAGCGCATTGTCGATGATGTTCATCAGAATCTGCTGTACGTGCAGCGGATTGCCGATCAGTCTGCCATGCTTAAGATCAGCTTCCTTAAGCGTCAGCTGAATCTCCCGCTCCTCTGCCTTGGCGGACAGAAGCGAAATACTGTTTTCCAATATATCATGAAGATCAAAAGGTTCCTCCACCGCCGCCGGTCTTCCACTCTGCTGTTTGCTGACCTGAAGAACGTCGTTGACAAGCGACAGCAGATGCTCCGTTGACACACGGATTTTCTTCCGGCACTCACTCTGTCTGTCCGGATCATTCTGACTTTTTTCCATAATAGCCAGCATACCCAGAATCCCGTTGATCGGTGTGCGCAGATCATGTGACATATGAGAAAGAAATTCACTCTTTGCCGAATTGGCCCGTCTGACTCTCTCCAGCAGTTCCAGAATAGACTGCTCCTGCCTGTTCTTCGCCACCATGGTCTCCGTGATATCCTGATGGTATCCGTTCAGACTGGTGCCCGGCTTTTTGAACGCCTTGTTGGGCACGCCCCCGCAGCGTACATATATTTTACCCAGTTCAGGATGATTCCAGGGATAAATCACCTCGGAACGGCCGGTTTCCAGTATTGCCCGAACCGCTTCCTGCACCATCTCCACATAGTCCGGCTCAATGTTCTGAAACCAGTGCTGATAGCACGCTTCCGGTTCGATGCCATCCGGTACGCCCAGTAAGATCCGCATGGTCCGGTCCGCATACATCCTCGGCCGGCACCCTTCCTCCAGCTCAATCGTCCAGATCCCGGTTCTTGCGCCCTCCAGAATATCCTCCAGACTCTGCCTTGCTTCCAGTCTGTCCTTCTCTTCCTTCTCCACCACGGCATTAATGTCCCGCCTGGCAAAGATTGCGCAGTTCTCTTCCGCCGTCTTCTCCGTAGCAGAAAAGTGAATCTCCATGTGTTTCAGCCTGTAAGAACTGTCTTTGACCTGATACCGTACAAAAAATTTCTTCTTTGTCCGAAGCTGGGCAAGCACATAGTCTTTTTGGGTCACGGCACGGAGCTTTTCCTGATCTCTGGGAACCACGCACCGGGAAATATACTGCTCCATAGCCGTCTGATATCCGTCCTCAAAGTTCACACCACATTCTTTACGCATCTTCTCGTTGTCCCGGTAGATCTCGCACTCATCTGTATCGAAATTCACTTGGCAGATACCCAGATAGTCCACGCTGAGGGCATGGAGAACATTATAACTGCGCTTCTGAAGCTCGCGGAACAGGTTGCGTCGTTTCAGGGAAGACACAATAAAGTATGCCGCAGTCTGAAGCATATTCGATGCGTATTCCAGAGACTTCACTGGCGGATTGTCCACGCCGTAGAAACCGATGATCTTTTCACCGTAATAAAGAGGAACCACCACAAGAGAGTGTATGCCCTGACGCTTCAGATTCTCGTACTGAAGCGGATCAGTCTCCCGAATGTTTTCCAGATTCTCAATAACAATATGTCTGCCGATGCTGAAATTGCGATACCAGCTCTCACACACCTCAGGAGGGACATTTTGAAGATTCTCTTTTTCCGGCTCCACCCCGTCGGCCACCCACTCATAGGTGTTGTCATCGCCGCCGGACTCGTTCTGTTCAAATATGTAGGTCCGCTCCCCGTTCAGTGCCCTTCCAAGATGCTCCAAAAGCACATCCAGTGACTGATCCGGCGTCTCTTCCTGCAGCGCAACGCGAAGACCCTCATTGATGACCGTCTCCAGATTCTGAGCGCTCTGCATGTCACTATGCTGCTCACGATTCGCCTCGCCAATAGCGCCTTCATCAGCCCGCTCTACAAACTTCTTTGAATAATCCATACGCGTCCCTCCATACAGACTGCTTCCTGTCATCTGTATTGTCTCTCTAAAGCTTCACCGCCAAAATCAGCTGTGCCTGTATTAGAATACCATGTGCCCTCAATCGCGTCAATGCGGTATCCGGACATCTTCCACCCTTGCGCCAAAAATCCCGCCGGTTTCCCGACGGGATTTCTATTCCCATATATTAAAGTGTAAAAACTTCCATCTCGGACTGCAGCCCGTCTGCAATCTGCCGCAATTCTCCCGAGTTGTGTGCAATGCGGGACATGTGCTCTCCTACTTCCGTCACAGAAGCGGATACTTCCTGCGTTCCCGCGGCGTTCTCTTCCGAAAGAGCCGACAGATTCTGTATAATGTCTACCACGCTGGACCGGGTATCGTCGATCTGTTCCATCTTTTCGGCGATGCTTCTGATACCCGCTATGGTCTTCTCAACACCGTCATGCACCTCCGAGAACCGCGATCTGGTCAGCCCTACATTTTCATTCTGATCCGCCATGACTTCCTTTACTTCATCCATCGTCTGAACCGCTTTCTCAGAGTCCTCTATGAGATGCGCAATGATCTCCTCGATCTGATTCGCCGATTCATTGGATTCCTCTGCCAGCTTCTGGATCTGCCCCGCCACCACAGCGAAGCCGCGTCCCTGTTCTCCCGCTCTTGCCGCTTCAATCGATGCGTTCAGAGAAAGCAGATTTGTCTGCTTCGCAATTGATGTGATCAGCGCCGTAGCCGCTTTAATCTTGACTGCGGATTCGTTGGTTGTGTTGGTCTGTTCATAGATCAGTTCTATGGCATCCTGCGCTTTCCGGTTTACTACATCCATTGCATTTAATGTATTGGCTGCCACTTCGCTGGAACTATACATTCCCTCAGCCGTTTTATGCAGGTCATCCATTTCCGCATTGTTTTCTTCAATCATGCTTCCCATCTGGACAATACTTTCCATAACCTGCTGGGTTTCTTCCGCCTGCGCCGTAGATCCCTTAGCCATCTCCTGTACGGCCCGCTCCACCTGCTTGACCGTCCCGAAAATCAGATCCGTATCCTCATTCAGCATGTGGGAAGTCTCCATCACCGTAGCGCTGTGTCCCTCGATCCTGCCGATTACCCCGCTCAAGTGTCCACGCAGCGTATCTACCGCCCGGCTTATGGCTCCGATCTCGTCCTTCTTGGCACTCAGCTTCTGCTGGCTCTGATCCTCCCTGAAATCCAGTTCCGCAAATGTCATTGCGAGTTCTGCAATGCTGCGCAGCGGCTTTACGATGATGTCACAGATGAAAAATACTATAATCATACATATGAGCATCGTAATGCAGCCCCAGAAGATAGAAGTCATGACAATCTCATCTGAAGACTTCATATTGCCGCCGGAAGACTTCAGTGCCGCCGCCTCATCAGCGGTTATAACAAATATGTATGCGCCGTCCTCCGTCACACTGTATGCCGCATATTTCTGCGCTCCCTGATATTCATACTTAATGGTGACTGCTTCTTTCGGAATATTTCCCTGTTTTATTTTAATTACCGCAGCGTTCACTGCCTCATTTTCCACCTGGCTTCCAATCTTCTCTGCCGTAGGATGATAGCACATCATTCCATTGCCGTCCACAATATAAGCATACGACCCGTCCATGCCCATAATATCCAGACCGCCGACCATCTTTTCCCAGAATGCCGCATCCGGCTGCTTTCCTTCTTCCACAAGCTCTGCAACCCGGATATTCATCGTCTTCTGATAGGAATCCGCCAGGTCATCCATATAGCTGATCACCATATCCTTGAACTGTTTTCTTGACATAGAGCCGAAGATAATGATCTGCGTTACGCTCACACTTACAATGGCAAGCATCGCTATAAATATGATTCTGACACGAATCGACCGCAGCGTCGATATCTCCAATTTTTTCGTGCCGTTTTTCACCCCCGCCTTCTCATGACTTTGTGTTGGTCTCCCCTTTTCCATCGCTGTCCTCTCCTATATTAGTGTAAAATTTAATTGATCATGATGCCCCGGCATCATAATGTTTCGTCTTACATTAAGACATTTAAAATTGGGTAGTAACTATTTGAATAAACCCGAAAAAAAGAATTGCTCGAAACCAAGCAACTATATTTTACTATTTATATTTTGAATGTCAAGATATAGCCTCTTTAATAAACCGGATAATTTCTTTTCAAGTCGAAAATTTTTATCCCGACCGGAATCATCACATCTTACATCTGCCCGTTCAGGAATTTCCCGACTTCTTTATTAAATTCCGCAGGCTTTTTGTTCGCAATGAAGTGACTGCCTTTCACAATTACCAGTTTCGCATCCGGAATGCTTGCAGCAATCAGTTCCGTATGCGATTGCTTAATCATGTCTCTCGTCCCCGCTATCACAAGCGTCGGGATCCGAATCGAATGCAGGCTGTCCGGTTCTATATTCGGTTCATGCACCATCAGCCCTAAGATCTCCATATTGCGCTTTGCCTCCCGGGATTTTGCCGCAAAGCATTTTGCCATTTTATACCCGATCTCTATCGGAATCTGAATCCTCCGTTTGATTCCTTTTGTGTCCAGATTCCCTCCGTTCAGGATCAGTGCCGTGACTTTTTGAGGATACTTAAGCGCAAACTTCATCGCGATATTCGCACCGTCAGAAAAACCCAGAATAACCGCTCCGGGAATCTGCAGTTCATTCATCAGCTCATACAGATCATCGGCAAACTGTTCCATCGTAAAAGGCGCGGTTCCCCGCGGGGATTTCCCGTGCCCTCTTGTGTCTACCGCGATCACTCTGTACTGATCCGAAAAGAATCCGATCTGATTCACGAAATAAGTCCCATCCTCCCCATTGCCGTGCAGCAGAATAAACGGCTCACCTTTGCCCTGTTCCTGATAATATAAAGAAATGTCCATCGTAATATCCTGCCTCCAAACTGATCTTATAGATTATTTTATAAGATCATGCAGGCAAAAACAAGATGGATCTATGCCGGAAACAACCTATCAACGAACCGCATTGCTGTAACGACATTTTAATCCATATATCACTTGACATTTTCATTATTATGCACAATACTATAAATATATTTACAGTAAACTTATTTATAGTATTTGAAAAGAGGGTGGCGATATGCCAAGCAGTCCTAAAATACCTAAGGAAACCATATTGAAAAATGCTCTGGACATGTTGATCCAGGATGGCTATTCCTCGATCACTATCAAGTCACTGGCGAAGAGAATCGGTTGTTCCACGCAGCCAATCTCATGGCATTTCGGTAATATGGAGAATTTTCGCAGCGAACTTACCGACTATGCCCTGCATTATGCAAATAAAAAAATGCTTTCTGCTTCGGAAGGCATGTCAGCCTTTGCAAACGTAGGGAAAGGGTATATTGATCTTGCCTTTGATGAGCCTAATCTGTTTCGCTATCTGTATATGAGTGGTGAAAGCGGATATCATGCCGGCGGTTTTGATATATTAACAACTGCCGAGGCAAACTCTGCCATAGTAGTACAGATTGCAAAACAATTAAAGCTGCCAGTTGATAAAGTGAACGTTTTTTTCAGGGATACCATAATCTACATGCACGGTCTGGCCTGCTTTATCGTGTCCGGCTTAATCAAAGCAGCCAGAGATGAAGTCCATGCAATGGTACAGGATCATATGAATTTATACTGCAATCCGGGGAATCATTCAGGCGGAAAGGATCACAATGGAGACTAGAACAAAAGACATTACCCAAAAGCGAATGCTCATATTTCTTTACATCATATTTGGAATATTATATATTCCCTGGATCATTGGTATGATTATACCGGAACTCGGAGACACAACATATGCAGTCATCCGTTTTCCTGCCGTATTTATGGGAACACCTGCCCTGGCGGTTTTCATCACACGGAAGCTGACGGCAGATACCACACCGCTGCATTTCAGTACAAAAATTTTTAAGAATAAGAAAGCATTGCTGTTTTCAACTTTGCTTCCGGGTGCCGCTGTCTTTACGGGAACCGTATTGTTTTTTGGGATATTTCCGGAAGATTTAGACTTTCAGGGCAGATACATATCGACGACCTATGGTGCATATGGTGCCCCGCAGGATATTGAACTGACAATCGGCTCCATGTTCCTTATGGGATTCATCATTTACATCATATCCGCTATTGCATTCCCGATCTGGTATATCGCTCTCGGAGAAGATATCGGATGGCAGGGATATATGCTTCCCTTATTATGCAGGAAAATGCCTGTGAAACGTGCCGTTATCATCAATGGCGCATTATGGGGGCTTGCGCATGCCCCGCTCATTTATTATGGCATGAATTACGGTACAGATTATTTCGGGGCGCCATATACCGGAATCATCATGATGGTTTTCGTAACGATTGTACTTGGAACATGGATGTCTTATATAACGTTAAAAACACATAATTGCATGTATGCGGCAATTATTCATGGCGCCGCCGATATCATCGGAGAAGCCGGCACATGGATATCGTTATCTACGAAGAGCAGTTTACTGGGACCGCTGCCGACAGGAATCATCGGCCTGCTCTTTTTGCTGGTCGGAGCGGTAATATTATTCATCAGGATGCCCGATTCTTATCTCACATAGATCCCTGAAAGGCGCATATTCTCATCGTATGTCAGACGATAAGTGGCGCTCACATTTTCATAAGTGACTGTGATTTCTCCTACTGCAAAATGCCTGTTGCCCTGTACCAGTTCTGCCATATATACTGTGCCAAACTGTTTGCGTTCTCCCCAGTCATCGGACAGCGCTCCTTTTGCTTTACCCATTGTTTCAGCATTCAGCACCGATTTCATCTGAAGCGTACTGCTTTCCTGTAAAGCAATATAGTCTCCTGTATCCAATAACGCAATCGTATCTTTCATGGCGGTCTCCACTTGTTCCCTGTCGAAATATTCGCTCTGCTCAATATCATACTGCTTCGGCAGTATCCAGTATCCGAACCCGATCAGTAAGGCCAGTACCGCAATGACCGCAATTACAATTTTCAGCACCCTGTTTCTGGCATAGCGCGCCTGCTCCTTCGGAGAAATATTTTCATTAAAACTGTCTGCAATTTCCTTTACCGTTCCCATCTGCGAGATGATTTCTGCAAGCGTTTCCCCCTGCTTTATCCGCATATCAATATCCATCATCAACTGCTTCTTAATCTCTTTCTTCCTTTTCTCATTGCACCTGATTTTTCCCGCAATCGCATTTACGTATTTTTTCGCATCCATTGCCTACTCCTCCATTATCCTTGATATCCCGTCAGAAATCCTTTTCCAGACCACCTCTATCTCGTCTAACGCCTTTTGTCCCGCCTCGGTAATTTCATAATATTTTCTTGGCACCTGCTTCCCCTCGGCTTCGCTCCACTTGCTTACCACCAGCTGTTCATCTTCCAGTCGATAGAGAATCGGATACAATGTGCCGTCCTTCAGCAGAAAAGTCTCTCCACTCTTTTCTTTCATCTCCTGAATGATCTGGTATCCGTATTTTGCTTCTGATCGCAGCAGTTTCAGAACGAGCATATCCAAAACGCCTTTTTTCATTTGCCTTTCATATTTTTCGTTCATCGTTTACCTCATATACTTTGTATTGCTAAGTATATTATAAAACCGGCATTGTACAAAGTCAACATTTTCTGCCTCCTGGAACCATTCTGTACTTTCATCCATTGTCCCGGTAATCGTCTTCCTGAATCGCCTACCCCGAATCTGATAAGGCAGAACAAAAAACGAGCATAGCTCGTTTACGAGATTCGCTTCGCGAACTCGAATAAGCGTAAAAATTTCCTATACCAGAACAAAATTACACTTCGCACACACCACTAACCCGTAATCAGTAGAGCACTTCTCTGATCTTTCTCATTTCTCTCCAGACATTGTCTCCATAATTGCTTACCAAAACGGAAATCATCCCGTTATTCGGATTGTATTCGGATAGAAAGCTTACTCCCGGATCGCAGCCCTGAAAATATGCAGAATCCTTACCATCGGGATTGTCAATGATCCACACGCCATAACCATAATACCCCTCTTCTGCATCGCCCCCGTCTCCGCTCTGCTTACTGAGCATATCTGAAACAAACGCTTTTGAGATTATATTGCCTTCCAGTAAATTAGTCCAGAAGCAAATAATATCTCTGACCGTAATAAACGCTCCGCCTGCACCGGTACCCTTTACATCAACAGAAAATATATTTGTGCGATAGTCGTTCGTCTCGTTACAATATATGTAATTATTGGCACACTTTGCCGGCAGTCTGTCCAGCTCATAATAACCTGTTGACGCCATACCGCATTTATCAAAAACACTCTCTTGCAGGTATCGGTCAAAATACATTCCTGTAACTTTTTCTATAATCATCGCAAGCAGCACATACCCCGAATTATTATACTGAAATTTTTCTCCCCTGGGATACATCATAGGCTTATTTATAAATAACGGAAGCAAATCGCTGTTATGTCTGATCTTATAATTCGGATAATCTGTCCATAATTCTTCATATTCATCCATAATGCTTTCATCAAAATAGTCCGGAACACCCGACGTATGGTTTAAAAGCTGTCTGACCGTAACATCCCGATCAATTTGATTTAAAGGAATATCCAGCAGCATACCCAGTGTATCATCAAACTTGATTCTTCCCCGTTCTATCAGCTGCAGTATTCCTGCTGCCACAAATACTTTTCCCGCTGAAGCACTCGCAAATTTCGTTTCAATCGTGTTTGAAATCTCATTTGGCAAATCTGCAAACCCGTTTTCTCTTTCATACAGGACCCGTCCGTTCTGCACAATATAGATATTTCCCCTGAAATTTGTATCAATGATTTCTTGTATATCCATGTCAATCCTCTCCATCGGAGCGCGAAATAATCCAACGCCCTCAACAGTCTAAAGCCCATATTTTCCACACATATTTACTGACTCAAATTGCCGATTGAAAAATCTTTGATTTTTCAATCTATTCCTCTATCAAATAACATTTATGCAATTACATGAATAAGAATTTTATAAAACTCATCTTTTGCATATTTTTCCATAAAAGGGCTATGTCCGCATTTCTCTAAAACATAAGTCTCACACAGAACCCCGTTTTCCTGTAGCGGAATGGTTACACCATTTACCGGATGAGGGTCGGCCCTCCCCTGTATTAAATATATTTTGGCCTTGATATTCTTAAAGGATGTCAGTAATTTCCCGCTAGTTCTTAGCTTAGCCGCTTCACTCCACACCTTATTATACATTTCGCTGTCTGTTTGATCTGCCTCATGTTCTTCTCTGCTTTCGAGGCAATAATGATCTGATTTGGCAAATACATGCGGCACTTTCTCCATATCCTCATCCGTTGCCTGATTGTCAAGCAGCCTTTGATATATTGCACCATCTTCTTCAGACAAATTTTGTAATCTGCGAGTACCTATCTCCGAAACATATTTATCTTCCAGCGGACCACATCCAATTAAAATTACATGTTCAATCAGTTCCGGATATTTTTCTGCAAAAAGCGCCGCCAGCCACGCTCCCCAGGAATGCCCGACCAAAGTCACTTTATCACTGCAATTATCCTTAATCTGAATATACAGTTCTTCTCTAAGTTCAGCTATGGAATATTTTGATTGCAAAGCTTCGATAACACCCATTTGCGATAATTCCGACAATTCCTGTGCGAATCCTCTTAATGATCCTATTGCTCCAGGACCGCCATGAACCAAAACAATTTTATAAGGTGCTTTACCATATCGTCGTACCGTTTCTATTCACCCTTTCTATACAGAATGTCATTCATCAAGTTTTCTTTTATAGCGCCGTTTTGGCACCAGGATGATTTTGGCAAATTGAAATTCAACGCTCTGTCTGCTCGGTCATAATTCCCCAGCGAATTCCAAACCTGTCAACAAAAACAACCCGGCATGAACTGTAGGGCGTTGCTTCCAGTTGATATATTGTTTTGCTTCCCTCTTTCATGATTTCATATGCTCTTTGCACTTCTTCTTTTGTATCATACATAATAGTAAGGAAATTAGAATAGCACGTTTGAAATTCAATATCCACATGGTCACTCATAATAATTCTTTGTTTATCCAATACCAGTTCCGAATGGTATATATATTCCTTTTGATCTTCTTTAAGCAACGGAATATAGGCAGGGTCATTCGCCTCCCCGTATGTAATCATACAACTGATCTTTCCATTAAATGCCTTTTCATACATTTGAATTGCTTCCCTGCAGTTCCCTCCAAAATTTAGTGTTGGTACAATCTGCATTTTTCCATCTCCTTTTTCATCAACCTCCGCCCTTTGAATTTCTCAAAGAATTGCGGCGCTTATTTTTACTATTCGGCTCTAATCTAAAGATTACTCGATCACAGCGAAATCACTTTTATCATCTCAACTGTGTAATTCTCTCATCAATCCTTCGTACTACACTATTGGTATATGCAGTAAAATATTTTAACCAGAATCCACGGGCTGTTGGATTAAAACTTTCAAAATCCACTCCAAGTCTGGTATAACCTTCTCTTTTCAACACAGATATGGTAAAGTTCAGTAAATTCTGATACAATCCCTTGCCCCTGTGTTCCGGCAGACAGTATGCACCCCTGATATGACGGTAGGTGTCACCCCTTGCAACAAATGTTTCGCCGGGAACCGAAATTTTTACAAACGCACATATTTTTCCATTCTGCTTTGCCACAAAGTAGCGTGCCCCTTCCTGCATAGCGGATACCATAAACTCCTCTTGTGTTTCTGGCACACGATACATAAAGAAAGGGCTTTCGCAGTAATGGCGGTACAACGCCAAATGAAGCGGATAGACACAATGGCATTCTGCTTTTGGCAATTCAGTAAAATCATATCCCGCACACGTTTCACAGTCAATCAATTCCATCGGACGAACAGCATCTAAACAGCGTAAACCGAATCCATAACGGAAAAACTGTTGTTGAAGTTCTTCATCATGAGCATATAAGCAGATTGCATGGGAAACTGCGCCGGTCTTTATCCATTTTTCTCCTGCCGCTTGATACATGGCCGCATAAATTGCGGGGCGTTTTATAGAAACGGCTGCATTTGCACCCATAGGTGAAAAAATCCCTCTTACATCAGTGGCACGAAACGCATTGTCAAATGGTTCACAACAGCACAAGAATCCTATCATCTTTTCATTTTCAAATGCTGCAACACCCAATCCATTTTCAGCGAAACTGTATAAATCAGGAATGTCACATACCTGTGGCAATTCTTTTACATATTGACGCTCATCATAATAGTTCGCAAGCGCAATTTCCGTTGCTTCCTTAACATGCTTTTTTTCAAAGCTTAAAATGTCCATCAGTTCTCTCTCCTTATTAACTAACGGAGAGCTAAATTACAGTCACCCTCCCTAATCACATATACAGTTGTCTCGCGCTCTTACTTTATTCGATTTCTATCATCTTTATCATTCCATTCGGGATAATCTCAAACCCTGTTTTCTCATAAAATGGTTCTTTTCCTTTAGCTGAAACGCCTCCGATTGTCGTAAATTTTCCAGTTACAGAATTTGCTCTTGCATAGTCAACCAGGTGGTTAACAATCATAGTACCAATACCTTTTCGTTGAAAGCGGGGCAATATTATCAACAAGTCTGATTTCATCACAAACATTCCCGCTCATAACCATCCTCCATTATATTTATAATCAGGCGTTTGTGAAACGCCGCACGACCAGATCCAACCTTTCTGCCACCCTCGCGGTTTTCTGTGGGGAAAATCAGGGTGGTTTTGTGTGATTTTCAGGACTTTTTCGGCGGTTTTTTCTTTGATATTCGCCTTGTATCTGAGGTTTTTGGACTTTTTGTTATCATGGTGTTATCACTGAACGAATCCCCAATCCTATCTAACCATTGAATCCCCATATCTGTTTCTGCTTATATATCTTAACCACATCTTGACCATTTTGGATAAGACGTGGTTAAGATAATTTTATGAATAATATTTTTGATTTCTACTTGACGGCTTATCGG
>CALGVA010000059.1 GCA_937920345.1 uncultured Lachnospiraceae bacterium
GGATCCCGGGATCAGAAGCTGATGCAGTATTTTCTGATGGGCGCCCTGATACAGAACGCAGGATATTTGTTAGAACTGACGGCGCCCTCTATGGATGCGGCTCTGGTCGCTGTGAAAATACAGTACATAGGATCGTTGACTATACCAGTCAGCTACTGTCATTTCATGTTCAGCTATTGTTTTGAGAAGGCTCCTGCAAAAATCTTAACCGTTCTCAAGATCATCGATGTCTTTATTCTGGGACTCGTTTTTACCTGTGACAGGCATTCCCTTTTTTATCGAAGCATAGACTGGCTGCAGACGGCAGGCGGCCATTCCTATCTGAGTCTTACATATGGTCCGGGATACTGGGCGTTTATGCTGTGCGCACTGATCATTCCCTATGCGTTTACCCTGATTGCCTTGATCCGCGTCTGTATCAAAAAGCCGGATTACGCAGCCGACAGAAAGTATCTGCTCATACTCGCTCTTTCCTTTGTGCCTGTGATCGTGCTGTGTTCTTATGTCCTGAAACTGACCACCGTGTATGACCCGACTCCGGCTGTGCTTGGCCTAATTTTGTCAAGCGTCGTCATTCTGATCTGGAGCAGAAAGGTGTACGATTTCAGCAGTCTTGCCTCCGGCATTTTACTTGATACGCTCAACGACGGCGTCATTGCGATAGATGAGTACAAGCGGATCGTCAACTACAATCCGGCTGCGGCAGGCATTTTCCATGATCTGGACGCCCATGCCATCGGAAACCATATCGAAGAACTGGACGGTTTTCCGAGGGATATTCTCGATGACAATGCGCGGGAGGAATTCTGCTTAAACGGCTGCTTTTATCAGGGGCATGTACAGCAGATCCCTGATAAGTACGGCGGTAAAAAGGGATATGTGATTCTGATTCTGGATGTGACAAAGACAAGGAACTACATTGAGGAGATCAAGCAGGTCAGAGAGCAGGCGGAGCAGGCAAACATTGCAAAGAGCGCCTTTCTCGCCAACATGTCACATGAGATCCGCACCCCGATGAACGCCATAGTTGGCTTGAGCGATATCATTATGGAGGAGAGCAGAGGGCGGAGAGTATACGGTTATGCCCGCGATATCAAATCTTCCTCCCAGAACCTGCTGGCACTGATCAACGATATTCTCGATCTGTCCAAGGTGGAAGCCGGGAAGATGACTCTTGTGTTAACGGAATATCATCTCAAGACGCTAGTCAATGAAGTGCTGAATATGATGGATATTGTCGCTTCCAGACACGGGCTTATGCTGATGAGCGAGTTTGACATGTCCATTCCCTGCCGCTATCTCGGCGATGAGGGCCGGATCAAACAGATTCTGATCAATCTTTTGAATAACGCCCTGAAATTTACGAAGCAGGGGCATGTGAAAATTTCCGTTGCAGGAAAGCCCGGGGACACGCCTGACACACAGCGCCTTATTTTCCGTGTGGAGGATACCGGCTGCGGCATTCAGGAAGAAGATATCGGAAAAATATTTGATAATTTCAGGCAGCTTGATTCCAAACGAAACAGAAGCGTGGAAGGAACGGGACTTGGCCTTTCCATCACCAAGCGGCTGGCCGAGATGATGGACGGCTCCATACAGGTAGAGAGCGTGTACGGCGAAGGCTCCACTTTCATTCTGGAAATATTGCAGAAGATTGTGGACAGCAGGCCGCTGTCTGAGGTCCCGGAAGTGGAAGTGCCAAAAGAAAAGGCGCTGGAGCCCTTTACGGCCAGGGACTGTAAAGTGTTGGTCGTGGATGACAATGTGATCAACAGAAGAGTCGCAAAGTCTCTGCTACACACCTATGATCTGGAAATAGTTGAGGCGGAAAGCGGCATGGATGCGATCAAGCGTGTGGGAGAAACGCTGTTTGACATTATTTTCATGGATCATATGATGCCCGGTATGGACGGTATCGAAGCGGTGCAGCACATTCGGAGCGAGTGCGGGGAGAACGGAACTCTGCCGATCATTATCGGGCTGACCGCCAACGCCATGGAGGGCGTACGCGAGACGTTCCTGGCAAGCGGTTTCCAGGATTTCCTGACCAAACCCATTGACAGACGTACACTGCACATGGCGCTTTTAAAGTGGATTCCGGCAGAAAAACAGACGAAGGACGGCTGGATCGATAAGTTACAGTCAAGCAGCGACAACCTGCAGAAATTTCAGGAAATTATCATTGAGGGAATCGACACCGACGTGGTGGCCGAGCATTCTTCAGCCGGCATTGAGGAGTATAACGAGCTCCTAAACCTGTATTGTCTGGACGGCAAACGAAAGCTTTCCGTTTTGCGCGGCTTTTTGGAAGAAAAAGACTATAAATCCTATGGCATAGAAGTCCATGCCCTGAAGAGCGCTTCCGCAAACGTGGGAGCCATGCAGGTTTCCAACAGGGCCAGAGAGCAGGAAAAGGCAGTAAAGAGAAAAGATTTCACCTTTGTGGACAGTCATGCCGAAAAACTGCTGCGGGAATATGAAGAACAGCTGGAACACATTCAAAAATATCTGGATGACAGACACAAGGAAGGCGGCCAGAAGAAAAAAGAAGAGAATCTGGAAAAAACAGAGCTGCTTGAGAGAATCCAGTCGGCTCTGAGCGATCTGGAAAATTTTCAATCCAAAGACTGTGCGCATAAAGTGGAAGAAATTCTGGAGTACCGGCTGGAGGAGTCCACGGAAACGGCGCTTGAAAAGATCCGAGAACAGCTCAAACTGTACGAAGATGACGCGGCGGAGCAGATGCTGCGTGAGTTAATAGAACAAATGTAAAAGGAGGATTTCAAAAGTGGAAAGTAATAAGCTGACAATACTGGCTGTGGATGATAATACGATCAGTCTGGCAACCATCGAGCAGGAGCTGAAAGGATCTTATGAGATCGTTCCCCTCAATTCAGGTGTGCGCGCATTGCAGTATCTGAAGCAGAAAACAGCGCCGGATCTGATTCTGTTAGACATCCAGATGGCTCCTAAAAACGGGATAGAGACGCTGCGCGAAATTCGGGAGATGGAAAAGTGTCAGAGAATTCCCGTGATCATGCTCACGTCACAGAGTGAGAAGCAGACGATCGTGGAAAGCTCCAAGCTCGGCATCAATGACTATGTGCTCAAACCTTTTAAAACCCAGGACTTACATGACAGAATCGAACGTGTCCTGAAGGAAGAAATAGATAAAAGACTGGAAAACAGATAAAATTGTGATTGACAAACTGGCATAAAATGTATATGATTATTGAGTATGCCGCATAACGAGGTAGAAGTGTGCCCTTCCGGGCATCACCACAGTTAGCGAGTAAATGGACAGGTGTCCATGAATAGGAGGTGTGCAGATATGTACGCAATCATTGCAACAGGCGGAAAACAGTACAAGGTATCCGAGGGCGATGAGATCAGAGTGGAGAAGCTTGACGTCGAGGTTGGTTCTACCGTTACCTTTGATCAGGTGATCGCTGTAAGCGATAAGGATCTTAAAGTTGCAGGCGATGTGGCAAACGCGACCGTGACCGGAACCGTTATGGATCAGGGCAAGGGCAAGAAAGTCATCGTCTACAAGTATAAGAGAAAAACCGGCTACCACAAGAAAAATGGTCACAGACAGCTCTATACGCAGATCAAGATCGACAAGATCAACGCGTAATGACAGGAATTACCATTTATAAAGACAAGGCAGGAGAATATCGGAAATTTACGTGCGACGGGCACGCGGCGTATGCAGACTATGGTCAGGATATCGTCTGCGCGGCTATTTCGGTTCTGGTGATCAACACGGTGAACGCCCTTGAGGAGATCACGAAGGAGCCGATACAGGTGGAGGCGGATGAAAAGGCGGGAAGAATCAGTTGTACTTTCTTAAGACAGCCCCTGCTTGAAACCTCCGTCGTATTAATGGATTCCCTTGCGCTCGGACTGGGCCGGATTGAGGCACAGTACGGGAAAAAACATTGTAAATTGACATTTAAGGAGGTGTAATACCATGTTGAATATGAACCTTCAATTTTT
>CALGVA010000060.1 GCA_937920345.1 uncultured Lachnospiraceae bacterium
AAAATACTGCGTTTGCCGAAAATGTTTACATCTACAGTTCACAACATATCACATCCTCTAAATATCTTTGCGGTATACAATATGCCATTCAATGTATATAATACTTTTCAGGAGCGCAGCAGGTTCTACACACGCATCCGCTCCGAACCGCCGAAACTGCTATTCACCTGCAGACTAATACGGCTGCAGCACAACACAGACAACGGGAGAAATCATTTTGAATATAAAAATTATCAATAATTACCGCAATCAGGACGATCTGCGCCGCAGTCTCAATGCCCTTGCAGAGAAAACTTTTGACGGGCTGAATTTTGAAGCATGGTATCAGAACGGTTACTGGGGCGACCGCTACAACCCGTATTCCATCATAATCGACGGGGAGGTCGCCGCCAATGTATCGGTCAATACAATAGATTTCATATGGAACGGTGTAAGAAAGCACCTGGTTCAACTCGGAACCGTCATGACGGACGAACGCTTCCGCAATCGGGGCATGATCCGGCAGATTATGCAGGTAATCGATCAGGAATATGAACAGACCGCAGACGGGATCTATCTGTTTGCCAGCGACAGCGTTTTGGACTTCTACCCGAAATTTGGCTTCCGCAAGGCAATGGAATACCGCTATACAAAACCTTTTTCCACATCGAAGGCATGCAGCATGGTGCAAATGAACATAGCGGCTCCGGACTGCCTGCAAGAACCGCCCTTTGATTCCGGTCACCGGACTGACAGCCGCGGCAGACTGGAGAATGCCATACGCTGCAGTGCACCGTACAGCCGTTTCCGTATGATTGACAATGATAATCTGATGATGTTCTATCTCACCGGATTTATGCAGAATAATATCTACTACAGCCAGGAATATGACGCGTATGTCATTGCCGACGTAGAAGGCAGTACGCTTACGGTTCATGACGTTTTTTCCGAAATTAAATATCCTCTGGACAACATTCTTGCCGCGTTCGGTTCAGATATCCGGCAGGTGATTCTCGGGTTCACACCGTTAAATACAGAAGGGTATAACATCCGTGCATTTAGAAAAGAGGACTGTACTCTTTTTGTAAAGGGCAGGTGTTTCGATACGTTTGAGCAGGATAAGGTTATCTTCCCGACACTGTCGCATGCGTAAGCACACTTTCGCAGGCAGTATCTAAAAATATTTTTCCATCAAATAAAATTTGCCTTTGCGCCAGTCTGTCGTTCCCACCCTGGCATAACCCATATTCTCATATAATTTTAACGCGTATGGATTCTTGCTGAACGCATCCAGCCGGATCGCATGTATACCCCATCCTGTAAGCTGTTCTTCTATATGCAGCATTGTCCTGCGCGCCACACCCTGATTCTGAAAAGCGGGATTGACGCAAAGCCTGTGTACCACATAATAAGGTTCGTCCGCATACTGCCATGCACCGTTTATGTACTGCGCATCGCATTCCTGATTGACCACATACACCACCACGATCTGCCCTCCCGTCACACCGACGAAAAGCTGTCCTCTTTCTATGTCCTTTCGCAAATCCTGCTCTGCAGGATAGATCTCGTCCCACTGGAAGATCTGATGACGCGTCATTGTATCAACGGCAGCATCGAATAAATCGCATATTTCTTTCAAGTCTTCTTTGACGGCTGATCTGTACTGTATCTCCATAATCCGCTCCATGCCGAAATTTTTTGTAAAAACCGCAGGTCAGACTTTGAATCGGGCTCTGCGATTTCAAGTTTGTGTCCATTATATCAATTTCCCGGCCAAATTAAAATGTCACTTTATTATTTCTTTACAAACACTTTATAATTCCATAATTGATTAGTTGTTATATATGATGTATAACATATATAAACAAAGAAACAGATACAAGTTCTGAATTGGATTTCTTAATCCGGCAATACTGATAGCAGAGTGAGACAATTCACTCTCCGGGATTAAGAGCCTTTTAAACCAACCCGAACTCGTTATCTCATATAATATTACAGAAGGAGTGATTGATATGTTAAGACCTGCATTATTTAACAACCGTAGCTACAAACCTATGTTTTTTGACGATTCTTTTGATCAGATGTTTGATAACGCCTTCAAGAACTTCTGGGGCAGCAACGAACTTGCCACTTTCGACGCGTTTAAGACCGACGTGATTGATCAGGGCGACAGTTATCTGCTGCAGGCGGAACTGCCCGGCTTTGATAAATCCGATATTCATATTGATCTGAAGGATAATCTGTTGACGATCTCTGCTTCCCATAAGGAGGAGAGCAGCGGGGACGATAAGAATAAATACATCCGTAAGGAACGCTATTACAGTTCTTATTCCAGAAGCTTCCGCGTAAACGATGTGGACGCCGGCGATATCGACGCTTCCTACAATAACGGTATTCTGGAAGTGAAGTTCCCGAAGAAGGAAATTACCGCAAAGGAAGACGTTAAAAAGATCGAAATCAAGTAATCCGATCCGGTATAACCGCCGCAAGCGGAACTGTCATTCATTTCCCCAGACATGCATTGCCTGATTTTGTAAATGCGAGAACCCCGCCGACAATCACGACGGGGTTTCCTGCGCTTACCATATTTCAATTTTTCCTTCCTGTTGTGCCGTTTCAGCAGAACAGACCCTGATATTTATCTCACTTCCTGTACAAGCCATAAGAACTCTTCCTTGTACTCATCCGACAGATCTATTGATTTCAGCGCTCTCTCCACATGTTTCACCGAAGCGTCCTCTGGATATTCACTGTGCGAGGCCAAAAGTCCAAATTCTGCCACCGCCGCCGCAAAAATATAGTCATCCGTGGGATTATTCGTATAGCATTCATATCCAATCGGATATTCCAGCAGATTACTCTTGTCCTCCGCAGGTTTCTTATAGCGGATGCTGATCGTCAGCCATTCTTTCATCGCAGCCGAACTCATCTTGACCGCGCCTGCTTCCTCCTTGTACTGCCTGCTGTATTTCAGGTCTTCCACCTCTTTTTCGGACAATGCCCCCAGGGGCTCTTTTAATATTATTTCATAAAGTGCGGTCACGCTGTGTCCTGCACCGATCTCTCCGGCGTCCTTCGTGTCATCGTTAAAGTCTTCTCTGGCAAGCGCCCTGTTCTCATATCCCAGCAGACGATAACTCTCCACCACCGCGGGATTAAACTCCACCTGAAATTTCACGTCTTTACAGATGGTCAGAAGCGTAGCGGACATCTCTTCCACCAATACTTTCTTTGCTTCCCGCAGGCAGTCAATATAAGCATAATTACCGTTCCCTTTATCTGCCAGTGTTTCCATCTTATTATCCTTGATATTGCCGGTGCCGAATCCCAGAACGGATAGGAAGATGCCGGACTCCTTTTTCTCCGTAATCAGATCTTCCAGTTCTTCTTCGCTGGTCAAACCGATATTCAGATCACCGTCTGTCGCCAGGATAATGCGGTTATTGCCGCCCTCTATATAGTTCTCTTCCGCCAGTCTGTAGGCAGTCTCAATGCCTTTGCTTCCGTACGTGCCGCCTCCGGCTTCCAGTGCGTTAAGAGCCCTCTTGATCTTCTTCGTCTCATTACCGCGCACTCCCTCCAGCACCACCTGATCCTCTCCCGCATATGTCACGATGGATACGCGGTCCTTACCCGTCAGCTGCTCTGCCAGAAGTCCGAAAGATTCCTGCAGAAGCGGCAGTTTGTCATCGGAGAACATGGAACCGGACACATCCAGCAGAAATACCAGATTGGCCGCCGGTGCGTAAGAATAATCGATCTCTTCCGTCTGCAGTCCGATCATCAGAAGCTCCGCCTCATCATTCCAAGGGCAGGAACTGATCTGCGTCGTAACACCGAAAGGCTCTTTTCCCTTCGGAGCATTGTAATCATAAGAGAAGTAATTGATCATCTCCTCGATCCTGACTGCACCTTCCGGCAGATCTTCCAGCATATAGCCGTCGCCTATCAGGCGCCGCAGATTACTGTAGGACGCCGTATCCACATCTGCCGCAAAGGTAGATAACGGTTCCTTCATCACGGAAGAAAAACCTCTCTCATCCCACTCGCTGTACTCCTCGTTATTATCGTAGTATCCCGGCGCCCAGTCATCATAACAGGACTCAAGATAACCGTCCTCCATGCCTGCGGATTTCTGCTCGTAAGTATTATAAGTATAATCCATGGCCTCGTCTGCGGCGGCGGCACTCTCTGCGGTATCAACATAACCGTCCGACCACTCCTCCGCAACATCCTCTGTCATACCCGTATCGTCATAACCACCTGAGGTGCTGTCTGCGGGTTCTGGCGCTGCCGCATTCTGCGCCGGCGCACTGTCGGATTTTCCCGAACCGCCGCACCCTGTCATCAGTACCATTCCCGTCATAACCATTGCTGTCACTCTTACAAAACCGATTTTCTTTTTCATACTTTTCCTCCCGTCCCGAAGCGCGCCGTGCCGCACTTTTTATCGAATGATTTCCTCCCTGTGCGCTGCGTTTTTCAATACTTCTTAACGCTTCTACCATAAATACCCATGACGGAAGTAAAAGGTTGCAAAAAACATTTTTTCTTTTTTTATTTCAGGTGACTCTTATTCAGGGATCGGAACCGTCACCTGATACCGCGCTATATGACTTACCTCCTCCTTCGTAAGTTCCGTGCCATGCTGCGACTCTTCCAGATCTAGGTACGCAGACAGATCACAGAGATATACTGACACTTCCGAGGTGTCATGCCCGTCAATAAGCCGCGCAAATCCTGCATTACTGCTGTTGCTGGTCTCAATAATTCTTCCGTCGGCGTCAAACACGACAGTATACAGGCACATATCCTGCGGCATTACCGTATTGACCTTCATTTCCATCGAAGAAATCTCTATACTCTCGACACCGATCCCGTCATGATCGTACTGGTTGACCGGTATTGTCCGGGCATCTTTATCCGTCATGCGAACCGGCAGTGTAAAATGCCATGTCCCCGCCTGATGCCAGCTTTGATACTCGATTCCATACCATGCTCTCGGTATGCTGTTCAGATGTGCCATCTGCTCTTCCTCCGTCATCTGCTCATATTCTGCATCGCTGATATCAAACTTCTCCGGAATCTCAAAATCTTTCAACGTGCTCGCAATCTCCGAGATCTCCAGATCCAGCGTAAATGTTTCCGGTATCTGTACAACTTTATCCTGCGCTTCTGTTTCCACTGCCGCCCTGGAAATTTCATCATAATCTATTCTGATTATACCGAGAAATGTGTGCTCATCCACAAATTTTCCTTCTATATATCTCCTGTTTCTGCACGGTTCCTGACTGAAAGAATACCCCTCCATCGTTCTCGCTTTTATAAACTGCTGTCCGCTGTCTATGCCTGCCACCATTTCCGGAAAAGCCTGCTCGTTCTCTACTTTCACCCCGATATACGCCGCCTGATTCGATGCATACTCCTCTATAATCGAAATCGTGATGCCACCGTCCGCCGACACTAAATCATTCTTCGAAACCATCCCGGCGGCGTCCGCCAGATCCGGACTCTCCTCCAAAGAAGTCCCTCCGTCACCCGTTGCACCCGACGCTTCCTTTAAAACGTTCCCGCCATCTTCTCCGGCCAATTCTGTACTGCTTTCTGCAGGCAGTTTCAGCGTGCTCTCTTCCGGAATCTTCCCGAAAGAGTATACGTCCGCAATTTTTTCAAAAATACTTCCCAGGATCGGAATCTCCCTCGCCATAACCGGATTCATCACGCAGAAAATACAGGTTATACATAAGACTGCCGCCATACTGCCGAACGTAATAAACACTTTGCGCCATACAGTGTGTTTATGCCCCTGACATTTACCGCCGGTTTTCTTTATTCTCACAGCTTTTGCATTCGCGCGCACTGCTCCTGCGCTATTCGTCCCTCTGTTTTTCTTTCTGTCCTTTGCCCTGATCATCTCATAGGCTTCCTGGACTTTCACGTCTATCACTGCGCTGGCCTGCAGTTCTGCTCCCAGCGTCTTATACAATGTCTGATTCGATTTATTCATAAATATATTCTGCATAATTATCTCCCTTTCTGCGCTGCTTATATCTCAACCTCATTGAGACAATACTCTGCCGGTTCTATGACAGTTCCGCCCGAAGCTGTTCCCTGCCCCGATGAAGCCTGCTTTTAACTGTGCTTTCTTTCATATCTAATACAGAAGCGATCTCCTTCGTGGTAAACTGCTCTCCATAATATAATTGAAAAATTATGCGGCTGTCCTCGGGTAAACTCATGAGAAGCTGTTTAAATTCCACATCAGCTCTTTCCTGATCGGTTTCCTGCACATAGTCTGCATAACAGCCGCCTTCCCAGCTGGTGCTTCTCTTCTTCCGTCTCCAGGTCTTCGTACAGTTATTGATCAGTATTCTCACAAGCCATGTCTTAAAGTGTTCCCGCTTTTGCAGGGCACCCAGACTCTCATAAGCTGCAAGGATCGTGTCCTGTATCGCATCGGCAACGTCCTCGTCATTTCCCAGATAACCGTAAGCTACTCTTCGCAGCGTCATTTTACACTCTTCCATGAGACAAATAAATGCCTCTGCATCTCCACTCTGTGCTTTTCTTACTAAGGTTTCCATCATATCCCCCCTACATAGTTTTCTACATCGGTCCGGTTTGTCGAAACGTCTCAACATTTGCACATTAGATGAAGCTGCGAGGCATTTAGTTGCAGTAATATATTTTTTATTTATTTTATAGTGAAAAATTTTCTTATAAGTCTATGTAAGTGACTATAGAAAATGCATGTCGGGCATATTCCCCACATATTAGAATTTACCGATTGGTTCAAGAAACAAGACCTCTTTGTTCAAAGAACAGGCATACTCTATTTCTTTCCGCGTCGATTCTCCAATATATCCGCCTGCATTCACAACATAAATGGCATCACTAATTTCAATTTTCCTGTAATGCAGCTCACTTAATACATTCATTTCTTGAGAAGTCAATATCCTATTTTTATCATAATAGACACACTGAATCACAATGTATTGTTCTTCCAATTCTAACTTTACAGCAGCCTCTATCATTTGCTCTTGGAATTTCATACTACCACATATCGTGATAATTTTATTCATAACTGCCCTCCAAATAGATTCAAATTGTCAATTTCAAGGATACATACACAATTTCATAAAAATATATTTGAGCACCAAAGCGTCAAAATTATTGATGTTTTGAGTGCCTTTATCTGTTTGCGGACATTTGAATCCGTACTATTCTGCGACGCCCGCATTCTTCTTCAATCTTTCATACGTTTTCACTGCATAGTCTTCTGCATCCGTTATATTCTCACCGCCAGTGACCACATAATTCACCTGTTCCATGCGTGCGTACGCAATCCATTGCCCGTCTGACTCTCTATCTACATAGACTCTTATGCCGTGAACCATGATACATGCTGTATCTTCATTGTCCACAAATGCCGGTGCTTCTGCTACTTCCATGACAGACAGCTCTGCCATGTCGCCGGCCGCCGCATCCGTACCGCTGCTTACGGTCTCCTGGCCAGCATCTTCCTGTATGCTGTCTTCTTTGCTTGACTCCGCTATATCTTCCTGGAATGCATAATTGTCCGCAAACGTATCGCCGCCGCCGTCATACGAATCCGTCTCAGCCGGTTTACTCTC
Organism: uncultured Lachnospiraceae bacterium; assembly: GCA_937920345.1. GTDB lineage: Bacteria > Bacillota > Clostridia > Lachnospirales > Lachnospiraceae > UBA3282. Next base: position 7,614 of record CALGVA010000060.1, read on the forward strand.
ATACAGATCAGCACCCTGACCGGACATCGCACCCTCACCGTTCTCCTGCTCCGCAGAAACCGCGCCTGCCGCTTCAAATTCTGCCGGTTCCTCTGCTGTAGCCTCCGTCATTTCATACGACGCCGCATTGTCTATCGCCGCCGGCATCGATGTGTCTGAGGAAAATTTGCCGAACCTGTTCCCCACTATAATCGAAGCGGCGTTAAATAAAAGCAGAACCATCGCCGCTGCTGCCACCGGCAGTGCCCATCTGTATATCCTACCGGAATGCATCCCGAGCGGCCTGTCCGCAGATTGCTGCAGACGCTGTTCCTCTTCATGCATCGCTTCTTTCGTCCGCCGGATCAGATCCGCCGGCGCATGTATCTGTGAAGTTTCCTGTTTGTATTGATCCATCATAACCATGACTTCTTCCTGCCTGTTACTTTCTATGTTTGTATTATCATCCTGTACCATTACGTACTGTCCGGCCTCTTATCAAACCGCTACAATTCATCCCCGACCAGATCTTTTAACATCTCCCGCGCCCTATGCATCTGGGATTTTATAGTCGTTTCCTTCTGGTCAGTCAGCTGTGCAATCTCTGCGACCGACCGTTCCTCGAAATAGTACAAATGTATGACCAGCCTGTATTTGGGCGGCAGTTTCTGCACCGCCGCCCTCACCGGATGCTCTTCCGGCAGTTCATATCCATCGTCTTCGTCCGCCACACGTTCGGGCTCTTCCATATAATCGACATTTCTGTTCCAGTACTGCTCATAATGCTTCTTAGCGCAGTTGATCGTTACCCGGATCAGCCATGCTTTCACATGCTCCCACGATTCCAGATCCTGTATATGGCTCACAAGCCGCACAAACACTTCCTGAAACAAGTCATCTGCGTCTGTTGTATTTTTCATTTGGGATCGCGCCAACCGGTATACCATATCCGCATATCTGTCAATCGCCGCGTCCGCCGTGATCTGCTCATCCTTCATAATACTGCCTTTTTACTCCGGCTTCACGGAGTTTTCAATCTCCATCGTGCATACGCTTCCGTCCTTCACAATAATCATGTATCCATCCAACACACTTCCGTCAGGGTCCGATACTTCATAATAAGTGAATCCGCTGTCGGAAGTCTCCACCTCACAGTTGAATCCTTCTGTTGCCTTCTTAACCGCCTCCTCGGAATCGCCAACCTTAATGTTGCCGGGGAATACCAGATCAAACTTCGGTCCGTTTACACTGGATTCCATGGACAGTACAAAACAGTTCTCGATAATGGTCGCATAATCCGCATAATTCTCCACCATTGTGTGCAATGTCTGATTGTTATAGCGAAGATCGATCCATCCGTTGCCGCCTGCTGCCACTTCACTGTCGGAATTCTCCGTATCAATTGTGAATCCGTTCTCCAGAAGTACGGAAACCGGACAGGGCAGTTTGTATACGTTACCCTCCAGCTGCGCCGTATATGCGTAAAAATCGTCTCCGAGTTTCCCCGGCGCCTTATAGTTCTTCACCAGATCCGGAACCGTCCCATCAATTGAATTATCCGCGCCCTCCAGTTCTACCAGATTCTCAATACTAATCTCCTTTAAGGTGTTATCGTCTTTATAGACATACAGCTCGACCTCACTATACCGGTCACTCTCGTATGTCATCTTATAATACAAGTCACTGTCATAATCATCGGTCGGTTCACCGTAAGCCGCTTTAATGTCATCCGCATTGGACACACCGTACTGTATACCGCCCGGCAATAGAATCTCCCATTCACAATCTTCCAGATAAAAGCGGTCCAGCGTAATGCCCGCTACCATACTTTCCGAAAAAGGTACGGCATTCATGGACAGATTCGCAAATCTTGTATATACTTCGAAGCCATCCTTCTCCCATACTTCAGTAGTAGTATACTGATTAGAGGATAATGTCTGGGTATTGTCACCGTCATATTCCCATCCTAACGCTTCAAACTCCGCATACCACATCGGAAACTGATATACGGTGCCGTCAATAGATATCTGGAAATCATACAGATCATCGGACAACCCGTCCGGAACTGACGCTGCCCTGGCAGGCACTTTCTTTTCTTCGGGCGCTTCTTCCTCTGCTTCCGGCTCTTCTTCCGCGTCAGACTCCTCCGGCTCCTCGTTCAATTCCGCATCGAGTTCTTCCCTCGCCTCGTCTGCTCTGCTTCCCGTCTCTACTGTCTCATTACCACAGGCCGACATGGATAATGTACAGATGACCGCTAATAATACTGCCAGTGTTTTTTTCTTCATTTCTCCCTCATTTCTGCGCTGTCTGTTACAAATCCAAACATGGATTCCGAATTTGTGACAGGCAGCGCACAGACACAAATTCCGCGATTGAAAATTGTAATTTTTAATCCGTTCTCTTTATAATACCGCCGGAGAAACCAAAAGGTTGCAAAATCTCAGGAAACTATATGATCCCGTTTCTCTACCATCCTGTCATACTGCCCATACATCTTCTGTACTTCATTCTCCAGAATATAATAATGCCGTATATAGGGAATCAAAAGCACGAGCAATGCAGCCGCAAGCAGCCCAACGGCAATCGTAAATGCCGTCACTGACAGAGCGATCACGATCACCTCCAGAAGTGCGAATGTAACTGTCACGATCAGATGGATCAGCCTCTCATGTTGAAAAAAGGAAATCTGAATCAAATGCTCCCTGATCACCGCATCCCAGTCCGAATCATCCTGCGAGAGCAATCCGTCAATGTATTTTCGGTAATTTAAGATCCGCTGCTCCATATGTTATGCTCCTGTTGATTTATTTTGTCGTCACTTTCTACCAACGTGTTTATCATTGTATCACGTATTCTTGTTTAATAAAATGCATTTTTTTGCATTTTCCTGTCTTTTCCTGTCACCTTTCGGGAGCGTTGTTCGTATATACTGTAGAAAGTACTTCTAAAACCTGCGTCGAAAGACATTCTTGTGTAAGGGGCCCCAGCCGCACGAGGCTGAAAGGAATGATCAACATTTTCACTGGCAGCCTACAACATTTATCAGGAAAAACAGCTTGCAGTCTTCATGGACTACGATCTGACGCAGGAAGAAATTACAGCGGTTGGCGATGAACTGGCGCAGATTCCCGGTATCAAATTCCGTTATATCAGCGCCGATGCGGCCTGGGAAGAATTTAAGTCCAAATATCTGACTGAAAACGCAGAATTAGAGAATCAGATCGAATCCATAGGCAATCCTCTCATGACATCTTTTAACTACGAGGTGAGTGTATGTCTGGATGTCGACACGGAAGCCGTCCGCAATCAAATCAGCCGGATCAACGGAGTAAGGCGGATCACCACGAAGCGGGAATTGAAAGAATAAAAGATCTCAGAAAATCAGCGCCTCGCATTGAGGCGCTGACGTTGTTTATCTCTTTCTGCACATAAAATCCCAATATGCCTGCATACTGTATTGGTAATATGCCACCGCTCTTTTCTGGCTCAGCAGCCTCATATCGCTGATCTGCTTACGGAACATATCCATGAAATCCATCCTGTCATGTAAACCCATATTTCCGGTTTCTCCCATTGGAAGTGAAGTAAGACCTCCATTTTTCTCCACGCCAAGATGTGCTTCCAGCGCACGCATCTCCACATAAGTTGCACACCTTGGATTAATCTTATTGATATGTATGGTCTGCTCGAATTCATCACCGTTTTCATCAACACCCCTGGCAATCACAGTCGGGTCATCCTCTGTCGAATCCTCTGCATATTTGAGATAAAAAGACAATCCTGTACCGTTTCCGCCGGAATACAGCGTATCTTCCTCCGGTATATAAACCTGATAGGTTCTCGGTACGCCCGCCGCACGGTTTACCTGCTCTGCAAAGCTTTTTCCTGTCGTATTAAACTGTGTTCTTTTGGTTCCATACCCGCCCGGACAGCCGGCCGCTCCTATACCGTTAATAAACATCTTTTCAGTTCTCCATTCTGTAAGTCTGATTGTTTTATACTTCTGCTCAAATTTAATAGTTTAAGGCGAGACTGTCTGAAGTCTTTTTATAAATTCCTGATAAAATACTTTTTCTTTCCTTCTGTTTTCGATCTGTTCTACCGTTCTCCCCCGGCCTGCATCCAAAGGATGCTCTAATGCATACAGCGCTTCTTCGGCTGCACGCATGGCAGACTGTATGGAATTACCTAACAGATCATATGTACCGCTGTTTCCCTTCTCTATGCTCCGCACCATAAGCTGGGAAATATGACTGAGTTTCCCCGAACCGGATACGCCCATACCATCTATCCCCGCCACGTCTGCCGCATCCAGCCATGCCCGTTTTACGCACTGCGGCGCATTGGGTGCGATCCGGTCAAAGCTCTGCTCATAGTACTGTCTTGCGGTCCTCTTCGTACTGCTTCCCGCTTCTGCCCCGAATGTTTTCTCTGCAGTGCCCGCACCGGGAGCTGCATTTGCTGATGCGCTTTGCCTTTCCATAAATCCCAGCAGCTCTTTATAATCCAGATACCCTTTCATGTTGTGGGCATCATACTGCATCTGCATAAAGTCTCTGATGATATCCATCCAGTTAACCTTCTCGAATAGAGTATTTGCATTATATTTCTGCTGCTCATTCTGCATGCTCCTGCGCGCAGCGGCAAAAAGCAAAAACGCCTTCGGGAACTGTCCACTGCTGCTCAAGTGCCATGTGTATGCCGACATATCGATCTCATCACAGTTTCCCGGGTCAACCTTGGAAATATCCACCATCCGTTCGGTCATATTACCGCCTGCACCCCATGTCTTCACATGATAAACCGGGTTATCTGCGTCGAAATCTTTCGGTTTATAAACCGCAATACTTACCCCTGTTAAAGCATCTACCGATGAGCCCACCAAAGTTTCCCCCTCATCCGCATCATTTTTACCGTGCAGCATAAACGGCTGCGCCGTGCCTGCCGCCTGCTTCGCCTGATTAACGCTGTCGGCAAAAGCTGACTGTGTTGTATGGCTGCTGCTTCCTGCGGTCCTGTTGTCCGCTCCGCTTCTTCTTGTTCTTTCCGCATTACACCATGCCGGATAACCTGTTCCTAATCCATTTATTCCCATCTTTAAGTCCTCCTGTTATCTGCTCAAACTGCTTCCCCTGATCCCTCCTTGCAAAATTACAAATCAGGATAAATAGTGCCTGCAAGCTGACGGTTACTGCCTGAATCACCCTTTACCAATAATACGAATCACCTCCTTAAAAAGTTTCATTAAAAAAACGAAAATCCCGCTAAAACAGCCAAAAATCGGCCGCTTCCACGGGATTATGTCATAAAGTATATAGTTTGTGTCATGAATAAATTACGATCACTTAATCGGACAGACATACTATCTCTACCGGTACTTCTTACCCCTACTTGATCACCCTCCTGCCCCGGTACTGCGCATACATCAGAAGAATCCCCGTCACAGCGCCGAAAAAGATAAATGCCTGGATAAAAGGCATGAAATTATACGAACCGCCCGTCCAGAAATCGGCAAAATCATTGCTTATATAAGTCATCGGCAAAGTTGCCGCCACCTTCTGCAATGCCTTCGGCAGCTGCTCCGTAGAGATCCCCATCATGCCGGTCAGTACCATCAGCGTAAAATAAACCGCCATCGTGATTCCGAAGGTAATGCCGAATTTCCGGAAAATATTTGCAAGAGAATGGGCAATCACCAAAAGCATAATCCCGATCAGGTACAAAGATACCAGCAGGCAGATGACGGAAGATACCGCCGGTTTCGGAATATCCATCGTAAACACCTGGAACACCGCATATATGATAAATGCAATTGTCATAAAAATCATATGCGCAATGATCTTCGCCGTCAGAAGACTCCTCTCATGGAAACCGAACAGGCGCATTCTAAGCGGCACCTCCCGTTCCACCTCCTGCGAATACAGCGCGCCGTATCCGATAAACATAATGGACATCGGAATCACCAGCGACATACTGAGCATGATGGAGACGATTACATTCTCCCTCGCTGCCTCCGGCACCTGGGCGCCGATCGTTTTTGAAAAAATCAGTGTCATCATATTCGGGAATACGATCCCGAAGAAATGTGTCATAAAATTACCGTTGATATTACGTAGTTCATATAAAACCATATTTATATTACACTTTTTCTGTTTCATCTCAGTAACCATTCCTTTCCAAAATTTGTGCCACAAGGACAAATCACATACCCATTTCACTATTACGATTATCTCTTCTACACACAAGGCACCCCCGCATAAAACTGCTCTCTGGCATTGATCGACATAATCTCGATATCCGAATTGCTCCGTTTGAAATTCACGTTATTGTCCATCAGAATCGACAAAAGCTTTCTCTCCTCCTCTTTGTCGCCACAGGACAGTGCAATCAGATGGCCGGGCGATTTCAGGGCATGAAATCCTTTCACCAGACTGCTGTTGACGGGATTATTATCCATGATAAAAATCGCGCTGCCGCAGTATGTTCTGAACAGTTCTTCCTTCCTGCCAAACGCAATGACCTTTCCCTGATCTAACAGAAGTATCTTATCCGCCAGCTGTTCCAGCTCTTCATAGTAATGCGATACGATAATCAGGGAATCCTTTTTATCCCGATACCATTCCGCCATTTTTTCCATCAGTTTCTGTCTTGTCTCGAAGTCCAGCCCCGATGTGACCTCATCATAAAAGGTCAGTTCCGCCTTCTGCATCATAATCATAATGATGGTGAATTTCTGCTTCTGCCCGCCCGAAAGCGCATTGTATCTTTTAGGCAGACATTTTTCAAATTCAAAAAAAGCGATCAGTTCCTGCAGTTCTTTATTCTCCTTGATCTTCGTATCCAGAATCATCTCCATGACCCGTTTCACCGGCATGGTTGTTACGTACGCATTGCTCTGCATATGGGCCGCCATCTGCTCCGGCTTTAAATCGGTTACGATCCTGCCTTCATAATTGATCAGTCCGAGGAGTGCTTTCACCAGTGTGCTCTTTCCTGCACCGTTAGAACCGATCACCCCGATACGTTCCCCCTCCTCAATGCCCAGCGGACTGTTGATCTGCAATGCGGTCTGATTACCGTATTTTACCTGTAATTGTTTGATTGTAAGTAACATATTTTACTCCATTTCTGCGCATTTTTGCGCATAACCGGATTTGTGTCAAGCAATGCGCAGACACAAATCTCGCGATTGAAAATTTTAATTTTCAATCTTTTCCCTTCCATTTTTGCCTTTGAAGCAATCTGATATTTTCATATTTTTCGTTTTTTATAGATAAATGGGTACCATTATGGTTTCTACACGAACTTTGCTTTTTCAATGTAAATCATACCTTATTTTTCAACCTGTCTCTTTTCAAAAAGCAAAGCCGCCTGCACACCGTTTTCAATATTATCAATTTTCAGTTCACAGCCCATAAGCCTGCTGTAATAAGCCGCCACATACAGACCCAGACCTTTTCCCTTCCTGCTTCCGTCACTGCTGACAAAAGGGTCTGTCACATTCGGGAGCAGCTTTTCCTCTATAGTCACTCCATAATTTGTAATATATAACGCTGCGTCACTGATCTCGATCCTGACCTGCTGCCCGTCTGGCGTATACTGAACCACGTTAGACAGTAAGTTATCGACAATCTTTTTCAGCATTTCTCTGTCCGTATAGATAACGCCGCTTCCCGAAATCATCACCTGCAGTCCTTTGTCTTCCGTCTGCACCGCATAATCTTCCGCAAGTTCCCGTACAAGCACCTCCACCGCCACTTTCTCCTGCTGTATATGCTCCCCGCGGTAATTCAGATACAGGATATCCTCCACCATCTTCCGCATGGACAGAAGCTGGTTCTTTACCTCCGGCAGATACGTTTTCGTGTCTTTATATTTCCCGACCTCATTCATCATCCCTTCCACCAGAAGAAGCGCTGCCGCAATCGGGGTCTTAAGCTGGTGGGAAGAGGCCCGTAAGAATACCTCCTGCCGCTCGTTTTCTTCTTCCAGTAAACGGTTCTTATGTTCCAGTTCTTCATAATTCTCGCGCAGTTTACCGTACAGTTCGTGCAGATTCCGCCCTAAAATACCGATCTCGTCCCTGCTGTCTGTCAAAAATGCGTCCTCGTCCGGATCAAAATGCTCCGCCATACCCGCACTCTCGGCGCGGCTGGCAAGCCGGATGATCGGATTCACGATTTTGCCGGAAAAGAACCCCGAAGAAACCAGCACCAGCAGAAAGATCACTGCAATGATCATGGGAAGGCTTCCCATAACGATCGGCGTTATTTCCTCCATCTGCGGCGTCATTGTCGGCATAACCGTTATAATCAGCGCATCCTGCGTCTGCCCCATGGCAACATATGTGGTATAGCTGTAATTACCGTCTGACACACCTGCTTCATATACAATAGAGTCTCCGGATGTCACATGCACTTTAGCATATTCGCCATGATAGACCTGGCCGTCATGCTGTCTCTTTTGTTCCAGTCTGATGTCAATCGGCGCATCCTCCGAAATCAGCTTCTGACCCGTAAAAATATCTTTGAATTTCTCCTGCCATTCCCCGAAGCTCTCTTTTCCGCCTGCTGTCCACGACCCGGTTACATCTTCCAGTTCCTCCAGGCTGTCCGCCTTTACCATCATCGTTCTGGCTCGATCCAGAAGCTCCTGCAGTTCCTTATCCTGCACGATAATTGTCAGCTTAAAGAGCTTCCCCGCAATATAAATTTCATTCCCCGCATTCGGTATCTCCATTGTGAAGACCGACGAAGGGTTTTTCACCGTGAGATTATCGTAGCTTCTCTCTTCCATGTAGCCCTTCTGAATCTCTGCTACGGATTCCAGATTGCTGTTCATCACATAATCCACATACAGCGACGGCAGCATAAATACAAAGTATCCTATGACAAAAGCGATCATAATCACCGCCAGCGTCACACTGTATAGAAAAGTCTTTTTTCTGAGTCCCATACTGTTTCTCCCTGTTTCCGCATTCTACGATATTGCAGTTTATTTCCCCGCATATTTTTGCAAATCACCTGCTATTGTGCTTCCTGATTCCGAAATTGATATCCCACACCGATCACCGTTTTGATACAGTCCTCCGGCAGTTTCTTGCGCAGATTTTTTACATGCGCATCGATGATCCTGTCATTCCCCACATAGTCTTCGTTAAAGATCCTGAGAATCAGCTGCTCCCTCGTAAATGCCCGCTGCGGCTCTTTCATGAGAACCTGCAGTAACAGAAACTCGCTCAGCGTCAGTTCCAGGGACTTTCCATCATAATATGCCTGATAAGAACCGTCATGAATCACCAGCCCTTTTTCCTGTCTGAGTTCCGGCCGCTTTACACGCCGCAGAATCGTCTCCATTCTTTTTAACAGGATAATAGGAGATACCGGCTTGATCACATAATCATCCGCATAAGAATTAAATGCCTGTACCTGCGTCTTCTCATCATCCAGCGCCGTGAGCATGATGGTCGCCATCTCCGGGTAGTGCTCCTTACTGTACTGCAGCACTTCCAGACCACTCACCTTCGGCACCATAATATCCAGTACCGCCATGTCAAAATCGTGCGCCCGAAGCAGATCAAGAGCCTCTTCGCCATCTCCGGCGCAGGTAACGCTGTAGCCTTGCATTTTCATATACTCGGTCAATACTTCCCGTATGGTCGGTTCGTCTTCCAGAAATAAAATGTTCATGTTTTGGTGCCGCTCCTATTTGTTTTACTGCCTTTTTGCTTTGTTTCCATTGCGTTTTTGCCACACTTCAATCAGATTATTCTCTTGTGTTGTCTCACTGATCTTTGTGTCGTTTCTCTTATGATACTGCTTTCGTAAAGTTCCATCTGAAATCCGCATTACCTGCGGACTCCGTGTGCGCGCCATGTACCTTACACTGCTTATTGTAGCACAGCGGTATGAATTTCATATGAAGATGATGTGTTTTTGTGAAGATAAAATCTCTGTACAGAAATTGTTTTCTCAAAGCAAAAACCCATAGTTATCGTTACAGTTTTTGATAAAAATACAATAATTGTAATGATAACTATGGGTTTTCCCGATTATATATATAAGAAATATTTGAATTATAATGATAGGCTGACCGTTCTATCACAGTTCCTTCATAAAGTACAAGACCAGATCATCATCATTACAGCACGCCGCATAGGGCTCGCATACCTTGTCGTTGTACCAGACGCCGCTGCCGTCGGGAATATACCCACGCTTCACGTACATCCTCTGGGCACTGCCGTAACCGCTGTGTAATCCCACGCCTAAGCACACCTTATCGCTGTACTCACCGGCAACCTGTTCCGCTACGTCCATTAATCTGCTTCCGATCCCGCGGCGGCGGTACTTTTCCAGAACACCGAAATCCACGATTTCCGGATACCCCTTATTCGCATACGCGCCCCACGCAGATTCCGGATAAACATTAATATATCCGGCGACACTTCCCTGATATTCCGCCACCAGAACGACGGCATGTTTCTCCTGCCTGTCCCGCAGGCGCATCTCGTATTTATCGACGGTCGCATCCCAGCCCTGCGCAATCTCCTCCTGTGTGATAACCGCCGCATCCTCCTGCCGCATATCCCGGATGGTAATCTGTTTGTCTGTATAATAGACCTTATTGTACTGCTCTGGTTTGTTTTCTTCGCCGCACCTTGTAACTTTTACTGCCTGATCCGTCATATTTCCCTCTCTTCTACACACTTTAGCATTATTTGAAGTCATTATACTTCTTAAAATGTGCAGGCACAAGACCCGCCTGATCATTCTTTCCCTCAATATGCATACTCTATATTACATAACCGGCTTTCAACCTGACCTGTGCGGTTTACTCTCCATCAGGAACTTTATCACATTCTTATGAATGTTCTCGTAATGAATGAATATTAAAAATTCTCAAATTTCACTGCGGACATTTCTGCGTATCCCCATATATGCAATCAGAGTCACAATGACATATCCTGATATTGCAATAGCAGACGACTCAATTCCAAATTCCCCTCCTGTAACTGCAAATGAGTCGGTCTGCAAAACATAAGAGAATACAGAATACTCATCCATATTTTCCCCAATAAAAAGAATGCCGCCGGATGTGATTATGTTCCATACCCCATGTACGACCGCACTGTTCCAGACAGAATGCTGTTCCAATGTAATAAACGAGAACATGATTCCCACAAAAGTTCCGGCAACCAGCACTTGCAGGCAGCTCAATATACTGAAATCCATCCCGATTATATGTACCAGTCCAAACAGTATTGACGGAATCAGAACCGCTGCCTTTCTTCCGAATTTTTTATCCACCAGGTTCATTATGAATCCCCGAAAAACTATTTCTTCGACGCTTCCCGCCGCCATACCTATAAAGAATACTCCCGCGCAGATAACTGCTGCCGTTTCCGGTAAATCTATAATCCCTCTCTGCAGTTTTCCCGGAAGAAGCAAGTAAATCCCGGTTATGGATAACGGTAATATAAACGCGATAATCAGCCATTTGACTTTTATTTTTATTTGGGGTATTGCGAGCTCCGGCATCTGCATCCCTAAGATCTTCTCTGCATACAACCTCAGCAAAAAATATGCAAATACAGCATACAAAATCCCTGCTATCGCATTACACAAAAATAACGGTATGTGAATAACGGCAAATAAATTTGCCAATACCTGTGCCGCAAGCTGCGAAATTATCAAGATACTGATCGCTCCGGCAATTCCTGCAATCACTTTTCCTGCTTTAATCTGTCTCATCTGTTTCATCTGATTTCTCCTTCTATTCATAGACATTAGTCATCCTCAGGGATTATCGCAACGCTCCCTACATGCTCCTTCGCATAAAACAACACTTTATACTGCCCCTTTTTATCAAGTTCCACCGTGTATTCTCCGTCCGGGTTCGTTTCATCCAGATAAACCGTTTCTCCGATCTCCCCCAAAACACCATGCCTGACAATCTTTAGTCTGAGTTTTCCGTCTCTCGTCACACAGGAAACCGACACTGTCATGGGCGCATCAACTTCAAATCCGGTACTCATCGGATTTGCGGAACTGCCGTTACTATAATAGCAGATGCTTTCCGGCCAGTTATTTTCTATCTCATCCAGACCGATATCTTCTATCCTCTCCCGCTCCATAATACTGGCGAACGTCGCACCGCCATCCGTTTTCATCTTAATTCCAAAATCACATACAGCGCCTTCCCCGTCACTTGTAAAGCCGATGCTTCCTTCTCCCTCTTCTACATTCACCTGTGCATTGATTTTCCTGTCTGTGCCGTCTGCAATCAAGGTTTCTGTTCCGTCCGGCGCCGTGTATACCAGCCGGAGATTTCCCTTCGTGCACTTCATACTGCCCGTGACGCTTACGCTGCTGCCATCCACCGCTGTTATATAGGTAAGCACGCCATAGTCATCATCTGCGGCCTGATGCACTGTTCCCTTAACCTTACAGCTGTCTTCATCACTGTCCATACTGTAACGGTCAAAATAACTTGTCTCAACATCAAAAATTCCAACCGACAATTCTGCATCCGTACTCTCATCGGCCTCGTACACTCTGATTCCACAACCGGATAGAAACATACAGATAATAATTGACAAAACGATACTCTTTTTCATTTCCATCTCCTCCTGATAAAGATTGCATCAAAAAATATGCGGCCTGATTACAACCTGCTTTTTCAACAACTCTATTTATATAACGATCCGGTAATGGAAATATCTTCAAAAAATCTGTTTCTTCACATAAAAAGAACCGGGTACTGGCTGTATTATCAGTCAGTACCCAATCCTTTCTGGAGTATCTACTATGAAACGTTTTTATCGTTAATCAGCTATACTTGCATCGCTCGCGGCACCGTCAACATCTTTATTCTGACCGTCTCCATGATCGGTGTTCCCGTTCTGGTCATTACCATTGTCAGTATTACCGCTCTGACTATCACCGTTATCGGTATTTCCACTCTGCTCACCGCCATTGTCGGTATTTCCACTCTGGTCATCATCGTTGTCAATATTACCGCTCTGATCATCGTCGGTATTACCGCTCTGATCATCGTCATCGTCGGTATTACCATTCTGATCGTCGCCATCATCGATGTTTTCACTCTGGTCTTCACCATCAGAATCTTCATTCTGGTCACTACCATCTTCAGAGTTTCCACTTTGATCTTTGTTGCCGATATTTCCATCCTGATTCTCATCATCAGAATTCTCGTCAACCTGATCTTCGTCATCATCAAAAGAGGCTGTGCTTTTTTCGAGTTCCTCCTTCTCTTCATCTTCTGTAGCGTTTTCATCTACTTTGGTAATGCTGATGTCATCAATCACGATGGTCGAAACCGGGGTCTCAATATCAGCAATCATACCCATGGAAACTACGAAATCTATCGTATTCACAGTCGGTAAAGTATCCTCTACTGAAATGATCCTGCTTACAGTCTTGACCATATCTGCATGTAATTCAATATCTGCACCACCGTAGTATGCAAAGCCTGCTTCGGGATCAATCAGCGCCAGCTTCACTGTTCTGTCCGCCGTAGACTTTAACTTCATATTCATCTTATAACGGGCACCTTTTTCCAGTGTCAGACCGGACTGTTTCAACTGCACATTCCAATCTTGTGTTCCCACATTGGTAATATTGAATGTCGCTTTGCCATTGTCAAAGTTTACATCTGCAGCACCTGGCGCTGTAACTGCCTGAGTCCAGTTCTCTTCGCCATTCGTAAAGTCACCATTTTGAATCAATTCTGTTCCGATTTCGACTGGCTCAATGTCTTCGCCCGGTACTTCTTCTTTGTTTGTTTTCTTAACGCAGATATCACTGATTTCGATCTCAGAAACAGGAGTCTCTTCTTCCGCAATCTTACCCATAGAGATCACAAAGGTAATTGCATCACTGGTTTCCTCACCTATTGTAATCGTTTTCCTGACTTCTTTCACTTCATTCGCAGCCAGGCTCAGATCCTCTCCGCCATAATAAACATAAGTCGGATTTAAGAATGCGTATTTTACTACCCTTGCGGCAGACGATTGGATCTTAAAGGTCACTTCATACTGAATACCCTGCTCCAGTTTAAGTCCATTCTGCTTTAACTGAATATGCCAATCCTGCTCTCCTACATTGGTGATATTAAAGACAGCCTTGCCATCTGCGAAACTGCTTGTTGCTTCTCCAGGAGCCGTAACTGCTGCCTCCCAATTCTCTTCGCCCTGTGCAAAATCACCATTCTTGATCAGATTATCCTCTGGTGTTTCTACTGCGTTTACTTTTACGACAGAGATATCGTCGATATCAATTGTAGAAACAGGAGTTTCCTTATCCGCAATCTTACCCATGGAAATCACAAAGCTGATTTCGCTGTCAGTCGCCTTATCTACATTTAAAATATAATCAACTTCTTTTACTTCATCTGCTATTAATTCCAGATCTTCTCCGCCATAGTAGTCATATGATGCATTTAAGAATGCATACTTCACAACTCTTGATGCTGAAGATTTGATCTTCATGGTCACTTTATACTGTGCACCCTGTTCCAGCTTCAAACCATTCTGCTTTAACTGGATATGCCAATCCTGCTCTCCTGCATTGGTGACATTAAAGACAGCCTTGCCATCTGCGAAACTGTTTGTTGCTTCTCCAGGAGCCGTAACTGCTGCCTCCCAATTCTCTTCGCCCTGTGCAAAATCGCCATTCTTGATCAAATTATCACCAGCTGTTACCGGCGGTTCTTCCTGTGCCTCAGTTTCCTCCAGTGTGATATTATCGATCACTATCGTATGCTTCTCGGCAACCTGTGTTCCGCCTACCGCACCCATGGAAATACTCAGTATTGTTCTCGGATCTGTGTCATTTGCCATCTTAAAGACATGGCTGAAGTTCTGGTAATCTTTCGTCAGATTGATCTTCTGCGTACCGGAGTACGGTGTCCAATCATCATCACTTGAACCGTCTCTTTGCAGCGCATACATGATCTTTCTGTCTGTTGTAGACTTTGCATCGAATGCGATCTTATACCACTTATCTTTCTCCAGCTTGATATTGTTCTGTTTCAACTGGATATACCAATCCTGATTTCCTGTATCCGCAATATCGATGGAAAATGCATCCTTTTCATTCAGACTGTCTACAATGTAGTTAGTCACTTTAGCAGCATCACTTACATACACTTCATATCCTGTCATACCGCTGGAAAAATCACCATTGACAATCAGTCCGTTTTCGCGGACACAAACATTATCAATATATGTCGTACCCGGTACTCCTAACAGGAATTTAAGTTCACTTTCATTCAAGTCTTGTGCAGTCTCAAACTCATATTTATATTCTGTCCGATCTGTTGTCAAATTGCTCTCAAACGTCTGACCTGCTATGACAGACTGAATTATCTTCTCTTCATCTGCATAAGCGTCAAAGCTCAGGGCATATTGCTTACCGCCTGTAATTGCAATCGGTGTCTGCTTTACAGTTACCTGTTCTAATGCCGTCGCTGTTCCAGGCACTACCACTTTCAATTCCCGTCTGCTGTCCTCGGTAACAGATATACTTGCACCCTTGCACTGGTCCTGATCAATATCCCAATAAGCAAGACGAAGTTTTCCAGGTTCACTGCCCTCATCAAATGAACCATTATACACATAGTTGCCATCCGGCAGGATGCCCTTCTTCTCTTCCTCAGCTTCTCCTGCTTTTTCGAGTCTGACATTGGTAATATGAACTTTAGCGGTCGAACCCTGATTTCCAAGGTTAAATTCCACTCTACCGTTTGCATCACTGTTGGATGTCATATCAAATTCATGTTCATACTTCTGTTTCTCAGTTGTCAGATCTACTGTCGTATCATTCAGATATCTGATATATCCTCTGTCGGGTGCGGTGATACCGGTAATCATCGTTCTTGCTTCATCCGCATAAGCCTCATAGGATAATTTATACTTGCTGCCTTCCTCAATCGGCAGAGCAGCCTGTACGATCTGTACACTGTAATTCAATGTGCCCGCTTCCGTTGTCGTAATATGCAGAGCATTTTCCGCGATTTCCGTTGACGCTTCGCCGCCGCCTGTCAGAAGAAGCTGCCAGTTTTCATCGCCCTTTACCAGATCCTCAGATTTTGAGAAATCGCCGTTAATAATATAGTTACCTGTCTCATCGGGATCGCGGAGCTCAACTTTATTCTCCGGTTTCTTTACATCAGTATCATAGCTCTCTCTCTGATAGACTCTGACATAATCTACGACAAGCTGTGCGTTGTCTTCGAACTTCGTATTTTCATCCGGATAACCTACCCAGCTTCCTCCTACAGCCAGATTCAAAATCATGTAGAAAGGCTGATCATAAGGTGCGGGATATGCTGCTTCACCGAATCCTGATTTCTTGGTAAACCAGTCGTTCTCTGTATAATAAAGACGTCCGTCTACATAGTATCTGAATTCACCCGGCTCCCATTCACATGCAAAAATGTGGAAGTCTTCCGCGAAATCCTGTTCTGTTGCCGGTAATGTATAAGTACCCTGTTTCTGCGTATGCGGCTCACCGAAATGAAGTGTTCCGTGTACCGTATCGGTCTTATCTCCCAGCACTTCCATAATATCAATTTCACCACACTTCGGCCATTGACCATAATAACTTTCATCCGTAGGCATCATCCAGAATGCCGGCAGGAATCCTTTGCCATCCGGTACTTTCGCCCGAACTTCAAATCTTCCGTATTCATAGTCATGTTTATTCTGTGTGTTGATCCTTCCGGATGTATAGGAAGCATTTTCCCCTTCACCCGTCTTAATTGCCTGGATGACCAGATTGCCGTCCTTGACATAGATGTTTTCCGGCGAATCTACATATTCCTGCAACTCTGCGTTTACCCAGCCAGGCTCATGGTATTCATAATTCCAGTCGTCTGTATTTAAACTGTCTCCGTCAAAATCATCTTCCCATACTAATCTGAAGCCTTCTTTCACCTTCACAGGAATGACTCTTGTATTTTCTGCATCGCATCCCGGTCTTACACACATCTGTTTTTCCAAACCGGCTGCATTTTCCGTTGCTCTGGCAACAACGACCCACTTTCCATACTTATGTCCTGACGGATCCGTAACCTCCTGTTTCTTTCCGCCACATACTGTACATGTATAGCTGATGAGACCGTTGTCTTCACAGGAAGCTTCTCTTATGGTTACCGCATCTCCAAATGCACATGTTTCACATTCCGATACAGTTACACCACATTCTTTTTCAACACCATTAGCCTTAATGGTAATCGTTACGATACCCTTCTTCTTGGCGGTAATAACTCCCTTATTGTTAACCGACGCAATCTTATTATCCGAAGACTTGCAGGTAACAGACTGGTTCGCACCCAAAATTTCCATGAAAGCATGTTCGTACAAATTCTGCTTCTCTCCTACCTTGAGCAAGAGTTCATCCTTCTCCAGAACAATTTTCGGCTCTTTGACGCTGACCCAGCACTTGGCTGTCACACCGTTAGCCGAAGCCGTAATCAGAGTACGGCCTGCGCTCTTTGCAATCACTTTTCCATTTGTTTTTACCTCTGCAATATCTGGTTTACTGCTCGTCCATTCGACCTTCTTATTTGCGCCGTCAACGGATGCTTTCAGCGCAATATTTGTTCCTTTTCCTTTCGTGTACAGAGTATACTCCCTCTGATTAAGTGCAATCGTGGGTGTGAAATTCCGTACAGTAATTTGTACCTCATCTGTGATACCGTTTGCCTCCAGCGTAACAGTCGCCGTCCCGGCCTTTTTCGCGGTAAGCTTTCCATTGTTTACTGACACAACCTTTGTATCGGAGCTTCTCCACTTAGAAGAAGTCTTACGTCCGATTACCTGATAAGCAAGCGTATAGATTTTGTCATCGCCCTTTGTCTTCAAAGCAACAGCTTTCTCTAATATGGCGGTATCTGTATTCTTTACTTCAACCTTACAGGTATCCGTTTTGCCTTCTAATTCCGCTGTAACAATTACCTTACCGGCGCTCTTTGCAGTAATGCATCCGGTATCATCCACTGTAGCTATCGCTTCGTTACTGCTGCTCCATTTCACCTGACTGTCTTTCGGTGCATTGGTTTTAAGCGTTTTTGTCTCTCCCTGCACCGTTTCACCGTCTTTTTTAATATAGAGCAGAATACTCTCCTCATTGATAGAGACTGTTTCTTTATCTACCGTAACATTACAGATTGCTGTAACACCGTTTGCCTTAGCGGTAATTGTGGCAGTTCCATTGTTTTTACCGGTTACTTTACCACCTTTTACCGTAGCAATCGTTGAATCTGAGCTTGTCCATGTAACTGACTTTTTAGCCCCCACAACCGTAGGTACCAGTTTGATCGAACTTCCAGTACCTTTAGTACTCAATTTCATCTCATTAATATTTAACGAGATTCTGCTTTCCAACACAGTCACCCTACAGGATGCCTTCATGCCGTTAGCTTCGGCTGTTATGACTGCTATACCCGCTTTTTCTGCAGATGTAACTACGCCTCTTCCCTGCGCATCTTTCACTACCTTAGCAACCTTCTCATTATCACTGCTCCAGATGACATCATTTGCAGCGCCCTTCACCGTTGCCTTCAATGTGATTGATTTTCCGGCAGTTTCCGTACTATCTGAAGGATAATGATAAATCGTTGCTTCCTTCTTATTGATCTTAATTGCAGGATCAACTACCGTAACCACGCATGTCTCACGCGGGAATCCGATACCGGATGAAATAATAGATTTTCCCTTTCGGAGTGCTGTCACTGTTCCGTCCTGATCCACACTCGCAACATTAACGTTGTAAGAAACCCATCTCGGCTTCTTAGCTCCTTCCTTTTGGCCTTCAATTTTGAGATTAATTTCATCTCCAGTATTTACTGTCGCTGTCCTGAGATTAATTTGTATCTCATTTTCCGCATGGACAGCAAACGTTCCGACAGATAATGTCAATACAACTGCCAGAATCAAACTGTGTATCAAAATACTTATTTTCCCTTTCATAGATCCTCCTTCTCCCTATATAGTCAGTATTTTTAATAATTTTACCGATTTTTTTGGGGAAGAAATATCAGATCTGTTCATAAAATATTAAATACATGACATAGATTAAAATCTATATCCACACAGGCCGGTTCATGAAGACAACTTTTTCCTCACCGCACCGTATTCTGCCAATCTCATAACAGTCATAATATTCCGAAATATGACGCATGACTGCTGCCGCATCTTTCTCCTGTACCACAATGCACAGTCCTGCACCGCAGTTAAAGGTGCGAAACATTTCCTCGTCGCTGATATTACCGCTTTTCCTGATATATTTAAAAATCGGCAGCAGACGGATCTTCGATAAATCGATCTGCGCCGTCAGTCCCTCCGGGATGACGCGTCCAAGATTGCCTTTAATTCCTCCGCCGGTAATATGTGCCATACCATGCAGTATACCTTTACCGAATAATCCCCTGACCGCTTTATAGTATGGCGTATGCGGCTTCATAATCTGCTCGATAAAGGTCATACCGTCGATCTGATCGAGTTTAATCTGCGGCATTCTGTCCATCAGCATCCTTACGAGTGAATACCCATTGGTGTGCAGTCCATTCGACGCTACGGCCAGCACTACGTCTCCATCCTGAACCGCCGACCCGTCAATTACATCTTTCTTTTCTACAATCCCCGCAATAGCGGAAGTTAAAACATAGACGCCGGCATCCACTACAAGCGGTTGAATAGATGTCTCGCCGCCCACCAGAGTACAATCATTATCCCGGCATGCATCCGCAATTCCTTTTACCAGACTCTTGATTGTATCCTTCTCCGCATTGCCGCACACGATCGTATCCAATACTGCAAGGGGCTTTGCACCCATGACAATAATATCATTCACGAGATGATTGATCATATCATGACAAACAGACTCTGTATATCCGTATTCCATTGCCAGTTTCTGCTTGGAACCCGGCTCTTCTGACTTCAGGACAAGAACCGGCTGTCTCATAGATGGAAAATAAATATCATACAAAGATGCGAAAGCACCCATTTTATTCAATACTCTTCTGTCTTCCGTCCGCAAGTGCTCCGCCATTTCCCGCTTGATCGTGTCCGTATAGGCAATATCCACGCCTGCTTTACTGTAAGAAAGCCCGTCCGCCGCTTTCTCGTTTCCCGTAAGAATCTCATCTGTTGTCACACAAAGAATCGTTGCCAGATCACACAGAAGCTCCACATTCGGATAAGCATTGCCTGTTTCCCACTTAGAAACCGCCTGAAAAGAAATGTTCAGCTTGTCCGCCAGCTGCTGCTGAGTGAGTCCTGCCTCCTTACGTTTACGCATAATAAAATTACCGATCCTGATACTGTCTGTCATTGCTTGCGCCCCTTTCTTTTGATTTGAATATGCAAAACAACATAAAGGCAAACTGTAACCCTGATATATTACAGCATACTCTAATATACATCCGGGATACAATCATCAAAACGAAGAAGTTCGTCCATAAATTCAACTACTGGTTGAAAATTACTACTCTTATTGCAAAAAAATAATAATTTATTGTAATTCGATAAATTTTTATTGACTTTCATTTTTTAGAGTGCTACAGTAAGCTTACAAGGAACAGATACATATCTCATATGCCACTGTCATTTGCTGCATGCAGCGGGATAACGTATCCGTTAATAATGCATAAGGATGGTACAACTGTATGAAAGATAAGCTTACCCTGTTTACCAAATACCTGCTGGATTTTATGTTTTATTCCGGAATCGTCGTCACCCTGACGCTTCCCTTAAGTTTCAGGTATTATGGAAAATACAATGTATATTTTAAAGAGAATTACCACTCTATGTGCGTAATCTTCATATTATCGGGAATTTTTGCTATTCTGATTATACAACAGCTTCGTAAGATGTTTCTGACTGTGATCTGTGATGACTGTTTCGTCAGGGAGAATGTCATTCGTCTTGAGAAAATGAGTATCTACAGCTTCTTTATCGCAGTGATCACCGCATGCCGGCTTTTTATCTATCTCACGCCCGCCGTGCTGATCATCATTCTGGTCTTTGTCATTGCCGGACTGTTCAGCAAGGTTCTGGCAGGCGTCTTTGATAAAGCCATCACATATAAGCTGGAGAACGATCTGACCATTTAATACACATTTATTCATTGATCTCTGTTGACACGAACAATTCGTGATCCGGCGATCGACAACAAGGAGGCCGCCCATGGCAATCATTATCAATCTTGATGTTATGATGGCGAAACGCAAGAAAGGACTGACCGAACTGGCAGGCGAAATTGACATTACCCTTGCGAATCTGTCCATCTTAAAAAATAATAAGGCAAAAGCAATCCGGCTTTCTACCCTGAATGAGATCTGTAAGGCACTGGAATGTCAGCCTGGCGATCTATTGCAGTATGTAGAGGACGAGGATTCCACTGAGAAAGGAGATTCTTATGGAACAGAATAACCCATACAACAGCCAGCCATATGCTAATCAGGCCGGAATACCGAAAAAAGAGGACACCATTTACACGAAAACAATGAAGGAACACTTTTCCTTTTTTGGTATCGGAAGTCTGCTCTACGCCGTTTTCTATACCTTCTGTCTGTATAAAAATACTTCCGGTATTACCTACCCTTTTTTCGTCGCCGGAACCCTTTGCTATTTTTTCTGCTCTACGCGAAAGTTAGGGGTTCCTTACAAAAAAGACAGCGTTTTCTATATCGTTAGCATCGTACTGTTAGGTATTTCCATCTGTCTTACAAGTTCAGAACAGATATTACTAATGAATAAATGCGGTATTTTTCTGCTTGCTTTTATTTTGATGCTTCACACTTTTTATCAGAATAAAGAATGGAATTTTCCGAAATATTTCTGTGCGGTTATGCAGACGATCGGTACGGTTTTAATCTGTGCCGCCCGCCCCTTAACAGACATGATATCTTATGCCGACATGCGCAAGAAAAATAAAGAGGGCAAAAAAAGTTATCTTCTGCCGGTTTTGATCGGGATTGCCATAACAGTTCCTCTGCTTCTTATTATAACGGGCCTGCTTGCCAGCGCCGATGCGGTTTTTGCAAACATTTTTTCCCGTATTCTGGATGCCGTTAATCTTGAGACAATCTTCGGAACTTTCTTTATGACTCTTGCAGCGTTCTTTGTCTCTTATGCAGTTTACGCCGCGCTCAGCATGAAGGAAGTGAAGGAGGAAACGCCTGACCTCAGAACCTTAGAACCGGTTATCGCCATCATTATCACGGCAGCGCTTTCTGTTATCTACCTGTTATTCAGTGTGATACAGATCCTATACCTTTTCATCGGAAATATGAAACTTCCGGAAGGTTACACTTACTCCGGTTATGCCAGAGAAGGATTCTTTCAGCTGCTTACGGTCTGCATTCTGAATCTCATAATCGTACTGATCTGTCTGTATCTTTTTCGGGAAAATACGGCGCTGAAATTAATTCTGACAGTGATCAGCGGCTGTACCTTTATTATGATTCTGTCAAGCGCCTTACGGATGATTATGTACATTAACCGTTATAACCTTACCTTCCTGCGGATCTTCGTGCTCTGGTCGCTGGCAGTCATATTCCTGTTGATGGCGGGCGTCACGGTTTTCATATACAGAAACAGATTTCCGCTGTTTACCTACAGTATGGTCATTGTAACCGTATTCTATATCGGGCTGTCCTTCTCACATCCGGACTACTGGATCGCCAGATATAATCTGGTACCGAAACATTTGGAGTATCTGGACGATTATGATATCAGGGACAATCAGAAATACTTACGCAGATTATCCGCTGATGCTGCACCAATCCTGTTGAATAAAAGTAAGAATCCATATCTTCCGCCGTTCGGATTTGCATCCTATGCGTCTGCGCAAGACACGGATAATACGGAAATATATTATAAAGAAGATGATATTCCGGAAGAATTATTATGGCTTTACCGATATTATCATAATATGGAAGAACTCTCAAATGATATGCACATTCGAAACTTTAATTTCTCTGTGTATACCGCCCAAAAATATATCAATAAATTGAATGATTGATCCCGGCCAAACTGCCGGATCTGCTTCACGGAAAAATCCCGCTGCGATCAGGCATTCTGCATCTCCCTGATCACACTCATTCCGAGTGGAATCGATACGGTCAGCGCACAGACATCGGACACCGCCTGACAGACCTCGACTCCCGTAAGCCCGAAGAAGTGCGGCAGAACCGCAATCAGAGGCAGGAAGAATATTCCCTGTCTCGCCGAAGATACAATAGAAGCTTTCACCCCTTTGCCAATCGACTGTAACATCATATTACACATGATAATCCATGCACTCAAAGGAAAAGAAAGAACAGAATATCGAAGCGCCGCAGTACCGACCGTGATAACCTCCGCATCATCCCGTCGAAATACCGTAACAAGCTGCGGCGCAATGGCATAGACTACCACAGCCAGGCCCAGAAGCACCACAAGGGCAAACTTCACACAAAACCAATAAGCTTCCAGCACTCTCTTATATTTTCCCGCTCCGTAATTAAATCCGCATACCGGCTGAAATCCTTGGCCAAATCCGATCAACGCGGAATTGGCAAACATCATAATACGGGACACAATAGACATGCCGGCAATCGCCGCATCCCCGTACACACTCGCCGCATGATTCAGACAAATGGTAGCTACGCTTGCAAGACCCTGTCTGAATAATGCGGGAATCCCGCCTCTTATGATTTCCTTATAGAAATGCAGGCTGGGCTTCATATTACGGAAGCGTATCCGTATATTACCGCCTTTTGTCACCATAATCAGCAGAAAAATAAAGCTTAAATACTGACTGATCGTCGTCGCAAGCGCTGCCCCTGCTATTCCCATGTTACAGCCAAAGATCAGAATCGGGTCTAACACGATATTAATCACCGCACCCGATACGATTCCAATCATTGCATAGAATGCACTTCCCTGAAAGCGCATCTGATTGTTCAGAACCAGTGACGCTGTCATCGCAGGCGCACCAACCAGAATAATTCTCAGATAAATTACCGTATAAGGCATAATCGTAGGCGTGGAACCGAGCGCATAGGAAAGCGGCGTTATGAAGCAGATACAACCCAGCATAATTACAACACCTGCAAAAAAAGACGTAAAAAATCCGACTGCAGACATTTTCTCGGCTTCTTCCATATTACCCGCACCTAATTGTCTCGAAATATAGTTACCCGATCCGTGGCCAAACAGGAATCCCACTGCCTGTATCACCGCCATAAGAGAAAAAGCTACCCCGACAGCAGCCGTGGACTGTGTATCCAGTTTTCCAACAAAAAAAGTATCCGCCATATTATAGAAAGAAGTGACCAGCATACTTAAGATCGTCGGTACCGCAAGAGTACAGACCAGCTTTCTTACAGGTTCTTCTGTCATATATATTCTTTTTTCGTCAGCATTCGCAAATTTCATCAAAAATGCCTGCCTCTCTTTCCTGCATATTTATTAATATTCTGCACATACTATCTATCATTCATAATAAATCTCCACAGAAAGGAATCCCTCATGAATCCAAAAGCATTATTTCAATTATCCTATGGTCTTTATGTTGTCTCTGCGAAGTATGATAAAAAAATGAACGGATGCATCATCAATACAGTTACACAAGTTACAGATAATCCCAAACAGATTGTTGTTGCCATCAATAAAGACAACTTAACCTGTGAATTAATTCAGAAATCCGGTACTTTATCTGTTTCCGTATTATCCGAGACTGCACCTTTTTCACTCTTTCAGCATTTTGGATTTCAAAGCGGCAGAAATACTGACAAATTTGTAGATTATCCCTTTTCCATGACGAAACAGGAACTTCCTTATTTAAAAGAACATACTACCGCCTTTTTAGACTGTAAAGTTGTAAACAGTTTTGATTTTGGAACTCACATGCTCTTCCTTGCCACAGTGACAGATTGTGAAGTTCTCTCCGGTGAAAAGGCAATGACTTATTCTTTCTATCATGAATTTGTAAAACCGCAGCCGACTGCCTCCTCCGCCAAAGGATGGCGCTGTGTAGTATGCGGTTACGTCTATGAGGGAGAGGAGCTTCCCCCGGATTTCATATGTCCATGGTGTAAACACGGTGTAGAAGATTTCGAGAAAATTATGTAATCTGGCTCTTTTAATTAACAGAAATACTGCAGCGTATTCTGTTATTCCGGTATGATTCCTTCTTCTTCCGCCCGCAGTTTACAGCCATTTTCATAAGAACCGATCTCACAGATTTCCGCTTTTTTCTGTTTTACACAGAAATCACAGGAAGGACAAGGCTTTTTTACTCCGGCAAAATCCCGGAAAACAGCCTGTCCTTTCTCATTGTGCCGACATGTACTGCACCAGCACAGGGCACATTCCTGATAGAAACCAATTAAAGTATCCTTCTTTTTACTTATTTGATTTTCTTCAGAATGACTCTGTTTATCCTGATCGGTACTTTTCTTTTCTTCTTCCGATATATAATCAAATAAATTGATCTGGCCGTCTATCTGTTTCTTCATTATCTTCAATTATCCTTTGTATATTGCGGTATATCATTTTAATCTGTCTTTGATCATCAGTGACAGTCCAACCTGATATAACGCTGATCAACAGTGAAATCATCTGGCTGAATAATTATAATATTTATTTTAACACTTATTTTCCGGATTATCAAAAAAACTAAACTATAATATATCGCCAGGCTGCGTTCCATTGTGAGACATCGTGCAGCAAATGACACCGCGGATACAAGCACTAACATGGAGTTACCTTTAAACTCATGACTTGCACTTCTTATACAAAATATTAAAATAAGATTGTAAAATCCCGTATTTAAGCCATTGCAACCTGTGATTTACATGAAAAAACCGAAAAGCAACATGAAATTGATAGCGTTTACATTCATGTTTTTCTAATATATATTACAGTAACCGGCCGGTTGATACTAACAACTTACTATGCCGACTGTAAATACATGATGTGTTCCATTAAAGCGGCATGAAAAAATTAAAGAGCGTAAAACGCTTCGAAATGGAGGAAAATATGAGTTTAGGGGAAAATCTGCAATACTTAAGAAAAAGAGACAACATCACACAGGAACAACTTGCGGAAAAACTTGAAGTATCACGACAGTCCGTATCAAAATGGGAATCTGACGCCACTTATCCTGAAATGGAGAAACTGATTCAGCTCTGTCAGCTGTTTCATTGCACTATGGATGATCTCGTACAGGGAACAATTAAAGATATCCATATAGAAGATAAAGCAGAATATGATACACATATGAACCAGTTCAGTAAATTTGTATCTCTTAGTGTAGGATTAATCTTTCTTGGTATTTGTTCCATGTTTTTTATTTATGGATGCAATCAATTTATCGGAAAGGGAGAAGTTATAAACGAAGATTTTTCTTCCATAATATTCTTCATTTTTCTGACAATCAGTGTGGCAATTTTAATTATAGCGGGAATACAGCATTCGGACTTTGCAAAGAAGCATCCCGTTCTTGATAATTTCTATACGCAGAAAGAAATCGACAAATTTGCTAAAAAGTTTTCGATCCTGATTGCTGCAGGCGTATCTTTCATTTTAATCGGAATTATCATTATCATGGGATTGGATGCTGCATATCCGCAGATAGATTATTATGAATATATAGAATCTTTAGAATCATCATTCTTTATGTTCTTTGTTATGATCGGCGTAACAATTCTTGTTTATGCAGGTATACAGAAATCAAAATACAGTATAGATGAATACAATAAATCACATGATAAAAATTCAGATGAATATAAGAAATCAGAAAAAATAAGTCGTACCTGCGGATGTATCATGCTTATATGTTCTATTATTTACCTGCTTTTTGGATTCCTGGTAAACGGGTGGGGAATGCCATATATTGTTATATTTGCGGTAGGAGGCATACTCTGTGCAATTGCATCCATTATTATTAATTCTAAAAATATTTCTTAATACTGTTCGTGTATCAAAGGTATTATTTACAATCACCGCTCTCTATCTGTCACTTAGACATGAAGTTATACTTAGCGCTATAATCTGGTGCTGTAGTATAACTTCATGTCTTATCATATTTAGACTTTCCGGAATATTGCACAATACAAAATCTTGTTTTTTTGTTTGTAATATTTTTTACTATACCCCATATATAGAATAAAAAATATGATAAATGTTATTTCGTTTATTATATTTCTACATTGTATTCTAAAAATTATTTTGTAATGCTACCAATTTTGTGATATATCTGTTTTAAAGAAATGATTTCATATTAATTTTGACATCTGTTAATCTATGGAGTTATACTCCGTCACTTTTTCCGGCAGGAAATAATGTTTTACTCTTACACAAAATGCCGGGAAAGTCATTTATGAAAGGAAAACACGTCTATGAAAGAAACAAATTGTGAAAACTTTACCGGTTTACAGGATATCCACGGAAAAATCCTTTATGGAATGACAAATGATTATATGTTCCGTGCGGTTTTGCAATCGAACAACAAAGTATTGCGTGGATTAATCTGTTCTCTGTTTCACCTTGCGGAATCAGAAGTAACATCTGTGGAAATCACTAATCCTATTATCCTTGGGGATTCCATTAAAGATAAGGAATTTCGTTTAGATATTAATGTAATTCTGAATAATCATACCCTAATCAATCTGGAGATGCAGATTGCAAACAAGTTAAATTGGAAAAACCGCTCGGTTATGTATCTGTGCCGCTCCTTTGATCAGTTAAATCACGGTCAGAACTATCCGGACGCAAAACCTGCCGTACATATCAGTTTTCTGAATTATACTCTATTTGCAGAGCGGCCTGAATTTTATGCTTCTCATAAACTGATAAACGTTAAAAATCATCAAAAATATAGTGACAGTATTACATTAAATGTGATAGACTTATCCCATATAGATCTGGCAACTGATGAAGATAAAAAATTTCAAATTGACAAATGGGCAATGCTGTTTAAGGCCACTACTTGGGAGGAAATCAAAATGCTGGCAACAGAAAATGAATATCTGCAGGAAGCATCTGAAACTATCTTCCGCATGAGCGCAGATGATCTGGTTCGCAAAAGATGCCGTGACCGCGAGGAGTACTATCAGGATTTACAAAATTATGAACGTAAAATAGAACAGGATCGTATTGAACATGAGCAGGATATTCAGAACTATGAACGTAAAATAGAACAGGACCGCATTGAGCACGAACAGGATATCCAGAACTATGAACAGACACTTGCAGAAAAAGATGCCGAAATTCAACGATTGTTTGCGGAAATTGAAACCCTGAAAAAACAGAAAAAATAAGGGTCTAATCTATAAATTTACGATACGCCGCTTCCCAATATTTCTCGGGAATATCAGGCCATGTCACACTCCCCTCTGCTTCTTGACATAATTTCATGGCAAGCTGTAGACAGGGAGATGTGTAATCATCCCCGGTAGATAGCGCATGAAGATTTAATTTAGGCCAGTAAAATGCTTTTTCCATAATACCGGAAGTTTTAAATTCTTCTTTCACAGCTTCCACATTATAATCCAGTTGAAAAAGTTCTTCTTTCCATCCCTGATCAGATCCATGCAATATCATGTATTGCGTTCTGCCATTATGATACCAGGGTATTCCCACTGACCCCGGATGAATTAACTTTTTGTTGCCAAGCTGTATGATTTCCTGTGTGTGAGTATGCCCTGCAATCAATAAATCCACATCCAGATTTGACATCATTCTATTCAGATTTTCATTTTCGGATGTTAACAATTCTTTAGAAGACATCAGCGAACCATGGCAATAACGAAAAGACGGATATCCGCTCTTTCTATAGATTCCCTGAATATCCATACTTTCATAAAAACACAGATCTTTATCTGTGAGATTTTCATAAGTGTAGAGTAAATTACCGCTTGCGGAGGAATAGGTCCATCTTTCTTCCGGATGATCTCTGTGATTTAACATGTAATCTTCCCTGTTTCCTCTAATAAAATGACATTGGTAATTTTCTTTCATTTCATATATTACTTTCATTGTCCGCTGCGGATAAGGACAGTCACTGACATAGTCACCAAGAAATATAAATTCATCCACATTTCTGTCAAGTGCATGACGAATGCAGGTTTCCAACGCAATATGATTACTATGAATATCTCCTATAACAGCTAATTTTAACATATTAATAACCATGCCTTTCCGTAGCCTGCGAATTTGAGCCGCAGGTACAAATTTACGTGTAAAAAATTTATAAAAGACTCCGAAAAGTATTTGTAAACCTTCCGGAGCCCTTTACTATAACTTATTAATTATTCAAAATCTGTATCTTCTGTCGGAAGAGTCACTTCCTCATCAGAATCCTCCGGTATATTATACTTCTCTTCTTCCGGTATTTCTTCCATGGCATCCTCAATATTCTCAAATTCCTGATTACCGTCGCTCAATTTTTCCCGTACTTTAGCGATTCTGGCAACTTTTACGTTATCGTCCAGATTAATCATCTTAACGCCGGAAGTAATTCTGCCGAGCGTGGAAATATCATCCATACGAAGCTGTATGATAATACCTTCGGTCGTAATCATCATGATCTCATGATCATCATTTACTGCTTTCACACCGACTACATCACCTGTTTTTTCAGTGATCTTATAGCATTTTACACCTTTGCCGCCTCGTTTCTGTACCGTAAACTCTTCCAGATAAGTGCGCTTACCCATACCGTTTTCTGATACAATCAGAAGAGAATCACCCTGATGGTCTAACTGCATACCAACAATCTCATCTCCATCTGACAGATTCATGCCGATTACACCCATAGATGATCTTCCGGTATGGCGCACATCTGTCTCTTTGAAACGTATACACATACCCAGTTTTGTAATCAGGAAGATCTCCGTTTCTTTCGAAGTTGTTTTCACTTCAATCAATTCATCATCTTCCCGCAGATTGATTGCTGCAAGTCCGTTTTTTCTGACATTACTGAATTCCATTACGGAAGTTTTCTTTACAATACCGCGTTTTGTCACCATAAAAAGATTCTTGTTTTCTTCATATGCTTTGATCGGAATCATAGCGGATATTTTTTCACCCGGATTAAGCTGTAAAATATTTACAATCGCAATTCCTCTGGAAGTACGGCTGGATTCCGGAATCTCATAAGCCTTCAAACGATATACACGACCTAAATTCGTAAAGAACATCAGATAATGATGTGTCGTCGTCATCAGAAGATCTTCAATATAATCTTCTTCAATCGTCTGCATCCCCTTGATTCCTTTACCGCCACGGTTCTGTGCCTTGAAATTATCCACCGTCATACGTTTCACATAACCGAGACTGGTCATGGCAATTACCGTATTTTCTTTCGGAATCAAATCTTCCATGTTGATATCATAGACATCGAAACCGATCTGGCTTCTTCTATCATCACCGTATTTCTCGGCTGTGATGAGCATTTCTTCTTTAATTACACCAAGAAGCAGTTTTTCATCTGCAAGAATTGCTTTTAATTCCGCAATTTTAGCCAGTAACTCCTTATGTTCATTCTCCAGTTTCTCTCTTTCCAATCCTGTTAGAGCACGCAGACGCATGTCTACGATCGCCTGTGCCTGTATATCAGAAAGTTCAAACCGTTCAATCAATCTTTCTTTTGCAATCTGTGTTGTCTGACTGCTTCTGATGATCTGAATCACTTCATCAATATGATCTAATGCAATCAGTAATCCCTGTAAAATATGATCTCTCTCTTCCGCTTTATTCAGATCATATCTGGTTCTTCTCGTTACCACATCTTCCTGATGCTTCAGATAATGAGTCAGCATATCAAGAAGATTCATCACTTTAGGTTCATTATTGACAAGAGCAAGCATAATCACACCGAAGGAATCCTGCAGCTGTGTATGCTTATATAATTGATTTAAAATCACATTGGCATTGGCATCCTTGCGAAGTTCTATGACGATTCGCATACCTTCACGGTTTGTCTCATCCCGCAGATCTGTAATACCGTCTATTTTCTTTAATTTTACCAGATCGGCAATTTTAAGAATCAGATTTGCCTTATTTACCATATAGGGAAGTTCTGTTACAATAATACGGCTCTTACCGTTAGGCATTGTCTCAATATCCGTCACGGCACGCACTCTTACCTTACCTCTCCCGGTACGATAGGCTTCTTCTGCCCCTCTTGTTCCCAGAATAATACCACCGGTAGGAAAATCAGGGGCTTTTACGACACTTAATATTTCTTCAATATCTGTCTGTCTGTCTTCGTTGACTCTGTTATCGATAATTCTGACAACGGCATTCACCACCTCACGCAGATTATGAGGCGGTATATTTGTAGCCATTCCGACCGCAATACCGGAAGTACCATTGACAAGCAGATTCGGATACCGGCTTGGAAGTACGATAGGTTCCTTCTCCGTATCGTCAAAGTTCGGTACAAAATCTACGGTGTCTTTATTGATATCTGCAAGAAGTTCCATGGAAATCTTGCTCAGTCTTGCCTCAGTATAACGCATGGCAGCGGCACCGTCACCGTCCACGGAACCAAAATTACCATGACCGTCTACAAGCGGATAACGAGTAGACCATTCCTGCGCCATATTAACAAGAGCACCGTATATAGAACTGTCTCCGTGAGGGTGGTATTTACCCATCGTATCACCGACGATACGCGCGCTCTTTCTATGCGGTTTGTCCGGACCATTATTCAATTCAATCATGGAATACAGAACTCTGCGCTGTACAGGTTTTAAACCATCTCTTACATCGGGAAGCGCACGGGCAGCAATAACGCTCATGGCATAATCAATATAAGAATCTTCCATCTTTTTCTTAAGGTCTACATCCTCAATTTTATCAAAAATCTGATCATCCATTCCGTAACCATGTACCTTTCTTTTAATCATACATAATTTAACATACAATGCTCATTCGTAAAATCATAGATTTTACTCATGGTTAGACTTCGCCCTATTACTCATTAAATATCCAGGTTTTTCACAAACTTCGCATTCTCTTCTATAAAAATTCGACGCGGTTCTACTTTATCGCCCATCAGTGTGTTAAAAGTCAGATCAACTTCCGATTCTTCTTCTTCATTGATATTTACACGAAGAAGAATACGTTTTTCAGGGTCCATGGTCGTTTCCCATAATTGATCGGCATCCATCTCACCCAGTCCTTTATAACGCTGTATCTTATTATTCTGATCACGACCGACTTCTGCAAGAATTTTATCTAATTCTTCATCGCTGTACGCGTACCATACCTGTCTGTTTTTCTCAAGCTTATACAGAGGAGGCTTCGCAAGATATACATGCCCCTGCTTAATCAACTCCGGCATAAAGCGATAGATAAACGTAAGCATAAGCGTAGCAATATGTGCGCCGTCTACATCGGCATCCGTCATGATAATAATCTTATCATAACGGAGCTTACTGATATCGAAATCCTCATGAATCCCTGTTCCAAATGCTGTAATCATAGCTTTAATCTCAGCATTGGCGTAGATTTTATCAAGTCTTGCCTTTTCTACATTCAGAATCTTACCACGAAGCGGAAGGATTGCCTGCGTTGCACGGCTTCTGGCAGTTTTGGCGGAACCGCCCGCAGAGTCACCCTCAACGATATAGATCTCACAGTTCTTGGGATCTTTATCAGAACAATCAGCGAGTTTACCCGGAAGAGCGCTTCCTTCAAGCGCTGTCTTACGACGTGTCAGATCTCTCGCTTTTCTTGCAGCTTCCCTCGCACGCTGTGCCAGAATCGACTTCTCACATATCGTCTTA
Source organism: uncultured Lachnospiraceae bacterium (assembly GCA_937920345.1). Classification (GTDB taxonomy): domain Bacteria; phylum Bacillota; class Clostridia; order Lachnospirales; family Lachnospiraceae; genus UBA3282. Next base: position 40,407 of record CALGVA010000060.1, read on the forward strand.
GCCACTGCAGGATTCTGCTCTAAGAAATAAGTAAGCTGTTCACTCACAATATTATCAACAGCGCCTCTCGCCTCGGAATTACCGAGTTTTTGCTTCGTTTGTCCTTCAAACTGAGGATCTTCTATTTTAACGCTGATAATAGCAGTTAATCCCTCTCTGATATCTTCGCCGGAGAGGTTTGCTTCGTTGTCTTTTAACAATTTATTATTACGCGCATAATCATTAAACGTTTTTGTAAGTGCATTTCTGAAACCTACCAGATGCGTACCGCCTTCCGGTGTATTAATATTATTTACAAAAGTATACACGCTTTCATTATAGGAATCATTATGCTGCAGCGCTACTTCCACATAAACGCCGTTTTTCGTACCTTCAAAATACATTACATCATTATAAAGAGATTCTTTGCTTTTGTTCAGATATGTAACAAATTCTTTGATACCACCCTCATAATGAAATTCCTTCTTCTGCTCTTTATCTTCTCTTGCATCGATCAGAACAATTTTAAGACCTTTCGTAAGAAAAGCAGTCTCACGAAGTCTTGTTTTTAATGTATCATAATCATATACAGTCTCTTCAAAAATAGTAGAATCCGGTTTAAAATGTACTTTTGTTCCTGTTTTGCCTTCCTCACAATCTCCGATCACTTTTAACGGATAACATACATGTCCTCTTTCATAGCGTTGTTTATAGACTTTGCCCTCAGAGCAGATTTCTACCTCCAGCCAGTCTGAAAGTGCATTCACGACAGAAGCTCCCACGCCATGTAATCCGCCGGATACCTTATATCCTCCGCCGCCAAATTTACCACCGGCGTGCAAAATCGTAAATACTACTTCTACTGCGGGAATACCCGCTTTTTGATTGATTCCGACAGGAATGCCTCGTCCGTTATCTTCTACGGTAACAGAATTATCCTGGTTAATGGTCACATAAATTGTATCACAAATACCCGCAAGCGCTTCATCCACGGAATTATCTACAATCTCATATACAAGATGATGAAGACCTCTCAGAGAAGTGCTTCCGATATACATTCCGGGTCTTTTTCTGACTGCTTCAAGACCTTCCAGAATCTGTATTTGATCTGCACCATATTCATTAGCGTTAGCCATTATTCACCATGCCTTTCTAAAATAAACTGTATCTTTTTCATATATATTTTACAGTTTATACCCTGCATTTCTATGATTCATGATCTGTTATCTTGTAACAGTTCAGCCTTCGGCTTCACTGTCACTCCTGATGCACACAAAATACTCCAAAGTCGCATTTTGGCGCTTTCACAACTCATAAAATCGCATACAGAGCGATTTTACTCGCGGAATAGTGCAAGGCTGAACTGTTACATTATCTTACCATTTTCAATATGAAAAACTTTATTGATTTCAAACCGGTTATTGACAAATTCATCTAAACCGGTACAGGTAATGATCGTCTGTATATCGCCTATTGTACTGAGAAGATAATTCTGTCTGTTGCTGTCAAGTTCCGATAATACATCATCCAAAAGTAATACGGGATTATCTTTTGTAAGCTTTCTGACCAGTTCAATCTCTGATAACTTTAATGAAAGAGCTGCTGTCCTCTGCTGTCCCTGAGAACCAAACTTACGAATATCTATATTCCCGATATTAAAACAAAAATCATCTCTGTGAGGACCGGTAGAAGTCTGTTTTAACTTAATATCCCTGTCCTGACCGGAAGATAACTTTTTCTCATAATCCTCTATCGAAGTGTCAGGTTCATATTTGATCATCAACTCTTCTTTGCCACCGGATAATTTCCTATGTATCTCCAATATGATCTCATTAAGCTGTTCTACAAACAACTGCCGTCTTTCTATGATCTTGCTTCCAAAAGAAATAAGCTGAGAATTCCATATATTCAGAGTATCTCTAAGAGATGGATTAAAATACATGTCTTTGAGAAGTTTATTACGTTGATTCACGATCTTATTGTAATGATTCAGATTATAGAGATAAAATTGATCTAATTGGCATAACTCCATATCTACGAATCTTCTTCTCTCTGCAGGACCGTTTTTTATAATACTCAAATCTTCAGGAGAAAAGAAAACCACGTTTAATAAACCGATTAATTCCGCCGCCTTTTTAATCTTCTGCCCGTCTATTGCTATTCCCTTAGACTTATTTTTACGAAGGTGCATATCTATTCTTGTTTCAATTCCTTCTTTTTCAAGATAAGTCCTGATATGAGCTTCTTCTTTTTCAAAATTAACGATATCTCTGTCCTTACTTCCCTTATGAGATTTTGTTATTGCGGACAAATAGATTGCTTCCAGGATATTTGTTTTACCCTGGGCATTATCTCCGTACAAAATATTTGTACCGCTGTCAAAATCAATATGTAAAAAGTCATAATTTCTGAAATCCGCTAATTCCAATGATTTTATAATCATCAGTTTTCTACCTTAACCTGTTGTCCATCAAACTCGATCACATCGCCGGGATATATTTTCTTACCGCGCTGTACTTCCACTTTACCGTTTACCTTTACAAATCCTTCCTGGATTTCCATCTTGGCATCTACACCGGAACCTGCTAATCCCGCTAATTTCAATAATTGACCAAGTTTGATATGTTCATCTTTTATTTTTATGATTTCCATATTTTGCTTTTTTATTCCATCTAAAAATTTTATTTTTCAGGTCTGTAACGGTTCTACTCATAAATACCCGCAATCCCGCTATCAGACTGTATTCTATTAGTTTACAGTTGTAAAATTGACCGGAAGAATCACATAAATATATGATTCCTCACTGTTTCTGATAAAACAGGGAGCCTTGGGATTAACCATATACAGATCAACTTCTTCATCTTCTATCACACGCAGGGAATCGATCAGAAACTTTGGATTAAATCCAATCATAAGATCTTTTCCTTCTTTGGCAATATCAATTTCTTCATCCATACTTCCGACAGTAGAATTCATCTTAAGCTGCATAGCCCCGTCTTTAATATCGATAATGATCGGTTTCTTATCGCCTTCTTTTACAAGAAGAGTCGCTCTGTCAATACAATTCAACAATTCCTTTTTGTTGATTTTAACTTTTGTTTCATAATCACTGGAGAGCATCTGATTAATATTAAAATATTCTCCCTCAATCAGTCTTGAAACAACGATAGTACTGTCAAATTCTAATAAAATATGTTTATCCGTAAAATACATATTGACATCTTTATCCATATCTCCGGAAAGTATCTTACTGATCTCACTCAGCGTTTTACCGGGAACAACAACTTTTTTGTCGTGATATGAATTCTTAAGAGATATCTTCCTGATAGAAATACGGTGTCCGTCCAGAGATACTACTTTAAGAGTATCATTATTAATCTCAAATAATTCACCTGTCATTAATTTATTATTATCATTATCCGCAATAGAGAAAATAGTCTGTCTTATTATTTCTTTTAAAGTAAACTGTGAAAGAATGATACTGTCTTCTCTCTCTATCTCCGGAAGAAATGAGAAATCTTCTCCTGATTTACCTATAATATTAAACTTTGCCTTCTCACAGGTAATTGTCGTCTTATAGGAATCATTTGTTTCAATCATAATATCACTGTCGGGAAGTTTTCTTACGATTTCCAAGAAGATCTTTGCGTCAAGCGCTATCATTCCCTTTTCTATAATCTCTCCGTCAATAATCGTTTCTATTCCCAGTTCCATATCATTGGCAGTCAGTTTAATCTCACCGTTTCTTGTATCAACAAGAATACATTCCAGAATAGACATAGTTGTCTTACTCGGAACAGCTTTAGATACGATCTGCACACCGCTTAAGAGATTGGATTTCGTACATACAATTTTCATTTGTGTATAACTTCCTTTCCTGCATATTGAAAATTTTGAACGCTGCCATAAAGTTATTAATATATAAATTATTTCGTAATATTAGTAATAATAGATGTTAATATGTGTATAACCTTATCTATTATACTATTTATCAATGAAAAAGAAAACGCTTAAGTTGTTAAAAACTTTTGATAATCCGAAATAACCTGTGGATATTATGAGGGATTAATTTTCTTTTTAATGACATCTACTTTGTTTTTAATGTCTTCATTTGTCTCTAATTCACTGGTTATCTTCTGTATGCCGTGCATAACTGTAGTGTGATCTTTCTTTCCGAGATATTTGCCGATATTGGAAAGAGAAGTATCCGTCAAAGTTCTGCAAAGGTACATGACAATTTGCCTCGGGAGCACAAATTCGGAGTTTCTTTTCTTGGAAGTGATGTCTTCCGGATCGACGCCGAAATGTTCCGCAACAACTTCTATGATCAAAGAGGGTGTTACTTCTTTCGGCTTGTCCGGATAAATTACGTCCTTGAGGGCTTCCTCTGCATAGGCCAAATTAATATCTACTTTATTTAATTTAGAAAAAGCGATGATTTTATTGAATGCTCCCTCTAATTCTCTTATGTTTGATTTAATGTTATTGGCAATATATTGAAATACTTCATCGTCTATATCTTTCTTATTATATATTTCCGCATTTCTCTTCAGGATTGCCATTCTCGTTTCGTAATCCGGCGGCTGGATATCAGAGATCAGTCCCCACTCAAATCTGGAACGGAACCTTTCTTCAAGAGTTTCCATATCCTTAGGCGGTTTGTCGGAAGATAGAATAATCTGTTTTCCGGCAGAATGTAATGTATTAAAAGTATGGAAAAATTCTTCCTGTGTACTTTCTTTACCTATAATAAACTGTATATCATCGATGAGAAGAACATCTACATTTCTGTATTTTTCACGAAATTGATTCATCTTCGCCGCATCACCGCTTCTGATACAATTGATTACCTCGTTTGTAAATACTTCTGAAGTAACGTACAGAACCTTCATATTAGGGTTTTGTTCTAATATGAATCGTCCGATGGAATGCATTAAGTGCGTTTTACCAAGACCGGCTCCTCCGTAGAGATAAAGCGGATTGTATACGATTCCCGGGGATTCCGCTACTGCAAGAGAGGCGGAATGAGCAAATTTATTGTTATTTCCTACAACAAAAGTGTCGAATTTATATTTTGGATTTAAATTTGCATTTTCATAATTGATATTATTGCCGTAATTTGATGTTGTTATATTTTCAGAAGAATCATTCAACGCATCTTTTTCCAATATAAAAGCAATATCGTAAGTATGGTCCATCATTTCAGAAATCGTGACCTGAAAGAAACTCTTATATTTTGATGAAATATAACTCAGAGCATGTGACTGGTCTGATGGAATCATAATAAATACAACATTGTCTTTTACTTTATAAAAATCAAGAGGGGTGATCCAGGTAGAATAGGAAATGTCTGAAAGATCATATTCTCTTCGTAGTGTTTCTTTGATTAAGTCCCAGTTTTCTTTGATAGAATCCATAATTTAAACCTCGTATATGTTGATGCTAAAATTGTAATATGTTGTGATTTTAAAATAATATTATGTTCTCATAATGATGCCTTCATAAATAGAAGGTAGTTGTTATATATAACGGACAACATCGAAATTATCCTATAATATATAATAATATAAACAGTTCGAAAATTCAAATAGTAAGTTGTCCACAAAAATTTCAACAGGTTAACATATTTTAGCAACCCGTTTTATGGCATGTGTATAACTTGATCAAATGATATAAACATTATTCTGAATGCTGTTTTATAAGGAAAAATATAATTATGAACAAGATAAAAATAAATTATGCACAAGTTATACACATCTTGTGGATAGATTTATGTAAAGTGGATACAAAATTACGATAAATGGTACAACACAATATATAGTATCTTATTTAGTTAATGACTAACAAGATATAGAATAATAAAAAATATAATTTTTTTATACTATTTTAAGAATAAAAAATGCTGGATTTACTTGACGTTTCTTCATTAATTATATATAATCAACATGTTGTTTTTCCAATTAATGTTTAAAATGTGTGCCTTATATAAATATTAAGGTTTGTAAGAAGGAGGTGCTTCGGTATGAAAATGACTTATCAGCCCAAGAAGAGACAGAGATCCAAGGTTCACGGATTCAGAAAGAGAATGAGTACTCCGGGCGGAAGAAAAGTTATAGCAGCAAGACGTGCAAAAGGAAGAAAGAAATTATCAGCATAGGTCACAGTCATGTGACCTTTTTTTCTCTCATTTTGAATAAGGAGTTGGAAAAATGGTATTTTCAGAATCCTTAAAAAAAAATCAGGATTTCCGGAATGTTTACAAAAACGGCAGGAGCTGTGCCAACAAGTATTTAGTTATGTATATATTGGAAAACAACACCGATAAAAACAGACTGGGAATATCCGCCAGCAAGAAGGTAGGTAATAGTGTTATAAGACACAGATTTGCCAGACTGGTGAGAGAGAGTTACCGGCTACATGAAAATATATTTAATAGTGGTTTAGATATAGTAGTCGTTGCAAGAAAAAGTGCGTCTTCGGTCGGATATGCTGAGATCGAAAACGCGTTATTACATCTTTCAAAGCTTCATCATATTATCAAAATATATTAGTATGAAACAATATTTTTTCACATATTAATTTATTTATGATGAAGAAAATTTGCCTCAGCAAATTGATTAGAAAATGATATGAAAAAGTTATTGATTTATATGATTAAGTTCTATAGAAAATATATTTCTCCGATGAAAACTACAAAATGCCCTTATATTCCGACCTGTTCAGAGTACGGACTGGAAGCGATAGAAAAATACGGCGCATTAAAGGGCGGTTTCATGGCTTTCTGGAGAATATGCAGATGTAATCCTTTTTCAAAAGGTGGTTATGATCCTGTTCCATGACAGAACAGAAGAAAGTTAAGGAGGTAATCCGATAGTGACGAGCATTTTATTAACAAAAGATACCGGTAAGATTATTGGTCCTATTGCTTCATTGCTGGGCTATATTATGGAAGGTATCTTTTATGTATTGGACAAGATCGGTATTCCTAATATTGGACTTGCTATTATATTGTTTACAATTGTAATGTATCTGCTTCTTCTTCCTCTTACGATCAAACAGCAGAAATTTTCCAAACTGTCTGCGAAGATGAATCCGGAACTTCAGGCGATTCAGGCAAAGTATAAAGGTAAGAATGATAATCAGTCCATGATGGCCATGAATATGGAAACAAAAGCCGTCTATGCAAAATACGGTGTGTCTCCGTCCGGCAGTTGTGTGCAGATGTTGATTCAGTTGCCGATTTTGTGGGCATTGTATCGTGTTATTTATAATATGCCCGCGTATGTTGACAAGATCAAAGATGCTTTCTTTCCTCTCGTTGACAAGCTGATCGAACAGGCAGGAAGTACGGAACTGATTCAATCTTTTTCACAGGCCGGCATGTATGCCAAGAATTTTACAAATGAATCTTTTGTAGGCGGTGTGACTACTTATGTGCAGAATACATTCATTGATGTATTGAATAAGGCTACTTCTGCAGAATGGATCAGCATTAAAGATGCATTTCCGAATTTGACAGTGGATGTAGACAATACGCTCAACCTTTTAAACCAGTATAATAATTTCCTTGGTTTAAATATTGCAAATTCTCCTTCTTATATTATGAAGGAGGCGTTGGCAGATAAATCTGTTCTTATGATTATAGCAGCGCTTTCGATTCCTGTCTTGTCTGCTGTAACGCAATGGATCAATGTCAAACTTATGCCGCAGCAGAATATGCAGCAGGATAATAAGAATGCCAATGATCAGCAGAGTGCAATGATGCAGTCTATGAAGACAATGAATATGATGATGCCGATTATGTCTGCTGTCTTTTGTTATACGCTTCCAGCAGGTCTGGGACTTTACTGGGTAGCCGGCGCTGTTGTAAGAAGTGTCCAGCAGGTTGTAATCAATAAGCATATTGATAAGATGGATCTGGATGAAGTTATTAAGAATAATGAAGAGAAAGCTAGGAAAAAGATGGCGAAAGCCGGTGTCAGGGCGGAGCAGATGGCAGCTTATGCCAATATGAATACGAAGAATGTGAGTGCTGCGCCTAAGAAACAGGCCAATATTCCTGCAATGACACAGGAAGAAAAAGAAGCAGCGGTGAAAAAATCTACAGAGTACTATAACCAGAATGCGAAACCCGGCAGTATGATGTCGAAAGCAGCCATGGTGAAGCAGTATAATGAAAAAAACAATAAATGATTATATGATGTGTAAGAATGGAGGTTAATTGTTATGGAATTTATTGAAGTATCTGCAAAAACTGTCAATGATGCGATTACAGAAGCATGTCAGAAATTAACTGTGACCAGTGATAAATTAGAATTTGAGGTAATAGAGGAAGGTTCTGCCGGATTCCTTGGAATCGGTTCTAAACCTGCTGTAATCAAAGCAAGAGTGAAATCTTCTATAGAGGATACAGCAAAAGATTTTTTGAATGAAGTGTTCCGTGCAATGAATCTTGCCGTTGTTGTTGATGTAAAATATGATGAAGCTGATAATTCCATGGAAGTGGATTTAAGTGGTGATGAGATGGGAGTCCTGATCGGTAAGAGAGGTCAGACACTCGATTCTTTACAGTATCTTGTATCTCTGGTCGTAAATAAGAATGTAGAGAATTATATCAGAGTTAAAGTTGATACTGAAAATTATCGTCAGAGAAGAAAAGAAACACTTGAGAATCTGGCCAAAAATATTTCTTATAAGGTTAAGAGAACGAAGAGACCTGTATCTTTAGAGCCGATGAATCCATATGAGAGAAGGATTATTCACTCTGCGCTTCAGAATGATAAATATGTGACAACGCACAGTGAAGGAGACGAGCCTTACAGACATGTTGTTGTGGTTCTGAGAAAATACGAGAGAAATAATTAAAAAGATTTGATAAATTCATGAATTGGATGAGATGACAAAACAGCGGGAATGTGATATTCCTGCTGTTTTAGAATCTATTAAGATATTTATTGAATGTGGAGGATTTATTGTATATGAGGACGGATACAATAGCAGCGATTGCTACGGCGATGTCTGATTCCGGAATCGGAATTATTCGTGTCAGTGGAGATGAATCTGTTTCAATTGTTGATAAGATATATCGAAATGTCAAGATGCAGCGGACGCTTACGGGATATCAGTCTCATACGATTCATTATGGTTTTATCATAGAGGAAAACGAAACTGTTATTGATGAGGTAATGGTTTCTATAATGAAAGCGCCGAAGAGTTATACTGCGGAAGATACAGTGGAAATTAACTGTCATGGCGGCGTTTATATGATGAGAAAGATTCTGAATGCTGTAGTAAAGGCAGGTGCCAGAGTTGCAGAGCCGGGCGAATTTACAAAACGTGCCTTTTTAAACGGGCGAATTGATCTGTCCAGGGCGGAAGCAGTTATGGATATTATTCATGCGAAAAATGAGTTTGCCCTGCAGTCTTCCGTAAAACAGCTTAAGGGTTCTGTATCTGATACGGTTCAGGAGATCAGGGCTGATATTCTGCACGAGATTGCTTTTATTGAGGCGGCACTTGATGATCCGGAACATTTTGATCTGGAATCAGAAGGATATGGAGATGTACTTTCTCAAATTGTAAAGAAAATCGGTGAACGCATCAGAGTGTTAATTGATTCCGCGGAAAATGGAAAGATATTGATGGAAGGAATACAGACTGTGATTGTCGGTAAGCCGAATGCGGGTAAATCATCTCTGCTTAATATGCTGGTTGGTGAAGAGAGGGCGATTGTCACAGATATAGCGGGTACGACGAGAGATATTCTGGAAGAAATGATTTCGATTGACGGTATTTTATTTCGTATTCTGGATACAGCGGGGATTCGTTCGACAGAAGATCTTGTAGAGAAGATAGGAGTTGACAGAGCCAGAAGTGCGGTGGAAGAAGCCGATCTGGTTTTATATGTCATTGATTCTTCTGTTGCGCTTGACGAAAATGATGCGGAGATTCTCCGTATGATTGCAGATAAGAATACAATTATTCTGTTAAATAAATCTGATTTATTTACAGTTGTGACAAAGAATGATATATATGCTCTTACGGATAAAATACAGGAACATAGTAAAAATAGTATAACAGAATCTGATTTGAAAGCGCAAAATAAATATGAAAACAGGATCATCAGAACATCTATGAAAGAACAGGATGGTGTTGCTCTTTTCTTAAAAACTGTGAAGGAAATGTTCTTTCATGGTGATATTATATATAATGATGAAGTGTATATTACAAATATGCGGCATAAGGAAGCATTGCAGAATGCTTACGAAAGTCTGATTCAGGTTCGAAAAAGTATAGAGGATCATATGCCGGAAGATTTCTATACGATTGATCTGATGAATGCGTATGCATTTCTTGGTACAATCATTGGAGAAGAAATTGGAGATGATCTTGTAAATGAGATATTCAGTAAGTTTTGTATGGGAAAATAGATTTATTTGGATTGCGTGAAATAGAATTATGGAATGAGGATTAATGTGAAAAATCACACTGATGTGCTGATTTTTCACACGCAAATTTGTGCCGGAGTGTCACAAATTTGTTTGATGACAGACGCAAATTTGATATTTGCGTCGTCTCGTCGCGTAAACGCTCCGAAATGAGGATTATTATGACTGAGATCAGAGAACAATATGATGTCTGTGTAGTAGGTGCCGGACATGCGGGATGTGAAGCGGCGCTTGCCTGTGCGAGACTTGGACTGGAAACGATTATGTTTACGGTAAGCGTGGACAGTATTGCATTAATGCCCTGTAATCCGAATGTGGGAGGTACTTCCAAGGGACATCTGGTGCGGGAGATCGATGCGCTTGGCGGTGAAATGGGTAAGAATATAGATAAGACATTTATACAGTCCAAGATGTTAAACAAGTCTAAAGGCCCTGCGGTGCATTCTCTGCGGGCACAGGCGGATAAAGCGGAATATTCCCGGGAAATGCGCAAGGTATTGGAAAATCAGCAACATCTGACAATAAAACAGGCAGAAGTATGTGAACTGATTACGGATGCATATGAAGATTCTTCTGAGATAGAAAACAGCATTGCGACGAAGAGAATTGCAGGTGTTAGGACATATACGGGTGCGTTATATGAATGTAAAGCAGTGATATTATGTACCGGTACTTATCTGAAGGCAAGATGTCTGTGTGGTGAGGCGATTACTTATACGGGACCGAATGGATTACAGCCGGCAAATCATCTGACGGATTCTCTGATTGGTCTCGGTGTGGAAATGAGAAGATTTAAGACCGGTACGCCTGCCAGAATGGATGGCCGCACGGTAGATTACAGTAAAATGGAAGAACAGTTCGGAGACGAGAAGGTGATACCCTTTTCTTTTTCAACTGATCCGAAAAATGTGCAGATTGATCAGGTTTCCTGCTGGCTGACTTATACGAATGAGAAAACGCATGATATTATCAGGGCAAATCTGGATCGTTCTCCGATCTATGCGGGTATAATAGAAGGAACCGGTCCGCGTTATTGTCCTTCGATAGAAGATAAAGTCGTAAAGTTTGCAGATAAGGAGAGACATCAGGTTTTTATCGAGCCGGAGGGAAAGCATACGCATGAAATGTATGTAGGCGGTATGTCTTCTTCTCTTCCGGAAGACGTGCAGCTTGCCATGTATCGGACGGTGCCCGGATTGGAAAACTGTAAGATCGTGCGGAATGCATATGCGATCGAATATGATTGTATTAATCCGAGACAGTTGTATCCTACTCTGGAATTTAAAGATATTAAAGGATTGTTCAGCGGCGGACAGTTTAACGGCAGCAGTGGATATGAAGAGGCGGCGGCACAGGGATTGATTGCAGGAATTAATGCTGCCATGGAGATTCTGAATAAGGAAATGATCGTATTGGATCGTTCCCAGGCTTACATAGGTGTTTTGATTGATGATCTTGTGACAAAAGAGAATTATGAGCCTTACCGTATGATGACTTCCAGAGCAGAATATCGTTTATTGCTTCGTCAGGATAATGCGGATCTGCGGCTTCGTAAGATTGGATATCAAGTCGGACTTGTTTCAAAAGAAATTTATGAAGAGACGCTTCACAAGCAGGAACTGATCAATCAGGAAATTGAGAGATTAAAAAGTACGATGATTGGCGCGGCAAAGGAAAATCAGCAATTTCTGGCGGCTCATGAAAGTTCTACACTTAAGACAGCAGCCAGCCTGGCGGAACTTATGTGTCGTCCGGAACTGACATACGATATGTTATCGGCGCTTGACCCCAAACGCCCTCTACTCCCGGCAGATGTGATAGAACAAGCGGAGATTGAGATAAAATATGAAGGTTATATTATCAGGCAGCAGCGTCAGGTAGAGCAGTATAAGAAAATGGAGAAGAGAAGGATTCCGGCTGATCTTGATTATCATAAGATTAGTTCACTCCGGTTGGAGGCAAGACAGAAACTGATCGCATATAAACCTGTGTCGGTTGGACAGGCTTCGAGAATTTCCGGAGTATCTCCTGCAGATATTTCTGTGTTACTGGTGTATCTGGAGCAGTATAAGAAGTAATCGTAACAGTGGAGCAGAGCCTAAGGCTGAAATGTTACAAGTAATCGTTATAGGAAAGTTATTTAGAGAATAGAATTGACAGGAAAAGGTAATATTGAAATGTCATGTGAACGAATTGATTTAAAAAATTATAATCTGGATACATTTTGTCAGGATTTGAAAGAATTGAATATTGTTTTGAATGAAAAACAATTATGTCAGTTTATGCAGTATTATGAATTGCTGATCGAGTGGAATCAGGTAATTAACCTGACTGCGATTACAGAGTTTAATGAGGTTTTGAAAAAACATTTTATAGACAGTCTGACATTAGCGAAAGTTTGTGATTTGACAGAAACTTCTGTGATTGATATCGGAACAGGTGCGGGTTTTCCGGGTATACCGCTTAAGATTGCTTTTCCGAATCTGCAGGTGACGCTTATGGATTCTCTGGGTAAGAGAGTTGATTTTCTAAATAAAGTCATTCATGTATTAGGGTTGGACGGGATAGAAGCGATTCACGGAAGAGCTGAAGATTATGCGAAGCCTGATTTGCTACGGGAAAAATATGATCTGTGCGTATCCAGAGCGGTTGCAAATCTTGCCTCGCTTTCAGAGTATTGCCTTCCTTATGTAAAAACAGGCGGTATGTTTATTGCTTATAAGTCAGAAAAAATTACGGAAGAAATGAAAAATGCCGAGTATGCAATTAATCTGTTGGGTGGAGAAGTAAAAGAACAGATTGGATTTACCCTGCCTCATTCGGAATTATACAGGAATCTGTTTGTAGTAATAAAAAAGAAAGAGACGCCGGTGAAATATCCGAGAAAGGCTGGTATTGTGACAAAAAAGCCCCTTTTTGACCGGAGAAATAATTGAGGAATATATAATTTGTGTAATAGAGCAGCGTAGAAACGGAGTCAGATATGAAAATATTGCTTGTTGCAATCAATGCCAAATATATACATTCCAATCCTGCCGTTTTTTCTTTGAAGGCATGTGCCGGTGAGTATGAATCCTGTGTAGATGTGGCGGAGTATACGATTAATCAACAGCCTTCTTATATTTTGCATGAAATATACAGAAAGCACCCTGATGTAATTGCTTTTTCCTGTTATATCTGGAATCGTAGTCTGATTGCCGGGATAATTTCCGATCTGCATAAAATCATGCCTGATACAGATCTCTGGGCAGGCGGACCGGAGGTTTCTTATGATGCGGCTGATGTGATAAAGGAATGGAAGCTCAGAGGTGTTATGTCCGGTTGTGGCGAAGGTTCTTTTTATCATCTTGTATCTGCTTATGTGAATGGTACTTCCGTAAATCTTCCGGCTGTTCTTGACGGAAATTGTACACATTGCTTTTACCTGGATGACATTCCCTTCTGGTATCAGAATATAGATGATTTTGAACATCGGATTATTTATTATGAGAGCAGCCGCGGGTGTCCTTTTTCATGCAGCTATTGCCTTTCTTCTATTGATAAGACAATGGATTTTCGTTCTTTAGAACGCGTATACAGTGACCTGGATTTTTTTCTACAACATAATGTTGTACAAGTGAAATTTGTAGATCGTACTTTTAATTGTAAAAAGGAACATGCCCTCCCGATTCTGCAGTATATAGCGGAGCATGATAACGGGATTACTAATTTTCATTTTGAAATTGCTGCAGATCTTCTGGATGAGGATTATTTTATCATATTGGAAAAATTTCGTCCCGGCGCTGTGCAGTTTGAAATCGGGGTGCAGTCTACGCATCCTGAGACGATTTCTGAAATTAACAGAAAGATGGATTTCCATAAAGTTGCCGGGGTTGTCAGAAGAATTTCCTCCTGGAATAATATCCATATTCATCTGGATTTAATTGCGGGTCTGCCTTATGAAGATATAGAAACTTTCCATAAGTCTTTTGATGATGTTTATGCGCTTGCTCCGGAACAGCTTCAGCTTGGATTTCTCAAGGTATTGAAGGGATCATCCATGGAAGCGCATACTGCGGCGTATGAACTTGTATATACTTCACTGCCGCCTTATGAAGTTCTTTCGACAAAGTGGCTTTCTTATGAAGATGTCTGTCATTTGAAACAGATCGAGGAGGTTTTGGAGATTTATTATAACAGTGGACAGTTTCGGAATACATTGCAATATTTATGTCGGTTTTTTAATACTCCGTATGATATGTATGACGGGCTTGCATCCTGGTATGAGGAGCATGAGTTGTTTGGTGTACAGTCGTCCCGCATTAAAAAATATGATATTTTGATGGAATATGCGGAGGCGTGGATCAGACATGATATACAGTCAGGAAAAAGTGATTCCGGAGAAAATGATTTCTTAGAAACATCTGAAGTTAAGTATATGTCGTTGGAACAAAAAATTTTAATTCTAAAAGAATATCTGACTTATGATTTGTATCTGAGAGAGCATATGAAAAATCGTCCTTCTTTTGCTCCCTCTTTAGAGAGATGGAAGGACGATATCTGTTATATACTGCATCAAGAATCACAAGATCATTTGATGTTTCCTGAATTGTCCGGCTGTAATTATCGTGAACTGACGAAAGCGCTGCATCTTGAAGTTTTTCAATATATTTTCGAACAGCCCTCTATTATGATCTTTTCTTATAATAAAAGAGATCCTTTGACTAATAATGGAACGGTTACACAGATAAAGCTGCATTAAAGTTTTGTCTTATGATAATAACTTTGATTGACAAAGGTATACACGTATTAAAGCTGGATCATTTCAGTAGCAGGAAGTAAAATCTGAAATGTTACTTTATCATATTTTATGTGTGCAGATTTTATATACTACGAAAGTAAAAATATTTTAATCTGCTCTAAAATTTCATCCGGTGCTTCCAGTTGAGGAAGATGTTTTGTGACAGGAATGTATACATATTCGATTGCTGCGTTATAGTACTGATAATTTTCAATTGTTGTCACAATGTCCTTTTCTTTTTCACCGCCGATCATGAGAATACTGTTGTTGATTTCTTTTAACTCGTGGAGAATATTCATATTCATGTATTTTCCTGCATAGCTGGCAAAAGCAAACTTTGAATAGTAATTTCCTGTGTGTGCTGCTTCAAGGTAATTCAAAATATATTTTTCTTTGACTTCATTTGGCTGATAGAAATATTGTTTTTTGAAATCATCTTCTATACTCTGCCTGTTAGTGAGCACATGATAAGTAAAGGTTCCGAGGATCGGAATTTCCAGGAAGAATTTCATTAATTTAGTCTGCCGGGACGGAATCTGATTTTGTAAATAGAGACTCTGCGGATTAATGAAAATCAATTTGTTCATAATATCCGGATTGTTGTGACATGCCATAATGACAAATGGAACAGATTCGCCGGATACAACGACAGAAGTTTTTCTGCCGATTACATTTTTGATAAAATCAGTGATTAATTGTTCATACAGATTATTAGTATATGTTATGGAAGGTTTATCGGATAAACCATAGCCTAACAGGTCAATAGAATATATCTCATTTTTTGCGGTGAGATTATTGATCAGTCTGTGGTACTCGTAATTAGAGCTTCCAGCCGTCAGATCATGAATCAAAAGTAAAGGTGCTCCGCTGCCCTTTTTCTGATATCTGATCTTACCAAAACGCCACTCGTAATAATGGTTCTCGGAGTTAGCCAGTAAATTTTTAACGGTGCATAAAGAAGTATGTACCCGATTGATAACATGAATTGCCGTGATAGAGAAGGTAGATAATAATAGTGCCGTGGTTATTTTTTTATTCATGAGTAATCCTCCAGAAAATCACTTTTACATATGGTTATTATATAAGTTTCACATTTGAATTGCTATACTTTTTATAGTATATCATAAATATGCTATAAAAAACTTTTCTATTTTTAAAATTTAGTATATGATTAGAATATCAAAATAGTAAGGGGAGAGGACTTATGGATTTGGCAAGTTACGATATCATACAGGGAATGTATGATGATCTGAAAAAAGAGCAGACACGTCATCTTTCCGAATTGAGTGAAAAGAAAATTCAAATCGATGCCATTGATAGTTATCTGAACAGTCTTTTAAATAAAGAAGAAAGTGATTTAAAAGTTTTTCTTCCAAGAAAAGTAGAGACTGTATACGCAGATGTTATAGAACAAAACAGACAACAGAAAGAAAAATTGTGTTCCGAGTGCAGCGAGATTGAGAAACTTCTGCATTTGGAAAATAAAAGAATTGACCAGTTACAAAAGGTATTGGCTGAAAAGTCTTTTATGATTCACGTGAAACAACTTTCTATTCTGGATGCACAGGAGAAGGAACGACAGAGAATAGCAAGGGATCTGCACGATACATCATTGCAAAATCTGACCCATCTTGTTCATAAGATTGAATTAAGTTCTCTTTATATTGACGAGGACCCTGTGAAGGCTAAGCTGGAACTTGCCACAGTCGGTAAGGGAATCCGTAAAGTTATTGAAGAAATTCGAAATAGTATATTTGATTTAAGACCGATGTCTTTTGATGATCTTGGAATGAAGGAAACGATTGAAAAAATGCTCCTTCTTCTCAATCAGGAAAAGAAGTTTCATATTATAGAAGATATAGATAATATCAGCATGAAACAGTCTGCTCCGACTACACAAATTCTTTTTCTTTCCATATATCGTATTATTCAGGAATGCGTGCAAAATTCGTTAAAGCATTCCGGAGGAAATGAAATTATTGTAAGATTGAAAGAAAAGGATGTGAATTATAAAATTATTGTCCAGGATAATGGGACGGGTTTTGATGTAAATGAAGCTGCGAAGAAAGAAAAGCATTTTGGATTGTCTGTCATTCGAGAAAGAGTTTATTTTTTAGGAGGCAAAATTGATATTGATACGCAGAATGGTACTTCTATTGAAATAGATATTCCAAAAGTAGATGCTTAGTTAATTACTTTGGAAAAAGAAATTGGAGATATGGAGATTAGTGTGAACAATAAGCTTGATAGCTCATTTTTCACACGGCTATTTGTGCCGCAGGCGTCACAAA
>CALGVA010000061.1 GCA_937920345.1 uncultured Lachnospiraceae bacterium
TAACACTCTCACAAAATCTGCTGTCAGGATGGAATTCAGACTTTCACATTTTTACAATGCTGCCGGTGGAATTTAGTCCGACATACTAACTCTCCAGCGGTCTGTTTTTCATATCCTAAAATCAGATATTTTGTAAGATGTTGTCTTGATTATAACAGAAACCGGGTGTCTTGACTCCTGAAAATCTCTATTTTTGTATAAATTTTAAACTGCAGTGGAATTTACTTCTGCACTGGAATTTAAAATTTCAAGTCAGCTCTAATTCAGCTGTAACAAAAGCCCATAGCAAGCGCCACACCCAGTCCTATCAGATTTTGTATTTCCTATCCTTTTCGTAAAGGTCTGTTTCGTTTCGGACGTTTCTTTGCCCTTTCTGCCTGTTCCAATGCCTTTGACTGTTCCATGATAGGGGAACAACCGGATATTCAAGGGAAACTGAAACCCATTGAACGGCGGTTAGGCACTCTGAATAAATTATCGTAGCCATTTTGTAGCCACTTTAGTCCGCTAAAGTGGCTTTCCACATAAAAAGGCTTTCGGAGAAATCCCCGAAAGCCTTGATTTTACTGAATAAATTATAATTACTCGATGATAGTAGCCACACGACCAGACCCTACAGTTCTACCACCCTCACGGATCGCAAACGTAAGACCCTGCTCCATAGCGATCGGATGAATCAACTCGATGCTCATCTCTACGTTATCACCAGGCATGCACATCTCTGTGCCATCAGGCAGATTACAAACACCTGTGATATCTGTTGTTCTGAAGTAGAACTGCGGTCTATAGTTGTTGAAGAAAGGTGTATGACGGCCACCCTCGTCCTTTGTCAGAACGTAAACCTGTGCCGTAAACTTTCTGTGGCAGGTTACAGAACCGGGTTTAGCAAGAACCTGTCCTCTTTCGATATCAGTTCTCTGGATACCACGAAGCAGAACACCGATGTTATCACCAGCCTGTGCCTCATCCAGTAACTTACGGAACATCTCGATACCTGTTACAACAGATTTCTGTGTCTCTTCCTTAACACCGATGATTTCAACGTCATCAGACATATGCAGTGTACCACGCTCTACTCTACCTGTAGCAACAGTACCACGACCTGTAATAGAGAATACGTCCTCGACAGGCATCAGGAAAGGCTTATCTGTATCACGCTGAGGATTAGGAATATACTCATCAACTGTGCTCATGAGCTCCATGATCTTGTCGCCCCACTCGCTGGTAGGATCTTCCAGAGCCTTCAGAGCGGAACCTTTAACGATCGGGCAGTCTGTGAACTCGTACTCCTCTAACTGCTCTGTGATCTCCATCTCAACCAGCTCAAGCAGCTCAGGATCGTCTACCATATCACACTTATTCATGAATACTACGATATAAGGTACACCTACCTGACGGGACAGAAGGATGTGCTCTTTGGTCTGAGCCATAACACCGTCTGTAGCAGCTACAACAAGGATAGCGCCATCCATCTGAGCAGCACCTGTGATCATGTTCTTAACGTAGTCAGCATGTCCGGGGCAGTCAACGTGAGCGTAGTGTCTCTTATCTGTCTCATACTCAACGTGAGCGGTAGAGATCGTGATACCTCTTTCTCTCTCTTCCGGAGCCTTATCGATATTTTCGAAATCTGTAGCAGTGTTACCTGCAACTCTCTCGGAAAGTACCTTTGTGATCGCTGCCGTCAAAGTTGTTTTACCATGGTCAACGTGACCAATGGTGCCGATATTACAATGTGGTTTGTTTCTTTCAAACTTAGCTTTAGCCATTTCTAAAGTCCTCCTTATAAAACTCAATAAATTTTTAAAATGTTTCTCTACAATCAGCTATCTTTGATTATATTAAAGATTGCCAAGATTTTCAAGCATTATTTGCATCAACCTGCCTTACTTTGCTTTTGCTGCCAGAACCTTTTCTTGTACGCTCTTGGGTACCTGCTCGTATTTCTCAAAGAACATGGAATAGTTACCGCGTCCCTGTGTCTTAGAACGCAGGTCGGTGGCATAACCGAACATCTCTGCAAGCGGCACATAACCTTTCACCATCTTGCCTCCGCCGATATCCTCCATACCCTCGATCCGTCCGCGGCGGGAATTGATATCGCCGATAACGTCGCCCATATACTCCTCGGGCATGGTAACTTCCACCTTCATGATAGGCTCAAGCAGTACGGCGTTTGCCTTCTTCATCGCTTCCTTGAAGCACATGGAACCTGCAATGTGGAATGCCATCTCGGAAGAGTCAACCTCATGGTAGGAACCGTCATATACGTTGGCATGAACGCCAAGTACAGGGAATCCACCCAGAATACCTGCTTTGGAAGCTTCCTCGATACCTTCGCCGACAGCCGGAATGTATTCCTTCGGAATCGCACCGCCGACTACGCTGGTCTCAAACTTGAATGTCTCTTCACCATTCGGATCCATAGGCTCAAATTTAACTTTACAGTGACCGTACTGTCCACGACCGCCGGACTGTTTCGCATATTTGTACTCCTGATCCACAGGCTTGGTAAATGTCTCTTTGTAAGCAACCTGCGGTGCACCTACGTTAGCCTCTACCTTGAACTCACGAAGCAGACGGTCTACGATAATCTCCAGATGCAGTTCGCCCATACCTGCGATGATTGTCTGACCTGTTTCATGATCTGTATGCGCACGGAAGGTCGGATCTTCTTCTGCAAGCTTTGCAAGCGCCTCACCCATCTTGCCCTGACCTGCTTTGGTCTTCGGCTCGATCGCCAGCTCGATAACCGGCTCGGGGAATTCCATGGACTCCAGGATAACCGGATGCTGCTCATCACAAATAGTATCACCTGTTGTTGTCAGCTTAAAACCGACTGCTGCAGCAATATCACCGGAATATACCTTATCCAGTTCTGCTCTCTTGTTCGCATGCATCTGCAGGATACGTCCCACACGTTCTTTCTTGTCCTTTGTGGCATTCAGCACATACGAACCGGAGTTCATCGTACCGGAATACACACGGAAGAATGCAAGCTTACCTACGAACGGGTCAGCCATGATCTTAAATGCAAGCGCAGAGAACGGCTCATCATCAGATGCATGTCTCTCTACTTCATTACCATCAGGATCTACACCCTTAATCGCGGGAATGTCTGTGGGCGCCGGCATATACTCCAGAACAGCATCCAGAAGCTTCTGCACGCCCCTGTTTCTGTACGCGGAACCACAGCAAACGGGAACTGCCGTACATTCGCAGGTACCCTTACGCAGTGCTTTCTTCATATCTTCTACGGAAGGCTCTTCGCCCTCCAGATACATCATTGTAAGATCGTCATCCAGTTCGCAGACTTTCTCTACCAGTTCATCATGATAGAGGGCAGCGTCATCCGCCATATCAGCAGGAATCTCCGTAATCTGGATATCCTCACCCTTATCATCATTGTAGATATATGCCTTCATCTCGAACAGATCAATGATGCCCTTAAACTCATCTTCTTTACCAATCGGCAGCTGAAGAATAATAGCATTTTTACCCAGTCTGTTTCTGATCTGGTCTACCGCACCGTAGAAGTTTGCACCTAAGATATCCATCTTATTGATAAATGCCATTCTCGGTACGTTGTAGGTATCAGCCTGTCTCCATACGTTTTCTGACTGTGGTTCAACACCACCCTTTGCACAAAATACACCTACGGCGCCATCAAGTACACGGAGTGAACGTTCAACTTCTACAGTAAAGTCAACGTGACCAGGCGTATCAATAATATTGATACGATGCTCTAATGCACCTTCCTTCGGTTTGCAGTTCTCTTCCAAAGTCCAGTGGCATGTCGTAGCGGCTGATGTGATCGTAATACCTCTTTCCTGCTCCTGTTCCATCCAGTCCATGGTAGCAGTACCTTCATGAGTATCACCAATCTTGTAGTTTACGCCAGTATAATATAAGATACGCTCTGTCAATGTGGTCTTACCGGCATCGATATGAGCCATAATACCTATATTTCTGGTTCTCTCTAACGGATATTCTCTTCCAGCCAAGGTTTTTTCCTCCTTATATTTATCCAAAAACAAAACAAGACTTAGATGTTCTCAGGCGGCGTTTTCTGACGCCTTTGAATATCTTCTCGTTTTTAGAAGCGATAGTGCGCAAACGCCTTGTTCGCCTCTGCCATTTTGTGCATATCTTCTTTTCTCTTAACTGCTGCGCCTGTGTTATTTGCAGCATCCAAAATCTCGTTTGCGAGTCTGTCCTTCATGGTCTTCTCGCCTCTCTTACGAGAAAACATTACCAGCCAGCGAAGACCCAGAGCCTGACGTCTGTCCGGACGAACTTCGATCGGTACCTGATAGGTAGCGCCGCCGATACGTCTTGCTTTTACTTCGAGAACAGGCATGATATTGTTCATAGCCTCCTCAAATACGTCAAGTGCCGGTTTGCCGGCTTTCTCTTCTACTCGCTCAAATGCTCCGTATACAATCTTCTGGGCTACACCTTTCTTACCGTCCAACATAATATTGTTGATCAGTTTGGTGACAACCTTATTATTGTATAAAGGATCTGCCAATACATCTCTCTTTGCAATATGTCCTTTACGTGGCACGTTTCTTCCCTCCTTAAAAATTTTTTTAATTCAACGGTACTCACATGTGTCCTCTAATTCAATGTGTTCGTGCTGTATAAAAAAAGAATCCCAACACTAAATTAGTTCTGTTTGTGGTACTAAAGCCTGTGACCTTTACTTAGAAGCTTTCGGTCTCTTAGCGCCGTACTTAGAACGAGCCTGCTTTCTGTTAGCAACTCCCGCGGTATCCAGCGTACCTCTGATGATGTGGTATCTTGTACCGGGTAAGTCCTTTACTCTTCCGCCACGGATCAGGACAACGCTATGCTCCTGTAAGTTGTGTCCTTCACCCGGAATATAGCTTGTTACTTCGATTCCGTTGGAAAGACGTACTCTGGCGATCTTTCTGAGTGCGGAGTTAGGCTTCTTAGGCGTTGCTGTCTTAACAGCAGTGCAGACACCTCTCTTCTGCGGTGAAGCTGTATCGATCGCTGTCTTGTGAAGGGAGTTATATCCTTTCAACAATGCAGGTGCGGTTGACTTCTTTACAGATGTCTGACGTCCTTTTCTGACTAACTGGTTAAATGTTGGCATTCTTTTCACCTCCTACAAAATATACTGTATGCCTTTTGACATTATATGACGCGTAAATCTCTTTTCTCATGTCTGCAAGATATATTTTCCTATGCAACACAAAAAAATGCATTCACGTGCACACTAAGATAGTATACTTGCACGTGAATGCATTGTCAATACATTTTTTGCTTTCCTTTAACGGTTTTTGCGCCGTTGTCTCTTACTCGACGACTTCCATTTCCGCTTCTTCGAGTCCGGCCTCGTCAACGTCGATATCATCTTCCTCATCGATGTCGATCAGATCCTCTTCTTCCAGCAGTTCGTCGTCCATATCTTCAGCGTCTTCAGCGTCAAACCCGTCATCAAAGCTCAGTTCATCCGATGTCACAAGACGGCTTAAAAGATTTTCATCCGTATTCAGTGTTGTGTCACGGTAGCGCTTCATACCGGTTCCGGCCGGAATCAGTTTACCGATGATAACATTCTCCTTCAGACCGATCAGGGAATCAACCTTACCTTTGATTGCAGCTTCGGTCAGAACCTTGGTGGTCTCCTGGAAGGATGCCGCCGACAGGAAGGAATCCGTTGCCAGCGCCGCCTTTGTGATACCGAGCAGGATCTGCTTGCCCTCCGCAGGCTCTTTACCGGCTTTCACCAGTTCCTCATTCATATCCTCATAGTCCAGAACGTCTACCAGTGTACCCGGCAGGAAATCCGTATCGCCGCTGTTCTCGATGCGTACTTTCTTAAGCATCTGACGAACGATCACTTCGATATGCTTATCAGCGATATCAACACCCTGCAGGCGGTATACACGCTGTACTTCACGCAGCATATAATCCTGCACCGCACGGATGCCTTTGATCTTCAGCAGATCATGCGGGTTCACACTACCTTCTGTCAACTCGTCACCTGCCTCCAGCACGGCGCCGTCCATGATCTTGATTCTGGAACCGTAAGAGATCAGGTATGTCTTGGACTCACCTGTCTCGTTATTGGTGATCACAACTTCTCTCTTCTTCTTTGTATCCTTAATCGTAGCTACACCGCCAAACTCTGCAATGATTGCCAGACCTTTCGGCTTACGTGCCTCGAAAAGCTCCTCGACACGGGGAAGACCCTGTGTGATATCGTCACCGGCCACACCGCCTGTATGGAAGGTACGCATCGTAAGCTGTGTACCCGGCTCACCGATGGACTGTGCCGCGATAATGCCGACTGCCTCGCCGACCTGAACCGGCTCGCCTGTAGCCATATTCGCGCCGTAACACTTCGCGCAGATTCCCACATGGGAACGGCATGTCAGAATGGTCCGGATCTTCACTTCCTCAACCGGCTCACCCTTCTCATTTACGCCTGCGCTCAAGATTCTTGACGCGCGGGCCGGCGTAATCATATGATTTCTCTTAACGATCACATTGCCGTCTCTGTCTTTGATATCCTCACAGGAGAAACGTCCCGTGATTCTGTCTCTCAGTCCCTCGATGGTCTCCTTGCCATCCATAAATGCCTTCACTACGATACCCGGAATCTCTTCCCTGTCCTCGCAGCAGTCGGTCTCACGAATGATCAGTTCCTGCGATACGTCAACCATACGTCTGGTCAGATAACCGGAGTCTGCTGTACGCAGCGCCGTGTCGGACAGACCTTTACGTGCGCCGTGAGCGGACATGAAGTATTCCAGTACGTCCAGACCTTCACGGAAGTTTGACTTGATGGGCAGTTCGATGGTTCTTCCCGTCGTATCCGCCATCAGTCCGCGCATACCTGCCAGCTGCTTGATCTGCTGGTTGGAACCACGGGCGCCGGAATCCGCCATCATGAAGATATTATTGTATTTATCCAGACCGGACAAAAGTACGTCGGTCAGTTTCTTATCCGTCTCATTCCACGTCTCTACAACAGCACGATACCGCTCTTCTTCCGTAATCAGACCACGTCTGAAGTTCACGGAGATCTTATCAACGGTAGCCTGCGCCTCCTCCAGCATCTCCTCTTTCTTTGCCGGCACTGTCATGTCGGAAATCGATACTGTCATGGCTGCTCTCGTAGAATATTTATATCCCGTAGATTTGATCAGGTCGAGCACTTCCGCCGTCTTTACCGCACCGTGGATGTTAATGACCTTCTCCAGAATCTGCTTTAACTGCTTCTTTCCCACATGGAAATCCACTTCCAGCTTCAGCAGGTCTTCCGGTGTATTTCTCTCTACGTAACCCAGATCCTGCGGCAGTATTTCATTGAAAAGGAATCTTCCCAGTGTGGATTCCACATTGCCGGTCACCGTCCCGCCGTCGGACAATTCCTTCGTGACTCTGACCGTGATTCTCGTGTGAAGCGTACATGCACCGTTCTCATAAGCCAGAATCGCTTCGTTCACATTCTTGTAGAACTTGCCCTCGCCCACTGCACCGGGTCTCTCCTGCGTCAGATAATAAATACCCAGTACCATATCCTGTGAAGGAACCGCTACCGGTCCGCCGTCGGAAGGCTTTAACAGGTTGTTCGGTGACAGGAGCAAGAAACGGCATTCCGCCTGCGCTTCCACGGATAACGGAAGATGAACCGCCATCTGGTCGCCGTCAAAGTCTGCATTGAACGCCGTACATACAAGCGGATGCAGTTTGATTGCCTTACCTTCTACCAGAATCGGTTCAAATGCCTGAATACCGAGCCTGTGCAGCGTAGGAGCACGGTTTAACATAACCGGATGCTCTTTGATTACTTCCTCTAAGACATCCCATACCTGCGTGTCCAGTCTCTCCACCAGCTTCTTGGCATTCTTGATGTTCTGAGAGATGCCTCTGGACACCAGTTCTTTCATTACAAAAGGTTTAAACAGCTCAATCGCCATCTCTTTGGGCAGACCGCACTGATAGATCTTTAATTCCGGACCTACCACGATAACGGAACGTCCCGAATAATCCACACGTTTTCCGAGCAGGTTCTGACGGAAACGACCGGATTTACCTTTTAACATATCTGACAGAGATTTGAGCGCTCTGTTACCCGGTCCCGTTACCGGACGGCCTCTTCTGCCGTTATCGATCAGAGCATCCACCGCTTCCTGCAGCATTCTCTTCTCATTGCGGACAATGATATCCGGCGCGCCGAGCTCCAGCAGCCTCTTCAGACGATTGTTTCTGTTGATAATTCTTCTATATAAATCATTTAAGTCGCTCGTTGCAAAACGACCGCCGTCCAGCTGTACCATTGGACGAAGATCAGGCGGGATAACCGGAATCGCATCCATGATCATCCACTCGGGCTGATTGCCTGACTCTCTGAAAGCCTCTACCACTTCCAGCCTTTTGATGATACGTGCGCGTTTCTGTCCCGTGGACTCCCGCAGTCCTTCTTTTAACTCTACTGCTTCGGCTTCCAGATCAATTGCCTGCAAAAGTTCTTTGATCGCCTCAGCACCCATGCCAACGCGGAATCTGTTGCCCCATGCTTCTCTGGCATCCTGATACTCCTTCTCAGAAAGCACCTGTTTATACTCCAGATCGCTCTCGCCGCCGTCCAGCACAATATAGGATGCGAAATACAGCACCTTTTCCAGCACTCTCGGAGACAGATCCAGGATCAGTCCCATACGGCTGGGAATGCCTTTAAAGTACCAGATATGGGAAACCGGCGCCGCCAGTTCGATATGACCCATACGCTCTCTACGGACGCTGGCCTTGGTTACCTCAACGCCGCATCTGTCACAGACCACGCCCTTATATCTGATTTTCTTGTACTTACCGCAGTGACATTCCCAGTCTTTGCTCGGTCCGAAGATCTTCTCACAGAACAGACCTTCCTTCTCTGGTTTTAAAGTTCTATAGTTGATGGTCTCCGGCTTCGTCACCTCGCCTCTTGACCATTCTCTGATTTTCTCAGGCGATGCCAGCCCGATCTTGATGGCATCGAATGTCATAGGTTGATAGGTTGCTTGTTTCATGTCTGACATTTATATCACCATGCTCCTTCCAGATTAAAAATTTACGCGGCGTCCTATGACGTCTTAGAAAACCTCTTTCTCTTCTTCCGCGAAATCAGCGTCCAGGTCCATCTCGTCCTCTGCGAATGCGTCGTCTTCCTCATCGCTGCTCACAAGTTCCCCGCTGTCCTCGTCAAACTCCTGTTTCTGGTATCCCATGGAGCCAAGAGAATCCTGTTCATAGTCATAGTTTCTGGAATCACCCTCGATCTCATAACGATAATCGTTCTCACCGTAATCGATCGTCTCCATAATCTCTACTTCCGTCTGATCATCGCGAAGCACTCTCACATCCAGTCCCAGAGACTGCAGTTCTTTCAGCAGTACCTTGAAGGACTCCGGAATACCCGGTTCAGGAATGTTATCCCCTTTGATGATCGCCTCATAAGTCTTGACACGCCCTACCACATCGTCGGACTTCACCGTAAGGATCTCCTGCAGTGTATATGCTGCGCCGTATGCTTCCAGCGCCCACACTTCCATCTCTCCGAAACGCTGTCCGCCGAACTGTGCTTTACCGCCCAGAGGCTGCTGCGTTACTAAGGAGTAAGGACCCGTGGAACGCGCATGGATCTTATCGTCTACCAGATGGTGCAGCTTCAGATAATGCATGTGGCCGATCGTTACCGGCGAATCGAAGTACTCACCGGTTCTGCCGTCCCTAAGCTGTACTTTACCGTCTCTGGAAATCTCGACGCCCTTCCACACTTCACGGTGGTCTCTGTTCTCATACAAATATTCCATGATCTCATCTGACAGATCATTCTTATGTTTCTTCTCAAACTCTTCCCACTCAAGGTTGACATAGTCGTTCGCCAGTTCCAGCGTGTCGCCGATATCACCCTCCTTAGCGCCGTCAAACACCGGCGTCGCCACGTTAAATCCGAGTGCCTTTGCCGCAAGTGACAGGTGGATCTCCAGTACCTGTCCGATATTCATACGAGAAGGCACGCCCAGCGGATTCAGCACGATATCCAGCGGTCTGCCGTTGGGCAGATAAGGCATATCCTCCACTGGAAGCACGCGGGAAACAACACCCTTGTTACCGTGACGGCCTGCCATCTTATCACCGACGGAAATCTTTCTCTTCTGTGCAATGTAGATACGGACTGCCTGATTTACACCCGGTGACAGTTCGTCGCCGTTCTCTCTTGTAAATACCTTGGCATCCACAACAATACCATATTCGCCGTGCGGCACTTTAAGGGAAGTATCCCGCACTTCTCTGGCTTTCTCACCAAAGATCGCACGCAGCAGTCTCTCTTCCGCCGTCAGTTCCGTCTCGCCCTTAGGCGTAACTTTACCGACCAGGATATCACCGGCACGAACTTCCGCACCGATCCGGATAATGCCTCTGTCATCCAGATCCTTGAGCGCGTCGTCACCTACGCCCGGCACATCCCTTGTGATTTCTTCCGGTCCTAATTTCGTATCACGCGCTTCCGCCTCATATTCTTCAATATGCACGGAAGTATAGACATCTTCCTGCACAAGTCTCTCACTTAAAAGTACCGCATCCTCGTAGTTATAACCTTCCCACGTCATAAAGCCGATCAGCGGATTCTTACCGAGCGCCAGTTCACCGCCGTCCGTAGAAGGACCGTCCGCGATCACCTCTCCCTGCGCCACATGATTCCCCTTAAACACGATGGGCTTCTGATTGTAGCAGTTGGACTGGTTACTTCTCGAAAACTTGGTCAGATGATATTCATCCTTCTCGCCGTCATCATAAGTCATCTTGATGATGCTGGATGATACATAGTCGATCGTACCCGCTTTCTTTGCAACCACACATACGCCGGAGTCCACAGCCGCCTTCGGTTCCATACCGGTACCGACTGCTGGCGCTTCCGTAAACAGAAGCGGTACTGCCTGCCTCTGCATGTTAGATCCCATCAGCGCACGGTTCGCATCATCGTTCTGCAGGAACGGAATGAGCGCCGTTGCCACGGAAAAGACCATCTTCGGCGACACATCCATATAATCGAACATCGTCTTCGGATATTCCTGTGTCTCTTCTTTATAACGTCCGGAAACATTGTTCCGTGTAAAATAGCCGTTCTCGTCAAGCGACGCAGATGCCTGTGCCACATGGTAGTTATCCTCTTCGTCCGCAGTCATGTACACAACGCTGTCGGTTACACGAGGATTCTGCGGATCTGATTTGTCGATTTCCCGGTAAGGTGCCTCCACAAATCCGTACTCATTGATTCTCGCATAGGATGCGAGTGAGTTGATCAGACCGATGTTCGGACCTTCCGGCGTCTCAATAGGACACATTCTGCCGTAATGCGTATAGTGTACGTCACGAACCTCAAATCCGGCCCTGTCTCTGGACAGACCACCCGGTCCGAGTGCGGAAAGACGTCTCTTATGCGTCAGTTCACCAAGCGGATTGTTCTGATCCATAAACTGAGACAGCTGCGAAGAACCGAAGAACTCCTTGACAGCAGCCTGTACCGGTTTAATATTGATCAGCACCTGCGGGGAGATCTCCTCCGCATCGTGCGTCGTCATTCTCTCCCGAACTACTCTCTCCAGTCTGGACAGACCGATACGATACTGATTCTGCAGCAGTTCTCCCACCGCACGAATACGTCTGTTACCCAGATGGTCAATATCGTCATCGTTACCGATGCCGTACTCCAGGTGGATATTATAGTTAATAGAAGCAATGATATCTTCCTTTGTAATATGTTTCGGAATCAGTTCATGTACATTCTTCTGAATCGCCTCGGCGAGCATCTCCGGATCCTCGCTGTACTCCTGCAGAATCTGTTGCAGCACAGGGAAATACACCAGTTCCGTAATGCCCAGTTCCTTCGGATTGCACTCCACATGACTGGTGATATCCACCATCATGTTGGACAGAACCTTGACATTCTTCTCCTCTGTCTGAATCATTACAGCCGGCACTGCCGCGTTCTGGATCGCATCCGCCATCTCTGCGGTAACCTTATCGCCGGCTTTAGCCAGTACTTCACCGGTGAGCGTATCCACAACATCCTCTGCCAGAATATGATGTCTGATTCTGTTTCTGAACATTAATTTCTTATTAAATTTATATCTGCCGACCTTGGCAAGGTCATATCTTCTGGGGTCAAAAAACATGGAGGTGATCAGGCTCTCTGCGCTCTCCACGCTAAGAGGCTCGCCGGGACGTATCTTCTTATATAACTCCAGAAGACCTTCCTGGTAGTTCTCTGCCGTATCCTTGGCGAAACTTGCCTCGATCTTCGGCTCATCGCCGAACAGTTCCCTGATCTCATCATTGGAACCGATGCCGAGCGCGCGGATTAACACGGTAATCGGAACCTTTCTCGTCCTGTCAACGCGCACGTAAAACACATCATTAGAGTCCGTCTCGTACTCTAACCATGCACCGCGGTTCGGAATCACGGTTGCAGAAAACAGCCGCTTACCGATCTTATCATGCCCGATTCCGTAATAAATGCCGGGAGAACGCACCAACTGGCTGACAATAACACGCTCCGCACCGTTGATAACAAAAGTGCCCGTAGCCGTCATCAGAGGCAGATCTCCCATAAAGATCTCGTGCTCCGTGATCTCGTCCTTCTCCTTATTGATCAGACGGACCTTAACCTTAAGGGGTGCCGCGTAGGTAGCATCTCTTTCCTTACATTTCTCAATCGAATACTTGACATCATCCTCGCACAACTCGAAATCCACAAACTCCAGACTTAAGTGTCCGCTATAGTCTGAAATAGGAGAGATGTCATCAAAGACTTCCTTCAAGCCTTCATCCAGAAACCATTGATACGAGTCCTTCTGGACTTCGATCAAATTTGGCATTTCCAGAACTTCCTTCTGTCGTGCATAGGTCATACGCGTATTTCTGCCGGCGGCAGTCTTACGGATCCTGTTCTTTTCCATCGACAATTTCACCCCGTTCTTTATGATTTATTGCTCATCGATTAAAAATTATAATGCAAATAAGCATACCACACCACAATAGTGCATTATCCATTCTACTACAAACTTTTTGGAGAGTCAATGATTATTTTGCGACTTTTCACGAGATTTTTGGCCAAATATGAAACAAGATTATGCATGGCCGGATTTTTACCTGTAAATTCTTTCTGCAGACAAGCATAAAACCGTTCATGCCGACAAAGCGTATGCATGCCTGACATGAACGGTTCTCTTTGCGTAAATTGTATCCCGAATTATTTCAGGGTAACCTTAGCGCCCTCAGCCTCTAACTTAGCCTTGATATCATCAGCCTCTTCCTTGGAAGCAGCCTCTTTGAGTACCTTCGGAGCGGAATCAACCAGGTCTTTTGCTTCTTTCAGACCAAGACCGGTTGCTTCACGAACAACCTTGATTACTTTAACCTTGTTAGGACCAACCTCTGTCAGTTCTACGTCAAACTCGGTCTTCTCCTCTGCTGCAGCTGCGCCTGCGTCGCCACCTGCTGCTGCAACAACAACGCCTGCTGCTGCAGATACGCCGAACTCTTCTTCACATGCTTTTACTAAATCATTTAATTCCAATACTGTCAACTCTTTGATCGCATCGATTAATTCCTGAGTAGATAATTTTGCCATTACTGTTTACCTCCGTTATTTTTGTTTATTGTAATAGAAACTGTAACTTCTGTTTCGTGTTCCGCCCTGATTTCAAGTTTGCGAAACAAATCTTGCAATCGAGCAGCGCTCGTAATTGAACAACTCTCGCGATTATGCAGCGCGCAATCTATTATTCTGCCGCAGGCGCTTCTGCTGCTTCTGCAGGTGCCTCTGCCGCTTCTTCAGCGGGTGCTTCTGCTGCAGGCGCCGTCTCTGCTGCAGGTGTTTCCTCAGCCGGAGCTTCTGCTGCCGGTGCTTCCTCAGCCGGTGCAGCTTCTGCCGCACACTCGGATGCACCGCCTTTTTCTGCCAGCTGCTTCATAACACGTGCAAAGTTGGTGATCGGAGACTGGATGCTTCCAAGCAGCTTGGAAAGCAGCTCTTCTCTGGACGGAATCTTCGAGATGTCCTCGATTCCCTTAGCGTCGTAAGCCACACCTTCCACAACGCCGCCCTTGACTTCAAGAGCATTTGCCGTCTTCGCGAATTTGCATAAGATTCTTGCCGGTGCCGTCGCATCCTCAGTAGAGATAGCTACTGCGCTCGGACCTGCCAGATAGGGAGTCAGTGACTCGAAATCCGTGCCCTTGAATGCAAAATTCATCATTGTGTTCTTGTAAACCTTGTAAGTGATCCCTGCTTCACGAAGCTGTTTACGAAGTTCTGTGTCCTGCTCCACCGTAAGTCCACGGTAATCGACCAGTACAACTGACTGTGCGCCCTGCACGGAAGCCGCGATCTCTTCTACAATAGGTTTTTTGAGTTCGACTTTTGCCATTACATTTACCTCCTTATAGATTTTACGCCGAAAGGAGTCTTATATCAAAAAACTCCTTCCTAAAGACAGGAAGGAGTGATTATACAAACTGACTCTTCTCCTCGGTAGGCGGTCTGCTTACGCCGTCAATACGGCACCTACTGTCTTCGGCATGGTCATTACAACCTTGACAACTATAGCATATGGTGCTGCTGCTGTCAAGTGTGAATTTCTGATACTCTGTAACCATGAAAACTCTGTAACAGAATTTCTGACGAATTTCTGAAATACTGCAACAGTTCCGCCATAGCTGATAAGATGGACAAATCATGCTCGCATGCACGAATGCATCTGCCCGGCTATGAGCACGCTTCCTGGCCTAAAATATTGTCAGCGTCGGCACTGTTTCTCCCGACATCCACCAGCAGCCCGAACTTCTGCGCCTGCGTGACTTCCAGTTCCATCACGCCGTAGGCGGTCTTGATCTGCAGTACGGTAGAACCGTCCGGCTTGGTCACGAGTTTCGTCTCGATATCGTCCTCTTCTGAATCCTTATGTGCACCGGTCCCCTCCGGAATCGTCATCTTGCCGCCCTCATCTGACAGAGGTGTCAGTTTCTTCCTGTTCTCGTTGATAATCCCCCGCTGAATCAATTCCATTTCTTCCCGCGTGTACATCTGCGCACCAAAATTATTCATATATTTTGCGAACTTGACTTTATCTTCATCTATATACGCAGAACCGTCCTTCTCATAAGTATAATCCGGCACGCCGTCTTTCGTTGTCTCAAAGAAAGCGACAAATTCGTCCTCGTTGATCTTGTCCGCAAGGTAATCCTTCCAGAAGTTCTCATGGGCTGCAAACCGCAGATTCGCATCCTGCGGAAACCGGCGCAGAAATGCCATGACTTTCTCATACTGCCCCTTCTCAGTATAAGACAGGCTCCACAGATCCTTGTTGACCCATCTCGTCCCGTCATAGTACGCTTCCTTGCATGATATCCCGTCCTGCCCGTAGCAGGTGATATACCAATGCTCCTGCTCCGGATTTCCGGTCGGATAACTGCATTTTGTGATCTCATCCGTCAAAAGTGCAGCCACCGCCTCATCGCCGATCCCGTCCGTCTTACCGGTATCTGTTCCCGCCGCGCCTGCGGACGGCTGTGCCGGCACGCCTGTCACGTCAGGCACAGTGTACGTTTTCGTCGTTTCTGACACATATGCCATTTTCTTCGGATCATGCATGCCGCTTAAAGCTTCTCTCCTGATCGCCTCTAACTCCGCCTGCTTCTTGATCTCCTCGATCTGCTCTTCCACCGCCTCCCGGAGCGCTTCCTCTGCGGCGTCAAATTTCTCCAGAAGTTTCTCCCATTCCTTGACGGTGTACTCTTGCGCGCCGATCTTGAACTTCGGCTGTATCGTGCCCTTCCTGATGTTCTGCGCCATCTCTTCCATTTTCTCCAGGATCTGTTCCCGATAAGACTTCTCTTCTCCGTTCTTATCCTGATCACTGTCTTTTGCGCTTTCGCTGTCCTCTACATTCCCCACCGCTTCCTTCTGCTTTTCCTCGAGACTGTTTACAAAGCCTGCGTTTTCTTCCTTCTCTGCACGGCTCCCGGCACGATTTCCGGCATATTCCATGCAGTATCCTGCCCTTGGTCCGTATTGGTTCTGACTGATATTCATACTAATCCCCCGTTCAGGAGCCTCCGCTTTTTGCCCCTCGCTTCATGTTTTACTATAAATACGAATCACATGCCCGAAAAGTTTCAAAAAATCCTTTTTTCGCAATTTTCTTTCTCATACGGAAGAAGGTACGCACTCCTCTTAATTACCAGGTCACGTACCCCTCATCATCTATCCGCACGCCCGCGGACATACTCCGCAAATCATTCAGCACTCTCAGTTTCTCCTCACCCTGTAAAAGTTCCGTCCTGCAGCCCTGTTGCAGACACGGAAGAAACTGACAGTTCAGCAGTCCGCTCTCATCAAGCGTCACCTTGAACATTCCGGTATCCACAGTCTTAGAGTTGAACCAGAAATTACCCAGACTGTAGACTACCGGCACACCCTGCACGCTGCCGATAGGCTGCAGACAGTGCGGATGGGAACCGATGATCAGATCCGCGCCTGCGGCTGCGATCTCCGGCGCCTGTTTCTCCTGCGCCCAGTCGATCTGCGTCTCATTCTCAGTACCCCAATGTATGTACGCGATCACAAAGTCGCTGTTTGCCTTCGCTTCCCGTATCGTCTCCAGCAGATTGTCGCCGTTCCAGCACCGGAATACCCCCGCCGAAACATCCGTTGCCCCTTTCGTGTCCGGATGATCCAGCCGCTCGATCTGCGTCGCCGACACGATCGCGATCTTTATATTATTCATAATATAGTAGACCGGCCTGCGTGCCTCCTGCAGATTGCATCCGGCGCCTACGTAGATTATGCCCGCCGACTCCAGAATCGACATCGTATCAAGGAAAGCGCTCTCTCCGTAATCATAAGCATGATTATTGGCCAGCGATACGATATCCACCCCCAGATCGTTCAGATACGACACCGTCGCCGGTCTGGCGCGAAACGTGAATTGTTTTTCCTCCAGAGGCGTTCCGCCGTCCGAATAAGGGAACTCATTATTGAGCATCATGATATCGGCGCTCTTCATTTCTTCGATCAGATCCGGTGAGAAACCGTTGGTTATATCACCGTTGCCTGCCACCCTGGTCATGATCGCATAATTTTCATCAAACAGAATATCACCCGCAAAAGTGATCGTTACCCGTTCCGGATCTGCCGCCTCCTTCGCGTAGATGTTATTCTCCACCATATATTCGGGATCGTTCAGCACATCGCCGTACTTGTCGTTGATACTCACAATCTCGTCGATCTGCGCCTGTGTCTGCGCCTCCGTTTCCGCTTCAACCTCCTGCACGGATTTGCCTGTCGTATCCGGATGATCCACTGACACTTGAAAGTGGCTGGTAGTTTCCGGTCTGGCGGGCTCTACGATCCACTGGTACGCTGCGATTCCGGCAACGCCGGCCAACATCACCATACTGAATGTCAGGATAAAGGGCTTCATAAAATGGTGCCCTATGCTTATTCGGTTTTGCTTCTTTCTTCTCTTCTTTTTGCCCATGTTCTTATTATACCACAAATCGAGTGCCAGCGCACTCGATTCAGAGAATGCTCCGCATTCTCCCTAAATGGTCTACACTGTTGCTTTTTCCTCTTCCCAACACATATCGAGTGCCGGCGCACTCGATTCAGAGAATG
>CALGVA010000062.1 GCA_937920345.1 uncultured Lachnospiraceae bacterium
CAGGTGCCTCTGCATCTTCTGCCGGAGCCGCATCCTCTGCCGGTGCTGCGTCGTCTGCAGGTGCTGCGTCCTGTGCAGGTGCTGTAGTGTCATTTCCACAACCTGCAAGCACGCTTGCGATCATAGCTGTTGAGAGCAGCACACTAAGTACTTTTTTCTTCATCAATATTTCCTCCCTTATACAATATGTATTTTGCGGATCATACATCCGCTTTTTTACATTTGTATCATATCCAATATTTAACTAAATGCATACCATATCCGACATAAAAATGTCAGAATTATGACTACAGTATCTTATCACAGACTTTAAAATATTATGGTAAAAAAGCGTATACCCTGTTCACGGATATACGCCCTGTTTTTATTTCACATTTCCTCTCATGCAATTCTGAAAACTTTTCGAGTTTGCAAAGCAAATCCCGCAAAGTAAATTCCCTGGCTTCTTTCGAGCCCGCGAAGCGGGACTCGCAATCGAGCAGAACTCGATTTTTTATAATCTCTTCAACAGTTCCTCTCTCTGCGCCTCATAGCCCGGCTTACCCAGAAGTGCGAACATATTCTTCTTATAGCTCTCAACACCCGGCTGGTTAAACGGATTTACGCCAAGGAGATATCCGCTGACACCGCAGGCAAACTCAAAGAAGTAGAACAGCTCGCCCAGATAGAACTCATTCACCTCGGGAACGTTAATCATAAAGTTGGGAACCTGTCCGTCCGTGTGTGCCAGAATCGTGCCGTTCATAGCACTCTTATTGACGAAATCCACGTTCTTGCCCGCCAGATAATTGAGACCGTCCAGATCTACCGGCTCCTCACCGATAATGATCTCTTCTCTGCTTGTCTCAATGTTTAATACAGTCTCAAACATCGTTCTGGAACCGTCCTGGATAAACTGTCCCATGGAATGTAAATCTGTGGTAAGATCAACGCTTGCCGGGAAGATACCCTTCTGATCTTTACCCTCGGACTCGCCGTAAAGCTGTTTCCACCATTCGGATACATAGTGTGCGCTCGGTTCATAGTTCGCAAGGATCTCGATCACCTTGCCTTTTCTGAGCAGGATATTACGAAGCGCCGCATATTTCACCGCATCGTTTTCCTCAAAAGGAGCGTTCAGCGCCATCTTTCTGCCTTCCGCCGCACCTTCCATCAATTTATCGATATCCGCGCCGGATACCGCGATGGGAAGCAGACCTACCGCTGTCAGCACCGAGAAACGTCCACCCACATCATCCGGAACAACAAAGCTCTCATAACCTTCCTCATTTGCAAGATTCTTCAGCGATCCTCTTGCCTTATCAGTGGTCGCGTAGATTCTCTTCGCCGCACCCTCTTTGCCGTACTTCTTCTCCGCCATATCCTTAAATACACGGAATGCGATAGCAGGCTCCGTGGTCGTGCCGGACTTGGAGATCATATTAATGGAGAAATCTCTGTCACCGATCACATCGATCAGGTGCTTAATATAAGTAGAACTGATAGAGTTACCCACAAAATAGATTTCGGGCGTCTTTCTGACGGATTTATCCACGACATTATAGAAGCTGTGGCGTAAGAACTCAATCGCCGCTCTTGCTCCGAGATACGAACCGCCGATACCGATCACAACGAGCACTTCGGAATCACTCTGGATCTTCGCCGCCGCCTGTTTGATCCGCGCAAACTCTTCCTTATCATAGTCAACCGGCAGATCAATCCAGCCGAGGAAATCATTACCTGCCCCGCTCTTACTCACCAGCAGCTCCTTCGCGTCAAGCGCCAGCTTCTTCATGGACTCCACTTCATTGTCCCCGATAAAAGGCGCCGCCTTAGAATAGTCAAATGTAACTTTACTCATTTTGTCCTCCATTCCGAAAAGTCCGGCTGTCTGCTGCAGCCTGACAATCCAATTAGTCTTCTATCTGCCACCACACATAAGTGTAGCATTGCATACATGATTTTTCAAGATTTGTAACAGCCCGACCTTCGGCTTCCCGGCCTTCGGCTTTACTTTTCATTCACCGCGTTCTCGATCAGGCCGATGATCGTTCCGATCGCATCCCGCTGGTTGCTCTTCGTCATCGCATCAATATAACTGAATCTGTTAAAGTACAACTCCTGTATCTTCTCCAGCAGCAGTTTATTCGTCAAATCATCTTCGTCGATCACGATACTGAATCCCTGTGATTCAAATGATTCCGCATTCAGAATCTGATCCCCCCGGCTGCTGCTCGCGGGAAGGGGTATCAGAATATTGGGTTTTTTGAGCGCCAGCAGTTCACTGATCGCATTCGCGCCTGCTCTGGAGATCACCAGATCCGCCATGGCGAAAACATCCTTCATCTCGGAACGAATATATTCAAACTGCTTATAACCTGCCGTTGTGAGAAGCAGATTATCCATCTTCTCCTTACCGCATAAATGCACAACCTGAAAATCTTTCAACAATTCCGGCAGAACATCTCTGACCGCCTGATTGACCGCGGCGGAACCCAGACTGCCTCCCACAACCATGATGACCGGTTTCGATGCGTCAAAACCGCACAGTCTGTACCCAGCCTCCTTGCTGCCCATGGTAAGTTCCTTTCTGATGGGAGACCCTGTCAGAACCGCTTTACTCTCCGGCAGCATACGAAACGTCTCGGGAAAATTACAGCACACCTTCTTTGCTACGGGAATGCATAACTTATTGGCAAGCCCGGGTGTCATATCCGACTCATGTATAATACAGGGTATTCCGAGCGAAGCCGCCGCACGGACCACCGGTACGCTCACAAAACCGCCTTTGGAGAAAACCACGTCAGGCTTTATTTCTTTCAGATATTTCCTTGCTTCAGACATTCCCTTCAGCACACGGAACGGGTCGGAGAAATTCTTAGGATCAAAATATCTCCTGAATTTACCCGTTGCTATGCCAAAATACGGAATGTTAAAATCTTCCATCAGCTTCTTTTCAATACCGTCATAAGATCCCATATAGGCTATCTCGTACTGCAGCTCCCGCAGCTTCGGAATAAGCGCCATATTAGGGGTTACATGTCCGGCGGTTCCGCCGCCGGTAAGCACAATCTTCTTACTCATTATGAAAGAAACCTCCTAAATTAATTATCCAGGATTTCCTGCAGCGCACATGCCAGCTGATCGGGGCAGGATGTACTCTTAAATCCGCACTTGATCCCGCGCAGTCTGTCGATCGCATCCTCAATCTTCATCCCTGACACTAATCTGGAAATACCCTGCAGATTACCATTACATCCTCCTGTGAACTCGACAGACTTGATCACGCCGTCTTCCACTTCCAGATCAATCGCCTTTGAACAAACCCCTTGCGGATGATAAATCATTATTATTCCCTCCAGTTTACGTTATTTTATTTTGCCCGAATTCAATCTTTTTACACAATATTAGATATTGTAGCATATTTTTCTATTTTTTTCCAGTTCCGCTCTGTACTATTCCATGACAGCAAAACCGAAAACCGGACGGTTACGCGTAATTTGACGATGCCTTACAGCTTTTATATCCAAATTAATTTAATATAATATAGGTATGCTTGTTGTATTTATCATTTTAGGGAGGGTATAGAGAATCATGCCTGCGTTATTTTTTCAACATAAAAATTTCATGATCGGGATTCTGGCGCTACTGTTCTGTAGTATCATATGCCAGATCGTGATAGGAGTGATATATCACCGTCTGATCTGGGAAACGGAACATATGTCCACCACTGCGAATAAATCTCTGCAGCAGCTCAAACTGAAGTTTTCCGGCTACAGTAAAATCAATGAGAAAGTTTCCAACGTTCCTGTTTTTGTAGATAAATTCATAAGTCATGTCAAAGTCGGCGCGATACCTTTATCTATGCTGCGCCATCTGTCGGGACAACTCATGCTGCTCTCGGTTCTGGTCGCGGGAATCGGCGCATGTCTCGGCATCATACATAACGAGAGCTTCTTTAGCATCGCGCCTTTCTATGTGATAAGTTTCCTGGGATTATACTGTTATTTCGCAATATCCTCTCTGATTGATATCCCCGGAAAGATCAATATTCTCCGGATTAATCTGGTAGATTATCTGGAAAATCATCTGGCAAACCGCCTGGAACAGACTAAAACCGATATGCAGCTGATCAACCGGGATTCAGCGGACATACCCGCAGCTTATCCCGAACCGGAACAGCCAAAATCACCGGCCGCATCGGCAGCATACACAGAATCCGGCAGGCAGGACGATTCACCTGCACAGACTGCAGCTGCCAAAGCAGACGATACGGATATCCCCGGCATCTCCGACGCAGAACTTCGTGAACTGGAATCGCTGCTGCAGGAGCTTGCTGCCACCTTCACCATTTCCTGACATAATATCCTGCAATACCCGGTCTCCTTTACTTCACATCTCCCAGGAAGATCAGTCCGACCGCTCCCGGACCGGAATGGGCACCGATACTCGGTCCGATCGGTCTGATCTCGATGTCCGTGTACCCGAATCTCTCTGTGATCATATTCGCAACATACCTCGCATCCATCTCACAATCCCCGTGTACAATACCGATAAACACTTGTTTATCCTTATATTCCCCCAGCCGCTCCTTCATATTATCCACAAGCGTCATCAGAGATTTCTTACGCCCCCGGACCTTGTCTAAAGCAACCAGTCTGCCCTCTCTGTCAAAATACAGGATTGGTTTGATGTTAATCACCGTGCCAAGAATCGCGGAAGAACGGGACAGCCGCCCGCCGCGGTACAGGAAATTCAGATCATCCACCGTAAACTGAATATTCAGATGCGGACTGTTCTCCCGCACCCATGCCGCCGTCTCCTCCAGCGGACATCCCGCCTGCTTCATCTCGACTGCCTTGCGGATCATGATCCCCTCGCCCAGAGATGCCGATAATGTATCAATCACAATGATCTTTTCGTCCGGATATTTCTCCATGATTTCATCCGCACCGTTTACAATGTTATTATAAGCGCTGCTGAGCGCGGAAGAAAAACTGATATGCAGAATATCCGTATTCTGCTTCGCATATTCCTCAAAGCGCTCCAGGATCACCTCCGGATTGCTCGCCATGGTAGCCGCTTTCTTACCCGCCCGCATGGCGTCGTAGAACTCTTTGACACTCAATTCGCGCCCGCCGCCGTAGATCTCTTCCTCCACCGTATAATAATGCGGGATAACTCCCACTTCATGTTCCGCCAGATAAACCGGATCCATATCACAGTTACTGTCTGTTGTAATTACAAACTGTCGCATTATACCCGTCCTTTCTTTCACTTAAACCCTCAATACCGCTCTTCGCATATCTTATATATGATACATATGCATCCTGTCCCGGGGCGCATACCTCCTGCTACGATCCCGAACCATATATCACGATCGTGGGACCGATATAATAGCGGTCCGGACTGTATCGGAACAGGTCCAGATAACCGATCCGGTACTTCCATTCTCCGCCGTAAGAGATCCCGGTATACTCCTGCAGCTGTGTATACCCGCCCGTCTTTTTCTCATGCAGTTCCTTCCTGTCCGGATACATATATTCCCCTTGCATTACCAGATAATCTTTCCGCTGTGTAAAGTATCCTGTGGCATACTGTGTATCCACATAATACTCTCCACTGCGCAGCATATCCGGAAGCTGCGTCATATCCTCGCCGATGCCGATGACCGTATACCGCTCTTCGTCTATAACCGGCGCAAAAGAGGTGCAATAAATCGTGGACCCCTCCGGAATCTGCGTCTCAATATACGCCGCCGCCTGCGTGTATGTCAGATCATAACGACCGCTGTTGACCACCGTCACCACATTGCAGATAACCATGACGATGAGGATACCTGAAATCACACCCTTACGGTCAAAGCGGTACTTACCCATGAGCCGTTTCACTTCCATCAGTCCATATACCATCATAAGTATTCCAAACGGCTGAATCAGCGACAGATTTCTGCCCAGCATAATCTGATATCTGGACAGAAAAAGTATAACAAACACCGGCATGATCATAAAGACGGCCGCCTGCTGTCGTTCCTTCGTACGTATCAGATGGAAAATCCCGAGCAAAAGCAGTACGCCTCCCGCGACACCGTATCCGGTGAGCATATACGCTTCCACATATCCTAACAAGGGCATATTATGCTCTATACCCGGATGTCCCCATGCATAATGATTGAGGTTATACAGATTATCCCAGACAAAAGTTTTAAAATGAAAAAACATCGAATAATTGCACAGGCAAAATACGCATACAAGCACAATACAGTTCAGAAAAAACAAAAAATTGTTTCTGTGTTTCTTCCAGTATTTTTTCTTGATATGAAGCGCCAGCCAGAACAAGCCAAAAAGAATCCCGTGAACCTTCGCCGCGGCGGCAAGCCCGATGCAGATCGCAAGCAGCGGATACCACAGATAGACAATCCGGTCCTCCTGCACATCCCGATAGATCACGCAGCCCAGAAGCAGAATCACATTCGCTGCCGCATAGATCATCGTATCCGGTCCCGTATAATACAGATATGCATATCCGTACAGCGAAAAAACAGACAGCACCAGTCCGGCATAGCTCCATTTGCGCTCCCCCATCATGATTTTTACGGCAAAATAAATGCATACATTAGACAAAAGCGCCGTACCGCATACCACATACCTGAGCAGGATAACCGTTTCCGTGCCGGACAGGAATCTCCCCAGAATACGAACGCCCGCAACCGCAT
This sequence comes from uncultured Lachnospiraceae bacterium, assembly GCA_937920345.1. Classification (GTDB taxonomy): domain Bacteria; phylum Bacillota; class Clostridia; order Lachnospirales; family Lachnospiraceae; genus UBA3282. The sequence goes on from CALGVA010000062.1 coordinate 6,695, forward strand.
AGTAAAATGTCAGATGTGGATACCGGAAGAAATCCAGAACATAGATATCCCCCGCATAAATATGCTGATTCAGCAGATTATAGATACAATCCAGGGACAGTTGTTCGTCCACATTCGGATACAGCGGCAGTTCAAACTGCCAGTGCCTGTAGAACAGAAACAGCCCGGCAGACAATGTCACTATAACGGCAGCTGCCATTCCTATTTTCTGTTTTATCATATTAACGTCCGTCTTACCGATTTTTTTCATTTGCGTATTAAAATATCCTTACCCTTCACATCCAGTCTTTTATATGATAGCTCTTCGTGCAGACCGCGTCAAACGTAAAACCATGTTCCTCAATATATTTTCTGTATGCAGCGATCTTCTCTTCCTGTGCCTCCAGTTCCGGCGATACGAAGCACAGCTTATAGCCCAGGTCTTTTAATTCCCGATAACTGTCCTGATCCAGCGGAATCTTCGTGAAGCAGTCCACCCATACCCAGTCTGCCCGCCCCGCCATATTGCGGATCGTATCTAATCCTTCCAGTTCGCTGAACCGCAGCGCCACATCTTTAACGCCCATATCCGTCAGCAATTTAATCATCGGAAAGGAAGAGTCCAGGAAAAAATACTTCTCTATGCCATACTGCTTCATGTATTCCAGAACCTTATGCTCAATCCGCTCGCTCTTGATGTTCAGAATCATTGTACCGTGATGATATTCCCGGCAATAGTCCTCGAAATCTTCCCCCGCCTCGAAGGGATTATGAGAAATATAGATTCTGCCGTTTAAATCGTCCCTCAGGTCCAGTTCCACCCCGTATTCTGCGGGCAGATTCCGCAGTTCCTCCAATGTGTTGATTCTGTGCGCTATGTATTCCATACAAGTTCTCCTTTTCCTGTTCCCACAGCATCAGCTGCTCTTATTCCATATACGGGATTCCGTTTTCTTCTATAATTTTCGACAACATTTACCCGCTTATGCTCCGTATCTGCCGTTCTGTACTCTCACAGACTGTCCGCATTTACAGGTTTCCATTTTTCTTCAGTTTCACACTGAACTCCACGGTTCTCTTAATAAATTTCCACTTCGCCTTAAGTCCTGTATTCCACTTGGATTCCCCGTAGATCCGTTTCGGGAAAAGCACCGGGAATCTGACCACTTTAAGCTTTCTCTTACGCGCCATGTACAGCGCGTATAGATCCAGCGCAAAATCATGGGGCGGATTTTCCCAGCTGTCGAAAAATATCTTCGGAAATACATTGGGCTGGGCATTGATATCATACAGTTTCTTATGCAGATAGCAGGTTTCAAACACACTCATCCCCACAGTAAAGAACACGTCAAAAAGCGGCCTGCCCTTACGCCTGCCCTTGGCGTAGACCAGCCCTCTCTCCTCCTCGACGATGGCAAGCGCCTTAAGTATGTCCGCAGGATCGGTCTGCATATCCGCGTGTGTCCAGCCGATATACTCTCCTCTGCACTCCCGCAGCCCCTGCAGAATACCGTAGCCATATCCCTGATTCACTTCCACCTTCGTTGTTTTCGCAAAGGAATACGCCGGCAGCAGCTGCTCCAGAACCTGCGCGCTGTGGTCTGTCGAACCGTTATCCACGAGAATCACTTCAATATCATCCCGCTTTACGATCTCACCAAAACGCTCCAGAATCAATGGTATATTCTGCTCTTCATTATAACACGGAACTACTATGGATAATTTCATTTTCTAATATCCTTTCCACTACAATATATTCATGATTCATATACCTGACAGCCCGTCAGGGTGTTATCCATTCTGCTGCAGGATCTCCTCCGCCATCGCCGCAAACTGTGCCGCCTCCGGCTCTTCCGGCCGGTACAGGATCGCCCGCATACCTGCCGCTTTAGCGCCTTCCACGTCTTTACGCGGATCATCGCCGATAAAGCAGACCGCTTCTGCAGGCAGCCCCAGCTTCTCCAGGCAGAGTGCAAAGATCTCCGGCGCAGGCTTCTCCACACCGGCCTCCTCACTGGTCACCAGACAGTCGATCATCTCTGCAATACCCAATGCCGCAATCTTACGGTGTTGAATGTGCGCCGTCAGATCAGTACAGATCATGACCCGTATTCCGTGTGTTTTCATGCACTCCATAAATTCTCTGGCGCCCTCACGTAACGACATCTTCTCCAGAAACGTACCCCAGTATATCTCATACATCCGCAAGGATAAAGGCACGGGCAGGATTCCCAGATACTCCAGTGTCTTCTGAAAATACAGCAATCTGTTATGTGACGCTCCCGTATCACCCAGCTGCCGCTTCGTCTCCTCTCTGCCAGCCCGAAACGCCTCTTCATATCTCTTTTCCGTAACGTGAAACTCCCCACAGACAACATTCCGCACTCTTGCCGCAGCCTCCGCATTCAGTGGCTCATATGCATATAGTGTGTTGTCCAGATCCAATATCACTGCCTGTATCATGTCTATCCTGTCACTCCCTCTTCATGATCTCGCTGATCACTACCAGAAACATCACCTGCACCATACCGTTCGTTCCGCTCTCCCACACAATATGTCCTCCTGTCAGATCCTCGATCTGCGGAATCGCCGCGCGGGCAATTCTTTCCCAGACATCCCCCTTCACCCGCAGGTCTCCGCCTGCAAACAGAATCCGCTGATGCAAGAGATCATTGTCATAAGACAGGATACCTTTTACCCCCTGCTCCTGCATGAGCGCCAGCATCGGCTCCGCATTAATACTGACATCCATAATAAATTCCACGCCAAGATCCGTTCTATATCCATCTTCCACGCTATTTAAATCCTGCGGCAATCCAATAGCAAAATACCGTATTACCAGATCAGCATACTGCTTCTGCGGATAAATATATTTTTCCGCATCCTTACGGCGCTTTTCAATCTGCGCTCTGATGTCCTCCGCGGCATGTCCCCTGCTGCCCTGATCCCGATTCATCTTCCAGTAGCATCTGAGGGTATCATCAGTATCCAGATAAACTTTCAGGTCAAGTACCTGTCTCATCTGCGGCAGATACAAAGAATGCAGACCGCACATAACGATATATGGCTTGGGAGTCACTTTCCTCTTGCTGGTAAAAGTTCCCGTGCTGTGATCATAATCAGACCGCTTTACGGAATTGTTCCCCCGCAGTGCCCGCAGATCCTCCGCCTGCCTGTACAGATAATTCGCCCGCGGATTCAAATGCGTTATCTCATCCCAGTTGCTGTCACCCCGCTCCCATCTGTGATCACCGTCGCCTTCTATATTCAGTATGCTCTCTTCGGAAAGAAGCTCTCCCAGCATTGCAAGCAGACGGCTTTTACCTGCACCACTGTCTCCCGCAATGCCGATCGTGAACGGACGATTTCTCCGGCGGTAATATGCGTTGCTGTTTACACCGTACCGGTACATGGAGACGACCAGAATCAGAAATACGCCGACCATCAGTGTAAAGACAACGTTTTTGACGCTCTCATTCGCATATTTCAGACCATTCAGATTCCTGCCCAGAATCGACAGATCCGTAAACCCTGTCACATGCAGACAGATATAATACAGCAGGTACAGCAGATTGAATACACCGTACACCATAACCATTTTACCTCTGTCCACGGACAGTCCTGCAAGATAGAGCATGAAAAAGGGAACGATCCAAATATACCATGCCGGCATAGCCGGTACAAACGCAAGAAACACACTAAACAGCAGGCCCGTCATGCTGATCAGCAGATCCCTGTTCATCTGATTGATGTGAAACGCCTGAAAATAAATGAAAAGCAACACCAGCACACACAACAGCAGATGCTCGTTTCCATAATTAATATAAACATTATCGATGACGCTCTGCTCTTTATTAAAAAGCACCATATTGACAAACCCGCTTCCCCAGAACGGCGCCGTAATCAGGGCTGTAAGCAGAACCGGCAGGCCTGTCATGACCACTGCTTTTTTATGTCCCTTTTTCTTATAAATATAAAGAAAAAACAATGGGAGCACTACTGCTATGTGTAATTTCGATGCCAGAGAAAGTGTGAGAAAAATCACAAATTTCCATTCATTATGCGCAGTCCCCCGTCTGGATACTCCGATCTGCGTCAGATAATAGATGGCACCCACCAGAAAAACTGTCGGTATAATGTCCAGCTGCCCATGCATGTAAGTTGCATACAGAATAATCGGCGACATGAAATATAATGCTAATATATATTTCCTCTTAGACTCGGATATGCGCATGAGATAATACAGCCCCAGCAAATCCATGAAAAGCAGCGGCATCTTAAAGAGAAGATTCTGCATAAAAACAGGCAGCGTACCGCAAAATGCTGCCAATGCGCCGCCGATGCTCTCGATAATAAGCATGACCGGCGGATACGGAAAAGAAGGCAGCAGCTCATGTTCATAATAATACTGATAGGGATTCTCCCCGCCCAGAAAACATTTCACAAAAGGAATGAACATCAGGTCCTGATAATCTGATGAAAACAACCCCATCAGGAGCAGCTTCAATATAACGGCTCCTATAATTACCGCCCGTAATATTTTATAGTAATTCTCTTCTAAATCTGCCATGTTTAATTTCTGTAACATGAATACCCGTGTCCTTCCAACTATGCCGCATACCTGCATCCAGCACCTTCATACTTTATTTACAGACAGTGCTCCGCCCGCATAAAACCTTCGAAATACTTCCAGGTATTCTGATAACCCTCATAGTCTGCCGGCGTTCCCCAGCCCACATACCGCTTGATATCGTAGATTTTCGCACGATAGTTTAAGTCCAGCACATGCTTCACCACCTGGTCTACATAGTATTCCCCGTTTATACGGTCATTCTCCGCAATCATTTTTCTCGTCGCATTCAGAAAGATCTCCGCCTTCCGAAACCAGAAAGTCGCTACCACTGCGGGATCTTCCATCGGCGTGTCAGAAATCGCCTTTTTGATCGACGTGCCAGTGATATTGCCCTCCTCATCCGTAATCATCCAGCCATACGCATTCGGATTGTGAAGCACTGCCTCATTATGCCTGTAAGTGAAGACAATACAGTCACACTCCCGTTTCAATGCTTCGTATGTATCTCTGTCGATGTCCATGCCGTTGTCACAGCCTGCGATCAGAAGCGGCGCTTCCGGATCGAGACTGTCCTCTGCCAGCATACAGGTGCATGCCTGTCCCTCTGTCAGATGATCCACTGTAATAAAGGAAGCTTCCGGATAGTAAGCATGTATCGCATCCTCCACGCCATCTTTTTTATGAAAAGTCCTGTCCACATAGATCACGTTGCTGCCGTCCGGCGCTGCGTCCGGCAGATCCGCAGTCGCGCACACCACCATCGGCTTCTCTTCGCCCACGGCTCTGTCTACCGTCATGATCGCCGGTTTGTGCACCTGATATCCCGCGTCCGCAAAACGCTGCCCCGCACCTGCCATCGGGATCAGAACCTTACCGTAAGCCGCAGGCGCTGCGTCCGTCCTGCCTTCACGGCTTCTCTCTGCCGTCCCGTCTTCGTGCACTGTCCCGCTGCCATTCTCTTTACCGTTCCGGTCTGCCTGCGCAATCCGGTTCGTCCAGTAGACAAATTCCTGCATGTCCTCCGGTGTTCCCCACTGGCAGAAATACTGCACGTTTGTCGGCACCCACACCTTAAGCCCGTCCCGCACCATAAAATTGTAGGGAAGGGATGCATAATATTCTCCGTTGATGGCGCACTCCTCATGCTCCGTCAGCATCTGACAGTATTTCTCCATTGTCGCGCCATTTTTGAAGTAATACACGCCGGGAGAGTGTTTCGCTTTTGTTTTATCCTGTTCAAAAGAATACTTCTCACGAATCTCAATCAAGTTGTCCGCATCGTCCGTCAGACAGGAAGCATAATAATTCTTCTCCGGCAGCAGATTCGGGTGAAATCCCGTGTAACAGGGTACTGCACCGTCGCAGCCGCGCTCTTGCGCGCCCCTCTCAAAAGCGGCGTAATCCCATGTCATATAGAAATCACAGTAATTGATGATAAAACCGGCCTCTGTATCGATCCCCGCCGGTCCTGCAGCCGCACCATCCGCCCGCTCCACACTCCCGCTGTCACCGTTCTGCCCCCCGCACAGCATACGATATGCGCGCAGCACATCATAAACCGGTCCTTTTTTAACCCAGTCATCTATGGAAACGATCACCGCTTCCGGCGCCAGCCCAAACAGCCGCTCCCGCATAGATGGATCAGCCTTCAGATGTTCACCACGACACACAAATATAAAATTTACGCCGGCGGGATACATCCCTTTCACGATCCATTCAATGACTGGTCTGTCCATTACCTTGATAAAAGGCTTCAAATCCTTATAACCTGCTGCCACAAAACGGGACCCGTATCCCGTCATCGGAATCATTACGTTCATTGTCTCCTCCATGATGTGCTGATTTTCAATCTCTTCTCCCCTACTTCTGCCTGCGGTATTTCTCCGCTTCCCAGTTCAGTAACTCCCCCTGCTCATCATCGCTTAGATAACACATCTTATGTCCGTTATTCGCATACTGTACCTGCGCGGCAAAGCTCATCACATTCTCGATCTCCTGCGCCTTCTTCACACTCTCCGCCAGAATATAGAAATATCCCTCATAGTAAATAAGCGCCGGCAGACCATACTGTTCTATAAAGTCCATGATATCCTGCCTGCCGTAATCCCTCTTCAGCCACAACAGTCTCTGACTGGCATAGACCACACAATCCGGACAGAACGCATGATTCCAGAGCCCCTTTTCTACTAACTCTGCGCCTGCATATTCCTGTGACAAATAACGGTTCCCGGAACAATAGACGATATGATCTGCTAACGAATCGATCCGGTTGATGATGGTAAAGAGCTTCGTCGCATTCCTGTATGCACTGTCATCTATTCCCAGATATACAGCGATCTTCGCAAGAACTTCTTCCGTCTGCCGGATCACGGTATCTGCGTCATCGCCACTGATTACCAGACCATGATTTGCCAGAAAGACAATCGTGCCATCCGCTCCCTGTGCCTGCTGCCTGCGGTATAATTTATAATAGGTTTCCGCCAATGCGGCGCCGGGCTTCCTGTAAGGCACGAATACCGCTTCCGGAAAAAGCGTCCGCAGCGTGTCCATACCGCCTTCCCTCGCTGCCAGTATATTGACAAGCGTCGGGTGTGAATGCAGTGTATATTTACCGGTAACCGCATGCAGAAACGTCTCGATCGAAGCCCTGCCGCCCTCAATCTGCGCCTCCTGCAACAGCTTCTTCCCGATCTCCTCCGTGAAGACATCCGCTTCATAAGGCTCCACGTTCTCTTTAAAATAATCTACGATCCGCTTATAGTCCACTCTGGAGTAACCGGCCTGTTCATTTACATCCGCCAGCTGCACGCCTGAGCTCTTGACAAACATAATATGATCATCCGGCTTAAAAGATGTATTTCCGCCGCCTGCCTGCGCCAGATCATTTCGCATGCCGGCATATCGCGATATTTTAATAAAATCCTGCATAATTCGTAACCCTTTCACAAATTTTTCCTGCTCTTTTTGCTCATTTTATCATATTACGATTTATATGGCTATGCACAAAAGAAATTTACTGCTCTGACCCGGCAGTTTCCGTTACTTTTCCTGCGTTCGCCAGAAGTAACGCCTAAACAGGCTGGTCATTGGCATGAAAGTGAAAAGTAATGAGTTTCCTGTCCTGTGCCACAAAATAATCCGGGCAGGATGACCCCGCATTATATACGTTCATCCTGCCCGGATTGTACGGCAGATACCCTGATCTGCCGTTGCTATTTCATTGTACCCGCTGTTACTCGGATTTCTTCCTGCGCTTGGCAAGCACGACTGCACCGCCCGCAAGGACCGCTGCTGCAATACAGATGATCAGCGCAAGTCTGGAACCGCTGCCGCCGTTTCCTTCTGTCTCCGCTGCATTCGTCGTATCTGCAGAATCCTCTTCCTGCGCGTCCGCGCCCTCATCCGTCACTGCCGCCACCCCGCTTTCTCTCACAAGCACCATCGCCGAGATCGGCTCCACTGCCGCACTGCCGGTAACGGTATCCAGAATCTCCGTACCCGCCTTCTCACCATTGATGTAGACATTCCAGTTTCCTTCCGGAAGCGTCACTGTAGTCCCCGTTTCGCTGGCATTAAAAATGACAAACAGTTCATCTGCTGTCTCGCCATTGATGCCGCCCTGAATGTCGAAAGCAACCACGTTCGCATCAAGTCCTGACACCGGCGCTACCGTCTTCGCCACATCTTCCGCCGTCGTCAGACGAAGGGCGCCGTGCGCCTTACGGAATGCAATCAGTCCTTTATAGTACTCAAAAACATTCGCATAGCTTTCGTCTTCCAGATCACTCCACTTCAGGCAGTTAATCTCATCCCCCGAAGCGTAACTGTTCGAGTCAAATGTGCCGTCCGCGCGCTGCTTGGTACGCAGCATTTCCTCGCCGGCCTGCATAAACGGTGTTCCCTGTGCCGTCATATAGACTGCCGCCGCCAGATTATTCATTTTAATCAGATCTTCTTTACCGGCCTCGGGCCTTGCCGTCTGCAGATGATCGAACAGCGTCAGGTTATCGTGACAGGACGCATAGTTAATCGTCTGTGACGGACTGCCGCACCATGCGTCCGCACCCATAAAACAATTTGTAATCGTCTCTTCCATATCCGGTTTACCGGAAACATATCCTTTATCCAGATCATCAAACACGCTGCCCTTCAAGCCGTCGCGGATCGTATCATTGAAATATGCAAACTCCGGTGTCTCGGAAGAGTTAAGCTGCGTCGCCAGCGTATAACCTTCTTTGGTCAGGGAGGTGTTCATTGTCCAGCCTTCTCCGTAGAAGATCACATTCGGGTGGTCTTTGTGCACTTCCGCTATAATCTCATTCACAGTCTCCGTATCCAGAAGTCCTACCAGATCGAAACGGAATCCGTCGATATGATATTCATCCGCCCAGTAACATACGGAATCCACAATATATTTCCTGACCATAGAACGCTCGGATGCCGTATCGTTACCGCAGCCTGACCCGTTGGAGTAACCGCCGGTCTCATCGACACGTGAGAAATAATCCGGCACGATCCTGTTAAAGCAGAAATCTGTCACATTGTATACATGGTTGTATACCACGTCCATAACGACACTGATCTCATTGTCATGCAGCGCCTTAACCGTCTGTTTTAACTCTTTGACACGCACCTCGCCGTTGGAAGCGTCTGTAGAATAAGACCCCTCCGGTACGTTATAATTCACCGGATCATACCCCCAGTTAAACAGATTCGTCAATGTGCGCTTCTCGTCGATTGAACCGAAATCATAGAACGGCAGCAGATGCAGATGCGTCACACCCAGTTCTTTTATATGATCCAGCCCTGTAGGTATCCCGGAATCCGTCTTCGTTCCCGTCTCTGTCAGTCCCAGAAATTTACCTTCATTTTCAATACCGGAATCCGCTCCGGAAGACAGATCACGCACATGCAGCTCATAGATGACCGCATCGTTGATCGGGCTGCCCGCATGAGGATCTACATCATTCTCCCAGCCTTCAGGGTCCGTCTCGTCCAGATTAATCACCATGGCACGCTCACCATTGATGCCGGTCGTACGCGCGTAAGGATCACAGGCTTCCTTCGTAATACCATCCACCGTAACGCAATATGTATAATATACGCCTCTTAAGTCACCGTCCTTCCTGGCAACCCACGTACCGTTTACATCCGGTGTCATCTCGATCTCTTCCGTCATATCCTTCGCATAACCCATGCCCGACTCATAGAGGCGCAGCTGCACAGACTCCGCTGTCGGCGCCCAGACACGGAAAGCCGTCTGCGTCTCGCTCCATGTCGCACCCAGATCGTCTCCGGTATATGTATACTCTGCCTCAAACTCCGGTGTGGAATAAATACTCGGAATGTAGATATCGTATGCCGTCTCCTCGAACGTGATCGTATAGCTCTTGGACGCGTCCAGATTCTCCGCAAGTACCACCGTATAGATGCCGTCCGTGCCGCCCGTCACCTCTGTGACCTCGATCCCGCTCTCTTTACCTGCAACCGTAAAAACACTGCCGGGATCGCCCTCGATCTCTCCTGTCATCGTGACTTTAATCGTACCGTCATTATTATAAGTCGCTGCTCTAAGTCTTACGCCCGTCACCACATCATCTCCGTATTCTTTCGTATAACCTTCTATGCCGGATTCCACATAAATATGCACGGTACCCGTAATTACCTCGGATATGTCAATAAACTGGTCTCCGTCGAAATCCTTCAGCCAGTCCTGTGTACGGACAATAAATCCCACGCTCGTAATGCCGGGCGTAACTTCCTTCGTCGCCACCATATCCCCGTCTTCTTCCTGAAAAGGAATGCCTTCGCCTGCTCCGCCGCCTTCTTCCCAGAACCATACATCCCAGCCGTCATACGCATCGTCACCTCTGTGATAGTGCAGTTTAACGGTTATGCCTTCCGCCGCATAAACCGTTGCGGCATCAAGCAGCGCCGTCATAAACGGCGTGATCAGCATAATAACTGCCATGAATATTGCACTTACTCTTCTTCTCATTGTAACCTCCCTCTGTTTGATTCCTCGCTTTGTTTTCGTAAATGAATATAATATTGTATTTTACGAAACTTTACGAAATATTTTCTTCATTATATCATACGAATCCAAAAAAGAGAAGAGCCATATTACAGCTCTTCTCCCTGTTTTTCATATGTTTTTTAAAGTTTTTTATAAAAGAAACACTTCCTGTCCCTCATCATTGATTCCGCGCATCCGGAACGAATATTCTTTGAGATCCGCATCCAGCACAGCCATGCACCCTTGCTTTTTCCATGTAATCTGCAGCTTCTCACCCGTGCATTCTATTGTAAACTCCGCATTATAACCGAACGCCGGAAACGTATTCCGGAAACGCAGCATCACAAGCTGCTTTGTCACAACCTGCTCCTGCAGCCGTTCTTCGATCTGTCCCATGGTCAGATTCGTGCGGTTGATCTCCTTATGTCCCCCGGCGCCTGCCTTCTCCACAGCCTCGTGATCATTTCTGCCGGCAAACAAGTCCAGATACCAGATCTGCGGTTTCCCCGGCATGAAGAGCTGCAGCGCCCTCGCCAGTAACATCTTATCGTCGTCTTCACCCAGCGCACTGTAGTAGGTGGCGTTCACCTGGTAATATACTTTTTGCCGGCCGTGCAGATCTTTAACATACCCGCCCCTTTGTACGATCGTGTCAATCAACGCCTGAATCCGTTCCTCCGGAATCAGTCCCTTCAGATCCAGAAGCGGAATCCCGTCATGACATCCCAGCATATTTACCGTTCTGATCTTCTTATCTTTTATTTCTTCCGCCCATGCCGTAAGTATCGCACCGCTGCCGCTCTCCAGTGCATCGATGATCAGTCCCGGCAGGAAGAAGTCGTATACCATATACCCTTTCCGGGACAGTTTGTCATAGATTTTCTCATCGTATCCCGCGTGGATCTCCGGCAGAAGCGTAAGGCTGTAACGGTCCGCCAGCTGCTGCACCCGTTCTAACAGTTCCCATGTCCCCGGCTCGTTCAGGAAATTCTTCGCACCGGGTTCTTTGGGCGCATAGGCGAAGGCATCCAGTCTGACGATTTTAGCGCCGTATCCGGCAAGTGTTTTGAGTGTATCTTCATAGAAATCCCATACAAGCGGTGATTTAATATTCAGATCCATCTGCCCGAGATATTTCTGCTCCGCCTCCGGCCGGATCTCCTGATAGAATGTATTCCAGTACGGAACCTGCCTGCCGTCCGGAAACGATACCATAAGGATCGGCAGCCCCGGTTTTCTGAAGAACATATCTTTAATCAACTCTGCATCCGGCATGATGTAACCCTCTTTTGTCATCGTGCCGTGCCCTTCCCAGAATTGATTCCAGTTGATAAAGAAATCCCTGTACGCCGAGTCTTCACCCTTCTTCAGAAGATCCTGAAACTGCGGCGATAATACGGATGCATGATTTAAAATAAAATCCAGCTTCAGGTCAAGCCCCGTATCTTTCAGCTTCTGCAGAGAATCCTGATCCGCGATTTCCTCATTAATGCCGTAATCTATTACGGAAAATCCCCTGTCCAGATCCGAATGATAGATGCTCGGCAGAATATAGAAAGACTGAAATGTTTTCTCAAATTGTGCCTTCTGCAGCACCGCGGCTATATCGGCCAGTGTGCCGCCCATGCTGTCCGGATATGCATTGATCATAGGACCGTTATCCACATACTCACCCTTATTCATACCTGTCTTTCCCCCTGGCTGCGGCACAGCTCCTCATACGTGAGCAATCCGCCTGATTTTGACATGATTAGTTTCGCTTTTCCTGCCTGCTTCATCAGCTGTCCCTGTTCAATCTCTAATACCATTGTTGTAAACGGACTGTCCGATGCCCCGTCCCGGTTTCTCGCCTTGCGGTACGCCATCGTCTCCTGCGGTGTACTGTTTAATAAGACCGGAAAATCCACTCCGGTTAAGGAATCGCTGTTTCCGTGCGTCCACTCGATCAGCAGAACCTGTATATCCCTAAAATCCACTTCCTCATACCAGAGTTCCGTCTCCTGTCTGCCCATGCGTTTCAGCCAGATCTTTACCGCACCGTCTTTGAAAGCCGTAATGATATCCCCGACTTCACCAAACGCAATCTCTTTTTCCGTTCCCAGATATCCTTCCAGTCCTTTTCTGCCGGCATCTGCGTACGAACGAAACCAGCCGGCATCCTTTAAATGCGCCGGGTCGGCATCCTCTCCCGCCTGCTGCCATTGCTGCAGCTTCACAAAATTGTCAGGCGTATATACGCCGTCCCGGATCATGCCCTGAATGCCGCATTCTCTGTATATATGAAGTCGCTCCGCATCATTATACTTCGGAAACCGATGCGGATAATTGTCTCCGGACAGCACATAACAGCCGATCTGCGCCTGACGAAAGAAACATGCCAGCAGCGCGGCAATACTTGTCTTACCCACTCCGGAACCACCGCACACCGCCAGAACGACTCTCTGATACGGATTTTCGGATATCATCGCCGGAAGTGTCTTTATCATTTCCCGAAAAAGTGTCTCCGCTCTTCCGATCTGTGTCTCCCTGATCTCCACCCGTTCTCCCGGCACGTCTCCCTGTGGTATCCTTTGCAGATCGATCTTCTCCGGTCTCCATTCCTGCAGCCGCCGGGCAATATCTTCCTCTTTTGCAGTTATTCTTTCATACACTTTATTCATTTTCCGCTCCTGACCCTGTCTGAAATCATTGTCGGCACCGCTTCCGCCATAAACTATACCCTCGCACTGAAATAAAACTGATATGCCGGATATTCTCCGAGCTCTACCGGCATGGGAAGCCCCGCGTTCATCAGTGCAGAACCATAATAACATCGTCCGCTGCCTGTTTCCTCATAGATCAGATCCGGCAGCAGTTCTTTCATCCGCACATAGTTTACCGTCATATTTCCGTGATTTTCCAGCATAACCACCTGCAGCAGTACCTGTCTTTTATCTTCCGATATGTGCATCCACGCGGCATACGCATCCTGGAAAGGATTTGACAGCCGGTAATAATTTCCTGTGCGGATCAATTCTTCATGCTCTTTATACCGCCTGATCTGTCCCTTAATCTCTTCCCGTTCTTCCCCGCTCAGCTTTGCCAGTGATAACTCATACCCGAATGCACCCGTCATCGCCGTGATACCCCGTGTGTGCAGACTGATGTTTCTGCCTGTCTGATGATTCGGCACCGCCGACACATGCGCGCCGGTTGCTGACATCGGATAGAAGAAAGATGTTCCGTACTGAATCCGCAGCCTGTCCGCCGCATCCGTATTATCACTGCACCAGATCTGCGGCGTATAGTACAGCATACCTGCGTCGAATCTTCCGCCGCCGCCGCTGCACCCTTCGATCAGAATATCCGGATACGCCGTCGTCAGTTTTTCCAGAAAATCATATACCCCCAGAACATAATCATAGGCTACCTTGCCCTGGCTGTTTCCGGATGAATAAACCTCCGTAATGCTTCGGTTCATATCCCACTTTACATACTCTATATTACCCTGATCAAGCACACTGCATATCTGTCCATAGATATGATCCCGCACTTCTGCTCTGGAAAAATCCAGCACCAGCTGATTTCTGCCCCGGACGGATTTTCTGCCCGGAACCTGCATCGCCCAATCAGGGTGCGCACGATATAAATCACTGTCTTCCGAAACCATTTCCGGCTCGATCCATATTCCGAACTTCACGCCGGTATCATTGACCTTACGAATCAACTCGCCAAGCGTACAGCCCAGCTTCCGTTCATCGACCTGCCAGTCTCCCAGACTGCTGTTATCGTCCGCACGTTTCCCGAACCAGCCGTCATCCATGACCACCATATCCATCCCGAGTTCTGCGGCGTCTTTTGCCAGCTGCAGAATCGTCTCCCCGTTAAAGTCAAAATAGGCCGCTTCCCAGCTGTTGACCAGAACCGGTCTCGCACTGTCCTTATACTTACCTCTGCATATATGCTCTCTGATGCAGCGATGAAATTTTACGGACAGATCTCCGAACCCCCGGTCCGAATGACACAGTATCGTTTCCGGAACCGTAAACATCTCTCCCGGCGCCAGCGGATAGTGAAGCAGTTCGTTCTGTAATCCCATCGTGACTCTTGTCTGGTTATACTGATCCTGCTCCGCCTCGCACATGAAATTACCGCTGTAGACGAAGACCATTCCGTAACAGTCTCCGTGATCTTCCGTCGTATCCTGCTCTGCAATCATCACTGCCGGATTATACTGATGGCTGGACGTTCCTCTGCGGCTCCCGATCACATGACTTCCGTGCGCGATCCTGATACGCTGATAGTTCCGCTCCATGGCATGTCTGCCGTAGAAGCTGATCAGATCATATGCGCCGCCTGCAAAGTCCAGGCAGGCTGACGCCGCTTTTTCCACCACGATATTGTCCGTACCGCCGTTAATGATCTGTGCGCTTCTGGTTATGATATCCGCTTCTTCCAGTACGCCATACAGCAGCCGCACCTGCACCTTACTGACGCGGTCCTCCAGAATAATCTCCAGCGTTTCCGCCTCCTGCAGACCGGCATGAACTGCCGGCAGACCCGGCAGTTCATATTTTCCCTGTCTGATACTGTATCCCGCATACCGCAGATCACAGCTCTCCGATTCATCGTGATTGCGGACAACAAGCGCACTGTGTCTGTAATCGCCGATTCCCATTGTAGAATACTCCAGCGGTAGTACATCCAGCGAATAGGTCCTGTCATTGCCCGCATCATAAGGATTTCCCGAGAACCCTCTGTCATAATAAGTTAAAAGGTAGTCCATATTTCCGGCAGTCCTGCTGCCATAATACAAGTGCAGCAGGAACCCGAAATTATCAATTTTCATCTGGTAGGTTGTTTGTCTTGTGTGTAATGTAAAAGTCCGTTCCTCTTCTTGATAAACAATCGCCATACGTGTTACCTGTCCTTCGCGTATTTTTACTTGACCGCACCGTTCACTACGCCGTTCAGAATCTGTTTCTGGCAGATAATGTAGAAGACCAGAATCGGAATCAGCGATAATAAATAGGACGCAAACGCAAGATTATAATTGGTGCCGAACTGGGACTGGAAATTAAGCTGTGCAAGTGGCAGCGTATTCTGTTCGGAACCCGCCATAATCACGAGCGGCGTCATAACGTCATTCCATACGGCTAAAGCCGTCAGAACCGCAACCGTCGCATGCATAGGCCGCATGATCGGAAAGATGATCTTCCAGTATGTTCTCCATGTAGATGCGCCGTCCACCTTCGCCGCCTCTTCTAACGCCATCGGTATATTGACAAGATACCCCGAATACAGAAGTACATTCATCGGCATATAAAATACCACATACAACAGAACCACGCCGACCCAGTTTGCGAGTCCCATTTCCGCCGTCTGCTTCGCCAGCGGCATCATCAGGATCGCAAAGGGTACGAACATACCGCTGACAATAAATAAATATACAAAACTGTAGAACTTGCTGTGTGCCTTGTTTCTTCCCAGCGCGTAACCCATCAGGGAGTGCACCGCGATCGACAGCCCGACCGTCACCAGTGTAATAAGCAGGCTGTTCCCGAGGGAATTCCAGAAATTCGTAACTTCCATGGCTTCTCTGAAATTATTGAAACTCCATACCTCAGGCAGCGACAGAATGCCGCTGATGCTGTTGGTCATCTCCGAAGGCTGCTTAAACGCGATCACAATTGTCAGATACAAAGGAAATATGATTGTAGACAGTCCGAGAATCAACAGGACCATCGCCGGTGTATTTGTTCTTTTCGTTATCATAACTGCTCCTCCTTTTTACCTGAAAACTTCATCTGTGCTACGGAAACGACAACGATCACAATAAAGAAAACAACCGCGTTGGCACTCTGGAAGCCGAACTGTCCGCCGGACATACCGTTATTGTAGATCAGGTAAGAGATAGATTCCGTACTCTGTGCGGGACCGCCTTTTGTCAACGCCATGATCTGGTCGAATACCATCAGGAAATTCTTGACGCAAAGTACCATATTGATGGAGAAGAACGGAATGATCAGCGGAAAAGTCAGATATTTGAACTGCTTCCATCCGGTTGCTCCGTCCAGTCCTCCTGCCTCGTACACGTCTTCCGGTACAGTCTGTAATCCCGAAATGTAAATAATCGTATTCATTGCGATCGCCTGCCATGCACACACAATCATGATCGCGATCCAGGCAGCGCCCGGATTCGACAATATACTGGAACTAAGCGCTTCTATTCCGATCATATCCGCCACTGCCGGCAGAATATATGTAAAAAAGTAATTGAAGATGTAACCTACGACAAGCGCGCCCAATATATTCGGCAGAAAGTACGCCCCGCGGAAAAAGCTTTTCGCCCGTATCTTGCTGTTAAGTGCCAGCGCCAGAAGAAGGCTTATTACATTTACAACAATTGTAGACGCAATCGCAAGCTTAAATGTAAACAGATAAGATTTGCCGACACGAACATCTGAAAACAAATCTACATAGTTGCGGAGTCCTACCCAGTCATAACTTCCGAATCCTTTAAAATTCGTGAAGCTGTATATCACACCGCGAATCAGCGGAATGGTATTGAAGCAGACGAACAACGCAAGAATCGGAATAGTAATTAATAAAAACGTTCTCTTTCTCTCATTTTTCATATCTATGTTCTCCTTTCCTGCTAATTCGCATTTCCGTGTTCTTTTTCATAATCCTGCACAAGCCGGATGATATCTCTGTTATACCGCTGCCAGTCGGTATCAAATTTACTTAAGAAAGCATTTACGTCCTTCTGCAGCAGGAAGGTCTGTATCTGTGCATCCACCGCCATCTCCGAAGGATAATAATGATCCTGATAATCCGTCATGTTACCTGCCAGAATATAATCCGTCATTCCGTCCAGAATAGAAGGCAGTGCAAAATCTCCCTCCTTACAGGGAATTGCCGTCTGTGCATCGATATATTTCTGTATATTCTCGTCCGCAAGCAGGAAATCCAGAACCTCGTATGCCGCTTCTTTGTCAGGACAGTCCGCCATCACGCAGAACTGCAGGTCAATTCCCGAATTTAATGTATTTCCCTCATGCTCATCACATGCCGGCATGACAAAGGAGTCCAGATTCAAATCCGGATTCACGGATAAGATCTGCGGTGCAGCATAGCTTCCGATCGGGTACATTGCAGACTCTCCCCTTGCAAAAGCGGTACATGCATCGTTATAACCATACGCAAAAGGATCATCCGGTCCGTAATTTAACAGTTTCAAATACTTTTCGGACACTTCCCGATACTCTGTCGAGAATGTCGTCTCTCCACGGTTTACCTGTTTTGCGGTATCTGCAGGTGCCAGATCTACGGCCATGGCATTCCACGGGGCAAGGCAGGTCCACGTATCTTTAAATCCGAAATAGAACGGAAGGATTCCTTCTGCCTTGATTTCCTCACACAACGAGATCATCTCTTCCCAGTTCTGCGGGATCTCCCAGCCATGTTCGGCAAACATGTCTCTGTTATATAACACCCCGGCCGCATTGGCCACATAAGGAACCGCATATGTTCCGTCGGTGGGAACCAGTTCAAGCGCTTCATCAATATCCAGATATGCCTGATTAATATTCTGAAGTCCCTTATAATCCGACACATCAGCCAGTATTTCCGCCTCCACAAAGTAAGAGTAATTGATATCCCCGCCGATTCCTATGATATCGGGATAATCCTCCCTGATAAATCTCGTTCGCAGTATTGTCATTGCGTCATTAGGAGAACTGATTTTTAACTGGATATCATCGTGTGTTTCGTTGAACTCTTTTTCCACCATGCTGAAATAGTTTGCGGCTTCCGGTTTGTACTGAACGATTTCAATTTGCGTCTTACCGTCTTCAGATGCATTCCCGCATCCGCCGGCAGCCATCGCTGCCGCCGTACAGCATAATGCCGCTTTAAGGTATTTCATATTCCTCCTTCTCATAGCATATCTCCTTCCCTATTTTGATAATCGAATTATAACATGCCATTATGCTATTAATAAATGGCAGTATATCTCAAGTTTTATACCATTATGCTATATTAATGGCATTAAGTTGAAGTCACCTAGCATTTTGGTATATACTAAACTTAATACAGTATATGAGGTGACTTAATTCCGAAGTAATCTTTTCTGTTTTTCCGAGTGAAAATTTTATTGATCTGGGATTATACCAGTTTGGATGGGAGCAATGTGATCCTTCTCATTCTTTTGGTCCCGCTGCCAGAAACCATTATCTGTTCCATTTATGTCTATCCGGAACGGGAACCCTGATTGCGGATAACACACAGGGAGAATCTATTACCTATCAGGTTAAGAGCGGACAGGGATTTATGATGTTTCCCCATCAGGTATGTACTTATATTGCGGATCACGATATTCCGTGGGAATATGCGTGGCTGGAATTTGACGGCCTGCGCGCCAAGGAAACGATTGAGCTGACCGGCATAAGCCGAAACCAGCCGATCTACCGCGCCCATAATAAGGATATTGCGGAAACAATGAAATCGGAGATCCTCTATATTGTCAATCACAAAGACGCATCACCTTTTCATCTGATCGGACATCTCTATCTTTTTATCGACAGTCTTGTCCGCTCTTCCACATCTGCCAAGCTCGGCATGGGAAACAGTCTGCGGGATTTCTATATTAAAGAAGCGTTTTCTTTTATCGAACAGAATTTTCAAAATGATATCTCCGTGGAAGATATTGCTGCCTCCTGCGGATTAAACAGGAGTTATTTCGGAAAGATTTTTCATGAGAATATGGGAAAATCACCACAAGAATTTCTGATTTCCTACCGCATGACCAAGGCAACGGAATTATTAAAACTGACCGGATTATCTATCGCCGATATCGGAAATGCAGTCGGCTATCCGAATCAGCTTCATTTCTCGCGGGCATTTAAAAACGTGTACGGCATCCCGCCCAGACAGTGGAGGTATGAAAACGGGGGCAGCTGATCCCGTTCATCATTCCAGAATACCCTTTTCCAGCACATACAGCGCGCGTTCATTTTCCTCCTGACAGTATGCGATGATCTCATCCTCGCCCTTGTCGGCAACAATCGTCGTATCGGCCCCCAGCTGTACGAAGCAGACATAATTCTCTATTGTCTCCATGCGGGAGGCCTGCGCCTTGCACAGATTCTGCGGATGACTGCGGTTTTCCTCGATGATGCTTTCACGATACCGCTCCAGCGCCTCCTCGATCGCTCCCACCTCAGCCTCTTTGGCATGAATGATGATCATTGTGTCAATGTGCGCATCCATTACCTGTTTTTCCGCCAGAAAGTCCACATACATATCTTCCGTGATACCGGTCTTCTGCTCCAGTTCTTCTTTCGTCAGATCGATCTCCGGCCAGTATTGATCACCCATCAGTTCCTTGACACTGTCCTTAAGCTGTGTCAGCGTTATGAACTTCTCTTTGTCCTGAAAAGGGAAACTGCTTGCCTGCAGATCGTCGCTGATCTTTTGCATCTCAAATGCCTGCCCGTTACCAACCAGTTCATCTTCCGGCAAATCGTTACCGCATGCTGTCAGGAAAAACAGTCCGCCGGTTAATAGTGTTGCAATCAATTTTTTCATGTTTTGTCTGTTGCCTCCATTCTGCGTTCTGGCCGTAATATCCATTATTTCTTTACTGTTTTCACCTGATATATCACACTTGTTTATATCCGGCAAACAGGATATACTAATTGTCAGTAACTAGTTTTTGCCTTTATATAGAAAAATATGTATTTTGATGGCAATAATATAACAAAGGGACTGTAGAATCATATGTTATTTAACTCGTATATTTTTATCTTCATATTTTTACCATTGACACTTCTGGGATGGTACGGCTTAAACCGCCTCGGGAGATATTCCCTTGCCAATGTATTTCTGGCCGGAATGTCTCTCTGGTTCTATGCCTATTTTAATGTTTATTATCTGGCAATCATCCTGTGCAGCATCGGGTTAAACTATCTGTTAAGCTATCTGCTGACAAGAGTGCCTGCAGGTTCCGTACACACAAAGCTGTGGAACCGGACCGGATTGTTTGCGGGAATTATTCTGAATCTCGGCATCCTGTTTTATTTTAAGTATTATGATTTCTTTATTGAAAATATGAATCTCGCTTTTCACACCGATTTTACCCTGAAACATATTCTGCTGCCGCTGGGCATCAGTTTCTTTACCTTCCAGCAGCTTTCTTTTATCATTGACAGAGCACTGGGAAAATGTGAACACTATTCTCTGATCAATTATGTAACTTTCGTCACTTTCTTCCCGCAGTTAATCGCGGGACCCATTGTCTTATATAAAGAAATGATCCCGCAGTTCGAGGATACGTCCCGCCGCGGATTCAACGCCTCCTCTTTTTCCCGCGGCATATACCTGTTTGTGCTTGGCCTGACTAAAAAAGTACTGCTGGCGGACACCTTCGCGTTAATGGCAAATTACGGTTTTGCACAGACTTTCTCTCTGGACAGTATTTCCACCGTTGCGGTGATCCTGTCCTACACGTTTGAACTCTACTTCGACTTCAGCGGCTATTCCGATATGGCGATCGGGCTCGGCAGAATGTTTAACATTGAGCTGCCCATTAATTTTGATTCGCCCTACCGCGCATGTACGATCAAGGAGTTCTGGCAGAGATGGCACATCACCCTCTCCCGCTTCTTCATCACCTATGTATATATCCCGCTGGGCGGCAGCCGCAAGGGACGAATACGTATGCTGCTCAACACCTTTATTGTCTTTCTGCTAAGCGGACTGTGGCACGGGGCTGCATGGACCTACGTAGCATGGGGCGCTATGCATGGCCTTATGGTTGTGTGGGACAGTCTCGGAATCATCGGTATAACCGGCCGGAACGAGAAGCGGCCCGCACGGTTTCATATTCCCGCATGGTTTGGCTGGATCTTCACTTTTACACTGTTTAATATGTCGCTCTTCTTCTTCAGAAGCACCAGCATGACCGCCGCGCTCCAATTGTTTAAGAATCTCTTCTCCGGAAGTTACACTGGCAAGATTTTTGAAATTGCGGCACAGCTTGATATTTCTGAAATATACGTGATCAGGCAGATGCTGGATATGATCGCCCCGGGCATGGTTAACTACCTGTATCTGATCTTTATGTTCCTGCTGTTTGTGCTGGCATTTTGTCTGATCTTCAGACCCAACGCCTATGAACGCACCATGCGCGGTGAACTGACTTCCAGAAGATGCTGGATCATCAGCATTCTGCTCATATGGTGTATTGTATCGTTATCACAGGTAAGTACGTTTTTGTATTTTAACTTTTGATGCCAATCAGCCATGCATAAATAATAATTGAAAATCTGTGGGCGTTTACTCACTAAAGATTTTATATTATTATTTGTATAGGGCGGACGCCCATAAATGAATAATTTGCCAGCCAGATTTTTCAATATCATTCATAAAACAAACTCTGGCAAATTATAAATTGCATGGCTGAATACTTTATAGAAAGCAGAAAGGCCCCCGAATATATGGACACAGATCAGAAATTTATCAAATCATTCTGCATACGGACAGCACTTCTTCTGATGGCGATTATTGCCGCGGTGGTGATTTTTGATCCTTTTTATCAGTATCATAAACCGCTGCCCGGATTGAAAGCCGTGCTGACTGATAAAGAATATCAGTGTATCGGTACGCTGCGTACTTTTGATTATGATGCGCTAATCGTCGGTTCTTCCGTCTGTGAGAATTATAACAACGGCTGGTTTGATGCAGGGTTTGACTGTACGGCAATCAAGGCGATCCGTTCCTACGGCGCGACTGCCGACCTGTGTTATCTGCTGGATAACGCCTACGAAGAACATGATCTGAAATATGTCTTCTACAACATCGATCCTTCCTCCCTGTCGGCAAGTACAGAACCGACTTACGTGTCCACAGGGTGTCCGATGTATCTGTACGATCAGAACGTGTTAAATGATTATCCGTACCTGCTCAATAAAGATGTATTGATGGAAAAAATTCCTTATATGCTTGCCTATTCCCTGATCAGCAATTACGACGAAGGCGATTCCTACAACTGGGCACAGTGGAAATATTTCGGCCGGGATATGGCGATGGGACTATACACCCGTCTTCCCATCGTTAAAGCTATGCAGCCGGAAACCGCAAACGTCGATGCACTTGCCGGCAATATTGCGCTGCTTACCGCACAGGTGGAAGCGCACCCCGACACGACGTTCAAGTTCTTCTTCTCCCCCTATTCCATGCTCTGGTGGGATAACGCCTGCCGCAGTGGAGAACGGGACGCAGTCATCTACAATGAGAAACAGGCAGTCAAGGCGCTTCTGCAGTATGACAATGTGGAAATATACTTTTATCAGGACGATCGTGAAATCATAACGAATCTGGACAACTATATGGATATGATCCACTTCTCCAAAAACATCAACTACTATGTATATCACAAGCTTGCAAACGGAGAAGAACGGCTGACAGCAGACAATTATGAAGCACGGCTGGATGGCATGTATGAATTGTCGGAGGAAATTGCCAGCGAACTGATTCTGGAATATTACCCGGCCAAAAAAGAGTAAAGACCGGCAGCAGATATGAAAAGTTACTATACCATAAAATAACACGAAAGAGAGGACTGTCGTTATGAAATTTATATCCTGGAATGTCAATGGACTTCGGGCCTGCGTCGGAAAGGGGTTCCTGGATTTTGTGCAGGCACAGGACGCGGATATTTTCTGTTTACAGGAGACAAAGCTGCAGGAAGGACAGATAGATCTGGATCTGTCCGGTTATCATCAGTACTGGAATTATGCGGAGAAGAAGGGGTATTCGGGAACTGCCGTCTTTACGAAAGAAGAACCCTTGTCAGCCGCTTACGGAATCGGTATCGAAGAGCACGATCACGAGGGGCGCGTGATCACACTGGAATATCCCGATTATTATTTTATCACCGTGTATACGCCTAACTCCCAGAACGAACTGGCACGACTGGACTATCGTATGAAATGGGAGGATGATTTCTTATCCTATCTGAAAAAATTGGAGGAAAAGAAGCCTGTCATCTTCTGCGGTGACCTGAATGTAGCGCATAAAGAGATCGACTTAAAGAATCCGAAGACCAATCGTAAGAATGCGGGTTTTACGGATGAAGAGCGGGCAAAATTCACGGCTCTGACAGAAGCGGGATTTATCGATACATTCCGGTATTTTTATCCCGATCTGGAGGGCGCTTACTCATGGTGGTCCTATCGTTTCAGCGCCAGAGCCAAGAATGCAGGCTGGCGTATCGACTATTTTCTCGTATCGGAATGTCTGGGCAGCCGGCTGCAGGACGCACTGATCTATAAAGATGTGATGGGTTCGGACCACTGCCCGGTGGGACTGATTATGCAGTAGAATCTATTTAAGCTTAGCAAAACAGGGGTATATCAGAGCAGTGCATACTGATATACCCCTATTCTCATAATGATTTGTCGATATCCCATAATATATGTTCTTATAAAACAGCCTTGCGTTTCCTGTTCAGCATGTACACCTGGCTGGCCAGCAGCCATAGATATGCCAGCTTCCCTGTTATTCTGATGAGATATAATACCTGATTCAACATACTGTCCGCTACGTTGGCAATATCCTTCTGATTCCCATCATAGTGAGCCAGGCTCGTATAATTTCCTATGTCAGCCAGAAAGATAACCGCCAGAATGCACACGACTGCATAGGCATATTTTACATCCACAGATTTATCGGCATAAAAGAATCCGAATAAGACAAACGGCACAATACAATAAAATACAAACCGGAATACCGTTCCTCCTGTCAATGTCCCGTTACCGCGCAGTAACATTGGCAATATATCAATCGCTGCCACGACCATTGTCGCAGCCTCCACAAAAAAAGGAACACTCATGATCCAGCCGATCTGACGCGGTGAAAGTTCATTCCGGACAGAATAGTACAGTCCCGCCCCCATTACCGGCAGTTTGATAAAAGTCCCTCCAATCATCACAGCAAAATATATCTTTATATACACATCATCTCCGCCGTATATGCTGTCAGCCGCATACGGAAAATATACTCCTATATCGTACAGGCACATTACCAGATAAGACATACATACTGCAGCATATAACGCCGTCTGAATAAGCAGCGACACCGGCGCCGTTATAACAGGCTCTCTTTGAATATTCCGAATATATTTTTCACCGGATACCAGTTCGTCCAGCGATATTTCAAGTTCCTCTGCGATACGTTTTGCCGTAATCAGATCAGGATAACGCGCCCCGCATTCCCAGCGCGACACCGCCTGCCTCGTAACATAGAGCTTATCCGCCAGCGTCTGCTGTGTCATCCCTTTTTCTTCTCTGCATGCCTTTAGCTTCTCTCCGAATTCAATCTGCATCATAATCCCGTCCTCTCTGTGTGGCAGTTAACTATGACCTTATTGTATCCAGCTGTCTGAATCATGGAAAGAAACACCCGCATAATCCCGGGGAAACAGATTGGTGACACGGGAAAATCAACCATTTACAGGAAGTCCACCGACGTGACTTTGTCTGACTTTGTAAGAATATCATAGATTTCCGTGCGTTCCGTAACATTTTTCACGTAGAGAACCATATGTACGGATATGCCTTCTCCGGCAATACCAGGCTCGCTCATATCCATGGAATCCACCATGATTCCGGCATCTTTCAGGTCATGTATGACCATATGCAGATCCCGGCTCTTCTCCAGATCAATAAACACATTACAATAACGGGAATGTCTGGTCGCAAACCGCTCCACATAGGGAAGCACATGCAGAGAAAAGAGCATGACTGCCGTAATCAGGACGCCGCCCTCTATAAACCCGATTCCGACAGCTAACCCGATACACGCACTCGCCCAGAGTGTAGCCGCCGTAGTAAGGCCCCTGACACGATGTTTGGATATGATGATCGTACCGACGCCGATAAATCCCACTCCGCTGATCACCTGCGCAGCCAACCGGTTCATATTCGCCAGTCCGGGAAAATGAATCTGAATATACTGCTCTGTCAGCATGACGAGCGTCGCTCCGAGGCAGACTACAGTGATTGTCTTCGTACCCGCACCGCGATGCTTCATACCGCGGTCAAGACCGACGACTCCGCCTAATGCAGCCGCCACAATAACCCGTATCAATATATTCTGTATATTCCATGCTGCATAACTTCCCTCAATCATATGTGTTCTCTCTCCTGTTTTCACAGATAATGTATCCTGATCACAAGCCGCATGTTCCCCGGTGTATCATCACCTGCATTATTCGGGATAATCCACAATATAATACTCATAGGCATTCACGATCGTTGTCTTTGCATATGTGTCCGTCCGTTTAAACCCTCTGCCGTAATTGGCATGTACGTGTCCGTGGAAAAAAAACTTCGGTTCGTATTTCTCCATCAGCGTTCGAAAAACGCCAAACCCCTTATGCGGCAGATCCTCCAGATCATTGATCTGATAAGCGGGCGCATGTGTTACAAGAATATCAAAGCCTTTATGTCTCCACAGCTTAAATCTTAACTTCCGGACCCGGCTTCTCATTTGTCGTTCCGAGTACTGATTGCCTGCCTTTGGTATATATTCCATGGAACCGCCCAGACCCATGATGCGGATTCCTTCATGTACATAGATATCATCCTCAATACAGATACATCCTTCCGGCGGTGTATCCTCATATTTACCGTCATGATTGCCTCTGACATAGAGCAGCGGTACATTGCAGAGCGTGACAAAAAATGACAGATACGACGGTGACAGATCCCCGCACGAGATAATGAGATCGATATCCTTCAACTTGTCCGGTTCATAAAAATCATATAAATACTTGGATTTCTGATCAGCGAGCACTAAAATCTTCATCCCTGTCCTCCGTTCCCGTCTGATCTGTCAGCACCCTTATCTGCACCTTTATCCGTACCGGATTCATCTACCTTGATACCCTGAAACTTTACAAGCGTCCTGGCGTCTTCCGTAAGTTCATCCAATTCCGGAATTCTTCCGACTACATTTTCCGCCAGCCAATCCATGCTGATAATCTCATCCGGTTCCAGACTCTTGCCCTTCTCACATTGCACAATACCTCCCTGAGAATAGATCGGTCCGTCAAACGGATGAAAAGCGCCTGCCCGTATTGAATTTTTCAGAAATTCTATCAATCTGCTGGTTCCGTGAGGCATAGACTTGGAACAGATGACGTCTATCACATCCGCGGACATACCCCACCAGTAATTGACCGCCTTCTTTCCCTTCTGTGCATCTGCTTCCGTACTGCCGCCGCTGAAAATATTCCGGATAATCTGTTCATAGAACTTGCCCCAGTCCCAGATCGGTGTCGCAATATTTTCAAGGGTTCCGTCTTCATTTTTCACATAAAGACCATATTCTCTGGACGCACTCTCCGGTGTAATCATATCATTGTCGGAGACAAAGAGAATGCCGTCCTGCTTCAGCCTTTCTCTGGCATCCATTCCCTTGATCTTCGTCCATTCCAGATGTATCTGCACATACGGATTGATCATTTTAGCCCCCAGCGCATATGCATTGATATTGGCCAGTGTCCCGTAGATCGGATAATCCGCCACATATCCCAGTCTGTCGGTTCTGGATAGTGCCGCCGCAATCGCTCCCATCAGGAACTTTGACTCATACATTCTCGCATAATAAGTACAGATAGAAGAATAAGACATTTTGATAGAACAATTATATATTTTTACTTTCGGATGATGTACCGCGCAGCGAACACTCTGATTTATCATCTGGGTTGCCGTCGTAAATATCAATTCACAGCCTGACGCAATCGCCTGCTCAATCGCCGCTTCCACCTCATCCTCCGTGTCAGCCTTATCAAAAGCCATCGTTTTTATCTTACCTTCAAACACCTGCTCCAGATACAATCTGCCCAGCTCATGTGCATATGCCCAGCTGGAAGTCTCCGGTGTCTTCATATAAATAAATGCTATTTTCAAAGTGTCCGGTACCCCTGTCGGAAGCAGTTTATTCAAAAGAGAGGACTTTACATGCTCCGGGTCCTGTATCAGTTCCACCTGACTGCCCTGATCGGCAAGCGTGATCTCCGTCCACATTTTCTGGAGAGAACGGCTTATTTCCTGCTCCGTCTGGTCTATCACTTTATCATACCCGAATATTTCCACATAAATCAGAAAAGCATCGGAAACATTGATATCCAGTTTGTTGCCATGTGCCTTATTGTATGCAAGTTCGAAGTTATAGCAGGCAAAATGCAGATTCATTCTGTCGTCATCGCTCCAGACCTCATCCTCCTTTTTACCCATCAGTTTAATGAGCTTCTTATAACTTCCTTCTTTGGAAAAGCAGACATCGTAACTGTGCGATACTTCATAAAAATCCAGAAATTCATAATAGACACGATTTTCCTGATCATCCGACTTCTTGGGAACCAGACGGGTGACACTCGCAGGAAGACTGTATGTTTTCAGATACTTCATAACGCTGACGCGCTTATTTCCCTCCTGCACATAGAACTGATTCATAAATTCATAGGCCATAATCGGATCATTAATTCCGTCTTCCACCTGATGATTATACAGTGATGACCATTTCAGCCCGAATTCCGAGTTCTCGGGAAGAAGCGGCATGAAATTGTTGGCAAACGCATTAGACCGTCCCACCGTCTTGGTTCCCACGATCTTGGATAACGGAATATCCATAATTCCTAAATTCTCAATTGACGCAACTTCAGTATAAGATATCATTTCATCCAGTACCGGAAGATAGGGATATTCCCCCTTGCTGAGTGCAGACCGGTAACTGCGCCGTCCTTGTTTCAATGCTGTAATATAATCATTCGCTGCCATAAACATGTCCTCCTTATGCCGTGTGCGTCAGTACCTTCGATGCTATAGAATATTGCATCCTTATCTTATCATTTCAAGTATCAATTGAAAAGGTTATCTTACATTTGCTCTAATCATAAGTTTAAAAATGCCCCGCCGTCTCCGGCAGGGCATCCTCTCTTACTTATCATCCTTAATAAACATGGATACCTTACCATGTCTTCTCAAATGTCATTCCCCAATCCAACTGGAACGGACTGTCGGAAGACGCTTTGATTTCTTCGTAGAGCGCACGCCGCTCATCACTGCTCTCCTCCGCCCAGTATTCATATCCTAAGAAATAACTTTCCATAAAATCATCCCACGAATCGAAGGTGCTCTGAATAACCACCGCAGTCTCCATGGACTGGTCCAGAGCCTCCTCCTCCGTATAATAACCGGCAAGATAATAATATCCCAGAAGTGACATTGCACGGCTGTAATCCCATCCTGCCGCAGCGTCTGAACCGTACTGCTCATAAAAGGCAAACCAGTCTGCGTAATTTTGCGCTTCCTCATCACTTACCTCAAAATTCTCAAGAATCCAGTCAGCTCTTTCTGCTTCGGAAACTTCCGCAAGCCCGGCTTCTGCCAGTGTATCCAAATCTTCCGCAAAAGAGACGCGGTGTCCTTCCTCCAGAATCCAGTCCATTGTCTCCTCTGCTGTTTCACGGTCCGTAACATCCCACCACTCGCTCAAAAGGCTTTGAACCATACTTTTACTGTTATCATCTGCAGGCGCCCCGCCGAACAAAGTATAATCCCAACGGTTTGCGGCTGTCAGAACCGCGCATGTGTTATTAAACCACTGGATCGTATCTGTGCTTTCTGCAGCTGCTGTCTCTTCTACTTCCGGAGCCGACTCTTTAAATGAAGCACATACATTATTAAAATATTCTTCATCCGCCGCATTCATTTTAACGGCTACATACAGGATACTGTAATATGCATACTCTGTCTCGCCATAGAGAATGCGCCCTTCTCCGGTGATGTTTTCAACTGTTACGCTGCAGCGATAAGTCTCCGCCACATCCATACCCGGAACGGACGGATTATCTATCGATGTCATTTCTGACATCGGATAAAATGCATTGATCATGTCTTTCCAGTCATCCATGTCAGCAATATTTGTACCATAAATGTTTTTCGCCATCTGCATAACCATGACCGCATCAGAACCGTTTTCGCTGACTCCCGCGATCCAGCCTTCAGCCCCGCTTCCCATATCCTCCTGTTCCCACTTCTCATTGAATTGAATACTTACGGTTCCATCCTCAGAAGTAAATTCTTTCATAACCACTTCTGTGTTACCACACCCTGCAAGCACCAATGTGAGCATTACTACTGCTGCCATTACACTTTTCATTACCCGTTTCATAAACACACCTCTTCCTTTCTCCTGTAAAACTCTGTCTGTACTTTACGAAAGTCCTATTTTTTGATCACCATATTCTGCAAGGCATATTCCAGACAGATCTGCATGATTTCATTGCGGGTTCTTCCGGTCTCTTTATTTGAGAATACTACTATAATACAATTGTATTCTTTCGTCAAACAAAAATAATTGATCCTGCGATATATAACCTTTAAAATAATAAGGGAGAAAATATATAAAAGGCTTCTCAAAAACGGTCAACGAGGATATTATGAGTAATAACCGCTGCGGACAGGAGAAATAAACCTTTATGAATACCAAATTTTTTGCACTGCCTCAGGCAAAACAGGAAGCGATTATTAACGCCGGCTTTCGTGTCTTTTCACAAAATTGTTATAAAAAGAGTCCCATGAGTGAGATTGCGGCGGCGGCCGGAATCAGCAAAGCGCTGCTTTTTCATTATTTTCATAATAAAAGAGAGCTCTACCTCTTTCTCTGGAATCAGTGCATGAAAATCACCTCCGAAGCGCTTACCGCAAATCTTTCCTTTAACCCGGAAGATTTGTTTGATATGATGCTCAAAGGACTAAAAGTCAAAGCCGACATTATGCGGCAATATCCCGATCTGGGCGCTTTTGTCATCAAATCATACTATGAGAAGGACCCTGACGTATGCGAGGACGTGCAGAAACTGGTAGAAAAATATACTGATTTTAAAGCAAGTCCCATTCTGGCGGCCTTAAATCCTGACCGGTTTATTCCGGGACTCGATCTGCAGATGATGTATCGGACGATGTACTGGACATCGGAGGGCTATCTCTGGGACAAAGTCCAGACAGGCAGCTTAGACGCCGATACGATGGAAGAAGATTTTATCAGGATTATTGATTTCTGGAAGAGCGCCTACACAAACCACTGAAAAAAGGGGGCATCCTATGAACGCAATCCAAATATCCAATCTAACCAAATATTACGGAAAATCCCGGGGTATCACCGACTTAAGCCTCACGGTAAAAGAGGGGGAGTTCTTCGGATTTATCGGCCCCAACGGCGCCGGCAAGTCCACGACGATCCGTACCCTGCTCGGCCTGATCCGTCCGGATTCCGGTTCTGCGAAGGTACTCGGAATGGACATTCACAGCGAGCGGGAGGCTATCTTATCCAGAGTCGGCTATCTCCCCTCGGAAGCGGTATTTTATGCGGGTACCAGGGTAAAAGACATGCTGAAACTGTCCGCCGATCTGCGGAAACGGGATTGTTCCGAAGATGCCGCCATTTTGTGTGACCGCCTGCAGCTTAGCCCGTCGCGCAAAGTATCGGAGCTGTCCTTCGGCAATCGGAAGAAAGCGGCCATTGTCTGCGCGCTTCAACATGCACCGGAACTCCTGATTCTGGACGAGCCCACAGGCGGTCTCGATCCTCTTATGCAGCGGGAATTTTTTAATATTCTGGAAGAGAGGAACCGGCAGGGCACAGCCATATTCCTTTCCAGCCACATTCTGACAGAGATCCAGCATAACTGTACCAGAGCCGCCATCATCCGGGAAGGCCGCATCATTGCCTGCGACAGCGTCGAAGCCTTGTCAAAGACGAATGCCAAACGCGTCACCGTTCACGGTCACATGCATTTCGAGGAATCCGAGTCCATCCGTTGTCTGGAACAAACAAAAGACACCGCCAGTTTCCTCTACAACGGCGATATCCGGCAATTACTGCGGACTCTCAGTGAAGGGGAAATATCAGATCTCTCCATTTCGGAACCGGATCTGGAAGAGATATTTATGCACTACTACGAAGGGAGACCGTTATGACTTTAGTAAAGCACGAATTAAAACAAGGATGGAAGTCCTTGCTTATCTGGACAATCTCCATCGGCTTTTTTATCATAATATGTATATTTATGTATCCGGAGATGGAGTCGGAAATGGAAGGGGTAAACGAGATGTTTTCCTCCATGGGTTCTTTTACTGCTGCTTTTGGTATGGATCAGTTGAATTTTGGTACGCTGACAGGATTCTACGCCGTGGAGTGCGGCAATATTCTGGGGTTGGGCGGCGCCTTCTTTGCCACGCTGCTTGGCATCAGCGCTCTCGCCAAAGAGGAAAAAGAAAAGACAGCTGAATTTCTGCTGACGCATCCGGTCAGCAGAGTGCGTATTGTTACAGAGAAACTGGGCGCTGTTATGTTCCAGATCCTGGTCATGAATGTGGCTGTTTTCCTTTTATCCATCATATCCATGACGGCAATCGGTGAAGACATTCCCTGGAATGAAATTTGTTTATTACATTTCGCTTACTTCCTGGTACAAGTTGAGCTGGCCGGTATTTGTTTCGGCATTTCCGCTTTCCTGAAGCATGGCGGACTCGGTATTGGATTAGGACTTGCGACGGTCATGTATTTTCTGAATATTGTAGCCAATATCTCTGACAGCGCCGGTTTTATGAAATATATCACGCCGTTCGGATATGCCGAAGGCGCTGATATTATTGCCGATATGAGTTTAGACGTCAGAAAAATATTACCCGGCATGGGGCTGACACTTGCCGGCATTCTTCTTGCATATTGGAAATATACTCATAAAGATATATAGCAGAAAGCGGTGCGGATTTATCATCCTGCACCGCTTTCCGGCATATTGGCTGGCTAACTGTAATACACTATTCAAATACTTCCATCATGGTTGCCATGATCTCTTTCACAGCATCCGCAAAATTGGCTTTCATATCCCTTGCCTTAATTGTAAATGTTACTTTCTTCGTACCGCCGTACTGTCCTTTGCCCTGAATAACCAGTGTCGCCTTACCCTTTTTGTCATTCTTGCTGTAGGATACAATATCATACTCATCATCCGTTACCGGCTCATTTTCGTATGTTACTATAAGGTCTTCCTTGCCGGGTCTGGTTCCGTATTGGCTGAAATACTGTACTTTATCGGGCTTGACCGATATTTTGGCTTTACTAATCAGCTTGCCGATAATCCTGAACGTAAACGTTCTTTTACTCTCATCTACAGATTCTGTACTCTCCTCGGCCGCCGAAGCTTCCGCTTTCGTAACCGTATAATCAGGCCCGGTCAATGTAATGATCACCTGTGCGGTATGGCCTGTCGGTGCAAATGTTCCATCTGCCGTGAATTCCGTAATATCGCTTTTCTTGTTGGATGCATACTCTACAGTATAATCTTTGTCTTTAGAAAGCTTCACACCATTATCATACACAACCGGATTCGGTTTATACTCAGCCTTGTTGCTGCTGTACTTCATATCCGGAATTTCCACCGTAATCTCATTGCTGTCCCAGGATTTCGGCTCAATTTTAAGTTCAACTGCCTTATTTAAGCTTCCTTTGAAATTGCCCTTACCCACAATATTAATATATGCCTTCTTAGTCTCGGAAGTCGTATTCTTATTGCCTGTATAGGTCAGCTTATAATCCACGTCCCTGACAAGTGTCTTACCTTCATAGATCATCTCCACATCCGGCGTTACACCCGCACGGTTCTGTCTCACTGACATTTCCTTATGCTGTACCATATCAGTTGTCAGTACTGCCTTATCAATGGTAAAGGTCTTCTTGATTGTACCGCTGTATTTCTTAAGACCGGTAATCGTCATCGTCGCTTTACCCGCATTCAGGTTCTTCAGATAAGTAATATTATAATCCTTGTTTCTCTCCAGTACTTCACCGGATACCTTATCTGTTATTTCCACGTTCTGACGTACAGTTTTGCCGGTATAAGGAAGCTTGGTCTGAAAACCTGTGATCTCAACTGTCCCTGTAGAGAACGTCGCACCCTTAATGCTGAAAGTCTTACTGCAGCTTCCCACATATTTACTGTTTTCGCCTGCTGTAATCACTACTTTTGCGGTTCCTACTTCCCTATTGTTCTCATAGGAGATCCTGTAATTATCCGTGGTACCGTCTTCCGCCTTCTGAGGAACGACTTTGCCTGCCAGCTTCACGATGATTCCGGTCGGATCGTCAAACTCTACCGCCATACCATCCCTGTAATCGAGTGTGTTGGACGGAAGCGTTACTTTAGCTTTGCTCAGGAGTTCTTTGCCTTCTACCATCCTGCACGGTATGGTTACTTTTCCGGCATAATTGTTTTTCATGGATATCTCAATATTATAAATACCCGCATCTTTTGCTTTTTCTACTTCTGTGCCCTCTGCATTTTCGGCCGCCGAAGCTGCTGTATCAGGAACGAAGGTAATCGTCTGGTCATAATCGTTCTTGGTTCCCAGCTTCTTCTTGCCGTCTTTTACGGTGACAGCAATCTTCTGCTCTCTTCCGTTCACGATCAGGTAATCCGGCACGGAAATATCCAGTTCTTCAATTGCTTTCGGCAGGATCGTAAAATGTCCTTCGATCGTCTCGGCATAGTTTCCCTTACCCTTGATGAAAATATCTGCCTGACCTGCCTTGGTATTATTCTTATAGGTTACTGTGTAATCTTTCTTTAAAGTCAACAGCTTCGCATCATCGTATACCTGAAGCTCAGGCTTGATTGCTTTGCCCGTATATACCTGATCCGGGATTTCCTTGAACCAGATTCCCTCTTTGATCGTACCCTGGATATCTACTGTGGTCTTGTCGGTAGTGACGATCTTCAATTCGTCATAATACAGAGTTGTCTCTAACGGGAAGGTTACTCCCTCCTTCGCGATCGCGTTACACCAGAGGCCGATACTCTGAACCGCTGTAGGATCGAATTTCGCATCCTTGTTGTCTCTTCCTGTAAATGCACTGAAAGGAATTGTCACTTTCACAGGATACCCTTTTGCCGCATGATCCGTATAGCCTGCATATTCCTGAAGATACGTTTCAAATACCTGATTAGCCGCCGTAACCTGTACTACCACCTTCTGTCCGTATACTTCCGGTATGGTATAGAACTCAAGTGCATTTCCCGCACTCCAGTCCGCTGCAAAGCTCTTGGTCGCGCCCGCCCATGCATCGGCAGCCGCCAATGTAACATCCATCTGTAAACCATAGTCTCCGCCAAATACCTTCTCGGAATCATTTGTCAAAGACAGAGCGATTTCGCTGCCGGAAGCCTTATTTGTAGCCCATGCAATGCCTAACTGCTGGCTGTTACCGTTGTAGCCCTCAAAGTCCTCGGGTATCATATCATTCTGTTCCTGCTCGACCATATTGAATCTGGCAGTAATCTCTGAAATCTTATCGCTGTTCACATACAGGGAGATCTTTCCCATCGCTACACCCATACCGATCAGCGCACTGTCCTTTAAGTTTGCCTCCCAGACGGCCGTCTGCTCATTATACTCTGCTTTCAGGACTACCTCGTCATATTCCGATGAAACAATAAACTCTACACTGACTCCCTCTGCCTTAGGATCAATACCTGAAATCTTGGCAGCAATGCGCGTATTTCCTTCATCGGGCAGAAGCCTGTCCCCGGACTGAGGCGCCGTAATATAACCGGACACCTGCGTTGCCTGAGTGGTATTGGTAACACCGCTTACTTTCGTATAACCACTGTTCATATCTGTTGCGAAAACGCTTCTTCCATCATTGTAAAATCTGATGAATTCATCCAGCATTTCATGTCCGTAAAGAATGCCGTTCTCTTTCTTCTCAACCACATATGGAAGATAGAAACTGCCGTTCTCACTGAAATTAGCCCACACAAGGAAATAACTGATGCCGCCGTCTTCGCTGATCTGATCGAGCAGCTGCATATACCAGTCCGGCACCTCATTACCGCTGCGCTTTAATGCAATGTCCGCACCCGATTTATCTTTATCAGCCACACCTGTTTCTGTAATAGCATATAACTTACCATGTTTTTGTGCAAAATCTTTTAAAATGCCGTTCTGTTTCTTAACACTTGCCAGATAACCCGCTTCATTTGCCTGGGTAGGCATCTGATGATACAGATCGTATCCGATCATATCCACATATGCGTCACCCGGATATCTTGCACTGTATTCCGTCACATTAGCCGCTTCGCTGCCCGGTCCGTATACGTAGAGCATATTGTGCACGCCCCTGGTTTCTTTCAGGTAATCTACTGTATAGCGGAACAGGTTGATATAAGCCTGTTCGTCGCAGAACGCCGCGCCCCACCAGAACCAGCTTCCCGTATTCTCATGGAAAGGTCTGAACAGAATCGTAATACCGTCGCCTTCTACAGCCTTCGCGTAATCTGCGATCATATCCAGATAATCCGTATAAAGATAATTCAGATCCTGTCCGGGCATAATTCTTGATACAATATTGCCGCTGGTCGTTCCCGGCGTATAACCGGAAAAGTTATACTGCTTCTCACCGTTTACTGACCAATAACCTACTTTTTCACCGTCAGTCTCTGTTCCGGCTGCCTCACCGAATTTTTTGACCCTTTCATCGATCAGTCCGAAATTCGGCATATGTGCGGATAGCGTAACAATTGCACCTTCTCCCGCTGCCTCTCGTGTAATCGCTGCAACTTTTGCAATTCTGTCTGCTTCCGGTGTATCCCAGGAGGATGCCTCATTACCCGTCAGAGACAGGGTATCAATACCGACAACACCGGCGATACTGCCCGTCACATCCCTGGTATCGGAAGATGAGAAAGCATCACCCAGACTTCCCGCCTTATGATGTGTATCGTTCTGATGTCCGAAGATCACGCTGTCTGACTCTCCTACAGCTTTCAAGTATGCATACAGATTCTTCGTCGCGTCAATGGCTTTTGCATCAACCAGTGCCACATTCTCTGCAATGGCAACCTTCTGTCCGCTTGCCGTCTGAATGCTTCTTCCCTCATCAACAACCTGAATTCCCGGTCCCTTATTCGGAAGAATCGTGGAATCAACGTAGATCTCCGGTGTAGTAAGCTTTGTAAACCGCATATTATCAAAATAAATATCGCCTGCATAATCCGTGTTCTTACCTACAATACTGAAAGTCAGATTCTGGAAATCACCTTCAAATTTCTTTTCCAGAACAAATTCTGCTTTATAATAGCCTTCCAGTCCTGCAAGTTCCACCGGTTCTCCTGCCGGGAGCGCTGCGTCATCGTTGATCGTCCCTTTACCTGTAGAAGGTGATTGTGCAAATAGCTTATGTCCGAAGCTTCCTGCTGTCTTATTTGCCGGTTTGTAATATACATCTGCCACAAAGGCATTATATCCCTTCAGGCTCGGCACTATTTCAGCATGTGTGTAGTCAAACTTCGGTTCACTCCACCCTTTATCCGTATCATTTGAAAAATCAACTGTGGCCGCCAGAAATTTCTTATCACCAATCGTCTTGTTTTCAAGTTTGCTTTCACCTGTGTACTGATAGCCCGGCGAAACTTTCCATGCCGACGCATCCAGATCCAGAACAAGATCGCCTTCCACGTCAGGCAGATCACCGCCGGATTCATTTACCGCTTTCACTACCAGATTGTCCAGATATACATCTCCAACGTACCCGCTGCTGTCGCCTCCGAGACAGGGAATGACTGTCTTGATTGGTGTAATATCCGCAAACGGATAGTCTACATTACCCGAACCGTCCCATGTCTGGAAATTATTCATATCAATCTCCACATGGAATTTCTTGTAACCGTCTACATCACTGTCAATCAGCGTATCAGCCGTGATTGCCGGCCAGGATCTCTGGTCAACCCATGTCCAGTCTTCTCCGACTTTCAGCGCTGCCTGTGCTTTGATTGTCTTAAAATTCTCCGTAACACTTGTCTCCGGAAAATATACGTCATAGCTCATGACAACCTTATCACTGACCGGTTTCGTGTATGCCTGCGGCAGATTGATCTGCGCTTTAAAGATCGTCTCCCAGCTTCCGCTGTCCGTCAGACTTACAGTATACTTAACGGCTTTATTGCCCGGCGCAAGCTCTGCAAGCGCAGGTGTCGGTTCTCCGTTATCGGCTCCCACAAAACTTGCATCCGTCTCTGTATTGAAATCATTCTCATAGATCATGTCTTCCGTATTACCCGGATTTTCTTCTTCCGAAGAGGCCGGTGTCGCTGTCAGAACGACATTATCCAGATACATCTTGCCGTTATAATGACTGACATCACCTGCAAGGCATGGTGTGAATGCTCTGATATCCGTAAGATCCGCAAGCGTCCAGCCGGAACCCTCTTGAATGTCAATGGAAACATGCAGTTTCTGATAGCCTGTTACATCACCGGACACCAGATCCGCTTTCGTATAAGGCGGCATCTCACTGGCCTGATCCCAATCCCAGTTGTCACCATTTCTGAGTACAGCCTGTGCTTTCACCGTATCCAGTGTATTCGTCGCATCGGCATCGACTGGAAAATAAACATCATAGCTCATGTTCATCTTCTCGGCTTCGGCAGCGTTATAGGGTGTGTCCAGAGAAAATGAATCCGCCTGGAACATGTTTGTCCACTCTGTTGATGCTGACAGATCGGCGCTGTATTCAATCGCCATATTGCCGTCTGCCAGCTGTTTTACCGTTCCACTTGCAAGTTTTGTATCAGCCGTCTGGTCATCAAAATTACTCTGATAAAGCACAACGTCTCCGTCACCCGGTTTCTCTTCTCCGGACGGTGCAGACGTATCCTTCAACACAACGTTATCCAGATACAGCTTCCCTTTATAGGTGCTGACATCACCTGCCAGACAAGGTATGATTGCCGGAATGGATGTGATCTCTCCTGCATTCCACCCCGTCTCTTCACTTAAGTCCATAACGATATGAAGCTTGCTGTAACCGCTTACCTCATCCTGCACCAGATCTTTGGAGGCAAAGTCATACAGCTGCCCGCCGCCTTCCGTCCAGGTCCAGTTATCGCCCACCTTAAGTACCGCCTTCGCCTTCATGGTTCCGATATCGCTTACCCCGCCGTCATCTGTGATATGCGGGAAATACACGTCATAACTCAGTGTCATCTTCTCCGTAATTTCTGCCGTATACGCGGGAGATAACATAATCTGCGTCTGGAAAATATCTGTCCAGGCATCAGCCCCTGACAGGTCCACATCATATTCAACTGCCATATTGCCATCAGCTAACTGCGCTATGGTGCCTGTTCCTGCATCGCCGGAGATCTCGGTTCCCAACGTCTGAGAATCAAAATTCTCCTCGAAGATCGTCTTACCCTCTATCGTCTCATCTTCACTCTGCACGGATGCATAATAAACCTTCCCCTCCACCTCTACAGGCTTCTTCTCAGGTTCTTCAGACTCCTCATCTTCTTCATCTTTCTTGTCGTCTGTTTTTACATCGGTCTCTTCCGGATCATCTGCGCCATCCGCATCATCCTTTGCTTCCGGATCTTCCTCCTGATCAGGATTCTCCATGTCATCTTTCGACTTATCGGGATCTTCTTTATCTTCTCCCGCCTCACTTTCCCCGTCCTGATCCGTCTGGCTCTCATCCGCCGGTTTATCCTGCGCGGAATCCTCATCCGGAGAATCTTCACCTTCTGTATCTGTCGGTTCTGTCACTACTTCGGAAGTCTGATCGGTTGTTTCCTCTTGAACAGTCATTCCTTCTTCCTGTGCCATAGCCGTAACAGAAAGTTGAGGAGCCGAGGTTGCCATAACCGCCGCTGCAAGTGCGATGGACAGACCACGTTTACATGCTCTTCTCATTTTTCCTATTACCATTTCTTACCTTCTCCCTTCTATATTGGCATCTACGAGTGCAAATAATAATATAAGTTTAAAGTAGCATATAATTTACCTAATACATATTGATTTTTTAGCTTAATTTTAAGATTATTTTTTGTTTATATCTCACAAAGACCCCTTATTATCTAACATTTTAATATATGATTTTTGCCAAACGTATTTGTATATTGACTTTCATTTGTGGATTTTTCGTAATTTTTTGATTTTTGTATGTTTGTCTTTTTTATAAGTTTTCATACAATTTTGATTAGTTTATTTTAGCTTATATATATTTTATTTTGCTTAATATTTAGCTTTATACTCTTTTCAAAATATTGATCAGGCAGTATTTCATTTATCCGGACAAAAAAAGAACGCCCGCAGGCGTTCCCTCATTCCTTCTATATGCTTTTTGGTTTTGTAAGAAAATGTACCCCGGCAGTGATCAGAACGGAGGCTGCGAGTACCCAGATATACAACAGCAGTTTGGGAATATTTTCATATGTGCCGTAAAATACATAACATCCTTCTGCGAAAATGATTCCCATCATAATCCGGTGTACGGCGGGAGAGGCGTAAAACCCGTTCCTTGCATAATCTTTATTCCGGTCTGCAATATAAGATAAGATGATAAAAGCGGCCGCCATGACTGCCCAGAACAACCAGCACCAGACACGGTGGTCAAGCAGGTTATCCCAATACCACCCCAGGCAGCGGCCGGCTGATACATACATTGCCAGTTCCACTACAATAAATGTAAAAATTGTTCCCGCAATATGGTTTGTCAGTCTTCTGCATAAGATCAAAAGGGAGATGTGCAGCATAAATATGATCCCTGTTTTCACAGCATAAGACCAGAAAGAATCCGTTCCTTCAAAATCTTCGAAAACAATGCCCTCCTTTTTTTCCAGATACAGCATGTTCAGTCTGAGCAGAACCATCTGAATCATAGCGGGCACCCCTATTGTAATCAGACCGCTTACATAATAATATGTAAGCCTGCTGCGGGATTTCACCGGAAAAAGATTCATCACTTCCTCACGGTTTTTTGTCTCCTGTAACAGCATCCTGACTGCCTGACCGGCAAACGATACTCCCAGTATTCCTGTCATCATCATCCAGATTATATCGACAGGAAGCCAGACTTTGTTCAACTCCCCGGCCAGTTTTTCCGCCTCCGGGTGCTCGCTGCAAAACACGATTGCCTGGCGCACGCTTTCCCTTGTCTCATTAAGAAAATCTCCCATTACATTGAATGTCATATAGGCTGTTAACCCCAGCATGATCAGTGCCATGATCAGCCAGTAAATACTATCTCTCTTACATAATCTTTTCATATCTCTCATTATTTGCTTCCTTTCTGCACTGCTTTTATCTCCTTGTTATGCCGGTCAACTGTCCGCCCTCTGTACGTATCGTGTTTTCAAGAATGTGTAAACCTCCTCCAGTGTAACCTGCCGTGCGGAATAATCTGATATACCCATCCTCTCCAAAATACGCTCATTCCCGGCCCGCTCTCCCACGGTGTAAAACTCGGACAGGGTCCCGATTCTGGAAGACTCGTGAAGGATCTTTCCAAACCCGTTCTGATCCGCTGTCTTCTGCGGCAAAACCCCTTGCCATTTCTGCACGCTCTCCAAAAATTCATCCACGGACCTCTGGGCAAAGCACTCGCCTGCTTCCATCATGGAAACTTTATCACACATTTGCTCCACAGCTGCCAGATCATGGCTGGAAAAAAGCACCCCGATCCGACCCCGCTCCACCTCCTCAATCAGAATATCCCGGAACAGCCTTCTGCCCTCTGCATCCATACCGCTCTCCGGCTCATCCATGATCAGATACGCCGGCTGCTGCGCAATCGCTAATATAAAATTTAATTTTGCCCTCTGTCCTTTAGACAGGGTACCAATGTTCTTTTTACAGTTAAGTCCGAACCGCCACGCAAGATCATCAAACTTCTCCCCGGAAAATGTGTCATAGAAATTCCGGTAATATGCTGCCATTCCCGCCACAGAATAGATGTTTACAAAGTCAAGCTGCTCAGACACATACGCCACCTTTTTCTTCACTTCCGGATTATCATATATATCCTGCCCTTCATATTGTATTGTGCCCTGAGCAGGACTGTAGATTCCTGCCGCACATTTTAACAAGGTTGTTTTACCGGCGCCGTTGGAGCCGATCACACCGTGAATCTCACCTCTCTGAATGCATATGTTGATATCATGGATTACGGGCCGGTCATTATAGCCTTTCTGTAAATTCTTAATCTCTAACATCTGTTTTTCCTTTCCGATACAATGCCTTCTGAAATCATACTGCTCTGTTTTACATTCCTTCGCTGCATATTTACATTACATTTACGAGACCGTAGTTCTTATAGAATATCCTCAGATGGAATGGTAAATTTCCCTTACCATCTTCACTACATCATTCTCGGAATAGTTCATTCGCTTCAACTCGATGACCTCACTCTGGATTTTTCTTCGTATTCTGTCCAGTTCCTCCTCGTTAAGCGCCACATCCGGCATAGTGCTGATAAAGGTTCCCTTAGCCCGGATCGTTTCAATCACCTTCTGCCGTTCCAATTCCTGATAGGCTTTCGCCACTGTGGACGGTGTAATGTTCAGCAGCTGCGCCATCTTCCGCACAGACGGAATGGAATCTCCCGGTCTTAAATGCCTTTTGAGAACAAGCAGTTTAATCTCTTCTATAATTTGCTCGTAGATGGGTTTTTTGCTATGGTAGTCAAGTTCAATCATACGATCGCCTCCCGGGCCGGATACTTTGGGTCATTTATGCATTATATTCTGGTTCTGCCCATGTAAAATATTATTTCACTGTATTGTCTGTATTGCTTTATCTAGTACAGTTAATATATAATAAATATTTTTTGCTGTCAAGAAAGAACTTATAAATCTGGCAAACAAAAAAGACCCGAACCGCAAGGTTTAAGTCTTTTCTGTCATACTGCCGTTTTTTTCTAATCCTGTTTCTTCAATCTATTCAAACTGCAGGAAACTCTTAAGCGTCGGGTCCTCATACCGCAGGATAATCGCCGATGTAGCCGGCAGCGTAATGGAAACCTTGCCGGATATGACCGGATACTCTTTCTCCTCTGTCGAATACCCGTCCGCAGTAGTCAGCATAAGCTGTTTCATCATACATTCTTTCGGAACACCCAGATACCACACACCCATTTCTTTGGTGATCTCATGATCATTGTTATTGACCAGAATCACAGACTGTCCCTGTCTCGTAAACCTGCCGTATCCGATGACGTTATAATCCGCCTCCATATATTTCAACGAACCTGTCAGAAATTCCTTATGCTCTTTGTGGATCCTGATGATCTCCCTGTGAAACTCTATCAATTCATGATCTTCATGTCCCCACGGATAGGTACGTCTGTTATCCGGGTCGGTAAACCCGCATACGCCTGCCTCATCCCCGTAATAGATCGTCGGTGCGCCGGGCCACGTCATCTGGATCACTACCGCCTCCCGCATGACGGCTTTATTCACTCCTGCGTTTGCCGCCTCGGGTCCCAGTGTATTCGTTCTGCCGACTCTCCTGTTCGTCCTGGTCAGGAACCGTGAATGATCATGATTAGACAACTCATTCATGGCTACCTGCAGAGACGGTGTTGTAAAGC
Source organism: uncultured Lachnospiraceae bacterium (assembly GCA_937920345.1). GTDB lineage: Bacteria > Bacillota > Clostridia > Lachnospirales > Lachnospiraceae > UBA3282. Next base: position 49,744 of record CALGVA010000062.1, read on the forward strand.
TCGCGCTGTGATGCTGCATCGCCCCCCAGAAGCTGTCGGCATTGCCTCTTAAGTCTTCCCGGTAGTCGTCACTGTGCTTCTGCATACCCGTCAGGAACCAGGTCACCGGCTCCATAAAGGCATCATAGTTCATGACCGTATCCCACTCATCACCCTGCAGCCAGTCCACCGGACTGCCGTAATGCTCCGCCAGTATGATAGCTTCGGGATTTACCATCTTTACGGTCTTGCGGAACTCTTTCCAGAAATAGTGATTAAATTCGGGAGAATGCCCTAAGTCCGCCGCCACATCAAGTCTCCAGCCATCCACGTTATACGGCGGGGATACCCATTTTCTCGCAATATATAATACATAGTCCACCAGATGTCTGGAGTTTTCATAATTGAGCTTCGGAAGCGTATCATGTCCCCACCACCCGTCATAAGATCCGTTATACGGCCATCTGTGGCTGTCATGAAACTGAAAATACTCATGGTATGCGCTGTCCTGAGTAATATAAGCGCCCTTCTCATACCCCTCCGCGTGTTCATAGATCCTCTCTCTGTCCATCCATTTGTTAAAAGACCCGCAGTGATTGAACACGCCGTCCAGAATAACCTTCATGCCCCTTCTGTGCGCTTCCTTCACCACCTCCGCAAACAGTGCGTTACTCGCCTCTAAATTATCCTTATTGGATACCCGGTCTATATATCGGGTTGCAAAGCGGTTTTCATGCTGATCGTGTGCAAGCAGTTCTCCTTCATCATGAACAATCTTTCCGAAATGAGGATCTATATAGTCATAATCCTGAATATCATATTTGTGGTTGGAAGGAGATACAAACAACGGATTAAAATAAATCACATCCACACCGAGATCCTGCAGATAATCCATCTTATCCAGTACCCCCTGCAGATCGCCGCCGTAGAACTCCCTGACACCCATTGTTGCGGGATACTTATCCCAGTTCTCCACCTTGACCGTCTTATCCCCGATGTACTGATACTCATTCGTCAGCACGTCGTTCGCGGGATCGCCGTTATAGAAGCGGTCCACGTAAATTTGATAAAATACCGCACCCTTAGCCCAGTCCGGCGTCTTAAAGCCCGGAATCAACCGGAAATGATAATACACATTGATGTCCTTGCAGACGCCTCGCGTGTCATAATAACAGACGATCTTCCCCGCCTGCACTTCAAAATAGTAAACCAGCTTCTCATTCTCCAACTGGATCGAATAAGAATAGTAATCAAAGTAATCATCCGTTTCCGTTTTAAGCATAAGGTGTTTCTCACCCTTACTCACGATAAACACCCGGTCAATATTATTTCTCGCGGACCGGAAATGTATGTTGACCTCTCCGTATGCACTCGGTTCGGGCGGGCATACATAATCCTCCGTCATATCTGAAAAAAGAGCCTTTCTATTAAAGACCGGTCGCATGGAGGACATATACTGCTGATTCTTCTCTGCTTTTTGAAATTGACTGATGTCCATAATCGCGGCACCCTCCCCAACTCGAAAAATATCTTATATATATTACTGCGCACATTTTATTTTATACTATATATTGTGGATATTCAAGAATTTTAGACCATTTCACACAAAGTAAAAAAGACAGCTTCGTAAAACTGTCTTTTTTAGAGAAGGTATTTCTTTCTTATGGGGTATAGCAAAAAACTATATAATGTATTGGGGGTTACAAGTAGTATAATAGCATAGCACCTGTCAGTCCACAATACTAAGGATTCACAAATATTACAATTTTTAATGTTGGTTTTTGTGCAATACTTACAATTCTTTTTCTGTTTCTCCTTCGGCCACTTCCGCCTGCTCCTCTTTTACATCAAAAAGCGCCTCGAACTCGGCACGATTAATCTTCTCTTTTTCCAGAAGAAGCTGTGCGCAGCGATGCAGCACATCCGTGTGCTCTAAGATAATCTCCTTCGCCTTGCGGTAACAGTCATCTATGATCGCCTTTACTTCCTTATCAATCTCTCCGGAAACAGCCTCGCTATGGCTCTTCGCGTGTGCCAGATCTTTACCGATAAATACGGCATCGTCATCATCATCATAATTAATCACACCAATATTTTCCGACATACCGTAATACGTTACCATTCTGCGGGCAACCTTGGTCGCATGTTTAATATCGCTCGATGCGCCGCCTGTAATATCGTCAAATATGATTTCTTCCGCAATTCGCCCTCCGAGCGACACCATGATATCCTCCAACAGCTTCCCCTTCGTCTGGAACATATCATCCTTCTCGGGAAGCGGCATCGTATAGCCTGCTGCCCCCGCGCCGGTCGGAATAATCGACACCATATAAACCGGCTCCATCTGCGGAAGGACATGAAACAGAATCGCATGACCCGCCTCGTGATACGCTGTAATCCTTTTTTCCTTATCGGAAATAATACGGCTCTTCTTCTCCGTACCGATCCCTACCTTGACAAAAGCTTTCTTGATATCTCCCTGCTTCACGAACGCCCGTTTATCCATGGCGGCATTGATGGCCGCTTCGTTCAGAAGATTCTCCAGGTCTGCCCCCGTAAATCCGGCGGTCGTCTGCGCGATCTGCTGCAGATCCACATCTTCTCCCAGCGGTTTATTCCTGGAATGCACTTTCAGGATATCCTCCCTGCCTTTCACATCCGGCCGCGATACAGCAATCTTCCGGTCGAATCTACCCGGTCTTAAGATCGCAGGGTCCAGAATATCTACCCGGTTGGTCGCCGCCATCACGATAATGCCCTCATTGACACCGAACCCGTCCATCTCTACAAGCAGCTGATTAAGCGTCTGCTCACGCTCATCGTGGCCGCCGCCCATGCCCGTGCCACGACGTCTCGCCACCGCATCAATCTCGTCTATAAAAATAATACAGGGTGCATGTCTCTTTGCTTCCGCAAACATATCCCGCACACGGGATGCACCGACACCGACGAACATCTCCACAAAATCCGATCCCGATATGCTGAAGAACGGCACATTCGCCTCTCCCGCAACCGCCTTCGCGAGCAGCGTTTTACCGGTACCGGGCGCACCCTCCAGAAGTATGCCCTTGGGAATCCTCGCCCCGACTTTCGTGAATTTCCCCGGCTCTTTTAAGAATTCCACAATCTCCTGCAGTTCTTCTTTTTCTTCCTGAAGCCCGGCCACGCCGTTGAGCTTGATCGTATTCTCTCCACCCAGTGTCAGTTTGGCACGGCTTCTGCCGAAATTCATCATCTTGCCGTTGCTGCCGCCCCCGCTGTTTTGTGCGTTCATCATTACAAAGAAGAAAGCACATACAATTACCACAAGCAGAATCGGAAATACGCTGTTCAAGAACCAGTTTTCTTCAGGAACCCCCTGCACTCTGGGGTCGAGTCCGTAACTTCTGATCAGCTGCTCCGCCTCCGTCACATCCGTAACATTTAAGACAGCCTCCTGCCCGTTCTTGAACGTAATCTCCAATGATCCCGTCGGCGTATCTTTATTCGGGCAGATATCGACAACCGCAACCTGATTGTTCTCTATCTGCTTTATCAGTTCGCCCATTGTATAGCTGCTGCTTGATACTCTCGCCGTACCGAGCCAGACAGTAAATACCAGCAGACCAAGGATAATTGCAAAATATACATAAAAACTTCTGTTATTCCTGTTCAAAGTAAAACCTCTCTCATTATCGTTTTAATCAAATTTTACAATACCGACGTAGGGCAGATTACGATATTTCTGGTCATAATCCAGACCGTAGCCCACCACAAATTCATCAGGGATCTCGAATCCGGTATAATCCACCTTAACGTCTACCACTCTTCGGGACGGCTTGTCAAGCAATGTACACAACCGCACGTCCGCAGGTCCCCTGTCCTTCAGCATCTCCAGCAGGTAACTCAGTGTTCTGCCGGAATCCACAATATCCTCCACTACCAATACATGTCTGTCTGTAAGCGGTTCATCCAGATCCTTAACGATTCTGACCACGCCGCTGGACTTCGTGTCTTTACCATAGCTGGACACAGACATAAAATCAATCGATACCGGTACGGTGATCCGCTTGGCAAGCTCGCACATAAAGAAACTGCCGCCCTTGAGTACACAGACCAAATGCACCTGTCTGCCTGCATAATCTCTGGAAATCTGGTCTCCGATCTCCTGAATACGTCTGTCCACCTCTTCCTCACTCAACAGTACTTCGATTCGTTCCGCCATGAAATCCTCCTCTTAGCTGTACCTGCAAGATACGCCTTGTATTCTCATCAACTTTATAATTCTGGCTGATCCGATACCCGGGCACCCACATAATATGCGGTCCGTCAGCCAGTATATACATACTGTCACGCCGGCTCTTCGGGATTTTTTCATTGATCATATACTCTTTAACCGATTTCTTATGAAGCGCGGTATCAATAGTAAGATAATCTCCCTGCCGCCTTGTACGCAACAGCACAGACGTAGTTATTTTATCATAATCAAGCCATTTCGTATATCTGTTTTCAGGAATATTTTGTTGTTTTTTGCAAAATACGGCGTCATCATCCAGTAACGTAAACGTATAAGTGCCTTCTTCCGGTACCAAAACATCCATCGGCGGCTCGACCACATACTCCTTTAGCACTGCCCTATGGTCCATATCCTCCGCTGCCTGCACTGCGTCTTCTTCCGCTTCTCTGTATAAAAATAACCGGTCGTACTCCTTCCGCGCCCTGATTCCGTAGGGAAGCGATAACTGCCTGCTGCCGTCCCGCCCGATCAGGCGCACGAGGTCCGTAATATGCTGCCCGGTTATGTCTTTTCTGTATGGGACAAGCCGTTCCATACAGGTAAGGAGCACCCTCTTATACATAACAGGATCTTCCGATAAAAGTTCTCTGCCCCGCACGACAAGTCTCTCCGGCGCTGCAGTCTGTTTTGCCTCCGCAGCCTGTCTCTTATCCGGCGCCGCACGCTGCGGCGCAATTTCCTCCACATAGATCCCGTATAGCTTCTCCGCCTGTTTCACCAGATATCTTTCTGTCTCCGACAGAATATCCGCCAGTTCACCCATATGGGCCACCGCACCGACGCAGATTTCCTGCTCCGCATAGGGCAGAATATGATGCCGTATCCTGTTACGGGTATACCCGTCCTCCTCATTGGTGCTGTCCAGGCAGTAGTCAAGCCCCTGCATCGCAAGATACTGCTCGATCTGCACCCGCTCCAGACACAGGAGCGGCCGAATCACCGAACCCCTGACCGGCTGAATCGAGCCAAGCCCCTTGATCCCGCTTCCCCTGAAAAGATGAAACAGCATAGTCTCCGCCCTGTCGTTGGCATTATGTGCGACGGCAGTCAGACAGCGCTGCGATCCCTGACGTTTTCCGGCAAGCACCTGACTAAATGTATGATACCGTATCTGTCTGCCCGCTTCCTCCGCCGATATTCCATGCGCCGCCGCGTATCCGTTCATGTCCGCATTCTGCAGATAAAAGGGAATCTCCATAGACTTACACAGCTGCTGCACATACGCTGCATCCCGCGAAGATTCCGCCCGGACGCCGTGGTCTACATGCACAGCAAGAAGCCGGTAGGGGATCTGCTTCGACAGTCTCCACAGGATATGCAGCAGACAGACGGAATCCGCACCGCCTGACACACCGGCAGCTACCAGATCACCGGCTCTGATCATCTGATGTCTGTCTATGAATCTAACCACCTTATTGTATGTAGTATCCGCCATTGTAATTCCACGCTCATCAGACCTGTATCGGGCCGTGATGATTTCCTTATCCTGAATGTTATAATATAGTTCCATCATATTCATTTCTACTATAAATTGCAATCCTCTGTCTGATCCCAGACACCGACCACCAGCACCGTTATGTCGTCTCTGATCTGCCCTTTGCTCTGCTTGAGACAATATGCCAGTATCTGATTGGCGATTTCATTTGGATTGGATAACTCCATCTTACCGATAATCTCCGGCAGCACTTCTTCTCCGATCCCCTGTGAAAGCGCATCCATGACGCCGTCAGACAGCATAATCACATAGTCGCCGTTTTGCAGCGTCCGATACAGCACTTCCGGCTCTAACTGGCCAAAGACGCCCAATGGAAAATTCTGCGCCGACAGCCTGTCCACCAGCCGCCCGCGCTTAATATACGTACATGCCGCCCCGACTTTAATAAATTCACACTCTCCGGTATACAGATTCATATCACATAAATCGAGTGTGGACATATTTTCTTCCTGCCCTGCTGCCGCCAGTGCGCCATTGATCATCTGGATCGCCGCTTCTTTGCGAAATCCCGCCTCCAGCAGACGCTCCGTCAGTTCAATTACCCGCTCCGAACTGCTGCACGCCTTCTCACCGGAACCCATGCCGTCCGAAAGAATAGTCACCATCCTGCCATCTTCCGCTTCATAGAAAGAATAATTATCCCCCGATATATGTTCCGTTTCCTTGACTGCCTTCGCCACTCCGGTCAGCAGATGATAAACCGGCTCCTCCAGAAAATAATAAGTGCTCCACTCGGGCGTCAGATACAGCGGCGCATTCTTCGCCGGGCGAAGTCTTGTATTGTTGGCTACCGATATAAAATCCGCCACATCCTCCACCGATATGTGTTCGTTTTCTCCCAGTCTCACATATTTCTCGGAGATCGTCTTCATTGTCAGACTGATCTCAACATGACCGTCCTCATGTTCCAGTTCGAAATAATTCCGCAGCTGTATACCGGACTCCCGCAACAGCTTCGCCATCTGCCGGTATCTTCTCTCGCTCATCGGATGATACAGGCAGGTTTCCTTCGCCACTTCCGCCATAATATGCGCCATTTCCTTGAGGTGCTCCGCCAGAAGTCCCTGATTTTCCTGCAGTTTGCGCTGCCACAGATAATCCCGCCGGTCCTGTTTGTGTCCGATGGCGGCACCTGTAACGCCCTCTTCCTCCTCAAACAGATCCGCCAGGTCCCTGAAAGACTCCGCATAATTCAGGAGTCTCTGCCTGCCGTATTCCGGTATGATCGTAATCCTGTTATCGTCCTTCACTTGTGCCTGTTTTCTCATGACATGCCTCCCTCATAATCTGCTCTCGCCAACATTCGCACCCACGACGGTTTTTACACGCAGCGGTTACCAATATTCAATATATGAGAGGGTTGTCCGGATTATTACCACGAAAAAGCAGATTCCGGAACTTTATCCAAAACCTGCTTACTTTTCATCTTTAAATATGATCTCGCCCTCATACACAAGCCCTAACTTCTCTTTCGCGATCTCTTCCACGTATTTCTTGGTCTGTGTATATTTCTCATATTCCGCGATCTCTTCCGCTCTCGCCTCTTCTGCCTCAATCTCCTGCATTAAAGCTTCTTCCCTTGCCATATAGGTAGCACGTTTGTCACGAAGTTCAACACTCTTTACCGCGACCACAATCAGCATGATCAAAACAACTGTGGTAACCAAAAGCATGCCTGTCTTGTTCTGGCGCTTCCTACGATATGCTGCTTTTTTTGCCATGCTGCCGATAATACCCCTCTTTCGCCGCTAATTAATGTTTACATAAAATTATTCTAAGGGTTTTTATGAAAACCGTCAACCGTTTTTTAATAAATTCTTTTACTTTTTTCAATTTCCTCTTCACGAATCGAACAAACCTTCGAACCGCGGAAAATAGGCATTTTATGGGTTTTAGCACAACTTGTATGACACGAGTTATGAACCACATTATCTTGTGTATTAGTGTTGACATAATGTATACAAAACGATCTTTTACCGTTACCTTATAGAAAAGCATTCCGAGCGCTGCCCCCATCACGGCAAACCATCTCAGAACCCCGTCGTTTTCCCTGTAAAGCATATAGAATACACCGATCCCGCACGCGAACCAGTATAATATATCTTCAATGGATATTAATATTCTCCCATGCCTGAAAAGCTTCCTGAAGATCAGAACCCAGTCATAGGCAAATGTAATAATCAGACCCATAAGAACGGAATGTAGAAAAAAAGTAATTTCCTGCACAATGCCCTGACTCATACCCTGCGATTCCCCCAAGAACTACTTAAATAGTCTGGCGATAAACGACTCACCTTTCGCGCCGTACCCGGCGTTCTCCGAATAGGTAAAGCTGTCGATCCGGCCGTCTACATCCACCTCTCCTTTGTCCAGTGACAGTCTGCTTACATGCAGCTGTGTACCTTTAATCATCAACATGCCCTGTTCCGTTTCCAACAGGATCTCATTAACGTCAAAAGACAGCACATCGTTGACACCGCTTATGGTACATGTCCTTCTGTCAGTGAGCATAAGCTTATGGGGTCTTTTATTCACATGATTCAGATCTTCCATACATTATCCTCCCGAAACTGCCGGACACGGCGTGCCGCACAGTTATGCTACTTGTTAAATGTATGTCTGACCCGGGCAGAATATGCCTGATTTCCTGTTACTGTTCACATCAAATTATTATAGATGCATACAGGATCTGGCATAAATATGAATGGTAACGATTTCTTATGTCAGATAGCGAAACAGTTCTTTTGCTTCCTCCTTGCGCACAGTCTCCTGTACATCCAGAACCTCCACTTTAACTTCCTTATTCCCGAAGCCGATCGTAATCGTATCTCCTGCCTTGACATTCGTCGAAGCCTTCGCCGGCTTGTCATTGACAAGTACCCTGCCCGCGTCACATGCCTCGTTCGCCACTGTACGGCGTTTAATCAGGCGGGAAACCTTTAAATACTTATCCAGTCTCATAATGCTGCTCCTCTCTATACCTTTCTGTACAAGCCTGTACAGGAAAAGCCCATATGCATATGCATACGGGCTTTTATCGTTTCTCGTCAATAATCTTATGCGTTAAGCATGTCCTTCAATGCCTTGCCGGCTTTGAACTTAGGTGCCTTGGAAGCTGCAATCTTCATAACCGCGCCGCTCTGAGGATTTCTGCCCTCTCTTGCCGCTCTCTTGGAAACCTCAAAAGTACCGAAGCCAACTAACTGTACTTTACCATCTTTCTTCAGTTCGTCTGCAACAACATCTGTAAATGCCTTTAAAGCCTTCTCTGCATCTTTCTTGGATAATCCTGCCTGATCAGCCATAGCTGCAACTAATTCTGTCTTGTTCATCTTAAACTCCTCCTCTTAAATGAGTTTTCATATTGTTACCGGATGTTTCTCTTTTGAAACGCCTACGTACATTTATACACGGTTTTCCTATCATTGTCAAGCATAAAAAAGGCATTTTTACGGCATTTTCCGGTATTTTTATAAATCCGCAGATTCGAAAATGTATTATGTAAATTCTTTCTGTCGTTTTTTGTTATTTGCTCTCAGAATCGCCAGCTTCTGCTTTTTCATACCGGTCAATTAAGTCTTCGATACGATCGGTAAGAACCTGTTCCTGTGATATCTTCGTGATCCTTGCGATATCGGACAGATTAAGGAGCATATCCGCCATAATCTGTTCCAATTCTTTGCTACAGGTCTCAGGCCTGCATGCACGGAGCGCCTCCGCCGAACGGATCAGCCCGTCCACATTCTGCTCGTATGTACTGCCGCCCTCATAATACTTATCAATTCTCTTCAACACCTTAGACGCTCTCGTGAGAGCGGGTAATTCCCGCGGAATCTCGCGCAGCGGGGATTCGATCCAGTCTTTATCCTTCTTTTCTTCCTTCTTGATCTCCTCCCAGTTCGTAAGTACCTGTTCCGGTGTATCGGCATTGCCCGTTCCGAATACATGCGGATGTCTGCGCACCATCTTACAGCTGATCTCATCCACCACATCCGCCATCGTGAAGAGTCCTTCCTCCGATGCGATCTGTGCATGCATGACGACCTGCAGCAATACGTCGCCAAGCTCCTCGCGCATATTTTCGGGATTACCTGTCTGATCATAGATACGAATGGACGCCAGCAGTTCCGCCGCTTCTTCCATCATACACGGCTTCAGACTCTCATGCGTCTGTACCTTGTCCCACGGGCAGCCGTTCTCTCCCCGCAGCAACCTGATAATTTCCAGCAGATCTTCATATGTATATTTTCTATTCATTCCGACCCTCATTTTTGTCCGGCATTCATAAGCCGTCTGACGCTTCCGGTTCTTCGGATATACCTGGCATTCCCACGCCGCCTGACGTATCCGGTTCTTCCGGCGTTCCCGCGCCGCCCGATGTATCCGGTTCTTCCGGTGTTCCCGCGCCGCCTGATGCACCCGGCTCTTCGTCCGGCTCATCCGTATCCTCCCCATCGTCAGGATCGAAGGGGTGAATAGTGTTGCCGGTCACGGTTTCAACGTCCGGCTCCTTCTCCACTCTCGTAGAGTCGTCAGAAGATGACTTATTGCCGCTGACGGAACTGTCCTCTTTCTCCAGATCCGTAAAGGAGTAAGTAATGTCTTCTCCGTCATTATACAGATATATGGTATAACTCTTGGTCTTGTATCCGCTCTTGCGAAGCGTCACGGTATGACTTCCCACTATCTTCTTGAAGCTGACCGGCGAAATACCCACGTACTTGCTGTCCACATATACTTCAACGCCCTTCGGTGAATCAATGTATACCTTATTTCCACTGGACGTATTCAGCGTATTGTCACTGACTGACGAATCATCTTTCTCCTCGGGTTTCTTATCCTGCGTACTGTTCCCGCTGATTGGGGAATCGTCATTCTTCTTCTTTTCCTCTAATGTAAAAGAAATCTTGGCGTACTCCGAACCCACCTGTATATATTTCATCAGGGAGTCATAACCCTCCGCCTCTAACTGGATCTGATGAATCCCATAGGGAAGCTCTATTGCATTGCTGATATCCACTGTGCGGTTATCGATCTTCACCCTGGCGGTATCCGGTGTGACAGACAGCAGTATCCGTCCTGTCTTATCCTGCGGCACCTCCAGATCTCCCACATCCAGTACTACTTCCTTATCCCGCTCTACAATAATATCTTTCGTACAGCTTGCGCCGTTATTGGACAGAAACACCTGATAGCTTCCTTCCGGCACCACTAAGAGCATATCTTCCGAGATCTCTTTGATCACCGTATTGCCCACTTCGATCCATCCGCCGATCAGCGCCTGATCATTCTTCAGCCGCAGATAACCATGTCCCTTTTCCACACTGATGCTGTATATCTCATGGTCGATTCCGCGGATCGAAAGCTTATCCTGTGCCACAATATCCATGACTTCCGTGCGTCTGCCCTCCGAAATCACCACCACATCTTCCGGCAGAGAGTACGTAGTTGATCCGATACTCGCCGTCTTATTCATACCGCCGAGATCATAATTCTCTACATTATCATAGACCCACGCCTTAGGAGATAACTGAATACCGGCAATCTGCCTTTTTCCTTTCAGGAAATTGACATCCACCACATCCCCCGCCCTGATCTGGGAGATTGTCATGGGACCGTTATATTTATCTGTCACATAGGTCGTTCCGTCATAATACAGTGTATACTGTCTGCCGGCATCCATATTCATAAGCGTGACACTGTTGTTCTGCTGGTCAACAGACATAACCACCGCTGTGTCCGCCGAGTCATAACTGCCCACCGTGCTGACCGTAAAACCGGTATCCACCACATTCCCCGCCTTGTCTTTGGCCATGCCGATATTACTTGCCTGTGAGGTACAGCCGGTAATCAGCAGTGCTAACATAATCATGACTGTTGCTGCCTGTGAAATTCTTCCGTGCATCCTACAACCTTATCCTTTCTATTCCGCTGCCGTCCTGCCATACCGCTGCAGCGCTTTACTCATAACTTAAATATACTCTCTAAGAAAAGCTGTTTTTCCCTTTCCTGCGCAAAGAGTTTCTCTATCTTCTCCATATTTCTCATAGGAATCCATGCTTTACCCGTATTATAATAGAAGTTCACAATCTTCCAGAACTTCTCCGGGTACGCCATCCGGTAATACAACTGCTTATATTCCCGCTTCGTCAGATTCCTTTCTCTATTATAACTCTCTAACAGCATATCACCAAGTGTCTGCGACCAGTTATTTTTTTCCAGAATCTTACGCAGAAACAGATTCAGATCACGCACCGGATAATCCCGCACACACTTCTCGAAATTGATCAGCACACTGCCTTCCTGCGTCTGCATGATATTATGATACTGATAATCTCCGTGACACACAACAGGAAATTCATAAGAATCTTCCTCATAGGCATAATAACGCAATTCATCAGTAATTTGCAAGGCATTATTCATGAAATAATCGTAATGCTTCATCAAATAAATTTCAAAATCTGTTTTTTGACTCTTTTCGCGCAGAAATTTCCTGACTTTCCTGAGTTCCCGGTTATGCTTCTCATATTCCTTTTCAATCTGGAATACGGGCTGTTCCTGCAGCGCATCGTATGATGAAAGATCCGTAACATTATGCAGCTTCGCCAGCGTCGAAACAGCCTGCCTGCACTCCTGCGTGTCCCGATGATTGCACTCGCGTCCCTCATAGTAGGTCTTCACAATGTACGGCACCCTGTCCTGATCGTAGACGATCATCTCGTCCTCTCTCGTGCGCAGGATCGATTCTGCCTGTACAACACCGCTCTCATGAATATGTTTTAACAGGAAATCCTGGAATATCACTTTGTCAGCAGGCCCGCAATATTCTTTCAGGATAAGCAACCCGCGATTCGAATCGCACAGAATCGCGCCCCGGCCTTTCCAGGTGCGATTCACCTCTATTTCATAATGATCTAATAAACTGACCGCTCTGTCATTCACACGAATACCCCCCGCTTTGTCGTCTATCCTATCTTATGAGAAGTGGCGGGAAAGTATGAAAAGAAAACTTAAATCAAAGTTCTGCGTACCAGCCGCATTAAAAATTTATATTTTTTCTTTACTGATTCGCAGCAGCTCCTCCCGTGTATTACGCTCCGGTTCTTCCAGTACAATATCCAGCAGGTCATTTAAGACCACTCCGATCTGCCGTCCTGCCGGGATACCGAGCGCAATCAGATCACTGCCTGTAACTGCCAGATCTTTGAGGCTCAGGCACTCTTTTCTCTGACAGATCCCTTCATAGATCTCCTTCTTGTGTGTAAGTCTCTGCAGTTTCTCTTCCCGCTGATAATCACTCTGCGCACGGATATCCGCATACTGTACCGCAAACAGCATAACAAAAATATCTTCACCCATCCGGTTCAGCGCCCGTCTGACCCCGCCCGGCGTGAGTCCGACCTCCTGGTCATGATAAAGGACAAGTTTCGACACCTTATGGATCGTATCATTGTCAAACTTTAAACGCCGCAGAATCTGTTTCGTCATTTCACTGCCCATTTCGGCATGTCCTTTATTATGAGTGACTCCTGCATCGTCTATCGAAAGTGTCTGCGGTTTACAGATGTCATGAAAAAGCATGGCAAGCCGCAGAACCTTGTTTGGCGCCGTCTCCTGCATGGCATGCAAAATATGTTCACCGACAGCATAACAGTGATGCGGATTATTCTGCCGTGTCTCCATACAGAGATCAAATTCCGGCAGAATCTGCTTTGTGATTCCTGTCTCATACGCAGTACGCAGGTAATCCGGATGGGGCGATGTCACCAGCTTAACCAGTTCCGCCTGTATCCGTTCCGCACTGATTGCCTTTAGGTTCGGCGCAAGTTTTCGAATCGCGCGTTTTGTCTCCTCCTCGATCCCGTATCCCAACTGGGCCGAGAAGCGGACTGCCCGCAGCATACGCAGCGCATCCTCCGTAAAACGTTCCTCCGCATTTCCTACGCATCGGATTATCCCCTGCTCTATATCCCGTATTCCCCCGAAAACATCCACCAGTCCGGCCCTTTCATTATACGCCATGGCATTGACGGTAAAATCCCGCCTCTTTAAATCTTCTTCCAGGCTGGCTGTAAAAGTGACTTCCTTCGGGTGTCTGCTATCCTCATAAACGCCGTCTATCCGGTATGTCGTCACCTCAAAGCCTTCCTGATCCAGCATGACGGTGACCGTACCGTGTTTGATACCGGTATCGATCGTTCTGTAAAAAAGCCTTTTCGTTTCCTCCGGCTTTGCCGAAGTAGTAATGTCCCAGTCGTTCGGCTCTCTGCCGAGTACAGAGTCACGGACACAGCCGCCGACGGCGTACGCCTCATAACCCGCCGCCTCCAGTATCTCTATTATTTTATGTACTTTATCAGGTAACTGTATATGCATATTCATCCTTAAAAAAAGAAGCTGCACAAAAGTATCCCGCCTGAACCTTCCGTGCAGCTTTATCCCTCAACCGATACTCGGTCCCTTAAAAATATCGTTCACGTCCTCGAGATGAACATCCGGTCTCTCCTCATCTTCCGCCAGAGTGTTCACCAGCTGCTCCAGTTCCGCTTTGGACATGTCATCCCTGCTTCTGCCGATGAAAGCCTCTTTCTCGGCATCTGTCATATCCACAAACCGGTCCATCGCCGCCCGGTTCGTCGTGATTGCCATCCCCAGACTCAACGGTATATTATTATAGTCCATGGTCTTTCCCGTCCTTCCTGTACACACTGATGTTTCTGCTTCCCTTAAAGTATGCACAGGGTTCCGGGAAAATATACATGCCCGCACCGCGTCTGTCTGCCTATATACTATGCCGCATGAAATTGTTATGTCAGAGCCGCGATTCCTTTTAACCGGATGTCCTCGCAGGAGGCGCCGACCAGAATCTCATAGTCCCCGGCATCCGCAATAAATTCATGCAGATGTTCGTCGAAATATGCAAAATCCTCCTGTTTCAGCGTCAGATTCACCTTTCTGGATTTACCCGGCGCCAGTTCCACCTTGGTATATGCCTTCAACTCTTTATCCGGTCTGTCCACCTTCGGCGCAATCGGCGCCACATAGACCTGCACGATTTCCGACCCGATCCTCTTGCCTGTATTCCTGACCGTAAAGGACAGCTTCACATCTTTGCCTTTTTCCGCCTTCAGCGTCAGTCCGCTGTAGGCAAACTCCGTATAAGAAAGACCATGACCGAAGCAGAATGCCGGTGCGATGCGTTCTCTGTCAAAATAACGGTAGCCGCAGTACAAACCCTCTTCCAGTTTGATCCTGCCCCATTTGCCAAACTGTCCGTTCTTCGCCGTGACGCAGTCTGCATATTTCTTCGGGAATGACTCTGCCAGCTTACCGGAAGGATTAACATCACCAAAAATGATCTTGGCAAAAGCGTTTCCTGTTTCCATTCCCGCATAATAGCTCCAGAGAATCGCCGATGCTTTGTTCCTCCAGGGCATTTCCACCGGAGAGCCTCCTATGAAGGTAACGATCATATCCTTGCGTACATCTAAAAGCGCCTCGATCAACGCATCCTGCTCATACGGCAGTGTCATATCGCTGCGGTCAAAGCCCTCGCTGTCGATATCATGGTTCAGACCGCCCACGAAAATAACCGCATCCGCATCCCTGGCGGCAGCAACCGCCTGCGCAAAGAGCACCTTATTTTTCTCATGAATCTCCGCCTTGTCTTTCTCGATTTGTGCCAGCCGCTCTTCCTCTCCCTTGCGGTGCATCTCATTCATATGTTCTTCATCCCGGATGGGTTTCCCGATATCCGTATTCTTCAGATCATCCAGGCTGTCCGCCTGCCAGTTATGATCAAAGGTCTTCGGCTTTTCCGGCACATGATACCCTCTATAATATTCTACTTGTGTGTTGCCGCCCAGATAAGTCTTCAATCCCATCAGCGGGCAGATCTCATACAGCGCTTTAATCTCCGCACTTCCGCCGCCGTCAGAATGAATCTTCGCCGCATTCTGTCCGATCACCACCAGTTTCTTAATCTTGGATGCATGAAGCGGCAGTGTCTGCTTCTCATTTTTTAACAGAATCATGGACTCTTCCGCCGTGCGCAGAATCATTTCCCTGTGCTCGGGTGTGTTGTAGACGCCCGCCTTACGACTTTCCTTCTCCTTACCGATCATCTTAAGCCTGAACATCATGCGCAGAATATTGCGTACTTTGGCATTGACGGTTTCCTCAGAGATCTCACCCTTCATAATTGCCTCTTTCAGAGGGTTGGCCAGTTTGTATTCATCGAAATCGGCAAACACCGACATTTCCATATCCATGGAGCATTCCGCCGCTTCTTTGGTCTTATGTACAGCGCCCCAGTCGCTGATCACGGTTCCGTCAAATCCCCATTCACCGCGCAGCACCAGATCCAGCAGATTCTTATTTTCACAGCAGTGCACGCCGTTGATCATATTATAAGCGCCCATGACAGAATAGACCTTTCCCTCCTGTACTGCTGCCTTGAATGCAGGCAGATAGATCTCATACAGTGTCCTGTCGTCGATCTCCTCGTCTACCATAAGGCGGTCCGTCTCCTGCACATTAGCTGCAAAATGCTTCACGCAGGCCGCAACGTCATTTTCCTGTACGCCCTTGATGAAAGGCACCGCAAGCGTAGCCGTCAGCTTCGGGTCCTCACTCATATACTCAAAATTTCTACCGCACAGCGGATCGCGTTTAATATTGATCCCCGGTGCCAGTATGACATCTTTACCGCGCCCTCTTGCTTCTGCACCGAGAACATGTCCCATTTCATATGCGCGATAGGTATTCCATGTGGAAGCAAGTGCGCTGTTACTGGGCAGATAGGATACCTGATCATCATGGTTTCCGGACGGAATCCATCTGTCTCTCATAAATTCCGCTCTGACGCCCATAGGACCGTCAGAAGAGACCACTCCGGGAATCCCTAATCTCTCTACCCCACCGGATTGGAAGAGTCCGGCGCCGTGAATCATGGAAATCTTTTCGTCGAGAGTAAGTTTTCCGATCAGCTTCTCAATTTCTTTCTCAATCTTTTTGATGTTTTTCTTCACATCCGTCTTCATGGTCTTATTCCTTTCCGATTATTTGTTATATTCTGGAATAGTTATAGTATATCGGGAAACAGAATCATATACAATCATATTTTTTAGTGAATTTTACATTGACAATTACCTTTCATATGTTGTATTATCTTAATTGTTCACAGAAGCGAAGCGTGGCTCAGTTTGGTAGAGCGCTGCGTTCGGGACGCAGAGGTCGCAGGTTCAAATCCTGTCGCTTCGATGATCAGGCGGAGACAGATTTTGTCTCCGTTTTTTTGGAGGAATGTTATGGAATCATATGTGGTATTGAAAGATCTGGCAATCATTCTGTTATTTGCCAAATTCTTCGGTGTTCTTGCAAGAAAATGCAAGGCGCCTCAGGTTGTCGGTCAGATTATTGCCGGACTGATTGTCGGACCGTGCCTGCTCGGTTGGATCAATCAGACAGAATTTATTACACAGATTGCTGAAATCGGTGTAATTATACTTATGTTTGAAGTAGGTCTGGAATCAGACCTGAAAGAATTGATCAAGACAGGACCGATTGCGTTTATGATCGCATGTGCGGGCGTCTTTGTTCCCCTTGTCCTGGGCGCTCTGCTGTATATGGGCTTCTACGGCGTATCTCCCTGGGGCAGTGACAATTTCTACAAGGCCGTTTTCATCGGTACGATCATGACAGCCACCAGTGTCAGTATAACCGTCGCCGCACTTCAGGAACTGGGCAAGATCAAGACTAAAGTAGGAACCACCATTGTCAGCGCCGCGATCATTGACGATGTGATCGGTATCATCGTACTGACCTTTGTGATCGGTTTCAAGAATCCTGCTTCCAATCCCGGCATGGTTGTGATTAAAACCATTGCATTCTTTGCAGTCGCGATAGTAGGCGGATTTGTCGTATACAAACTGTTTGCCACTCTGGATAAGCGTTATCCGCATACAAGGCGTATTCCCATTGTCAGTCTTGCCTTCTGTTTTGCTCTGAGTTATATTGCGGAAAAATATTTCGGCATTGCGGATATTACAGGCGCTTACATAGCCGGCGTCGTGCTGTGCAGCCTGAGCGATAACGAATACATAGAGCGCAAAGTCGATGTCAGTTCTTATATGTTCTTCGGCCCGATCTTCTTTACAAGCATCGGTTTGAAAACATCATTCGACGCTATGAACGGTAAAATGTTTGCTTTCTGTATCTGTTTTGTTATCGTAGCGCTGCTTGCAAAGATCGTCGGATGCGGACTGATCAGTAAGATATTCAAGTTCAGCTTTGCGGATTCCCTCAAGATCGGCGTAGGTATGATGACCCGAGGAGAAGTCGCACTGATCGTAGCGCAGAAGGGTCTTGCCGCAGAACTGCTGACAGCAGATTATTTCACAGCGGTCATTCTTCTGATCATCGTATCTTCTATTGCAACACCGGTTATATTAAAAGTGCTCTACAGCAGAGAAGATAAAAAATCAGGCACTGTAACAGCATAATACTGTCAGATTCCATATTCTATGATGCAAGAAGTACTTCCAGGCAAAACGTCTTTCGACGCCGGCTTTGGAAGTACTTTTTATAAATTATAGACAGCAGGTTCTTTCGCGTGAATGTTTCTCATTCACGCTGTGTATGGTATTTCAATTGCGCAATTATAACACTTTCTTCAGTTCCGCTTCCAGTTCTTCTTTCGCTACGGCTCCTACGATCGTCGCCACAGCCTCACCTTTCACGAAAACTTTCATGGTCGGAATAGACATGACGCGGTACATTCTCGCCAGTCCGTCCTCCTCGTCGATATTACACTTGCCTATTTTAACTTTACCGTCGTATTCTTCGGCAAGCTTGGCCACAATGGGACCCATCATCTTGCACGGTCCGCACCAGTCGGCATAGAAATCTACCAGTACCGGTATATCAGCCTGCAATACTTCCTTTTCAAAATTCGCGGTTGTAAATTTGTGTTCCATCGTTATCCTCTTTTCTGCGCACATCATTATTATTTTAAGCAGATCTACGTCTGGTACGCATGAACATAAATCCACCTTATCTGCCGAAGCAGTTTACTGCGGTCTTCTACCTTGTAATAACATATTTGCAGATTGGATTTCCCATGGAGGAAAACCGTTCTTCATACTCTGTCATTACATTGCCCTGCATCATCTCCTCATTATGATGCAGATCCTGCGTCATCTGCTTCAACTGCCAGCCCGCAGGCTCCAATTCTTCCAATGCAAACTGAAACAGATCATGGTTGTCCGTTTTAAATTCGATCACACCGTCTCTTACCAGTATTTGATCATATCGGCTTAAAAATTCACGTGACGGTAATCTTCTTTTCGCATGCCTGTCCTTCGGCCATGGATCGGAGAAATTCAGGTAGATTTTGTCCACTTCTTCCCTACCGAATACACCTGTGATTTCTTCCGCATCCATGCGGATAAAGCAAATATTCGGCAAAGGATCAGATTCCATCTTCTGGACGCCGCGAAGCAGCACACTGGAATATTTCTCGATTCCCACATAATTGATATCCGGATTCATTCGTGCCAGATCCATAATGAATCTTCCCTTTCCCATGCCGATCTCTATATGAATGGGATGATCATTGCCGAAGATCTCATTCCATTTTCCTTTATAATTCTGCGGCTCATGGATCACATAATCACTCGCGGCAATCATTTCCCTGCAGCCGGTTATATTTCGCAGTCTCATTTGTGAATTATCTCCCTGTCATCCTTCATTTATATAAATTCTCTTTCTTTAATGCAACTGCCTTTATTGTACCACGCTTTTTAATCCCCGTACAGATTATACAATCAATTCTATATGAGTATACTGATATGCATATTTTGTATTTTTTGTGAAATTACTACAGTTTTTCATCAAAATAGTGTATGATGATAAATGGTAATATTAACGCTTGTGTTTATTGTAACCTATAAGGGGCTGTCATAGAATACAGCCTTTTGACATATGCTACAGTTCAGTCTTATGAATGAACTGTTACTGACATATACTTTTTCATTTATAGAAAGGTCTGACAAAGATGTTGTTTTCATATATAAAAAAGTGCAGACACACAATCATCTGCGCCGCACTTACATTCTCCGTTTTAATCGGGGGATTTCTGGGCAATTCCATCACTGTCCGCGCTACGCTGGAAGAACTGGAAGCCGCAGCGGACGCACATAAACTTCTTCCCGTTCAGTCAAACGAGATTGATAACTGGCCGATCGGTCCTGCGATCAGCGCAGAATCCGCTATTCTAATGGATGCCGACACCGGTGTTATTCTGTATGCCAAAGATATTCATAAGAAATCTTATCCTGCCAGTACGACGAAGCTACTGACCTGCCTGATCGCAATGGAACGCGGCAATCTCGACGATATGGTGCCTTTTTCCCACGAAGCAGTCTTCACCGTACCGGTGGGCGGCTCCAACATGGGCATGGACGAAGGAGAATCCATTACTTTAGAGGAGGCTTTATACGGCATTCTTGTAGCATCCGCCAACGAAGTGGCAAACGCCGTCGGTGAATATATATCCGGCTCGATCGAGGACTTTATTTCAGATATGAATGAGCGCGCCGCGCAGCTTGGCTGTACGGACAGTCACTTTATGAATACAAACGGGCTGCACGATGATAACCATTATACATCCGCCTATGATCTCGCACTGATCTCTTCCCGGTTTTTTCAAAATGAAATGCTTTGTAAAATCGGGAATACTTCCCGTTATCATTTCGAGGCAACTGCCACACAGCCGGATGATTTCTACAAAAACAATAAACACAGGCTGATCAACGGTGAAATTCCTTATGAAGGCATAGTGGGCGGCAAGACCGGCTACACTGACGATGCCAGACAGACGCTCGTCACCTGCGCGGAACGCAACGGTATGAAACTGGTCTGCGTCGTGTTGAATGAGGAAAAGCCCCGTCAGTTTACGGACACGGTAGAACTGTTTGACTACGGATTCAATAATTTCCAGGTCATGAACATTTCGGAAAATGAAGACAAATACCAGATTGAATCCTCCGGTTTCCTCCAGACAGGAAATGATATTTTCGGCAGTTCCAAGCCGATTCTTTCGATAGATTCTGACAGTTATGTTATTATACCAAACACAATTTCTTTTGACGATCTGGATTCTGTAATCGACTATAATGTATCAAGTGAAAACCGTATTGCACAGATCAGATATTCTTATCATGACTCTTATGTCGGCTGCGCCTATCTTGATCTGGCATCGAACAATGCTTCTTCTTATGATTTCGATACAAATATTGAAACCACAAATATCAGTGTTGAGAAAACAGAACCGGAACCTTCAAAAACAAATACAATCTTCGTAAATGTCAAAAAAGTACTGATCGGTATCCTCGTATTCGCCGGTGTGACGATTCTGTTATTCATCCTGCGTGCGTTTATCATGAATGGTCAAAACGCCAGACGCAGAAGAAATAAAATCAAACGGAAACAGATCCGCAGAGAGCGGACCCGTTCTAGTTTTGATGATTTTGATTTTTAAAAGACTTTCGGTTTTTTTTCTGCTGCTTTGCCTTCGCCTGTTTATCACGGATATTCTGGACCTCTGTTTCCGTAATAAATTTCTGCGTCTTAACAATATATATACCGCCGTCTTCCGCCTTGCGGATACGGATCTTTGATTTCATATAGCCGTGTCTGTCACAACAGGATACGCTGTAATAATGTTTCCCGTTAGGAGAAAACCAGCGGATCTTTCTGCGCAGCGATCTGTGGCACAGATAACATTTTGTACTCATTACCGTTTTATCTTCGAGTGCCTGCACTTTATCCGGGAACGCTCTCGAAATATATTTTGCATACGTATCAAACACCACATGTATTTCCGACTCTTTATCTTTCGGCAGATGGAAGACGTCAAACGAATAATTTCCCAGAACTTTTTCATCCATCAATGCCAGTACCTTTGCAGTGTAATAGGCATCGCTGAAAGCCCGGTGAAACGGGATATCTTTTTCAATCTCCAGATAATCAATGGCATATTCCAATGCTCTCCTCGACTTCCTGTCCTCATAAGCGATGCTGAACAGTTTCTGCACATCCAGAAACCTGATCGGTCCGTCCGAAAAAGGTTCCAGCCCGTAATACCGTATATTTCTCTGAAGCTCCGTTAAATCTAATGGTCCCCATGTGCAGAAAATATAATCTTCTCCGCACCACTCGCGAAACTGCTCCATAACTTCCGTAAAAGAACGTCCCTGTTCCAGTTGTTTCATCTGCAGGTGAATCAGTTTTCTGGTAATATGGTGCATCTCATGATATACCTGTGGTTTCACGAGTTCGCTGAATTCACTGATCATTCTGCGCTCATTATTAAGCTTGATCGCGCCGATTTCTATAATTTCAAAAGGAAGCACCTTCGAAGCTTCTTCTTCTCCTGTACTGCTCTGGTTCCACTCCAGATCCATTATGACGTAATTCATATATACGATCTCCGTTTTTAGAATAAATAAAAAGCCGTAATCAATTCTTCATCATACGGCTTTTCACAACGTCCCTGACTGGATTCGAACCAGCGGCCTTTCGCTTAGGAGTTAAATCAACCTATTTTTTTGAGTCCAGCAAGTTCTCTGTTGTCCATATTTTCCGTGTAATTTGGACATTTTTGAGGGTAGTTGTCCATCAAGTACTATTTTTTCCATCTAATATCATGTTGTTCCTGCCAGTCCAATTAGCAGGCTATTAGCAAGGAAAAGATTCGTATGGTGGTCAGCTACCTTTTTATTAGCAGACTCTATTATAATTAGGAAGAAAGCCGTTCATCCCCAGAAACGCATTTACTTTTTTCATAATAACACAATCAGATTTACAGTACAAGATTTAACAAATATTTCAGAGGAGATCATACAATATGGATTATCAATTAGAACTAAAACAAATCGTGGACTACCCACGGTGCCGAATTTACCGCGAGTTCCTCCGCAGCCTTATGGAAGATAGGGACATCCGTACAAACGGAAGTTCCTATCTTTTTTATTACATGACACTCTGCTCCTATGCCAACTTCCGCTCCTCCTACCGCCGGATAGAGGGCATCTCCTATCTGGTCGGTCCAGGTGAGTGGATCTGCAGGATCTCGGAACTGGCAGAATGGTTCCGCACCCGCTTCCAGCACCAGGCGCTTTCCATCCTGGACTTCCTGCAAAAGCAGAACTACATCACTTATACCCGGCTCGGCAGGAACAACCTGGTCAAATTCAGCATTACCGGCTGGAAGCAGCATAACACGGCGCTCGACTACAATTACCCATGTCTGAAGGATGTGGGCTTTTTCTTTTTCCCAGTTGCAGCCGTCCATGAACTGATCAGCATGGGAAAATGCTCGGAAATGGACATTGTGCTGGACTTATGGGTACATACCATTTACAACGACGGGCAGGTGCAGGGATCTGAACTGGGGCCTGTGGTATATTTCCGCAACTGCACCGGGAACCCGCTGATAAGTTTCAGTGACCTTGCCCTGCGCTGGGGCATCTCAAAATCAACGGTAAGCCGCATCTTAAACAAGCTGCAGGACAAAGAATATCTTTCACTGGTATCGTTTACCGGCAGGCATGGCAGCGTCATCTACCTGTGCAGCTATTTGTCTACCATGTTCAATATCAGTGACGTAATGATCGACAAGGAGGAAATTTCCATGACATTTCAGGTTCCCGTACATATTCCAGAGGCTTCATCCCTTCCTGAAGCAGAACCGATCAGGGATGAGCAGATCACCATTATGGAAGCGGAAAACAGCGTTTCAGGACAGGCCGCCAGCGTTTCAAAAACGCACATGAAAAAAATCGTCCAAAAAGTGGCGCAAATCCTTGCAGCACAAGGGGTTTCGTGCTGTGAATGCCCCCGGACCCTATAT
This sequence comes from uncultured Lachnospiraceae bacterium, assembly GCA_937920345.1. GTDB lineage: Bacteria > Bacillota > Clostridia > Lachnospirales > Lachnospiraceae > UBA3282. The sequence continues at coordinate 73,408 of CALGVA010000062.1, forward strand.
AAGTTATATCCCTTATCCGACTGCAAGGAAACTATAGTTAAGTATTCCCTACAGATCGCCTGCCCGGACGGGAAGATGCCCTACCGGTTTGAACTGACGCTTTCCCCCGTCAGCCCGCCGGAAGGCACCCCTTCCCCTGTACCTGCCAACCAGACTGACAGCAAAAATGAAGAAAGAAGGTAAAATATCATGCCAAATACAAGACCAAACAAGAACATTCCCTCAGAACAGGAAAACCCCCTGTTCCATGACACATGGAAGCTGCTAAAGAACTACCGGGATGCCGTCTGGAACCTGGAGCTTGCCGTCCAGCAGGTACGGAGTACCTTTGAGATCGAGTACGGAAGCAGCATAGAGGAATTTTTAGATTCCATCTACCTTGCCGGGGCAGACATCGGCGGCTCAAAGCTGGAGGATTATGCAAAGAGCATTGAGCGCAGCAACAAGATGCTGACACTCCTAAACTCTGCCGTGGACATCCTGCGCAGCAAGCATAAGCATGGGGAGCAGTATTACTGGATACTCTATTACAGCTACCTCTCCCCCCAGCAACTCCAGAACACGGATGAGATCATCGAGAACCTGCGCCCGCATATAGCGAACATCTCCCACAGAACCTACTACCGGAAACGCCCGGAGGCGGTCAAGGCACTCAGTTCCATCCTGTGGGGATACACCTCAAAGGACTGCCTTGATATGCTGGATAAGTTCTTTCCGGAAAAGAAATGACAGACTGGCAGAGGATTGGCACCCAAAATGCGCAAACTGGCACAGCATTGCGATTTACAGGGAAATTTGCCCATGCTATAATGGTCATGCTCAAAGTTGTGCCCACAACCTTATATCCATTCCATTTTCAAGGCATCTGCATCCTGCAGGTGCTGTTTTTTTGCGCGGATAATGAGCCGGATGAAAATACCCATATCCGTATCCGGCAAATACCGCGTCAGCCATGCATCTTTTCTGCATGGCCTTTCTTTACCACATTAAATTTTACAGGAGGTAATTCATTGAAAAACAAAGAAAACATCATCACCGGAGAAAAACAGCTTCACACAGGGAAGAAGTTCCGCATCCCTTACCAGAACATCATCATGGGTGCGGCGGCCTTCGCTTACTTTTTTGCCCTGCAGACCAACCAGGTGCTTGCAACGGATATGTGGTCCAAGGCGGAATCCATCATGAAGGACGTCTACGGAAAGATCCTGGGCATCTCCACCATTGCCGCCATCGTTACCGCATCCGTCGCACTGCTCCTTATGAACTTTTCCAAATCCGGCAAGACCGTGGACGAATCCCGCGCATGGCTCAAGCGCATTGCGATCTCCTGGGTGATCTTAAACGGGCTTGGCTTCATCCTTGCCTATGTTACACCGTTCTTCTCAGACGGGAAATGGAACGGATGACGGAAAGGAGGGGATGACCCATGGGGATACTTGACGGCATCGTGGAATGGATTGCCGAACAGGTGATGAACGGGCTTGACCTGATCTCCACCTCGGTACTGGGCGCCCTGGGCTGTGACATGGGGACTTTCCTGCGCTATTTCCCCGCTGCGGAAACCATGTATAAGATATTTGTGGCTGCGGCAATAGGGCTTGTCCTCTTAAACTGGGTATGGCAGCTTTTCAAGAACTTCGGGCTGGTTGCAGGGGTGGAGGCAGAAGACCCCATCAAGCTGAGCATCCGCTCCGTCCTTTTTATCGGCCTGATCTATTACTGTGACCAGATCACGGAGATGGTCCTTGCCATCGGGGGAACTCCTTATTCCTGGATACTCTCCTCCGAACTGCCGCCCTTAAACTTTGCGGACTTCAATTCCGTCCTGCTGACCATCCTCGGCGTATGTGCCAGCGGCTCCGTTGCCCTGATTGCGCTGATACTCCTGCTGATACTTGCATGGAACTATATCAAGCTGCTGTTTGAGGCGGCAGAGCGCTATATCCTGCTGGGCGTGATCGTGTATACGGCTCCCATGGCATTTGCCACCGGCGCATCCCAGTCCACTTCAAATATCTTCAAGTCGTGGTGCCGGATGTTCGGCGGGCAGCTGTTCCTGCTGATGATGAACGCATGGTGCCTGCGCCTGTTCACATCCATGGTAGGCAGTTTCCTGTCCAACCCGTTATCACTGTAGGAGGCCACTGTATGAAGAAAAAGAAAATCTATTTTTTGATGCTCACTGCCACGCTGTTCCTCTCCCAGTCCGTGACTGTCCTCGCCGTAACAGAAAGCGATGTGGAGGCAGTCGGGAAGGATACCGCCGCCGGGAATGTGTTCATCTGGTTTTTATGCGCCATCGCGTTCCTGAAGATCAGCCAGAAGATCGACAGCTTTTTATCCAGCCTCGGCATCAACGTGGGGCATACCGGCGGGAACATGATGGCAGAGCTGATGGTCGCCGCAAGGGGGCTTACCACCGCAAAGAACGTGGCAGGCAGTTCCAGCTTCCGGGGCGGTTCCTTCCGCGTGGGCGGAAATTCAAGCAGCGTCAGCCAGTCATCCTTCCTCTCCGGCGGGCTTGCCGGTGCCGTCGGGAGACAGTTTACCCAGAGCGCCATGCAGACCATGACCGGACACGCAAGCAACCCCATCAGCCGCAGGGCATTTGAGTCCTCCGTGAAAAAAGGCGGGGATTTCGCCAACGGCGTCACCGGGGCTGTGGCAAAAGGGAATATCAGCTACACCGGCTCCATGACTGGCACCCAGGCGGCACAGGCACTGTCCTCTTACCTGGGGCAGACCGGCATCCCCGATGCCCCCAGCTATTCCGGCGTGGAGATCGGCGGCGGGCGCATCATGGGAACGGAAACCTCGGTTGATTATCCCAACGGTACAGCCTTCGGCATGTATAACACCGAACAGTACATGGCACCGGAAGGGAATTATGAGACCGTCACCACCGCCGACAACGCCACCTGGTACAAACAGTATGCCGTTGACACTGTGGACCGCACCCCGTACATGACCGGGGAAGGCAAGATCGCCTATCATGAGAATATCGTGCAGAAGCTCCCGGATATGCCAAAAAGAAAGGACCGTGTGTAAATGGCTGAAGACAACAGGAAAAAAGAACACTCCGCCCTTTCCAGTGCGGCATCGGCGGCAGGCACTGCCAAAAGCGCCCTAAAGACAGGGAAAGCGGTTGCCGGGGCAGCCAAAGGCGCGGCGGCAGGCCCTTACGGGATGCTGGCCGCCGGTTTATGGGAAAACAGGAAAGTCATCGGGAAGGTACTGGCTGCTTTTGCCGCCCTGCTGATGCTCCCGGTCCTGTTCATCCTGATGCTCCCCTCCCTGATCTTCGGGAGCCTGGGGCTGGATGATGCCACAGGCGACGCGCTGAACGATAACAGCGTCATCATGGAGAACATCGCGGAAGCAGAAACATCTATCGAAGCCATCCTGCGGGAGAAACATGACGCACTGCTGGATGATATACAGCGGGAAGCGGACGCCCTCGGCTCCGGCTGCGAGTACGGCATCACGGATGACTTTTCAGACCGCATCATCTATGAAAGCGCACTGGTCATCTCCCAGTTCTGCGCCTCCCAGGAGGACTACCGGGAGGTAAACCTGAAAAAGCTGGAAAAGATACTGCGTGACAATACGGACGGCATATTCACCTATACCGTGGAAGTCACAGAATATGAGGAAACGGATGAAGAAACCGGGGAAAGCCGTACCATACACCACTATGAATATACGGTGGAGTACGCCGGGGACAGTTATTTTGCCAGGGACGTGTTCCGCCTGACAGATGAGCAGGCACAGACTGCGGAATACTATGCCGCAAACCTCCACCTGTTCCTGTTTGATACGGTATATCTGGTGGAGATCAACCCAGACCTGATACCGGGGGAGACCGGGAACAGAGCGGTTGACCTTGCCCTGACCAAGCTGGGCACCCCGTACAGCCAGGAACGGAGGAACCAGGAAGGTTATTTTGACTGCAGCTCCTTTACCTACTGGGTATACAGCCAGTTAGGGGTCTCCCTGCAGCATGGCGGCTCCAACACAGCAGCATCGCAGGCAAGGTACATTGCAGAGAGCAGCCTTGCCGTATCCTATGACAGCCTTGCCCCCGGTGATCTGGTATTCTACTCCTTCGGGGTGAACAACCGTTACCTGAACATCGACCATGTGGCCATCTATGCCGGGGACGGCTATGTGGTGGATGCCTCCTTCTCCAAGAAAAAAGTCGTCTACCGCCCCATCTACAGTACCGGCAACATCGTCCTGTGCGGCAGGCCGTATACAGAATAACCAACAGCGGATGCAGGCATCCATTTGTCCGTCCGCCACAACCATGAATTTAGGAGGTGCATCGCAGAATGTCCATGCGACACGAAGAAAACGACATATACATCATCCCGCCGAACTTCATTGATACCGGAACAGTGTTCGGCGGAACCATCAAGCTCAGGAATGCGGCGGAAGCACTGGCGGTCTCACTGCTCATCGGCCTGCCCGTGTTCCACCTTCCGGTGACACTGACAACAAAGATCATCATCGCCTGCCTGACCGTACTCCCGGCAGCCCTGTTCGCCATCATCGGCATAAACGGCGAAAGCCTGACCTCTTTTGTCATCAACTTTTTCGTATACCTGAAAAACCGGAGGGTGGTGGGGCTGCAGGAGGATGCAGACGAGGCCCCGGTAAAAGAAACGAAAGCTGTCAGGCAGAAGAAAACCGGAAGGAAAAAAGCGGAAAAGAAAACAAAGCCCAAAAAGGAAGACTTTGCCGAGGAGTTCGGGCAGTTCAAGGAGCGCAGGCAGGCAAAGCAGGCCGCCTCTGCAGAAGATGCCGGTGAACGCCCGAAAAAGAAACGCGGCGTTTCCCAGATGCGGGAGCGCATGAGGGAGGAGCCGGAACCGGAACTGTTAAACCCCGCCGCCTCCTACCTCCCCATCCGGAAGATAGAAAACGGCATCATCTACACGAAGGACCACCGCTATGTGAAGATCATAGAGGTCATCCCCATCAACTTCCTGCTGCGCAGCGCAAGGGAGCAGCGCAACATCATCTACTCCTTTGTCAGCTACTTAAAGATCAGCCCCGTGAAGCTCCAGTTCAAGGTCCTTACCAGGCGTGCCGACTTAGGCAGCCACCTGGAGACCCTGCGGGAGGAAATGCGGCAGGAAACGGACGAGCGCTGCCTTGCGCTCCAGAAGGATTATGAAAACCTGATCCGGCGCATCGGTTCCAGGGAGGCCATCACAAGGCGTTTCTTCATCATCTTTGAATATGAGCCTTTTGCCGCAAACCGTGGGAATGAGGAAAGCGACGCCATCGCCGCCCTCACGACCGCTGTACGGACGGCAAAGACCTACCTGCAGCAGTGCGGGAACGAGCTTTTAGTACCTGACAATGAGGATGAGATGGCAGCCGAGGTATTCTACGGCATCTTAAACCGCAGAACCAGCGTGGCAAAACCCTTAAGCGTGCGCGTCAACGAGGTCATCGGCCAGTATATCAATGCAGGCAGGCGGGATGAGATCGGCAACATCCCCGCAATGGAGTTCATCGCACCGGAATCCATCGACTATACCCACGGCAACTATGTCGTCATGGACGGCACCTACCACACCTACCTGTTAGTCCCTTCCGGGGGCTACCGCCCGCAGGTGTGCGCCGGATGGATCTCCCTCCTGGTCAATGCGGGGGAAGGCATCGACGTGGACATCTTCTTTGACCGCCAGCCCAAAGACCGCATCCAGCAGAAACTGGGACAGCAGCTCCGTATCAACCGCTCCAAGATCAAGGACACCTCCGATACCAACTCGGACTTCGATGACCTGGACAGCGCCATCCGCTCCGGATATTTCCTGAAGGAGGGGCTTGCCTCCAACGAGGATTTCTATTACATGAACATCCTGATCACGGTCACGGCAGACAGCCTGGAGGAACTGGAGTGGCGCACCAATGAGATGAAAAAGCTGATGCTCTCACAGGACATGGAGGCGGTATCCTGCCACTTCCGGGAGGAGCAGGCGCTGCTTTCCGCCCTTCCCCTTGTGTCACTGGAGAAAAAGCTGTTCGAGCGTTCCAAACGCAACATCCTGACAAGCAGCGTTGCCAGCTGCTACCCCTTTACCTCTTTTGAGATGTGCGATGACAACGGCATCCTCTTAGGGGTGAACAAGCACAACAATTCGCTGATCATCGTGGACATCTTCAATTCCCGTGTCTACAAGAACGCGAACATGGCGATCCTCGGAACCTCCGGCGCAGGCAAGACCTTCACCATGCAGCTCATGGCGCTCCGGATGCGCCGCAGGAACATACAGGTATTCATCATCGCCCCCTTAAAAGGGCATGAGTTCCACCGGGCCTGCAGCAACATCGGCGGTGAATTTATCCAGATTTCCCCTGCCTCCAGGAACTGCATCAACATCATGGAGATCCGGAAGGTGGACTCCTCCGCCAATGACCTGATAGACGGCCCGCAGACGGAAAAATCGGAGCTTGCGGCAAAGATACAGCGGCTCCACATCTTCTTCTCCCTGCTGATCCCGGACATGACCCATGAGGAACGGCAGCTATTGGATGAGGCGCTGATACAGACCTACAACCAGAAAGGCATCACCCACAACAACGAGAGCCTGCCTGACCCGGAAGCCCCGGAACACTACCGGGAGATGCCGGTGCTGGAGGATGTCTTCAACATTTTAAAGAAGAATGCGGACACAAGGCGCCTTGCCAACATCATGAACCGGCTGGTGCATGGCTCCGCTTCCACCTTCAACCAGCAGACCAACGTGAACCTGGACAACAAGTACACGGTGCTGGACATTTCGGAACTGACCGGAGACCTCCTGACCGTGGGCATGTTCGTGGCACTGGACTATGTGTGGGACAAGGCAAAGGAAGACCGTACCGTGGAAAAATCCATCTTCATTGACGAGACATGGCAGCTCATCGGTGCGGCGTCCAACCGCCTTGCTGCGGAGTTCGTGCTGGAAATCTTCAAGATCATCCGTGGATACGGCGGTTCCGCCATCTGCGCCACCCAGGACTTGAATGACTTCTTTGCACTGGAGGAGGGCAAATACGGCAAGGGCATCATCAACAACTCCAAGACTAAGATCGTCTTAAACCTGGAGGACGAGGAGGCGATGCGCGTCCAGTCCATCCTGCACCTGTCCGAAGCGGAGACCATGGCAGTCACCCACTTTGAGCGGGGCAACGGCCTGATCTCCACCAACAACAATAACGTCACCGTGGAGTTCAAGGCTTCCGAGCTGGAAAAGGAACTGATCACCACGGACAGGGAGGAACTGAAAAAGCTCCTGGAAAAGGAGAAGCAGCGCAGGCAGATGGCAGAGGCGGTCTGATACTTATACTTTACATACAGTTTACGCATAATGGAGGAATCCTCCCCCTGCCGGAAGCATCCATAAGTACACTTTAAGTACAGTTTACGCATACGCCTTATATTTCCCGCCTCTATACCGGTGCTTTATGTAAAGTTTATGTAATCTGTACGCAGAGTTACTTCCTATATAAATACCATTCCCTGCGGTGACATATTCCGGGGTCCTTACGGATACCCGCACGCCGCAGGACAAAGGAGGCTGTACCATGCAGCAGAAAAACCAACAGCAGGAAAGCCATTTATCAGAGATCACCCGGCTGCTTTCCATGTACCATGCCCTCAGCCCTGCCCAGCTTGGCAGGCTTTACCCGGAACTGACGGACGCAAAGCTCCTGCGCCTGCTGGGGCGGCTGGAAAAAGCAGGGCGGCTTGCCTTCCTGCCGGAACGGGAACTTATCCTGTATTCAAAGGACTGCGTTCCCAACCCGTCCACCCTTGCCGCCTTCTGGGTGCTCCTGGACTTTAAGGAGGACATCACCTTCCATACGGCCAGCGATTTCCCGGTAACGCTGACCTTTTACACACAGTCGGATGCCTATGATGTCATCCACATACCGGAGGAAAAAGAGATGCTCATGAACCATGCCCTTTCCGCTTATAAAGAGGACGCGCCCCGCCGCATAGCCATTGTGGACAATGCCGGGCAGATACCGCTCCTTGACTTCCCCGGCACCGCTGCTTTCTGTACGGTGGCGCCGGGCGGGGAGGTGCAGTATTACAGGAAACAAGGAGTTACAGATACTTAATGGACCGACACACTTTATCATCCCGCCTTGCGCGGATAGGGGATGAACTTCCCCGGCTTACCAATACCATCAATGCCATGGCAGCCAACACCGGCACCTATGGGAAAAACTATGAGGAACTGAGCCTGGATGCCGCCAGACGCGCGGAACGGATTGCCTGTTCCCTGCGCAACCTGATCTATGCCGCAGACCTTGTGCCAAAACCCGTCCTCATGGAAGCGGCTGCCCAGGTACACGGCATTTCCATAAAGCATACGCCGGACTGCGTGGAGATCACCCTGCCCGGCCTGATGCCGAAACGCACGAAACGCATCAACACCACTTTCCTGACTGACCCGCTGTATGCAAGCCTTGAATCGTATACGAGACAGCACTGCCTGCCCCATTTTACGCAGTGCGTAGTCTGTTTCTCCCATGTGTTCGACAAGAGTCTGTCCGACAGGCGGGTGCGGGACTATGACAACCTGGAGTGCAAGCAGCTTCTGGATACCGTGGCAGGTTTCCTGATGACCGATGACAGCGGGCTGTTCTGTGATGCCTACCACACCACGGAGTTCGGGGAACGGGACTGCACCATCCTCGCCGTCATGGAAAAAAGCCGCTTCCCCGGATGGCTGAAAGAGCGGGAGGACAGGGAAAAAAGCATATCGGATTTTTAGGCGGCTTCCCAAAATGAAATCCGACTTCGGTAAAACTGCCGCCGAAACCGCCTGTAAACAGGAAAAAATACACCTCCATGCCTGCGGAATTTACCGGAGTTGCAGGCGTGTACGGTAAAAATTCGGAAAGGAGGCTCACCCGTGGATACTTCAACCAGCGCATACCGGCTGATGGAACTGGCTGCCATTTCCGGGGAGTGCAGCCCCGGCGTACTGGCACATTTAGGCATCGGCAGAAGCTACGGCGAAAAACTGATCACCCGGCTCAAGGGGGAGGGATATGTCAGGACGCACTATAAGGATGGGCTGCGGGGATACAGGCTGACAAGCAGGGGGAAAAAGCTCCTCCTTTCAGAGAACCCTGCCCGCTTCTCCTTTTACTTAAGCGGCAGCTCCGACACCAACCGTCCCAGAAGCGACTTCCCCAGGCGGCTCAGGCTCCAGCAGGCATCCACCGCCTATGCCATGTTCCTGAATGCCGGCGTGGAGATATTCCGTGACAGGAAACCGCTGCTGTTCAGTATGGAAAACCGGGCGGCCCCCTGCAAGATGGCACTGCCAACCTTTTACCACTCCCGCGAAGTCAAGGAGCTTGGGGCGGAAGCCGTAAAGATCAACAACTCCAGGACAATGGGCATCCTGCTTTCCCCGGAGTGCATCTACGCCGTATTCTGCACAGGCGGCTCACTGATGAAATGGGAATACCGGACGGAGCTGAAGGTAAAGGCGCTGCTCTCCTACCATACCAGCCGGGGAATCCTCTCCGGCATGAACGGCGGGCTCCGTTATACCCCGGACACCCCTGTCAAGGCACTCATCATCGGGGAAGGCATGGACACCGCACTGAAGCTGATGGAAAGCACAGGCGGCTTCCAGAAAAGCTATTTTTATCTGGACTCCAGCTTTGACTACTTCCATTATATCCCGGATGACAGCGCCGGAGCGACCATGCTGAAACTGCTCTGCTCCCCGGCTTTGCTGAAGGGACTGAGAAGCCTGCTCCTGTCCGACCTGCAGCCGCCCTGCCCTGACTACGGGCTGGAACATGACGCTGTATCGGAGGGGATGCCGGTACTCCTTGCCTTTGACTTTGACATGCTGCGGCTCTCCAGGTTCCGCACCGCCCTGTCCTTCCACGGGCTTACCGGGAACCTGGTCTGCTTCGACTTCCAGAAACCGGTGCTGCAGCAATACTTCGGGGAGGCCGCCACCATTGAAACCATTGACCTGAAAAAATTTGAAGGGAGGTTCCTGCACTGAAACTGACAGAAAACAGAAAGAAACAACTGACGCTCTTTTTGGTACTGCCCGTCCTGCTCATGGCACTTGCCTATGCAGGCGGCTATGTATCCCAGTTCATCATCAACTACCGGATCTGGACTTCATCCGGGGGCACGCCGGGGAACGGCACCTCTCCCGCATTCCCCGACGGCTCTTTTGGAGCCTGCCTCCATGCACTTACCGTATTCCCTTACAGCCTGTACGGGATTGCCCTTTGCGTCGGCATCTCCGGGCTGCTGGTCTTCATGGTGATGCGGATGGGCTTTGGCAGGAAAGGCACCTATG
>CALGVA010000063.1 GCA_937920345.1 uncultured Lachnospiraceae bacterium
GTACGAAGTGCCACATTGCGGAGGCGAGCCCCCAGCTCTTGCCTGTTGCTGATTGTTATATTGTTAGGTAAGAGTAAACACGTTTATTACGGAGGCACTAACTTTTTCTGTACTTTATACTTTATTGTAGATTGTAGATATATCTGCTATCACGAAAATATGCACTATCTCTAAAATGGGTAATAATATCAGAACAAAAGAAAAGGGTGCCTCTTAAAAAAGAAAAAGTGAGTATTGAAGCTGAAGTGTATTGAATTACCTGTCAAAAAGAAAAGGAACTTATTTTTAACGGGCAGCAGTTAATACAGAAGCTGATCCCTGTTATTTTCCTTTTTAAGAGGCTGAATTTTTTAATACAAGATATTGGTTTCTCTAAAGATGACAACAGAAACAAAACATAAAAAATATGTTTATATATAAGGGGAAAAAGATACTTCTTTAGTGGGGAAGAATGCCGTGAGATACTGATATTTACTGACTTTGTGGCATGTTTGGTACTGGAAAGGGTTTGTCCATGGAAAAGGGCTTAATAAGGCGATCAGAAAAAACTGAATTTCAATCAAATTAAGATAGTGGTTAGGACACTATTGTTTCGGCTAGTAAAATACTTTATAATATGTGACGGAAAGTAATAGGTATAGTATGATTTGAAATCTGTAAAAGTAGGTGTTTGTTGATAGAAACTTTTTTTATTGTCCTAACCACTTTTTGTTGCTATAGATTTGTGTATTTACATTGCCAGCATAGTATTGTGTAGCAACAAATACACGGAAACATGGAACTGTGAAAAGTGAATAAAGCGTAAAAAATGTAAATTAATATTGCTCGGAACTAAAATGAAATCCATGCGATAATAAATTCAGTGAAAGAGAGATAAGATTTTAGCAGGTTTTACCTGCCTGTCACTTTCCAGACAGTAGGCTTGGGGAGGCTGGCATATAGCCAGACAAGGCATCAGGGGCCAAAATCCTTGCTGTTACTCCATTAACAGTAGGTAGATGGAGGCAGGAGTGTTATAAACAGTTCTGACAAGATGAAGGAGATAGGAACCTATATCACTATAAGGAAGTAATGTATTGTCACAGATTAACTAAAAATTTAGTCAAAGAAAAGGAGATTTTATGATGGAAGATAAAACATTAGAAAACAAATTTGCAATGCACTTGTCAGGAGTATTAAGTGGAATGAGTTATGAAAAAGGAACAAGTGTTTTGGCGGGCTTTTGTGAAAATCGAGTAGTATTTAATATTATTTATTCTCATACTTATTGTTCATTAGAGGAAAAGAGAGAAGATGGTTCTGGTTCTATTTTTTATGATATGATATTTTGGGTATCTGATCAGATAGAATCTGTGAATATATTTAGGCAATATGAAATTGGTATGTTTCATTATCAAATGCGGATTAATCCAACGGCGGATGAGCTAACTGAATTTTTAGATTCTTATGAGGAGGATTATGATGAATTGAGCGAGGAAGAAATATTGATAAAAGTAGCAGAGGAGGCAAGGAAATTAATGGAAGACCTTGATTTTGATGAAATCAGGGATTACTTTGAAAATATAAACAATGTATGGAGTGTTGAAAGCGGAGATGAATTATATTATTATGTAGACGGTAGACAATTTCCTAAGGAGTGATGGCTTCAAATTCATTTTTTTAGGATACTTAAATCTATTTCTATGGAACCTTGCTAGTAGGGGTAAAGTACGTTATAATACCCTTACAAGGTCGATTTCTCCATATCCCTAGGCACACCCGAATATCCTGCGAAGGCAATTTGGGGTAGTCCCAAAAAGAGAATAAGAAGCAATAGAACGACCTTGTAGAGAGGAAAAATCCTTTCTATGAGGTCGTTTTTATTTGGAGAGAAAAAGCCTTGAAAATAAAGGGAATTTAGGGGATTCAGGTGTAAATACAGTATGACTTTAGAGGTAGAAAATCCAGTGAAATATAACTCGGATCCATTTTTGGGAGAAATGGGGAGAGGATACGGAAGTTTGCCTTTTGAGAATAATCGGGTTTGCCCCTGAACATGAGAAAGGCCTCATGTACGGGAATGTCCCATGCAGGAGGTCTTTTCGGAGCAAAGTATAATGTACACGGCTATTTGTGCCGCTCCGGAATGGAGAGCAAGATGGAAAATGAAAACTTTCAATCGCCAAATTTGTATCTGCGCGCTGTCTGACACAGACTTGTCGTGTGCAGAAAACAGTGCAGAAATGGAGAAAAATATGGGAATAACAGAGCAGACAGAGAATGAGATGAATGAAGAAACAGCAAAAGAGCATACCACTGGAACAGGTCAGAAGGCAGCGGAGCAGGCTGTAGAGGCAGCAAACGATTTCATGCGGCAGACGTATGCCTTTGCGGCGGATGTGAAACTGAAAGAATGCAGGTACTGCTGTGTCATGATACCAAAGAAGGCACGGATCTGTCCTAACTGCAAATCAAAGCTCAGGAAACATATATTGGGCAAAGCGGTTGCGGCAGTTTTCGTGATCGGGGTGATTGGCGCGGGCGGTTACGGTCTGTCTGCATATCTGGGATGGCTGCCTGATTCTGTTGTACCCGTATGGCTGGCGCGGTTAAAACCGACGGCGGCGGTCGCGGCGGTGACCACGGTGGAGACGACAGAGAATGTCGCCGGCGCGAAGCCTGTAGAGCCTGTGGAGTTTTTGCAGCCGGAGACGGAAGAAGTGATTCCGGAGACGATGGATCAGAGCGACAGGCCGGAGACGACAGGCGCGCCGCAGGAGATAACGGATCAGAGTGTCAGACCGGAGACGACAGACGCGCCGCAGAGGACAACGGATCAGAGTGTCAGACCGGAGACGACAGACGCGCCGCAGGAGGTAACAGATCAGAGTGCCGGGCTGGAGGCGGCAGAACAGCCGGAGAATGGGGAAGGACTGACAGCAGGGAAAGATGATGCCGCTGCGGGACTTGTGCAGACGGTTAAAGATAGCGAAAACGCCGTGTCAAGAGACGAGGAAACTGACGAAACCGGGACGGCGAAGAAGGATGAGGGCGACGAAACGAAAACAGAGAGCGTATTGTCACGGGACGACGCAGCAGCACAGGACGATGAGGCGGAGCCGAAGGAGACATTTCCTGAGGAGATGGATGAAAACGAGGCGGCTTTCCGCGCTGACTGCGTGCGGAGAGGCTACAAGGAACTCCTGCGGAATGAGGATTATCTGGGCACGGCGGTCTGGCTGGAGGCGGAGGTGATCTGCCAGGTTGACGGCGGACTTTTTGATGAGAATATCTATTATTTGTGCGTGGAAGAAGAGAACGGCGATATCAGGCGTTATTATATTATCAGAGACGACAGGGCGGCGGACGAGACACTGATTCTCGAAGGCGACATGCTTACGGTATACGGACGCCTGTTCGGGAATTGTAAGCTTCCGGCGAGTCTGGTTGAGACAAGACCGACGGTGCCGGCGATCTTCATGTTGTGCTGTGACCTGGCGGAAGAATAATGCATACGCTGTCGGTAGAGAAAATGCGATAGCGGTACCGCAGGCTGCGGCGGAATTGTGGAAGCGCAGGAAGGAAGGTCTGCTTTTTGGGGAATTGAAAGGGCAGGACGCCTGTGCTATAATGAGTCGGTTGTGCCATAGCATATTTTATGAGATTCACATACATTTTAGAAGGAAACAGGTGACAGGATGAAGGCATTCTTAATATTGGAAGATGGTACTGTTTTTGAGGGAACGCATATAGGCGCGCAGAAAGAGGTCATCAGCGAGATCGTGTTTAATACCTCTATGGCGGGGTACCTGGAGGTGCTGACAGATCCGTCCTATGCGGGACAGGCAGTGTGCATGACTTATCCGCTGATCGGCAATTACGGCGTCTGCAGAGAGGATATGGAATCCCGCAGGGCATGGCCGGACGGCTTCATTGTCAGGGAACTTTCGCGTATCCCCAGCAATTTCAGATGTGATATGACGATTCAGGCATTTCTGGAGGAAAACGGCGTGCCGGGCATCGCGGGGATCGATACGAGGGCACTTGTGAAGCTTCTTCGTGAAAAGGGAACTATGAACGGCATGATTACGACCGACGAAAGATATCAGCTGGACGGGATTCTTCCGAGGTTAAAGGCTTATACGACGGGGAAGGTCGTAGAGCGGGTGACCTGTAAAGAGAAATATACGCTGGCTGCTGCGAAGACGCTGGCGGACAACGGTCCGGTTTCCGGCAGTTCACAGTTTCAGAGAGAGGCTTATGAGAACGGTGTTCGCGAGAAGAAACCGAGTATGGTGCGTGAACTGCGTGGAAAAGGGTTAAAAGTGGCGCTCCTTGACCTGGGGGCAAAAGACAATATTGCGAGATCACTCGCCGCGAGAGGCTGTGAGGTGACGGTCTATCCGGCGGGCACTAAGGCGCAGGAGATTATAGACGCGAAGCCGGACGGGATCATGCTCAGCAACGGACCGGGCGACCCGAAGGAGTGTACAGGAGTGATCGACGAGATCAGGAAATTGTACGACACGGATATCACGATCTTTGCGATCTGTCTCGGACATCAGTTGATGGCGCTTGCCACGGGGGCGGACACGTATAAGATGAAATACGGACACAGAGGCGGCAATCATCCGGTAAAGGATCTGCAGACCGGCAGAGTCTATATTTCTTCCCAGAATCACGGATATGTCGTGGACACGGGCAGACTGGACCCGCAGGTGGCGGTTGAGGCATTTGTCAATGTCAATGACGGCACCAACGAAGGGCTCTCCTATACGGGCAAAAATATCTTTACGGTGCAGTTTCATCCGGAGGCATGTCCGGGACCGCAGGACTCCGGGGAGTTGTTCGACCGGTTTATTTCTATGATGCGAAACGGAGGACTGTGTGAGGAACCACACTGATGTGTTGATTTCCTCCGTCTGAACAAGTTCAGACAGCAGATTTATGCAGGAGCGTCATAAATTTGTCTGTATGGCAAAACTTTGTAAACAAAGTTTGCAAATTTGAGATTTGCGACTTTGCGTTAGCAAAGTCATGCCACTTGTCGTGAAAACGCTCCGGAATGGAGAATATAATGCCAAAAAATCCAAACGTAAAAAGTGTTTTAGTAATAGGTTCGGGTCCGATTGTGATCGGACAGGCGGCGGAGTTTGACTATGCCGGTACACAGGCGTGCCGTTCTTTAAAAGAAGAAGGCATGGAAGTTATTCTGGTCAACTCCAATCCGGCGACGATCATGACTGACGGTGATATCGCGGACAAAGTATATATTGAGCCGTTGACGACGAAGGTATTAGAACAAATTATCATGAAAGAGAAACCTGACAGCCTTTTGCCCAATATGGGCGGACAGGCGGGCTTAAATCTCGGCATGGAACTGGATGAGTCCGGCTTTCTGGCAGCGCACGGCGTTACACTTCTCGGCACCACGGCCAGGACCATTAAGAAGGCGGAAGACCGGCTGGAGTTCAAGGAGACGATGGAGAAGATCGGGGAACCTTGTGCACCCTCCCTCGTCGTGGAAAATATCGAGGACGGCGTTGCATTCGCGAATAAAATAGGCTATCCCGTCGTGCTTCGTCCGGCCTATACGCTGGGCGGCTCCGGCGGCGGCATTGCCCATAATCAGATGGAACTGGAGGAGATACTGGCCAACGGGCTGCGGCTTTCACGGGTGGGACAGGTTCTGGTGGAGCGCTGCATCGCCGGATGGAAAGAGATTGAATACGAGGTGATGCGTGACAGTGCTGGCAACTGTATCACCGTTTGTAATATGGAAAATATCGACCCGGTAGGCGTGCACACGGGCGACAGTATCGTGGTAGCGCCCTCACAGACACTGGGCGATAAAGAATACCAGATGCTTCGGAGTTCGGCGCTCAACATCATCAACGAACTGGGGATTACGGGCGGCTGTAACGTGCAGTTTGCGCTGCACCCCACCAGTTTCGAGTACTGTGTGATCGAGGTAAACCCGCGTGTGAGCCGTTCTTCTGCGCTGGCTTCTAAAGCGACGGGCTATCCGATCGCGAAGGTCGCGGCGAAGATTGCGCTCGGCTACACGTTAGATGAGATTCAGAATGCCATTACCGGTAAGACTTACGCCAGCTTTGAGCCGACACTGGATTACTGTGTGGTAAAGATTCCGAGGCTGCCTTTCGATAAGTTTATAACGGCAAAACGTACTTTGACGACACAGATGAAGGCCACGGGCGAAGTCATGAGCATCGCTAACAACTTCGAGGGCGCGCTGATGAAGGCAATCCGCTCGCTGGAACAGCATGTGGACTGTCTGCGCAGCTATGATTTCTCGGCGCTTAGTGTGGAAGAGTTAAAGGAACGCATGAAAATTGTGGATGACCAGAGAATCTATATCATTGCGGAGGCAATCCGCAAAGGCATTTCTTATGATACGATTCATGAGATTACCATGGTGGACCACTGGTTTATTGATAAGATTGCGATTCTGACGGAGATGGAGACGGCGCTGGAACAGAGACCGTTGACGGTAGAATTGTTAAAAGAGGCTAAAAGGCTTGAATTTCCCGATACGGTGATTGCCCGGCTGACAGGCAGGACAGAAGAAGAAATTAAGAAAATGCGCTATGATAACGGCATCGTGGCGGCATTTAAGATGGTGGATACCTGCGCGGCAGAGTTCGCGGCGAGTACGCCTTATTATTATTCCGTATTCGGTTCCGAGACGGAAGTCGTGGAGACTCATCCGAAGAAAAAGGTGCTGGTGCTCGGTTCCGGACCGATCCGCATCGGGCAGGGAATCGAGTTCGATTATTGTTCCGTGCACGCCACATGGGCTTTTGCCAAAGAGGGCTATGAAACAATTATCATCAACAACAACCCGGAGACAGTCAGCACCGATTTTGATATTGCGGACAAACTTTATTTTGAGCCGTTGACGCCGGAGGACGTGGAGAATATCGTCAACGTGGAGAAACCGGACGGCGCAGTGGTGCAGTTTGGCGGACAGACGGCCATCAAGCTGACGGAGAGCCTGATGAAGATGGGTGTGCCGATTCTGGGAACGAAAGCGGAAGACGTGGATGCCGCCGAGGATCGGGAGCTTTTTGACCAGATTCTGGAAGAAACGGAGATTCCCAGGGCTGCGGGCGGTACGGTGTACACGGCGGAAGAAGCGAAAGCGGTGGCAAACAGGCTGGGTTATCCGGTACTTGTGCGTCCTTCCTACGTGCTGGGCGGTCAGGGGATGCAGATCGCGCTGTCCGATCAGGAAATCGAGGAATTTATGGCGGTGATCAATCGCTATGAGCAGGAGCACCCGATCCTGGTGGATAAATATTTACAGGGAAAAGAGCTTGAGGTGGATGCGGTGTGCGACGGCACGGATATTCTGATTCCGGGCATTATGGAGCATATCGAGCGGACGGGCGTGCATTCGGGCGACAGTATCTCCGTTTACCCGGCGCCCACCGTCAGCGAAAAGGTAAAAGAAACCATTGCGGAGTATTCCAGAAGGCTGGCGAAAGCGCTGCATGTCATTGGTTTGATTAATATTCAGTTCATAGCCATGGGCGATGAAGTGTACGTGATCGAGGTGAATCCCAGGTCTTCCCGCACCGTGCCGTATATCAGCAAGGTAACGGGAATTCCGATCGTCGATCTGGCGACGGAAGTGATAATCGGTAAGAAGATCCGTGATCTGGGCTATGAGCCGGGCTTACAGCCGGCGGCGGATTATTACGCCGTGAAGATGCCGGTATTCTCTTTTGAAAAGATTCGCGGCGCGGAGATCAGCCTGGGGCCGGAGATGAAGTCTACCGGAGAATGTCTCGGTATTGCGAAGACCTTTAATGAGGCGCTTTATAAAGCATTTCTTGGCGCCGGTGTCAATCTGCCGAAGCATAAGCAGATGATCATTACCGTCAAGGATGCGGATAAAGGAGAGGCAATCGAAGTGGCGCGCCGCTTCCAGAAGCTGGGCTACATTATCTATGCGACGAGGAGTACGGCGGCGGCGTTAAATGAGGCGGGTGTCAAAGCGAGAAAAGTCAATAAAATTCAGCAGGAATCCCCTACGGTGATGGATCTGATTCTGGGACATAAAATCGACCTGGTGATCGATACGCCCACACAGGGACGGGACAGGAGCAGAGACGGTTTCCTGATCCGCAGGACGGCGATTGAGACCGGCGTCAACTGTATCACGGCCATGGACACTGCCGCGGCACTGGTATCCAGCCTGGAAAATGCGGCATCCGAGGCAGAGATGACGTTGATTGATATTGCGGGTATTGCCAGACGCGGGAAGCTTCGGTGTGTTCAGATACCTTAGCGGCAGTCTTCAGCAAATCATGGAAGTGTAGAGTATTCTTTATAATGGGCAGAATCGAGAAGCATCATTTAGGGGATTGCAAAGAATTGGTTTTGCAGCAGGAATTTTATGAACAACAGAAATTATCAGAAGGAACTGGATAAAATCATAGATCGTATAGCAAAACAGCAGACGGGACGGCGGGAGGATTTCGTGGAAGACTATGCGCCGAGGCTCCTGCTTCACAGTTGTTGTGCGCCTTGCAGCAGCTATGTGCTGGAATATCTGCGGAACTATTTTCGGATCACGGTATTTTATTATAATCCAAATATCACTGAGGACGAGGAGTATCGTAAGCGGGTGGCCGAGCAGAAGCGGCTGATTGAGGCATATAATGCCAAACTGCGGGAGCAGGCGGAAGGTGCAGTGGCATATCTGTCTGAACCGATGGAGCAGGAGAGGACAACTGCAGTGGCTTCAGGGCCGGAGCGGCGGGGCTATCTGATCGAAGTCATAGAGGGTGATTATGAGCCGGAACGCTTCTTTGGCACGGCAAGAGGCTTAGAGCAGTGCCCGGAGGGCGGCGAGCGGTGTTTTGCCTGTTATGCGCTGAGACTTGGCGAGACGGCGAAGCGCGCCAGTGCAGGACATTATGATTATTTTACTACCACACTGTCCATCAGCCCGCTTAAGAATGCCGTCAAGCTGAACGAGATCGGGGAGCGGCTTTCGCAGGAATACGGTGTGGCGTGGCTGCCCTCGGATTTCAAGAAGAGAGACGGTTATAAGCGGTCCATTGAACTGTCGAAAGAATATGGTCTGTACAGACAGGATTATTGCGGGTGTGTGTACTCCCGCAGATCCTGAGAAAGATTCTGAAAGGCGGCACATAGACCAGATATTCAGATACAGGCTATGAGCGCTCTTTGAAAACGGAATCAATATATTCTATATAATTTTTACGGTTTACGAGGTCAGGATGTTTGATATACCAGTCAAAAGCCTCTTTCAGACCTTCTGCAAGCGGCTTCGTCTCAGGCAGCAGTTTTGTCTGCTCTGTTACATCCAGGCGATATTCGTAATCGTAAAAGCAGAAGTAGCTCCTCTGTTCGGTCCCGTCGCTTACATGGGCAAATTCCGCCTCTTTTCCGGCTGTCCGGTAGCACAGGGAGACCCAGTCACGGATGGATATCATATCAGGATTTCCAACGTTAAAGATATGCCGGGCAGGTCTTTTTTCTAAAATGACATCCATAAACCGACACAAGTCATAAATATGGAAAAACTGCAGTTCCATCTTTCCGTCTCCGGGAAGGTAGAATTTCCTGTTTTGCAGGGCGCAGTCAAAGACAAAACTCTCCCGGTAGACATTGTTCATAGGGCCGTACAGATAGGGCGGACGCAGAATATAGGCGTCGGGATTCCGGCTTAGCAGTGCCTGCTCCGCAGCTGCCTTGTCGGTGCCGTAGGTTCCCCAGAACTTATTCTGTATCAGGGGTGTCTGTTCGGAGAAAGGCAGCGGGCTCTGCTCCGAGTAGACGGCGCCGGAACTGATCAGGATATAATCGTCATAACTCCCGACAGCGTCAAGCAGGCAGTTGATGTCAACTGCATTGTAGGCCGTAATATCAAGAACTGCATCGAAGTGGTAAGCCTTCAGTTTGTCACCAGGGTCGTGCCTGTCTCCTTCGATCAGTGTGACACCTTCGGGCTGAGGTCTTGTGTTACGATTTAAGACAAACACGCGGTATCCCTTTTGTGCATAATATACCGCGGCATAGCGGCTGACGAAGACAGTTCCGCCTGTGATGAGAATATTTTTCATAGTGAATACTCCTTATAACAGTTTTTTTTGCGCGATTTTGCGAAAAATAGTTGACATTATGAAAATAATTGCTATAATTATCTCATAAAAGGTGCTGGCTGTAAAGCAAACGGTTCACCTTGGTTAATAGTTGCTAATCAGAAAAGCAACCATCACTTTTGGCTGGTGCGGTTGCTTTTTTGATGTCTTTGTTTCCCGCAGGATTGCTGTATACTGATCAAAGTAACAATAATGCTGATCATTGTCACTATAATACCAACAATTCCCAGGACTGTTTCGAACATCATATCTTGTACCTTTCGCGTATTTTCCATTATGTATCACCTCCGAATACAGGAAGTTCTCAAATGCAAAGATTTGGCAAAAGGTGAACCGCTTACCGTTTAGGGCACAAAATTCTTTTTAATGACATTTGAAATGAATTATGGTAAAATATGCATTGCTTATTACAGCAGATTTTATGAGGAGGGTATCCGCATGAGTTCCTTATTGCAATCTACAAGAAATACGCGTGTGCTGCCGACGGGCGAAGTGCGGTATATCAGAAGCGATGTTCCAAAGATGCTGACCGGGCAGGAGATCCAGTGGCTGCTGGAGCATCATGTAACAACACTCGTGGATCTGAGGTCGGAGGAGGAAGCTGCCGAAACCCCATGTTGTCTGAAAGGACAGGACGGGTTTCAATATTATCATCTTCCGGTTACAGGCGGTGGTGATACGCCCAAATCACTGGAACATTTGCATACGGTATACCGGCAGATGGCAGATGAACAGATGGACAGGATCATTGATACCATCATGAACGCGAAGTCCGGTGTGATGTATTTCTGTACGGCAGGGAAAGACCGTACCGGCGTCGTATCCGCGATTATTTTGAAAAGGCTTGGCTTCAGCGATGAAGTGATTATCGATGATTATATGAAATCAAAGGATAATCTCATGGACATGCTCACAGCATATGTGGATGCCCACCCGGAAGTGGATCTTGAAATCATCACGCCGCACCGGGAAAATATGGAACGGTTACTGAAGCAGATGTTATAAACGAGTTCGCGGAGCGAATCTCGCAAGGCAAATACTCCCGCAAATTCGAGTTCGCGGAGCGAATCTCGCAAAGGAAGTATTCCCGCAAATTCGAGTTCGCGGAGCGAATCTCGCAAAGGAAGCACTCCCGCAAATTCGAGTTCGCGGAGCGAATCTCGTAAAGTAAATTTGCTTCGCAAATTTACTTTCAGGAAAGGACACATAAACAATGCAGAAAATATTAGATTTGATTTCAGAAGAAATGAAAAAAGCATTCGAGGCGGCAGGCTACGACGCGGAACTGGGAAGGGTCACCCTGTCCAACAGGCCGGATCTTTGCGAGTATCAGTGTAACGGCGCCATGGCCGGTGCGAAGAAATACCATAAGGCGCCTCTTATGATCGCCCAGGAAGTGGCAGAGAAGCTTAACGAGAGCGACGTGCTTTCGGAGGTGGCTGCAGTGGCGCCGGGTTTCCTGAATATGAAAGTGAAGGAGTCCTTTGTGCGGGATTATCTGCGGGAAATGCGTACTGCAGAGAAATTCGGTCTGCAGAAGCCGGAACAGGTGAAAAAGATCATTATTGACTACGGCGGTCCAAATGTGGCGAAGCCGCTTCATGTAGGACATCTGCGTTCCGCGATCATAGGTGAGAGCATTAAGAGAATCTGCCGGTATGCGGGGCATGATATTATCGGTGATATTCACCTGGGAGACTGGGGACTGCAGATGGGCCTGATTATTACGGAACTGCAGAAGAGACAGCCTGATCTGGTCTATTTTGATGAGACTTACGAGGGAGAATATCCGGCGGAGGCGCCTTTTACCATTTCAGAGCTGGAAGAAATCTATCCGGCGGCCAGCGCTAAGTCTAAAGAGGATGAGGCGTACAAAGCGGATGCGATGGAGGCCACTTTCAAATTGCAGAGCGGCGTCCGCGGTTACCGCGCGCTGTGGAAACATATTATCAATGTGTCCGTGGCCGATTTAAAGAAGAATTATGAGAATCTGAATGTGGATTTCGACCTTTGGAAAGGCGAGTCCGATGTGCATGATATTATTCCCGGCATGGTGGAAGAGATGAAGAAAGGCGGCTATGCCTATGAAAGTGACGGCGCATTGGTGGTGGACGTGAAGAAAGAGACTGACACCAGGGAGGTGCCGCCCTGTATGATCCTGAAATCAGACGGTGCGTCCCTCTATAATACGACCGATCTGGCTACCATCATGGACCGGATGGAGCATTACCATCCTGACAAGATGATTTATCTGACAGATAAAAGGCAGGAACTTTATTTCGAGCAGGTGTTCCGCTGTGCACGGAAGACCGGATTGGTCGATGAGGCTACGGAGCTTGTGCATATCGGTTTCGGAACCATGAACGGCAAGGACGGTAAGCCTTTTAAGACAAGAGAAGGCGGCGTGATGCGTCTGGAAAACCTGATTCGTGAGATCAATGAAGAAATGATCCGCAAGATTCAGGAAAATGCCGGAACCAAGGGCTATGAGGTGGACATGGCGGAGGCCCGCGAGACGGCGAAGACCGTCGGGCTTGCGGCGATCAAGTACGGTGATCTGTCCAATCAGGCTTCCAAAGATTATATATTTGATATGGACAGGTTTACTTCTTTCGAGGGAGATACCGGTCCGTATATCCTCTATACGATTGTACGGATCAAGTCAATTCTGGGTAAGTATACGGAGCAGGGAGGTACATTGACTGATATAGTCATAAATGAGGCTGTGAATGCATCCGAAAAGAGCCTGATGCTGGAAGTGGCAAAGTTTAACGCCATGATGGAAGCGGCCTGTGAGGAGATCGCACCCCACAGGATCTGCGCATATATTTATGATCTGGCCAACGCATTTAACCATTTCTATCACGAGACCAAGATCCTTACAGAAGAGGACGGGCAGAAGAAGTCCGGGTGGATCGCACTGCTGATGCTGACCAGGGACGTTCTGGAAGTATGCATTGACCTGCTTGGTTTTTCGGCGCCGGAGAGGATGTAGAGTTCATAGATACTGCGGTTTTGTCCGGGCGGGGCCGGTAGGTATTCCGTATAATAACGGAAATGCTGTATCTGGCAGTGTTTCCGAAATCATCTTTCGTCTGGACAAGCGGAATCTTGATATAGGATCAGAAGTTTATGGAATGGACAAGCATATCATTTCCTGTTGCTTTTTTTAAAAAACTATGTTACAGTATAGCAAATTCAATATTAAAAGCGATGAAGAGTGACAGTAGGTATCTGAAAATGTTACAGAGAGTCCCGTTAGCTGCAAAGGGATACATGGAAGGATATTCTGAGTAATCAGAGTTCTGGAAACAGAAGCGAACAAAGCCTTGGAGCTGCATACCGACTACACGCATTTTTGTGTGTTGAGATTATGATGGGAGTGCCCATTACAGCGCAGGAGTATCGATGTTTTATCCGTACTTTTTCAACTATGAGAATGGCACAGGAGACATCCGTACTTATAAAGGCTTGTGTTGTGAAGCATAGGCGAACTAAGGTGGTACCACGGGTTATATCATCCCGTCCTTGGAAACAGGGACGGGATTTTTTGTGCTCAAAAATATCCATGTCCCGATAAAAAAACGAAAGGATGTGTGAATTATGAGCGAAAATGTATTAGTAGAAGCAAGACTTACAAAGCTGGAGTATGTAAGGGATATTACCAATCCCTATCCTGAACGCTTTGAAAGAACTCACGAATTGTATGAAGTCGGAGATTTGCCGGACGGTGTAGACGGTGTTCGGGCTGCAGGCCGTATCATGTCTATGCGTAAAATGGGAAAGCTGTCATTTTTAACAATTGCTGACATTGAGGGCAAAATGCAAATTGCAGTAAAGAAAGATGTCGTAGGAGAAGAAGCCTATGAATTTTTCAAAAAGGGATTTGACCTTGGTGACTTCTTTGGTGTTGAAGGTGAAATGTTCACGACGCAAACGGGAGAAAAGACAATCCGGGCGAAACAGATTTTCTTCCTTGGAAAGTCTTTGCGCCCTCTTCCTGAAAAGTTCCACGGTATTCAAGATACGGAAATTTGCTATCGTCAGCGTTATCTTGATTTGTGTATGAATGATGAAACCAAAGAGCGGTTTTTGAAAAAGTGTCGCTTTATAACGGAAATTCGCCACTATCTTGAGGAGAATGGCTATATTGAAATAGAAACTCCTGTTTTAATAGACCATCCATCTGGTGCAACAGCAAGACCGTTCATTTCTCATCATAACGCGTTGGATATGGATGTTTATTTGCGAATTGCTCCTGAAACCTATTTAAAGCGGGCGATTGTGGGAGGTTTTACCAAAGTTTTTGAATTTGCCCGCTGTTTTAGGAACGAAGGTATGGATGCAACACACTTACAAGATTTTACAATGCTTGAAGGTTACTGTGCTTACTATAATTATAGTGATAATATGAAATTTTTACAGAATATGCTGATAACTGTAGTCACGAAGATTTGGGGAACTCCTGAAATCGTAGTTAACGGAAACACTATCAATTTTGCTTCTGAATGGGAAGCAGTTACTTTTCGCGACCTCATTCTTCGGGACTGCGGTATTGATATTGAAGGTTACAAGACAGCAGAAGAATTACTTGAAAAGATTGAAGAACAACATATCGACCTTGCTTCTGCGACCGACCCCTACAAGTTGGGGCGTGGCAGTTTGATTGATTTACTTTATAAAAAAGTCAGCCGTCCAAAGCTGATTGCGCCAACGTTCCTGATTGCACATCCAACCGACCTTTCGCCGCTGGCAAGGGCAAACGATCATAACCCCGAACTGTCTGACCGTTTTCAGTTGATTATCAATGGTGCGGAAATTATCAATGCTTACTCTGAATTGGTTAATCCCGTTGAACAGCGTGACCGTCTTATGGAACAGGCTCGTTGCAACGCAAACGGTGATGAAGAAGCAATGGTGATGGATGAGGACTATGTAAATGCAATGGAGTACGGTATGCCCCCTGTTTCTGGCTGGGGTATGGGGATCGACAGAGTGTTGCAGGTGCTTATGGGAACAGACAATATCCGTGATACTGTAATGTTCCCAATTATGCGCCCCTTGGATTGTAAATAATCCTGCCCCGCCATCCCGACACACAGAAACCCTTTGTACGATCATAAAGCAGCTGCCCCGTTTTGCCCGGTATCCGGCATGAATCAGTTTTATTCTGGCCAGTTTACACGCTCCATTCATGTCGTGTTATATTGTATGTAACATGCCGGTACAGGACTGGAAGAAAATTTTTAAAAGAAAAAATGAACCAGATTCCCGCACGCGGACTCTTATTAGCAGGTGCACCGAAAAGAACAGAGGAGAAGATACTTTGGAAGAAGAAATTCTGGCGGCCCAGCTGCGGGAAGGCAGCAGAGAGGCTTTTGACAAGCTGTATGAAAAGTATAAGAATATGGCGATTCGCACGGCATATCTGATCACAGGCAATCCAATGGACAGTGAGGACGTGGTACAGGAGACTTTTGTGAAAGTCTGGCTGCACGCCCGTGAACTGCACAGCGACAGCGGATTTAAGCCGTGGATGATGCAGATTCTGGTAAGAACAGCCTACCGCATGGCGAAGAAAAGCAGGCGGGAGATTCCCGATGACTGCGTGGCGGACAGAATGAAAGTGACGGAGGATCTCTCTTCTCTGGATCAGATCATACAGACACAGGAGGCTGAGATGATCGCGGCTGCAGTCAGAAGCCTGCCGGTGAAACTCCGGACGGTGGTGGTATTATACTATTATGATTCTCTTTCCGTAAAAGAGATCGCGGCGGCGCTCGGAGTGCTGGAGGGAACGGTGAAATCCAGGCTGTATACCGCCAGACGGCGGCTCAAGGTAACACTGCAGGACCGGGTCAGTGAAGTGTATGCGGCAACGGAGAATTGAGCGACAGCATGGTATGGTAACCGGAAAGGTGAACGAGGAGGGTTTATATGCGTACGGAACAGGATTTTGACAGTACTGTAAAAGCAGCTTTGCATAAATCATGCGGCGGCATTTCAGCTTCGGAAGAGTTAAAGCGCAGAATCGATGAAACGATCTGCAATGGGCAGGAGGACAATTCTATGAAGCATATGAGTGTTAAGAAATTATGTATCGGTGTGGCGGCAGCATGTCTGCTTGTGTCAGGCGGTGCCGTGTTTGCCGGCGGTGCATCTTATTTTGTAAGCAGCAGCGCCACAGAGCCGGCGTATACAGACTACCGGGATATGGACAAGGCCGAAAAAGAGCTGGGCTTTGCGGTGAACAGCGTGGAGCGGTTTGCCAACGGCTATGCATTCGACGGCGTGAGCGTTGAGAGTATCGACGCTTATACCGAAGAAACAGGCAGGCTCTACAGCATTCCGACGATGGATATCAGATACCGGAAAGACGGAAATATGATCGACCTCAATGTAAATGAAAAAGTGGATGACGGCATGGGGGGTATGAAACCCAAACAGCCGGATACTGTACGGACATGTGGAGACATTACACTGCGGTATGACGAATATACGAATAAAATCGTGCCGGTTTCCTATGAGATGACAGAGGAAGATAAGCGCAATGAGCAGAGAGACGATTATAATTTTATTTATCAGTCAGTGTCGGTGCAGGGGAAGCCGGAGGAGGAAATGTCGGTAACCGTCAAAGGAGATTGTGAACAGAACGGTTCGTACGAGTTAAAGACAGGAGAATTTATTGTTTCGGAGGATGGTATTACAGCAGTGATCGGCGAGGGCTTTGCGGGAGACGAGAGTGATCTCTTATCGGCGGCAGACGATTGGTATCGCATTGAGCAGGTGCAGATTGTAAGCTGGGAGAAGGATGGTGTAGCCTATAATCTCTCCGGGGCGGATCTTAACTTGAGCGCGGATGAACTGTTAGACATGGCGGAGGAGATTCTTTCGGCGGAGTAAATTGCGTGAAGTACAGGCAATTCGCTTATCCGGTTCCGTGAGACAAATCCCGTAATGATAATGAAGCTTAATTTTTTGTAAGTTTTTTCCGAAAATACTTGACAAGCAGTCATAAGAAATTGTATACTAGCAAAGCGGGTTGCGTGAGTGACCCGCATATAAATGGGGTCTTAGCTCAGCTGGGAGAGCATCTGCCTTACAAGCAGAGGGTCATAGG
>CALGVA010000064.1 GCA_937920345.1 uncultured Lachnospiraceae bacterium
AGAAATGGAGGAGAGCTATGAGCTATAAGGTTTCCGGAACAACCATTACTCTTACGCGGGGCGATACTTTCATGGCTCAGATTTCCATTACCGATTCAAATGGAGATCCGTATGTACCGTCTGAAGGAGATTCCGTTCGCTTTGCAATGAAAGCCAAATATACGGACGAGGATACTTTGCTGATAAAAGACATTCCGATTGATACGTTGAGATTGGTTCTGGACCCAGAAGATACGAAAGACCTTGCTTTTGGAACCTATGTGTATGACGTCCAATTAACGAAGGCATCCGGAGAAGTGGACACTTTCATCACTACCTCTAAAATCAAAATAACGGAGGAGGTGTGCTGATATGAGCGGTATACAGGCGCTGGATTCGTTAAACGGAAAAATGTCGGGCAAATCAGTTCTGCGTGGTACTCTTTCGGGCGGTGAGAGTCTAAGTGGGTCAATCTGTGTAACAAAGGAATATGACGTCTACTCCGGAGATTATAAGGTAGTTCCCAGGGCGTCCGGTTCTCAGATCCTAAACACGGCAAATAAGGTACTGAAGGAAGATATTCTGGTCACGGAGGTTCCCTATTGGGAAACCAGCAACGAGTTCAACGGCACGACCGTTTATATTGCAAAGGAGGTGGACGGCAATGGCGATAAATAAAGTAATTTACGACGGTAAGACTTTGATTGATCTGACTGGCGACAGCGTTACGAAAGATAAATTGCTGGTCGGGTATACTGCTCATGATAAGAGCGGTGAAGTGATCGAAGGAACTTGTCCGTTTGATGTGGATTCTACGGACGCTACTGCAACCGCAGCCGAGATACTTGAAGGGCAGACATCATATGCAAGAGGTAAGAAAGTTTCTGGCACCATGAAGAACAATGGAGCCGTTTCTGAGGCGATTACAAGCAAAGATTCGGTCTATACGATTCCAATCGGTTATCACGACGGCTCAGGAACCGTGCAGCTTGATGATACGGAAAAGGCTAAGATTATTCCTGGCAATATCAAGAAAGGCGTCAACGTTCTGGGAGTAGAGGGTGACTGTGAACCTTCTTCGGACGTTACAGCGCAGGCAAAGACAGCAACACCTTCTACGGTAAAGCAGACAATTCTTCCTGACGATGGAGTTGATTATCTGTCCCAGGTTGTGATAAACCCTATTGCCTACGTCGAATCTGCTAACTCGGCAGGAGGTACAACGGTAACGATTGCGGGGTGATTAGATGGCTGTAAATAAAGTTGTCTACGGCGGTGAAACGTTGGTTGATCTGACAGGCGACACGGTTACCGAAGAAACCCTGCTTAAGGGGTACAGGGCGCATAGAGCTGACGGCGCAATTATTATAGGAACGATGCTGTCCGGATGCCCAATAGAGTTTATTTTGGAGGAAGAGGTTTCGGACTCGTCCGGGCAGAATATTCGGGACGGGAACGGAAGTATAATTAAAGGCGGAATTAAGTATCGGAGGGTATCCTGAATTTGCGAGGAATAATGGGATGCGGGGCAGTTGATTTATATGCTGTTTCCGCATCTTTTACAAAGTATTTTAATTTTTCCGTATAGGGGTTACGACGATGTTAGTTATTATAAATCCGAAATGAGATGGAGGTGATAAAAATGCAGGAAAAGGTATTGCTTTCGGTTGCAGAAGCGTCACATTTGTTTGGGATCGGACAGCATCGTTTACGCAAAATTATTGGTGAGGACTACGATTGTAAATATCACTTGACGCTTGGACGAGTAATCAAAATCAAAAGAAAACCTTTTGAAGAGTATTTAAACAAAGTGCAGGCGATATAAATTATCGACAAAGTGCCTCTGATGTGCTATGATAACTATGCATTCGAGGCGCTTCATAATGGAGGGCTGAGAGCATGGCAAACAAGACATCAGGTGATAAAAACAAACCTACAAGAAAGAAATTGCATGAAAACGAATTTTTCAATCCGAAAACAAAGAGGTACGAGTATCGGTACAAAGATGTATTTGGAAAAAATCGC
Organism: uncultured Lachnospiraceae bacterium; assembly: GCA_937920345.1. Taxonomy (GTDB): domain Bacteria; phylum Bacillota; class Clostridia; order Lachnospirales; family Lachnospiraceae; genus UBA3282. The sequence continues at coordinate 2,005 of CALGVA010000064.1, forward strand.
GTTGTGAGTTCTTACAGGTTGGAACCCACGGATCAGACTCCCAAAGGGAAAAAGTCCGGGCAGAGTTTGCGGGAGAAAGAGGCGGAGATAAACGGTCTTCTTGCAAAGAACATTGATATTGATGGGGCAAGGTTTACATTACTTGAAGTGGTGGGAAAATATCTTGAATACCTATATAATAGGAAAGAACTGAGTCATAATACCAAAATCGGATACAATGTGACCGTTAATAGTTTAAAACAGTATAAGCTTGGTTATATGGAAATCGGGAAAATAAGACCTGAACACTGCGAAGAATGGCTTTCGGATATGAAGAAAAAATATCGCGGTTCATCTATACAAAGCCAGATCAGCCTGATCAAGCGGGCATTTGAATATGCTGTGGACTATGATTACATTGTGAAAAATCCATTCAGACGAATTGCTACAGATCGAAGCGACAGCAAATCGATGGAAGCCATTCCGATTGAAGATATGAATAATTTTCTTGATTTTTGTTCAAAGGATTCCCACAGTGCACATTGTTACGAGATGATGTATATTCTGTTTTGGACAGGATTACGGGCATCAGAGTTATGTGGTTTAACAATAGACAATATAGATCTGGATAATTGTCTGATAAAGGTGGAAAAGCAGTTGCAGTCCATTAACCATAAGCATGTTGTTTTGAAACCAAAGACATCGAACGGAGTGCGGTATATTCCGATGACGACGGGCGTTAGAAAATGTTTTGAGGCCGTTTTGGCAAAAAGGTATCTCAAAGGAGACATAGAACCCGTATGTTATGACGAACGTGGTAAGGCGTATGAAGGATTTGTATTTCTTGCTACGAGAAGTCGAAAAACCATTATCCGCAGTCATGTTGAAGAATATTTGCAAAATTGTATCAAAAGATATAATCAGGCAAATCCATTGAGTCCGATTCGCAAGTTTGAACCGCATATATGCAGACACACATTCGCAACCAATATGCAGGGGTTACCACCAAAAACTTTGCAGTCGATTTTGGGTCACGGCAATATTACCACGACTATGAATCACTATGTAGACGCAAAGCCCAACGAACTGCAATTAGCTGAAATCAATGCAGTGGCGGGCAGAATTGCTAATTCGTAAAAACTTTTACATACGAATTATTTACGAATTAGATTGCAAAATGAACCGTAACAAGACATAATGAAATGTAACAAAAAAGGGCATAAACTGCGGACAAAAAATTGTCAAAAGCGCTGAAAAATGCCCGATTCAAGGGGATCATGAAGTAATGGTAGCGATTATTGATTATGATGCCGGTAATATTAAGAGCGTTGAAAAAGCAATACTGACATTGGGAGAGAATGTCATAGTTACAAGAGACCGGAATGAGATTCTTTCGGCGGAACGGGTTATTCTGCCGGGTGTCGGCGCGTTTGGAGATGCGATGGGTAAAATTCATCAGTACGGGCTGGCCGAAGTGATTCAGGAGGTTGCCGGCCGTGGCACCCCGTTTCTCGGAATCTGTCTCGGACTGCAGTTATTGTTTGAGAGCAGTGAGGAGAGCGAAGGGGTAGATGGACTCGGAATCCTGCCGGGGAAGATTGTAAGGTTTCCGGATGACCAGGGGCTTAAGATACCGCACATCGGATGGAACTCTCTTAAGTTATTAAACAGCGGCAGACTGTTTGCCGGGATTGCGGAAGAGTCATATGTATATTTTGTTCATTCCTATTATTTGCAGGCGGCGGAGCCGCAGATTGTCACGGCAACAACGGAGTACGGTGTGCATGTACATGCTTCTGTGGAAAAGGATAATGTGTTTGCCTGCCAGTTTCATCCGGAGAAAAGTTCGGATGTGGGTATGACGATTTTGAGAAATTTCCTCAGTATATCGCAAATGTAATATTGCGGGAAGTATGGAGTGCACGATCAGGGCACGGAGCACCCGCATGGCAGAGGAAAACCGGCAGGAGGTTTGTAGAGGGTCAATGCATACAAAACGAATCATCCCCTGTCTTGATGTAAAGAACGGCAGGGTAGTAAAAGGTGTTAATTTTATCAATTTTAAGGATGCGGGTGACCCGGCCGAGGTCGGTGCGGCCTACGACAGATCCGGTGCGGATGAACTTGTATTTCTGGATATTACGGCATCTTCGGATGCACGTGCCACGGCGGTAGAGATGGTGCGCAAGGTTGCAGAGAAGGTGTTCATTCCTTTTACGGTAGGCGGCGGAATCCGTACAGTAGAGGATTTTAGAGCGATCTTACGAGAGGGAGCGGATAAGGTATCCGTTAATTCAGCGGCGATCATGAATCCGCGGCTGATTTCAGAGGCGGCGGATAAGTTCGGCAGTCAGTGTGTCGTGGTTGCGATCGACGCAAAACGCCGTCCGGATGGAAGCGGCTGGAATATCTATAAGAACGGCGGACGCATCGATATGGGGATCGACGCCGTGGAGTGGGCGGTGCAGGCAGAACGTCTGGGAGCGGGCGAGATTCTGCTTACAAGCATGGACGGAGACGGCACCAAAGAGGGGTATGATCTGGAACTGACAAGCGCTGTTGCGGGGAATGTGTCGATTCCGGTTATTGCATCCGGCGGAGCCGGCACGATGGAGCATTTCTACGAGGCACTCACCGCGGGCAAAGCAGAGGCGGTATTGGCGGCATCGCTGTTTCATTTTAAAGAGATGGAAATTTGCGAATTGAAACGTTATTTAAGGGAAAAAGGTATTTCTGTGCGGTTATAATGACATAGCAGAATGGCTGATTGAATGGATAAAATGTGAAAAGAGAAGAGCAGACACCGGTCTGAGGCGGGAAAAAGGAGAACGGGTACGGCACTTAGAGGAGATACATGCGATGGCAATGTTGAGTAATGACTGGGCGGCAGCGCTGGACGGGGAATTTCATAAGGCATATTACAGGGATCTCTACAATTTTATTAAAGTGGAATATAGCACAAAGGTGATTTATCCGCCGTCTGAGGAGATTTTCAGCGCGTTTCATTTTACACCTTTACAGGAGGTAAAAGTATTGCTCCTGGGGCAGGACCCTTATCATAATGAGCATCAGGCACACGGGATGAGTTTCTCCGTACCGCAGGACCAGAAGGATATACCGCCGTCTCTGCAGAATATTTATCAGGAGCTTCATGAAGATTTGGGCTGTTATATTCCGAACAACGGTTATTTAAAGAAATGGGCGGATCAGGGCGTACTGCTGCTCAATACAGTGCTTACGGTGCGGGCACATCAGGCAAACTCCCATCAGGGGAAAGGATGGGAACAGTTTACCGATGCCGTGATTGAGGCTGTGAATGCGCAGGACCGTCCGATTGTCTATCTGCTGTGGGGGCGCCCGGCGCAGAGTAAGATTCCCATGCTGACCAATCCGAAGCATCTGATTTTAAAGGCGCCGCATCCGAGTCCGTTGTCGGCATATCGCGGCTTTTTCGGGTGTAAACACTTCAGTCAGTGTAATGATTTCCTGAAGGCGAATGGTGTTACGCCGATTGACTGGCAGATTGAGAATATATAAAATGGCAGAGGATATTTATAGAGACTGTGAAATACCTGTTCTATGCAATATGGTGCAGGTATTTCTATTTCATAGGAAAGAGTGTTCTGTGAAATAGAAGCTTTTCAGGTAGTGTGCGCGGCTTCATGTGCGGAACAAAAGCAGCGCTTGGATTTAATCAGGATTATTAATTGCTGATATGCATACGATCATATTTACGGATTATGTGCTGCAGTGTTATGATATAGTCGTATCTTGAAGCAGACAGGTGGAAGTAAACACTGTACAGGGTGCGGAGTATTAAGAGAGGAGTCATGTTCTAAAGATGAAGAAATTACCGTTTGTGACAAAGGAAAAGGTGGAGGAGATCGTTAAGACATATCCGACGCCGTTTCATATTTATGATGAAAAAGGAATCAGGGAGAACGCGAAGGCGGTACAGGAGGCTTTTGCGTGGAATAAAGGATTTAAAGAATATTTTGCGGTGAAGGCATGTCCCAATCCGTTTTTGATTCAGATTCTGCATGAGTACGGAGCAGGATGCGACTGTTCGTCCATGACGGAATTAATGTTAAGCGACGCATTGGGCATTAGCGGGCACGATATCATGTTTTCGTCGAATGATACGCCGGCGGAGGAATATAAGTACTGTGCAGAAGTCGGTGGCATTATTAATCTGGACGATATCACGCATATTGAATTTGTCGAGAAGATCCTGGGAAAACTGCCGGAGACCATGAGCTGCAGATATAATCCGGGCGGTGTGTTCCGGCTTAGCAACGGCATTATGGATAACCCGGGCGATTCAAAGTATGGTTTCACTACGGAGCAGTTGTTCGAAGGGTATCGGATTCTGAAAGAGAAAGGCGTGAAGCATTTTGGCATCCACGCGTTTCTTGCCAGCAATACGGTGACGAACGAATATTATCCGGAGCTGGCAAGGCAGCTCTTCGAGGCAGCGGTTCAGATCAAAGAGCAGACTGGTGTGGAACTGGAATTTATCAACCTGTCCGGCGGTGTAGGGATTCCGTATACACCGGAACAGACCGGTAATGATATCCGTGTGATAGGTGAGGGTGTCCGGAAGGTCTATGAGGAAGTACTTGTGCCTGCCGGTATGGGAGATGTGGCGATTTACACGGAAATGGGACGTTTCATGATGGGACCTTACGGTGCTCTGGTGACCAAAGCGATTCATGAAAAGCATACGCATAAAGAATATATTGGTGTGGACGCGTGTGCGGTTAATCTGATGCGTCCTGCGATGTATGGTGCATATCATCATATTACCGTGCTGGGTAAGGAAGAAGCGGCCTGTGATCACAAATATGATGTGACAGGCTCTCTGTGCGAGAATAACGACAAGTTTGCCATTGACAGAATGCTGCCGGAGATCGGGAAAGGGGATTACCTCGTGATTCATGATACCGGCGCGCACGGGTTTGCAATGGGATACAACTATAACGGAAAATTAAAGTCGGCGGAGCTGCTGCTGAAAGAGGACGGCAGTGTGCAGTTAATCAGACGTGCGGAGACACCGCAGGATTATTTTGCGACGTTTGACTGTTTCGATATTTATCATAAGCTGGAGAAATCGTAAGCCGGGATCGTCTGACAGACGGAAGGGAGCGCTGCTAAATGAAATTACCAAAGTTTTCGAAAGAAACAAGGAACAATCATCCGATACCGCCCTGGATGGAGGATATGGATGAGGGAGATTTTATCAGTTGTGACACGGTATTTAAGATGGGAGAGTACTGGGACATATTTGATAAATGCAGTTTTTCCTGCGAAGAAAAGGGGGATATCAGATATTTTGTGTATAATCCCCTAAAGCATGGCGGCGCACCGGCGGACAGAAGGTATCCTGTGCTGATGTGGATACATGGTCTTAACTGCTCCATAGACGGAATCCGGTGCGTGGGTTACTGCGGGGCGGAGCAGTATGCAGCTAAGACATATCAGGATGCCATGGGCGGCGGTGCATTTATTATAGTACCGCTTGCAAATGAAATAAGACTTGAGGATGATACCATAGTGGGTTCCTGGGATGAAGAATACCTGCCATATTTAAAGGCTATTTATGACAGGGTTTGTGAGGAAAACGCGGATCATACCGGAGACAGATTTATTATGGGGGCCTCCAGCGGCGGATATGTTACATGGAGAATGTTAGAACTTTATGGTGATTATTTCAAAGGAGGTATTCCCTGTGCATCCGGTTATGTGCCTGAGAAAGAGAGTCTCAGACAGATAGATGAAGCGGGTATACACTTAATTGTTGCACATGGCCGTCATGATGAGATGGCGCTGTTTGAGGAGTGCATAAAACCGATAGAAAATGAACTGCGCAATATGAGAAACTGTACCTGTTTCTTTCCGGAATGGGTCAGAAATGAGGACAAGGGGGTTTCTTCCATCAATTATGGAATAGAGATGGGGCAGCATTGCATTATTAATCCGATTCAGGGCAATCTGATGTATACGGATGGAACCTGCTATGACGAGTGTCTGCCTGATGGCATTACCGGCTGGATCAGGGAAGTTTTACGTGCGTGAAGAAAGTCTGCAGAAACAGTTTTTCTGTGGTAATGATTGGGCTGAGGGCTCTTCAGTGAGTTTTCAGTCCGTTTTATATATAACAGCACTGAACAGTGCGAATCATCAAAGTATATGTATGCAAAGTAAAAAGCTGAAATTCTCGATCTGACAAGAATTTCAGCTACATGCACAATGCCGGCGATGGGACTTGAACCCATACGTGGTTGCCCACAACAGATTTTGAGTCTGCCTCGTCTGCCATTCCGACACGCCGGCGCGTCTAGCAAACAAACCATATGATAGCATAATTGCAGCGAATTAGCAAGTAATTTTGTAAAATTTGTAAATCGGCGTTCAGGGGCTTTGTTACGGGGATTTTCCTGCCTAAACTTTCTGAAACTCAAAAGTAACGATATACAAAGCGTGAAAAATGTGATATATTTATAATTAACGCAATACTTTTGTAACATTTATGATAAGCTTAGGGGAGAACAAATGAGTAAATTGGGTAAAAAGGGGTTTACCCTGCTGCTTGCCGGCGTGATCGCCATGACACCGGTAAGTCAGGCACAGGCGATAGGAGCGGGGAGTTCTATTGCCAGAGGAATTGATGTATCAAAACACAATCTGGCGATCGATTGGAATCAGGTCCCGTCTTCGGGAGTGAGCTTCGCTTTTATCAAAGCAGGCAGCACCAATTCAGGTGTAGATCCCTATTTCGATGCGAACATGAACGGTGCGAATGCTGCCGGGCTCAGGACGGGTGTCTATTTGTATTCTTATGCAACAAATGCGGAACAGGCACAGAATGAAGCCAATCTTTTATTGCAGTGGATGAGTAATTATACGGTCAGCTATCCGGTCGTGTATGATGTGGAGGATGCCTGTCACAAGAATATGTCACAGGCACAACTGCAGGAGATCATAAATACGTTCTGTTCCACAGTCGAAGCACAGGGATATTATCCGGTGGTCTACTCCAATAAGAATATGTTTTTAAACAAGATCGGCGATATTCCATATGATAAGTGGGTCGCGCAGTATGCGGACGCTTTAGAGTACGAAGGAGCCTCTTTCTGGCAGAATACTTCCCACGGGAAAGTGGCCGGTATCCCTACCAGGGTGGACATGAATTACCAGTTTAAGGATTATGCTTCACTGATTGTCGCGGACGGTTTTGCACCGCGGGGTGACAGGCAGGTGTTCTATGCGAACTATAGAATGCAGCGCTCCTGTTGGGCGCATTGGGAAGACCGGAAGTACCATTTGGATGAGAACGGATTCGTACAGAAGGGGTGTTGGTTTGAGGATGAGTCCGGAAGATATTTTCTGGCCACCAAGGATGGACATGCGCTTCGCGAAGATGTAACCATTGAGGGTGTAGAATACTTTTTTGATGAGAATGCAGTCATGCAGACCGGGCTGGTGCTGAGACCCGACGGCAATACCTATTACTACGATGCCACAGGCGCGTTACAGAAGAATGTGACGGTGGAAATAGACGGTATTACATATGAGGTCGATAAGAATGGCGTAGCAGCGGCTGTTGCAGCAGCGTTACCTGCGCCGGAGGCGGCAGAGGAAACGACCGCTGCAGCACAGTGAGTTGAATATATTGTGTGACGCTTTTGTCTGGCAAAGGATAAGTGAAATAACATATTATAGTATATGCCGTTGATTATGACGGTGGAATGGAGATTTCTATGAAACCACGCAAACATAAGCACAAGGAATCTTTCTCCATCCTTCTGATTTCCAATACGGGACAAAACAGCAGACAGTTTCATGCTTCACATTTTTTCCTGCGTCTGTTTACGGTTTTTGCAGTTGTTCTGTGTGTTTCCTTCGGATGGCTTATATATCAGTACTGGACCGGTTTGGAAAACAGGGGTTTGGTCGGTGTTACGAGCAGGAAGGAAAACAACGACGACAGTGAGATTCAGGCGGAACTTCTTGAGAAGATTTCAACACAGGAAAAAATGGTAGCGCAACTGGAGGAAGAGAAGGAGAGTTTAAGCAGACAGAATGAGGCATTGACATCAGAGAACAAGGCGCTGCTTGCGGCGGCGAAGGGGAACCTGGCAGCAGAGCAGGAGCCGCAGGAACAGGCAACAGGGGATGACCCTGCGTTTCCCAGCAAATATCCTTATTCGGAGCAGGGAACCGTGGCGGAGAAATATTCGGCGGAACATCCGTATGTGTCGATTGGCACGGAGGGAGCAGGCAATATTATTGCGGCGGGTGACGGGACAGTGTCCTTGGTCGGTTCCGATGATACTTATCCGCTAATCATTGAAATAGAGCACGGCAACGGCTATCAGACGCGTTATATGTTTTTGCAGGCAGCGGAAGCTAAGCAGGCGGAAGGTGAGCAGGTTCAAATCGGAACGGCACTTGCCGCGGTGAATACAGATAATGTGCAGGTAGATTATCAGGTTATATTTGAAGGGCAGCCGATTGATCCGTTGATCGTGTTTGAGGCAAAAGGATAAAGGAGAGGAATAATTATGTTAGGGAAAAGTAAAAATGAGAATTACATGGATGATTCAAAAACCAAAGTGAGTACATTGATTGGTGAGGGCACTGTCTTTGACGGTGATCTGACATCACCCGAAACCATACGGATCGATGGTGTGATCAACGGTAACTGTACGTGCAGTAAGAAGCTGATTCTCAGTGCAGACGGACAGGTTAAGGGTAACATCTCGGCACAGAGCGTTATCATATCCGGTAAAGTTGACGGTGATATTGTGGTCAGCGGTAAACTGGAACTTCTTTCTACCGGCAAAATTGCCGGTAACATCACGGCAAGTTCACTTGTGATCGACGAGGGGGCATGTTTTGACGGCAGATGTACGATGACATCCCCGATCGGAGAACACTATCTTCCGGATAAGCAGAACAAACCGGACGGGCAGGATAAAAAGAACGAAACAGGCGACACCAAAGATAAGAAATAGAACGGATTTGAAGTATACCGTAATGTTTAGCGCAGATGAAACATTACGGTATTTTTTCGTTGCCGCGCACCTTTGACTCGGATACGAGTAACATTTTTCAGTGTATAAGACTTTTCAAAAGACATGCTTATGGTATATAATAAAATCTGTATGGGCGCATAATAGATTATGAACAACAGAAAGATGTGACAAGGTATGAACTGTAATGAGGCGGAGAAAAAAATACCTTCTTTCCTGCGGGATGATCTGGATAGCAGCAGTCTCGAAGAGTTTGTGGAACATATAGAGAACTGTCCGGAATGTAAGGAAGAACTGTCGATCCAGTTCCTGGTTGTGGAAGGGCTCGAGCGGCTTGAAGGCGGCAATAATTTCAACTTACAGGAAGAACTTCTCATGAAACTGGAGGATGCCGAACACCGGATCGGCGTGCACCGGATGCTGTGGTATATTTTACTGTGCCTGGAAGCAGCTGTGGTGACGGCGATTATCGTCGCATTATGTGTGGTTTTCCGTATGTAACATTTCGGATGGAAGGGTAAGACGGCAGGAAAATGATCCGGGATACCGGATATGGAACGACTTGGAAGGGCATGGAACAGATGAGTCAGAAACTTGTATTGATAGATGGACACAGCATATTGAACCGGGCTTTCTACGGGGTGCCCGATCTGACGAACGGACAGGGACTGCACACGAACGCGGTGTACGGGTTCCTGAATATTATGTTTAAAATTCTGGAGGAGGAGCAGCCGGATTATCTGACGGTGGCATTTGATGTACATGCGCCGACCTTCCGACATGAGATATATGATGCATATAAAGGTACGAGAAAGCCGATGCCGACGGAACTGCGGGAGCAGGTGCCGGTGATGAAGCAGATGCTTCAGGCGATGGGCATATGCATTATGGAGAAAGCCGGACTGGAGGCGGATGATATACTGGGAACACTTGCCCGACGCGGAGAGAGAGAGGGCATGGAGGTTGCTCTGGTATCAGGAGACCGGGATCTGCTGCAGATTGCAACGGATCATATTAAGATCAGGATTCCGAAGACAAAGGGCGGCAGAACGGAGATTGAAGACTATTATGCCGGGGATGTGAAGGCCAAATACCAGGTTACTCCGATTCAGTTTATTGATTTGAAGGCACTGATGGGTGATACGGCGGATAATATTCCGGGAGTACCTAAGGTGGGAGAGAAGACGGCAACGGAGCTGATGGTGCAGTTTGGCTCTTTAGATAATATCTATGCGCATGTGGAGGAGATCACGAAGAAAGCGGTCAGGGAATCGCTGATCAATAACAAAGAACTGGCGGAGTTGTCCAGAACACTTGCCACCATCAATGTAAACAGTGATATAGAGTATTGTTTTGACGATGCGAAAGTGGGCAATTTCTATACGGAAGAAGCTTATGTGTTGTGTAAGCAGCTGGAGTTTAAGAATCTGCTCTCCCGGTTTGAGAAAGATGTGACCGTACACAACCGGCAGACGGCATTCTTTGCTGAGGCCAAAGAACTGACGGAGGTGGAAGCGCTGTTTGCAGACTGCAGGCGTCTGGGTGAAGAGAGCGGGGGACAGCATGAGATCGGGCTGATGATTCTGTCGGACACAGGGGAGACCGCAGGCTGTGTAGGTGTAGCTGTCGCGCTCAGCGTGGAGTCCGGTAAAGAGGCGGTCCGTTTTATCCCCTGTCAGGGACTGGTGACGGCGCAGTATCTTCTGGGTAAGATTGGTGAGATTATCACGAAAGAAATATGCAGAGTATCTGTTTTTGACATCAAGAAAGTATACGGACAGTTCGGAAAATACTGCAACGGACGGCGGGAGGACGCGGCGGATGCCGGACCGGAGGATGTGATGCGTCCGTACCGCGGCAAACGGTATTTTGATATTCTGTTGGCGGCATACCTGCTTAATCCGTTGAAAAACGATTATGAGGCGGAGAATGTTGCCGGTGAGTATCTGGGGCTTACGATTCCGGACCGCGCGCAGGTATGCGGCAAGGCTTCTTATGCGGAGGCGTATGCAAAGGAGCCGCAGGAGGTCATGGAATATGCGTGTTTTCATGCCTATGTGTGTCTGGCGGCGGCGCCGGTTCTGCGTGAACGGCTGCAGGAACAGGGCATGTACGAACTGATGTATGATATCGAGATGCCGCTCACGAGGGTACTCTATGATATGGAGCAGTACGGCGTGCTGGTGAGACCGGATGCGTTAAAAGCGTATGGCGAGGCGCTGACGGGCCGGATCGCGGAACTGGAACAGGCTGTCTATACGCAGGCCGGATGTGAATTTAATATTAATTCGCCGAAGCAGCTGGGCGAGATTCTTTTTGATAAAATGGGGATACAGGGCGGTAAGAAGACCAAGACCGGCTACTCTACCGCGGCGGATGTCCTGGAAAAGCTGGCACCGGACTATCCCATCGTGTCGGATATTCTGGAATACAGAGGGCTTACGAAATTAAAGTCCACTTATGCGGACGGACTGGCGGCCTATATTGATGAGGGAGGCAGGATTCATTCTACCTTTAACCAGACCATCACCGCGACTGGAAGGATCAGTTCGACAGAGCCGAATCTGCAGAATATACCAATGAGAATGGAACTGGGGCGCCGAATCCGTAAAGTATTTGTACCGATGGAAGGCTATTTGTTTGTGGATGCGGATTATTCCCAGATTGAACTTCGTGTGCTTGCGCATATGTCCGGCGACAGGCAGCTGATCGAGGCGTATAAGATGGATGAGGACATTCACCGGATCACAGCTTCCAAGGTGTTCCATACGCCTTTTGAAGAGGTGACGGATTTACAGAGACGCAATGCCAAAGCAGTGAATTTCGGTATTGTTTACGGTATCAGTTCTTTCGGCCTAAGTCAGGATCTGAGTATTTCCAAGAAAGAGGCCGCGGCGTATATCGAGCAGTATTTTGAGACGTATCCGGATGTGAAGAAATTTCTGGATGTCACGGTGGAGCATGCGAAGCAGAACGGGTACGTGACTACCATGTACGGACGCAGGCGTCCGATTCCGGAACTGGCATCGGGCAATTTCATGCAGCGGTCTTTCGGGGAACGGGTAGCCATGAACTCACCGATTCAGGGGACGGCAGCGGATATTATGAAGATTGCCATGATCCGCGTATGGGAGAGGCTGCACCGGGAACATCTGCGGTCCAGAATGATTCTGCAGGTACACGACGAGTTATTGATCGAGACGTTTATCGGTGAGGAATCGCAGGTGCGCTGTATTCTGGAAGAGGAAATGCAGCATGCGGCCGAATTATCCGTGTCGCTGGAGATCGATATGCATACGGGAAGCGACTGGTATGAAGCAAAATAGGAAAACGTCAGAGGAACTGCGTGAAAAGAGGAAGTTATAAGGTACGCAGAGCAGGGTACAGGGGCGGTATGAAATGAAAGTAGTTGGAATCACAGGCGGCATCGGAGCAGGAAAGTCACAGATATTGTCTTATCTGAAAGAACATACGCGCTGCCGCATTATCATAGCGGATCAGGTGGCGCATGAGCTGGAAGAGCCGGGCGGACGCTGCTATCAGCCGATTGTATCAATACTGGGAACGGCGATACTGACAGGGGATGGCAGGATCGACAGGGCAAAGATGGCGGCGAGAATTTTTGCGGACGGGAAGCTGCTTTCTCAGATCAACGCAATCGTGCATCCGGCGGTGAAAGAATATATTACCGGAGTGATTGCCGAGGAGCGGGCGTGCGACCGGATTGATTATCTCTTTATAGAAGCGGCGCTTCTGATTGAGGACGGATACAAGACGATCGTCGACGAACTGTGGTATATCCATACGGATATGCAGGTCAGAAGAGAACGGCTGAAGGCATCCAGAGGATATTCTGATGAAAAAATCGACAGTATTGTGAATGGACAGCTGTCGGAAGAGGCGTTTTACGGACAATGTTCCGTGGTGATTGATAACAGTGGGACACTGGACAGTGTCTACAGACAGATTGATAAGAAATTGGGGGAAGACCTGTGTCAGAAACGATGAAATTTCCGGGACAATTAGTATTTGGTTTAGATATCGGGACGAGGAGTATCGTTGGAACGGTAGGGTACCGCGTGGGCGGTAAATTCTATGTGGTGACCCAGTGCATCAGAGAGCATGGCACGAGAGCCATGCTGGACGGACAGATCCATGATATCTATAAAGTAGGCGAGACAATCAGCGAAGTCAGGAATGAGCTGGAGGAGAAAATCGGCAGACCGCTTCGGGATGTGTGTATTGCCGCAGCGGGACGTGTGCTTCGGACGGTGACAGTCAGAGTGGACACGGAACTGGAAGGAGACCGGGAAGTAAACGGAGAGGATATCTACGCGCTGGATTCCATGGGTGTGGAGAGAGCCTACGAAGAATTCCTGGAAAATAATGACACCGAGGTGAAATTCTACTGTGTAGGATATTCCGTGGTGCGCTATTATATGAACGGCTATACGATGGGGAATCTGGAGGGACATAAAGCGAAGACGATCGGGGCGGATATTATCGCGACATTCCTGCCGGAAGATGTAGTGGACGGTCTCTATAAAGCGGTAGGGGAAGCGGGACTGGAAGTTGTGAATCTGACGCTGGAGCCGATTGCCGCCATCCAGGCAGCGATTCCGGAGATGTATCGTATGCTGAATATAGCGCTGGTGGATGTAGGTGCGGGTACGTCTGATATATCCGTTACAAAAGACGGCAGTATCATTGCCTATGGTATGATTCCGATAGCCGGAGACAGTCTTACGGAGGTGGTGGCAAAACATTGTCTGGTGGATTTTGCTACTGCAGAGCAGATCAAGAGAGAGACAGGTGTCAAAGAGAAAATAGAATATAAAGACATTATGGGACTGTCTCAGACAATATCCGCGGAGGAGATCGAGAGAGTAACTGCCGATGCGATTTCAGATATGACAGAGCAGGTGGCGGACAAGATCAGAGAACTGAACGGTGATAAATCAGTCAGCGCGGTATTTGTTGTAGGCGGCGGCGGTATGCTTCCGGGCTATACCGCGGCGCTGGCAGATAAGCTGGGAATACAGAGAGAGAGGGTTGCGGTCCGCGGCGAAGAGGTCATGATGAACATAGAGTTTCTGGAGGCGGATGCAAGAAAAGATTCGCTGATGGTAACGCCGATCGGAATCTGCCTGAGCTTCTACGAGCAGAGTAACAACTTTATTTTTGTTTATTTTAATGATCAGAGGATCAAAATATACGATAACAATAAGGTCGCGGTGGTCGATGCAGCGATGCAGGCGGAGTTTGCGAATGACGGCCTATTCCCGAAACGCGGCAAGGAGTTGAATTATATCGTGAACGGGAAGCCGCGTATTACCCGCGGCATGCTCGGAGAGGCTGCGGTTATCACAGTCAACGGAAAAGAGGCGGATATCTATACACCTGTCCATGCCAACGATCAGATCAGAGTCAAAGAGTCTACGGCAGGAGAGGCAGCGCAGCTGGATATCAATCAACTGCCGGAGTACGGTGCGACCATGCGCGTGGAAGTCAATGACAAAAAGATTGATCTGCCGAAGTTTGCCAGTGTCAACGGTGAACTGCAGTCCGGTTACTACAGCATCAGGGAGAACGATACCATTGAGATCCTGAATTTCTATACCGTGCGTCAGGTCGCGGAGTTTATGGATGTGATTATTAATCAGGAAATGAATATCTACGTCAATAACAAGCTGGCGAATATGGATACCAGAGTGTATGAGAACTTCTCTGTGATATGGACAATGGAAGAACTGCAGTTATCTGACCGTGACAGATATGAGAGAAGCGCGGCGGAGGAGGTAAATAGAGCAGAAGAAGCGAGCGAACCGGATGAGATAGAGGAAACAGGCGAAACAGGGGAAGCAGAAGGTGCGGAAGAAAATGACGGCATGGCGGTTTCTTTTGCAGATCTTCCGGAAGATGACGGCAGCTATTATGAGAGTAAAGAACGCAGGGACAGCAGCCGGAACGATAAGGAAGCAGCACTGCAGGACGGCGGTTTTGCAGCATCCACCGCTGAGGCGGCAGACAGTATCGTACAGGGGCAGACGCCGGCAGGCACGGAGGCAGACGGGGCAGCAGCGGTGACGACAGGTACATATGCGGAGCATGTGGATGCACCGGCGGCAGATGCAGAGCAGCAAAGCGCAGACAGGACCGAAACAGGGAAAGCGGATACAGAGCCGGATGCTGCACAGGAGGGCGGTACGGCGCAGGAGCAGAATGCAGCACCGGAGGCAGAAGCCGCAGCGGCAGGAACGGATGCAGAGAACAACGCCGGACAGCCGCAGCCGGCGGACATGGCAGAAAAGCCTGCGGACGGTACGGTTCACGTGACGGTAAACGGTACGCAGATACATATGTCCGGCAAGAAGGAATATGTGTTTGTGGATGTTTTCCAGTATATTGAGTTTGATCTTTCCAAACCCCAGGGAAGCGGGATCGCGACCAGACTGAACGGAAGGGATGCACAGTACATGGAGACGATCCGTAGTGGTGATGTGATCGATATTTATTGGAAGCGCTGATCCGGAAGTGTTGGATGATTTAGTTTACATAATATATTAAATGGCATTATACAGAAAGAAAAGACAAACATTATGAGATTATGCAGTATAGCCAGTGGGAGCAGCGGAAACTGTGTGTATGTCGGGTCCGACACGACGCATCTTCTGCTGGATGCAGGGATAAGCGGTAAGCGTGTCGAGGCGGGCTTACAGGAGATGGGATTGAAAATGAGTGATATAGACGGGATTTTTATCACTCATGAACATGCGGACCACATCAGCGGACTGGGGGTTCTGGCAAGGAAATACGGCGTTCCGATCTACGGAACGAAAGGGACGATCGAGGCGGTCAGACAGACCCGGTCGCTCGGAAAGATCGATGAGGATTTGTTCCGGTACATCAGAGCAGATGAAAAATGCAGGGTAAAGGATGTGACGGTCTACCCGATACGGACATCTCACGATGCGGCGGAGTCTGTGGCATACCGGGTCAGTCATGACAGACAGAAGATAGGGGTCATCACGGATCTGGGGTGCTATAACGAGTATACGGTGGAGTGTCTGAAAGGGCTGGATGTGTTATATCTGGAGGCAAATCATGATGTTCACATGCTCCAGGCGGGACCGTATCCCTATTACCTGAAGCAGCGTATTATGGGTGAGAAAGGGCACCTCTCCAATGAGACGGCAGGCAGACTGCTGAGCCGGGTCCTGCACGATCATATGCAGGCGGTCGTATTGGGACATCTGAGCCAGGAAAACAATCTGCCGGAACTGGCGTATGAATCGGTACGGGTAGAGGTGACCATGGCGGATGTGCCCTACAGCGGCAATGATTTTCCCATGTATGTGGCGAAACGCAGTGAAGTGTCACAGATGATCACTATATGACCAAACAGAGCACATATTGATTGTATACAGGGTTAACGTGGCTTGAAGGAAAAGACCAGAGAAGCAGGAATGAGAGAAAGGCAGGTTTATGGAATGAAAAAGACAATTATCACAGTCGTAGGCAAGGATACGGTAGGTATTATCGCCGGCGTATGTACGTATCTGGCAGATAACAGGATCAATATTCTGGATATATCCCAGACGATCGTACAGGGATATTTTAATATGATGATGATCGTTGATACCAATCAGACGGATAAAGACTTTGGAATTATTGTGAAGGAATTAGATCAGCTGGGCGAGAGCATTGGTGTCATCATCAAATGCCAGAAGGAAGAGATCTTTAATCAGATGCACAGAATCTAATAATATAAGCAGGAGCAGACAGGAGCAGATATGATCAATATATTTGAAGTTGCGGAAACAAACGAGATGATAGAGAAGGAGAATCTGGATGTCAGGACAATCACGCTGGGAATCAGTCTGTTAGATTGTATTGATGCAGATCTGAAGCTGACCAACGAGAAAATCTATCATAAGATCTATGATGCCGCCAGGGATTTAGTGGCGACGGGAGAATATATCTCAGATGAGTACGGGATTCCGATCGTTAATAAGAGAATCTCCGTAACACCCATTGCACTGATTGGCGGATCGGCATGTAAGACGCCGGAGGATTTCGTGTCTATTGCACAGACGCTGGATAAAGCGGCGCACGAGGTAGGCGTAAATTTCATCGGCGGATACTCGGCGCTGGTATCGAAAGGAATGACGGAGGCGGATGAAATGCTGATTCGTTCGATACCAAAGGCACTTTCTACGACAGAGCGGGTGTGCAGTTCCGTCAATGTCGGTTCTACCAAGACGGGAATTGACATGGATGCGGTCAAGCTGATGGGGGAAGTGATCCTGCAGACTGCGGAGGCGACGAAAGAAGCGGATTCTCTCGGCTGTGCGAAACTGGTAGTATTCTGTAATGCGCCGGACGATAATCCTTTTATGGCGGGAGCATTCCACGGTGTAACAGAAGCCGATAAAATCATTAACGTAGGAGTCAGCGGACCGGGTGTCGTTAAGAATGCTCTGGAGAAGGTACGCGGGGAAAGCTTTGAAGTATTGTGCGAGACGATCAAAAAGACAGCTTTCAAGGTGACACGTGTGGGGCAGCTGGTGGCTAAGGAGGCTTCCAGGAGAATGAATGTACCTTTTGGTATCGTAGACCTGTCGCTTGCACCCACGCCGGCAATCGGGGATTCCGTGGCGGATATTCTGTGTGAGATCGGATTAGAGCAGGCCGGGGCGCCCGGTACTACGGCTGCGCTGGCACTTCTTAATGATCAGGTGAAAAAGGGCGGTGTGATGGCTTCTTCCTATGTGGGCGGATTGAGCGGCGCGTTTATTCCGGTCAGTGAGGATCAGGGGATGATCGATGCGGTCAGGGCAGGCGCCTTGACGCTGGAGAAGCTGGAGGCTATGACCTGCGTCTGCTCGGTCGGTCTTGATATGATTGCAATTCCCGGGGATACGAAAGCGACGACTATATCCGGTATTATCGCGGATGAGATGGCGATCGGCATGGTGAATCAGAAAACGACAGCAGTGCGCCTGATTCCTGTGATCGGTAAAGGAGTCGGGGAAACGGTAGAGTTTGGTGGTCTGCTGGGGTACGCGCCGATTATGCCCGTCAATAGATTTTCCTGTGACGCTTTTGTCGGACGCGGGGGAAGAATCCCGGCGCCGATTCATAGCTTTAAGAATTAAATAACTTCCGGATAAGCTTCGAGCTTGCCTGACTTATATCGCATAAAAAATGCTCCGCTTCTTCGAGTTCGAGAAGCGGAGCATTTTCTGAATCGTCGCTGCCGAGCGGCGATTTTTTATTCTGCAAATACCTGAAGATTTTCTTTCTCTAATGCCTCGGCATTGGAAATAATTCTTCTGAAGTCGCCGATCAATTCTTCGGAGAGCTTGACTGCCTGTTTATACTCGCTCTCAGCCCGCATATGATCGTGAGCCTTGATTGCGGCAATTACGTTCTTGCCATAGCCGTGGAAGCGGCGGTGCTTCTCTGCAAGTCCTGCCCAGAGCGGGGAGATTAAACCGTTGCGCGGCGACATAGCATAGTAGAAATGTCCGAAAGCACATTTGGTATCATCTGTCTGGAGCGGGAGACATTCTTCCGCTTTCACCATTTTACTCAGAGTATTTAACCAATTCTGATGCGCGGTGATCGCATTCTGCACGTTTGTAATAAACTGACGGTTATTCAGCATATAGAATACATCATGAACCATCTTGCCCATTCTCTTGGCGGAATCGTCTAATCCCTTCTCAATCTCGGAAACCGGTTTCATGTTCTGCTTCAGGTCTTCAGAGACAGCAGTCAGACCGATTGACTGTTCATTGAGTGAAGAACATTCTTCACGAAGCCGTCCCATCTGATCCTGTACATTGGTAACGGAACTGAATATTTCCTCACTGGTTGCGGCAATATTCGTGATGGAATCGGTTATGCTTACAATATTGGAGACATTTCGCTCATTATTGGTAAGAACCTTGCTCATATTCTCGCGCATGGTACCCAGTTCCACAACGGATCTGTCCAGGCTGTCGGAAGTGACCGTAGCAGCTGTTTCGATCTCTGCCACAAAGCCGTCCATATTTGCCGTAAGCTGTTTGGTCTCGTCGGCAAGGCTTCTGATCTGTTCTGCAACAACAGCAAATCCCTTTCCGGATTCACCGGCTCTGGCAGCCTCGATGGAGGCATTTAATGCCAGCATGTTGGTCTGGGCGGATATAGAGTTGATGCCCTTGATTACCTCATTCATGCCTTTGATAATATCGAGGAGCTGATGCATATCATCCTTCATTCGATCCGATTCTGCGATGGTAGCCTGTGATTCTTCGACAATACGGGAGATCTCGCGGCTGCTTTCCTCCATATCATCCATGATCTCACCGGCAGCGGAAGATACCTGCGTAATAGATTCGGTAAAGCCCTCGTGTGCGTTTACGACCTCATTCATACTTTCTTCTGTCAGCTGAGAGGCATTCACAACAGTTTCGGATATACGCTGTACATTGTTGCTGATGTCAGTCAGCTTATCGGTGCTGTTGCTCATAACGAGATCCAGGGCACTGATTTTCATGACGGAAGAGCAGACCTCTCCGACCAACTGGTTAAACTGGTTCCGCCCGTCAGATAAGCGGGCGTAGATTTGCTGCGCATCTTTATTTCCCTCGACAGGTTCCATTCTGCCGATACTTTGTAATACTTTGTCGCTTTTGACCTTCATAATACCTATCCTCCTGTGTCAAACGGTAGCATATCTTAATAATAGATTATAGCAGATGCTTTTCCATTTTTCTACCCAAAAACAGAGATTATTGTGAAATTGTGTGATAAAATGGTAGCAGTCCGGACAAGGAGGTCTTCTTAATGACGGAAGGATATGGAGAAAGTGAATCGTGTATGCGGTGCCAGGGGCGCTGCTGCAGGACAATGGGGTGCTCACTGTCGCCGGAGGACATGATTCGTGCATTGCAGGACAGACCGGCGACACGGGAAAATATAGAAACGCTGCTGCAGGAATGCAATTATGCCATAGATTCCTTTCAGAACGGCGGACATGCTTTTTATTATCTGCGCATGCGCCACAAGTGTTTTACCTTTATCGGCGTGGATGCCATGGGAGAATGCAGCATGCTGACGGAGCATGGGTGCAGCCTGTCGTTTGAAGACAGACCGAAGGGAGGCAGGATGCTGGAAGCGCGGGAAAACGGCGGCTGCGAACAGCATTATACGCGGGAGATGATGATTGCAGACTGGAATCCTTATCAGGATATACTCGACAGCATCTGGAAGGCGTGGCATGACCGGATGGAGCGGGAGGGCATATTCGACAGATGCGAGGAGGAATATATGCAGTTTCAGATGGCGAGAAGAACAGGGAGCAGCGGCGATGCAGTCCGGTTGACATGAGCGGATATGTGAGCCTATAATAAGGCGTCAACAGGCTGTCTGTTCCCGGCTGTAATGTGCCTGCAGACATGTCTGTGAAGGAAGCCGGAGGCTGACGGGAGAGCGGAAACGGGGGCTCTTATCGCAGAGCCGAATCTGATATTCGGCGCGCGATTCCTCCGACGCTAAAGCGTCTGCGGAATGGAGATTAATATGAATATTCTGGTAATCGGCGGCAGCTATTTCTATGGTAGGGTGTTTGTCATGGAAGCTGCACAAGAATACGGCGGCGGACATATTACCGTATTGAATCGGGGAACATATTCCATGCAGGAGTTCGGCGTTACACAGATTACGGGTGACAGGCATGATCCGGCGCTGCTCGCCGGATGTGAAGCGCATTATGATGCGGTGGTGGATTTCTGCGCTTATGAAGCGGGCGATGTCAAGTGTGTTCTGGAGAACCTGCCGGGGCAGATCGGACAGTACATCTTGATCAGCACCGTGGATGTCTATGAGCGCGGCAGCGGTGTTGTCAAGACGGAGGACCATGCGGCGGAGTACAGGAACCTGCCGGGGGAAGCGGGACTTTATATTGCGGGTAAAGTGGCGCTGGAGAAAGAGATTCAGGACGAATGCGGCGGCAGGAAGATTCCGTATACGATTCTGCGTCCGGCGATTCTCTATGGTCCGTACAATTATGCACCGAGGGAATCCGTTTTTATTCAAATGATGTTAGTGAATCATGCACTGCCGGATATCGTGGATGCAGCGGGGCAGTTCCAGTTCGTTTATGTAAAGGATGCGGCGCAGGCAGTATTACGGGTCATCGGTAACAAGAAGGCTTATGGGCAGGCATATAATCTTTGTCAGGATGAAATCATGACCTATGAGAGCTTCTTCGCGGCGCTTAAGAAGGTGTCGGAGCCGGAGATCAGGCAGAATCTGCAGGAAATACCGATTACGGTAGAACACGCCGTGACAGAACAGGTGCCGCTGCCGTTTCCGGCTTTGGCGCAGGAGACGGAACTGTGTTCAAATGAGAAGAGCAAGCGCGAACTGGGCATGGTATATACGGACTTTGCGGAGGGAATAGACAGGACATACAGGGCGTTTCGCAATGTTTTTATACAATAAAAAGTGGTGAATCAGGCTGCGTGCTGCGGCAGAAACGATAGTTTGGAAGGGAACAGGATCAAGAGGTGCAGACGATGACATTAGATCAGATATCGATTGGTGAAGAAGTGAAAATTACGAAAGTAGGCGGAGAGGGAGAACTTCGGTGCAGGCTGCTGGATATGGGACTGATTCCGAAAACGCTTGTGCGGGTACAGAAAGTGGCACCTATGGGTGATCCCATAGAGATTCAGCTGCGGGGATATGAACTGACGATTCGCAAGGAGGATGCGGGACAGATTGAAGTGATACAGGCGTGAAGGCGCGGTATCATGACGGCGGCAGCAGGATATGGCATACATGATGGAAGAAGGACAAGACGATGATATATGCTTTAGTGGGAAATCAGAATTGCGGTAAGACGACACTGTTCAACCAGCTGACGGGATCGAATCAACATGTAGGAAATTTCCCGGGTGTTACGGTGGATTCCAAGATGGGCGAAATACGCGGCGACAGAGGCGACGCGGTGGTGGATCTTCCCGGCATCTATTCGATCCGTCCATATACCAATGAGGAACTGGTAACACGGCGGTTTATATTGCAGGAGAAGCCTGACGGGATCATTAACATCGTAGATGCCACCAACATTGAGCGCAATCTGTATCTGACACTGCAGCTTCTGGAAATGCATATCCCGATGGTACTGGCGCTTAATATGATGGACGAGGTGCGAAACAACGGCGGCACGATAGATATCGGTAAAATGGAGGAGGCGCTGGGCATACCGGTAGTGGCGATCAGCGCAGCGAAGAATGAGGGGATCGGAGATCTGATCCGGGCTGTCAAGGAGGTGTCGGAGCGGCGTATTTGTCCCAAAGTGACGGATTTCTGCGAGAAGGGAGCCGTACATAGATGTATCCACGCAGTCAGTCATCAGGTGGAGGACCATGCGGAGCGCATCGGCATTTCTCCCAGATTTGCGGCGACGAAGATCGTGGAGGGAGATAAGGATATTATAGAGAGACTGGACCTGTCAGAGAACGAACTGGATCTGATGGAACACAGTATCGTGGAGATGGAGCGGGACAGCGACATGGACCGCAATGCGGCGCTGGCGGACATGCGATACGGGTTTATCGAGAGAGTCTGTGCGCAGGCAGTCATTAAGTGCAGGGAAAGCAGGGAACACAGGAGAAGCGTGCGCATCGACAGTGTGCTGACTAATAAATATCTGGCGATTCCCTCTTTTCTGGTCATTATGATGCTGGTATTCTGGATGACTTTCGGGATCGCCGGCACGTTCCTGAGCGATCTGATGGGCGCCGGTATCGATGCGCTGGCGAAGGTAACGCAGAAGGCGCTGGTGAATTACGGTATCAATCCGGTGGTGGAGAGTCTGGTAATCGACGGTATTTTTGCGGGTGTGGGAAGTGTGCTGAGCTTTCTGCCGATTATCGTGGTGTTATTCTTCTTCCTGTCTATTCTTGAGGACTCCGGCTATATGGCCAGAATTGCTTTCGTAATGGACAGACCCTTACGTAAGATCGGATTATCGGGTAAGAGCTTTGTATCTATGCTGATCGGGTTCGGGTGCAGCGTACCGGCGGTCATGTCCACCAGAACATTGTCTTCGGAGCGTGATAAGCGGATGACGATCATGCTGATTCCTTTTATCAGCTGTTCAGCCAAAATACCGATATACGCGCTGTTCGCGGCGGCTTTTTTCCGGAGACATCAGGCGCTTGTTATGATGGCACTGTATGCGCTTGGCATTCTGATCGGAATCGTGTGTGCAATGATTCTGAAAAAAACGATGTTTCGCGGCAAGCCTATGCCTTTCGTGATGGAACTGCCCAACTACAGATTCCCGTCTGTGAAGAGCGTTGCGCTTCTCATGTGGGATAAGGCGAAAGATTTTATCCAGCGTGCATTCACGGTCATATTTATCGCGGCTCTGATCATCTGGTTCCTGCAGACGTTTGATGCCAGGCTGAACGTGGTGTCGGATTCCGGAGAAAGCCTGCTTGCCATGATCGGTAAACTGATCGCGCCGCTTTTTGCGCCGCTCGGATTCGGTGACTGGCGCGCGGCGACGGCCCTGATCAGCGGATTCAGTGCCAAGGAGGCGGTAGTCAGCACGCTGAGTGTGCTGACGGGCACTACTATGTCCGGACTGGGAGATACGCTCGGGACGATATTTACGCCGCTTGCAGCGGGCAGCTATCTTGTCTTCACGCTGCTGTATACGCCTTGCGTTGCGGCCGTGGCAACAATCAGACGGGAGATGAACTCCGCGTGGAAGACGCTCGCAATCGTGTGCATGCAGTGCGGTGTGGCGTGGCTGGCCGCCTTTGCGTTTTATCAGATCGGGAGTTTATGCTTGCATTTTATATAAAATAGTAGTAACATTACAACAAGAACATGGGGAAAACGTTTTCTGAATTTTGCGGAGGTATCTTATGGATTTCAATGCGGTATATCACAGGGCGAACGATAATTATTGTTATCCGCTGGACGGGGAACAGTTGATTATTAATATTAAGACAGGGTATGATGTGCGGTATGTAAACATCATTCAGGGCGATCCCTTTAAGTCGGGCATTCTGGGCGGCGGGGAGAGCTGGAGCGGCGATGCGCTCAACATTCCTTTTAAGAAGCGGCTTAAGAATCAGCTCTGGTGGACGACGACGATCAGGCCGGAGTACAAGAGACTGAAATATTATTTTGAACTGCAGACGGATAACGAGAGATGGTTCTACTTTGAAGACGGATTTGTGTCGGAGGCACAGATGCAGCTGGAGGGAAGAAGCCGGCAGTGTTTTGTATTTCCATGGATGAATCCGGCGGATATTCCGGTGACGCCGGACTGGGTGAATGAGACGATCTGGTATCAGATTTTTCCGGAGCGCTTCTGCAACGGCGATCCTTCTATCAACCCTGAGGGCACGCTGCCGTGGCGTAACAAGGGGGCTGTGACCAACCAGGAGTTTTTCGGCGGCGATCTGCAGGGGATTATTAATAAACTGGATTATATTCAGGGATTGGGCGTATCCGGGCTGTATCTGACACCGATTAATGAGGCGCCTACATCCCACAAGTATGACACTACGGATTACACGAAGATCGATCCTCATTTCGGATCGGAGCAGACGATGATCACGCTGGTGAGAGAGGCGCATAACCGCGGAATCCGCATTATGCTGGACGGTGTGTTTAACCACAGCGGACAGGGGTTTGCCCCGTGGCAGGATGTGAAGGAGAAGGGACCGCAGTCCGGGTACTGGGACTGGTTCATGATCAATGAATGGCCCCTGAAGCAGGACGGCGGATGTGCCTATGCGAAACAGTATTATACATTCGCATTTTTTGACACGATGCCTAAGCTGAATACGAACAACCCGAAGGTGCGGGAATATCTGATCGGCGTGTGCGAGAACTGGGTGAAGAATTATGATGTGGACGGAATCCGGCTGGATGTGGCGAACGAGATTTCTCATACTTTCTGTAAAGAACTGCGGACGCATTTGAAGGCGATCAAGCCGGATATCTATATTCTCGGTGAGATCTGGCACGATGCGATGCCGTGGCTGCGGGGAGACGAGTTTGATGCGGTTATGAACTATCCGCTTGCCGAGAGTATTAAGGATTTCTGGATCGACAAGAGCCTGACCAATGAAGATTTTGAGTTCACGATCAACCGGTGTTATACCGGATATATGCAGCAGACGAATGATGTCCTCTTTAACCTGTTGGATTCCCATGATACGAAGCGGCTGCGCAGCGACGTTAAGAATCTGGACGAATATTTCCAGCAGCTTGCGGTATTGTTTACCATGCCGGGCTCACCGTGTATCTATTATGGTACGGAGATTGCCATGGAGGGCGGACATGATCCGGACTGCAGACGGTGTATGCCATGGGAAGAGATCGATGCAGGCATATATGACGAACGGATTCAGATCATCAGAAGCCTTTTACAGCTTCGACAGAGAGAACCCCTTCTTCGAAACCGGAATTTTCATTTTCCGAACAGGATCAACAGGCCGAGAGTCATAGAGTTTAATAAGATGGGCTGGCTGGATAATTACGTGGAAGTTATCATCAACTGTGAGGAGGAAGACATCGAGATCGCGCGCGAGGGAGAGATTCTGTTCTCCAGACATTATATTGATACAACACTGCTCCGCAACGGCATACTGATACGCAGGATTCAGAAGTAGGCACAGAAGAAATGAGGTATGTGAAATGAAAAGCTATATGTTAGACTTAAATTCTATTGAGAGAGTGAAAGGATTCGTGACGGCGATCGAACAGTTTGACGGATATTTTGATCTGGCAACCGGAAGATATGTCATCGATGCGAAATCCATTATGGGAATTTTTTCCATGGATCTCTCCAGACCTGTGGAGTTCAGAATCCTGGAGACAAACGACAGGATCAGGGAGGTGGAAGCGGCGATCGCCCCTTATCTTGCACAGTAGTCTGGCCCGGACGGAATAAGAATAGAAAAACAGGATAAGATTTAGAAGATAGAGAACTGCAGGCAAAGGAGAAACATGTGCCGGCAGTTTTCCTTTTTCGGGAAAAAGCATTTACAGGAAAAAGCCTGCGCTAGGGTAAAGTTTTTGTAGGAAAAAGAATAGAAGAAATAGGAAAGCACCTTTT
>CALGVA010000065.1 GCA_937920345.1 uncultured Lachnospiraceae bacterium
AAGTAATGACACCCCACACCCTGCGCCATACGTTCTGCACCAACTTAGCCAATGCGGGCATGAACCCGAAAGCGTTACAGTATATCATGGGACATTCCAACATCACCATGACGCTGAACTATTACGCACACGCAACTTTCGCTTCCGCAAAGGCTGAAATGGAAAGGCTGATTGCAGCATAGCCGCAGACGGATTTACTACTTCTTTTACTACCACCCAGAGGGAAAACCTAAGAAGTTTTGAGGGTATATAAGAACTTCTCCCCATATCTAAAATGCCGGGAAAGCCCGAAAATACGGGCTATACCGACATATACGAACTTCTAAAGAGATAATCTAAATTCACCATAAATTTTTATGTCTAATATCCCAGTGCTTTACGTCAAGAAACCCGCCCCTTTATAATCATTTCCATCTCCCAAAGCGGATTTGTTTCTCTATATCAGGATTATATTGCTCTAATATCACTTCTTCGGGATTTGCATAGCCAATACCGATAAACACAGGTATCATATAGGTCGGCGGAACTTTCAGTTTTTTCTTAACAATATCGTGTTCTTTATTCAGCGGTATACGCATTGAGCAGGATAGCCCTTCTGCTGTTGCCGCTAAAAAGATATTTTCTATTACACACCAAATAGTAGCAAAAGGATTTAATTTGGAAACATACTCACCATTCAATTCTTTTGATTTGAATAAAGGAATAATTACATATGGTGCGTCTTTCAGCATGGTATATTGTTTAGGCATGGCATAACCGTACATTTTTTGCCCCAATGTAATCGGGTAAGGCCTGGGCATATTCAGATACCTGTCGGCACTAAATTTATCTGCAATCGCTTTGGCTTCGGAAAAGGCATATTCTTTTTCTTCATCGGTTCTTAAAACGATAAACTGCCAATTACGATTATGATCCCAAGTGGGAGCCTTGTTTCCTGCTCTCAAAATTCTTTTAATGACCTCAAAATCAACCTCTGTATCTAAAAATTCCCTCGTCGTTTTCCTTCTGTTAATTGCTTCGTAAAGTTCCATAATTCAATTCTCCGTTTCCCGATTGATCAGCTCTGTCAGGTTTTTTGTATACGTCCGTGAGAGGTCAATTAATTGTTTTTGCTCCTCTTGTGTAAACATGGACATTGCCGTATCTTCTGCCCATGTGATGTGGCGGACGACTTTTTCACAGTAAGCCTTGCCTGCTTCGGTTATCCGTACTAATTTCTCTCGTTTATTTTCTTTTCGCTCTTCGACCGTTACATATGCTTCGCTTAAAAGATTCCGTATAATCAGATTGACTGTCTGTTTAGACTGAAAGGTTCGCTTACAAATCTCCGTCTGTGTTACGCCGCCCTTGCCATAGAAATCATCATAAAATAAAACATTAACTACTAACAGTGTCTTCATCAGCATTCCGTGACGTTTCGCATACTCATCATACAATGCGAGCTGCTCATCCCGAAATTTGCAATACAGATATGCGTTTTTCTTGGTTTCCTTTGTTATACCATCCACCTCCCATAAAGTCAATTACAGTACAGTAAATTTATTGACTATATTTAATGTAGCAATTCCTATGCTTCTTGTCAAGAGCACAAGTTGATATTAGACAAAGCCGACAGAATTTCTCTCTGCCGCCACCTTGCCTGGCTGCCAATGTCGGCAAGATAGGCGTTGAGCCTGCCGCCATCGGGCGGACGCCGCGTTCTCATACTCCGCTTCCGGCACAAACAGCTTTAACAGATCCGGTGTCCGAATGTCTGCACCCTCCTTGTATAAGGCAGTCAACTCCGGCAGGTTAAAAAACTTGGCAAACCTTGTCTTTGCCCGATAGACCATACCCCTCAGATATCGCCTATATGCTGAACATCGTAAAGAATATCCTGCACTTTTCCTTGCATTTGCATACCATATGGGATATTATAAACCATACAGTATCTGTACGATAAAGGAGCTTCCCATGAACGGAAAGAACAAACTTCTCACCATCGGACAATTTGCCAGAATGCACGGTATCAATAAGAAAACACTGATGTGGTATGACGAGATCGGGCTGTTTAAGCCTGCCGTCGTCAACCCCGAAAACGGCTATCGCTGCTACAATTACCACCAGAGTCCCATTCTGGAAACAATTCTGCTTCTGCGGGATCTGGACGTATCCATCGAAGAAATCCAGACTTTCATGAAAAACCGCTCCGCCGCCAGCCTGAAACAGCTTCTGGATGAAAAAATATCAGAACTGGATCACAGAATCACACACTTGAAAGCAGTCAGAAAGACTCTGTGCAGTCACCGCCAGAACATGGAAACGCTGCTGACGATAGATCTGTCCGAAATCAGTATCATTGAAAAGGAAGAACGCTGTCTTGTAACGGTAGATATCACAGAGAAAACCTCTTTTGAAGAAGAGGTGGAAATGATCACTGCTGAAACAGAAAAATACCGTCTGGGCCGCCTGCACGACGCTTCCTACGGTTCCATGATTCCTGTTTCCAGCCTGCTCAAAGGCAGTTTTGACGATTATACCGGACTGTTTATCGAGATTCCTTTCCTGACACAGAAAACCGGGCTACATATACAACCCGGCGGTAAATATCTGAGAGCCTTCCACAAAGGCGACTGGTCAGGAATCCCCGCAAAATACCGTGAACTCATGGATTATGCCGCGGCGCACGGTCTCACCCTGTCCGGCTTTGCCTATGAGATGGGCATTAACGAGAACGTGATCGACCGGATCGAAGACTATATCGTGCAGATTGAGATTCCGGTCAGGAAATAGAAATCCTATTTAGAAAATGTCCCCACCGTCCGGAAAACACATTCAGCTGTCTAATCCTGTCCACGTATGATCTCCTCTATCGACAACGGTGCAACATCCTCAAACAAATGCTCCACTTCATCCTTCAGTCCCATTGCCGTCGCAATTTTGATCAGAGAAAGAAAAGAAATCTCGCCGCACTGCTCAAATCTTTTCACAGAACCTAATCTTACTCCCGATAATTCGCTCAATCTCTTCTGTGATATTTTCCGCCTTCTGCGGATTGTACGAATGCGCTCCGCGACAAGCTTCTGTATCTCTCCCGGTGTTTTTGCAAACTCACAAAAAGTCTGCGGTATCAACATCCTAAAAAATATCGCCCGACAGTAACGATTCCAAAAATCCCTCACATTTTCCTTATATGCTGCACACTGTCGTAATTTATATAATATATTTACAGTTCCCTGACCAGCCTGATATAAAACACCACTGTCTTCAACATCGTCTCCACCGGTACTCTCTCGTTATTACCGTGGATCATGCCTCGCTCCTCCTTCGACAATGCCATGGCCGAGAATTTATAGATCCGGTCGGTGATCCTGCTGTAATGTCTGGAATCGGAACAGGCCATCATCAGATATGGCGATACGATAGCGTCCGGCCAGGTGGTATGAATCACCTTCTTTAATGTCTGCCACTCCTCACATGCCGTATCCGAATAGCCGGAAGCCTCCATGGCATGCTGCACACGCACCTCAATCTTATCATTCCCGATCACCCTCTTTAAATACGCCACCGCACTCTCCGGCGTGTCATCCCCCAGCAGTCTGAGATTCATCCCCACCGACGCTGCGGGCGGCAGAACATTAAACGCCTTGCTTCCCTCCATCTTCGTCACCGCGCAGGTGGTACGCATCATGGCATTCAACTCTCCACCCGACTTCTTGCACACTGCATTTAACAACGGCAGGAAGCACCACAGATTCGCGAAGATCATGCGCATACCGAAACCGGAATATCTGCCCAGCGTATCGAACATTTCCTTTACCGGCTTGGTAAACTGCGCCTTAAACGGGTGCTTTTCAATCTTCACCACTGCCTCGGAAAGCTGCCCCAGTATGGTATGTGTCGGCGGCATGGAAGCGTGGCCGCCTCCGCTCTTCATAAGAAGCTCCACGTTCATGCCTACTTTCTCACCGATTCCGACCACGGCACAGGGCTTATTTACGCCGGGAAACACCTTCTCCACCACGGCGCCGCCCTCATCCAGCACGAACGCGGGCCTGATTCCTTTTTGTTCCAGATAAGAGACAATGGCCGGACAGCTTCTGCCCTCCACCTCCTCGTCTCCCGAGAAAGACAGATACAGGTCATGCTCCGGTGTAAAACCTTCTGTCAGAAGCTGTTCCACAGCCTCCATCACGCCGCACAGAGTTCCCTTGGTGTCAAGTGTTCCCCGTCCCCATATGCAGCCGTCCTCCACCAGTCCGTCAAATGCCGGTTTATCCCAGTCCTTCTCCTCCACCGGCACGACATCGTAATGGGACATCAGTACGCTGGGGTTTCCGCTTTTCTTTCCCTTCATGTGATAAAGCAGTCCGGTGTCTCCGATCTTTTCCAGCGTAAATGCCTTGTGGACGTGCGGAAAACGCTCCTGTAAAAGCGCCTGAAACCGCTCGAACTCCTTCCAGTCGATCAGCGACTTATCCTGATAGGAGACTGTCCTGCATTTGATCATATCGGACATATCCCTGATGATTTTATCTTCATTAAGATCTGCCCTCTCCTCCACCTTTTCCGGCTCCGGATAGGACTTAAAAAGCGCCGTCCTGATTAAGATTACTGCCAGGAATACCGCAATAACCACCAGAACCACTGCTAAAACTGTCAGTCCTGTCATGTTTGTTTCCTCTCTGTTTTTCTGTTTTTGTTTTTTTGTTGTACTAGATCCAGTTCCTCTTATACATGATCCGCGCCGCCGCCAGAGAGATCAACGCCCCTACCGGCACCAGCACACCCACAGAACCAGCCAGGGAAGGCACAAGCAGAAACAGTACGATCATGAAAATCAGCGGCGTCAGCGAGAGCTTCCAGTTCTTACTGATATAGACCACCGCCAGGCCGCCGAACAACGACGGCAGGATATTGTCAAAAGCCGGCTTCAGAACCGGAGAATTGAGTATCGGTGTAAGCGCAGACAAGAGCAGCACCCCGGCTGCAATGACGATCGTTGTCACAATGGAACTGGTGGCAATCGCCAGCGTGGAGATCACTTCCCCCTCTTCCGATCCCGGCTTGACCTGCGCATTTTCCATGGCATTCAGTGCCGCAGGCGCTTTGATATTCGTGATGTTGCCGGTGACAAACGCCAGATAAGACCCGCCTGTTCCAAGCATAGGTCCATATGTAAACACCTCGATCACCGCCACTGTCCAGAAGATCGGCGCCACGCCGAGAAGTCCTTTCAAGACTGCCGTCCCGGCAGGCCATGCATTATAGTACAGGCAAATGATGACCGGCACTGAAAGCAGCATGAAAAGCGCCGTCAGTATCCAGATCCTTCCGTAAAAATGTGATTTATCATTATATGTTGTGTTCATTTTTCCCTCTTTTCCGCGCATATCTTTGCGCCATTTTCTACCCGGCCCTCCATGATTCCGCTCTGTGGAATCTCATAATCCATAGACAAGCAAGCCCTAGACAAGCAAGCTTGTCTGGGAAAATGCTGTATTTCAAGCATTCTCCTGCTCTTCTCACACTATCAAAGGTGTAATAATCATCGCAAACACCATCGCCAGTATCATGCTGACAGACAGCGCGTAAGTCTCCAGCCACTTCATTTTACAGACCTTAATGAGAATCCCGCAGATTCCCATCATCAGCGCCGAAAACAACAACACGAAGATCGGAATCCAGCCCGCCAGGCCGCTTCGCACGTCAGTGAAGACCATGCCCAGAAAAGCCGAGATCATGCCCAGAAACAGAGATGTCATAAACAGATCGCCCCACTTGCTGTCCTTGTTCTTGATCTTCATGATACCACCCTGTATTTTTTTCAGGAAAAGCGGGATCATGATCATGCCCGGAATGATTCCAAGCGTCATAACCCACGCGATTGCTGTGTATGCCTTCGGATCGGTAATCGTATCCGACAGTGAAAGTCCCAGCGCCGTCGCTGTGGATGTAGCCGCCGGAAGCTCATAGGTGATGGCGCCCACCACGCTCAGGCGAATCCACGGAAGCGGAATACCCAGAAACTTGGACAATGTCAAAATGCCCAATAAGATGGATACCGCAGGCGCGACCGTAAAAACTGCCGTGGACAGAACCGTCTTCTTAAGCTTCGCCCGGTCCATACCGATCTCTACACCGTGCCGGTATGCCCGCACCAGAAAAAAAGCGGACTGCGCCACCACAAAAGCGATGACCACTGCCGCCACAATAAATAAAAAACTGCTGTTAGGATTAAAACTCATGGAAACCTCCTTCTCCGGAACGAAATTTTTTCGTCTGTGTGATATTTCTATATTATAACAGAGATTCCCGTAAACATGAAGCAGGAAAAAACTATGCACCTTTCTTCCGTGTCAGGAAAATTCCAACAATTGCCCATATGAGGATAATCGGGGCTGTTTAATACAATTAAGAATACAAAAACTGCTGCTATAACCGCACACAGCGAGATAAGCATCCAATGAACTGTTTTTCTTCTCGTAGGCGTCTTACTGCTAAACACTACACCAGGAAAGCAAAGGCACCTGCCGCTTAACCGTTGCTTCCGGTCAGTAACAAGTGCCTGCGCAAGTTCCGTATTCAGTTCTGTAAAGGACCTTATTATATCTTATTAAACGGCTCCTTATAACACGCCACGCTTCCCAGATCCTCCTCGATCCGCAAAAGCTGGTTATACTTCGCCACCCGGTCGCTTCTGCAGGGTGCACCGGTCTTGATCTGTCCCGCATTCACCGCCACCGCCAGATCCGCGATAAAGGTATCCTCCGTCTCACCGGATCTGTGGGAGATTACCGCCTTATAGCCGTTCTTCTGCGCCATCTCTATGGCGTCCATGGCCTCACTGACCGTGCCGATCTGGTTTACCTTGACGAGAATCGCATTGGCCACCTGCAGCTTAATGCCCGCATCCAGACGTTTTGTATTTGTCACAAACAGATCGTCTCCCACAAGCTGTACACGATCGCCCAGCTTCTTCGTCATCATCTGCCAGCCGTCCCAGTCATCCTCCGCCAGACCGTCTTCAATGGAAATGATGGGATACCGCTCCACCAGTTCCTCGTAATATGCCACCATTTCCTCCGTGCTTCTGGTGATCTCCTGCATTTGCGTCTGGTCCTCAAATTCAACACCCGCCTCATAACATTCCGTGACACGGCTGCCCTTCACCCGGCTGCGCTTGATCTTTAACTCCGTCTCACCGGGGAAATGATACACGCCGTCGGATTCGTCATACAGCTCCGACGCCGCCACATCCAGCGCGATCTTGATATCCTGTCCGGGCGTATAGCCGGCGGCTTTGACAGACTCCACGATCAGGTCAAGCACAGCGAATGCGTCCGGCAGAGACGGTGCGAAACCACCCTCGTCGCCCACACCGGTGGACAATCCTCTGTCGTTACAGATCTTTTTCAGATTATGATAGATCTCCGCACAGATACGCAGGCCATCCGCAAAGCTCTCCGCCTGCACGGGCATGATCATAAACTCCTGAAAATCTACCGTATTATCCGCGTGTTTACCGCCGTTTAAGATATTCATCATGGGCACAGGAAGCAGTCTCGTATAAGCGCCGCCCAGATAACGGTACAGCGGAATCCCCATCGCCTCGGCACATACCTTCGCACATGCCATAGAGACGCCAAGTGTGGCATTGGCGCCCAGATTGCTCTTGTTATCCGTGCCGTCCTGCTCGATCAGAATACGGTCGATCAGCCCCTGGTCAAAAGCATTCATCCCCATCAGCGCCTCTCTGATTTTGGAATTAACATTGTTCACCGCCTTCGTGGTACCCAGACCGAAATATCTGGTCTCTCCATCCCGAAGTTCCACCGCCTCGAAGCGTCCGGTACTGGCGCCGCTGGGCACTGCCGCTCTTCCCACATACTGGGTTCCGCCTACCTCCTTCTCCACCGTCACTTCCGCCTCCACCGTGGGATTGCCGCGGGAATCCAGTATCTCTCTTGCATGTACATCTACGATCCTTAACTTCATTGCCATATAAAAACCTCCTGTGCGCAACTGCTTTTCATTTTTTCAGTAGTAGTATGCACACAGGAGGTCTGTTTTATAATATCTTGTCCGATTTTCTTACAATATTCCCCCCTCTTTTATTCAAACTGACGTCATTACCAACAAAAGAGTCCTTTCTTTCAAAACCCCGGCCGCCGTGTTACCGGCGTCTACTGTCTGTAGAAAACCTCCCCGTTACACCAGAAATAATCCCTGTTCTCCGAGATTCCCAATATGTACCACACCAGCGGCGCATCCTTCGTCCCGCGAAAATAGATGGCAAGCTCCGGGCACAAATCTCTGTCGCTCCGGTCGATAATGTCCCATTCGTAACTCGTCTCTGCATAGAAATCCACTGACGGGTAATAGACCACCGCCTCGTCACCGTCAAACTTTAGCGCCACATCATACTGCCTGTTTTCTCCTTCACTCTTCGGATGATGATACCATGTCCCCTGAAGCGCTTCCTTCGTGATTTTGCTCCAATCGCCCAGCACATAACTGTTTTCCACCGCCGAAGCGTCCGCCTCAAACTTCGGATTATTCAAAATTTCCTGATCAATCAGACATGCCGGCTCATCAGTAAATTCCTCCTCAAGAATGCTGCCCTCTATGATGTGGTTGCTGACAATCGCCTTCGTGCCGCCGACAATATTTACCACTACCTCACATTTGCTAACCCAGTAATCGCCCTCGCATTGCAGCGTAACCTCCGTCCCCTCTTCATTGAGCACACCGTCTGTACACGTAAACATACAGTAGTTGGTGTCGCCCGCCTGAAGACAGAAACAGTCCGTCTCCGGATAATAGATACCTTCCAGACTCTCATTCCCTTTCATTAAGAGTTCATCATAAGTAAGCCCGACCTTTTCCAGCAGAAAAATATCCATATCCGCCTTATCGATCACCCAGAAATCCGTGTAGATCCCTTCTTCCTCATACCGGTCCAGATAAGCCTGTATCTGTTCTTCGGTTCCCTCGTGGGAAATGCCCGCACCACCGTAAAATACCTCAAACAGATTGATCTGGGTCGGATCCCCCCAGTCAGACAAAAGGAACCCGTAATTTGACACCTCCTGTATCCACTCTGTATATTCCTGCAGTTCCGCCTCTGTCAGTTTCCTGCCGCCGGCATCCTCCGCCATCCCGTCTGATTCTGTCTGTCCGTCGCCGCCTGCCTGTGAAGCTTCCCCGTCAGTCTGCGTGGAGACGGGTTGATCTCCTTCTGCCGGCGTACCATCTGTCCCTATTTCATCTGTCTGTGCGGCGTCATCCTGTACACCATCCGTCTGCACGTCATCGGTCCCTTCACCACTGTCCCGGATCTGTGCCTCTGTCTCCTGCGTTCCGCCGCATGCCGTCAGCATTCCGATACAAACACCCCCGGTCAGCAGCAGAACCGCCGGAACATATTTTTTCCTTCTTTTCGATCCAGATCTGATTCTCATCTTCATATCCAACTCCCCTTATCAACAAACGCC
Organism: uncultured Lachnospiraceae bacterium; assembly: GCA_937920345.1. Lineage (GTDB taxonomy): Bacteria > Bacillota > Clostridia > Lachnospirales > Lachnospiraceae > UBA3282. Next base: position 9,477 of record CALGVA010000065.1, read on the forward strand.
CCGCTCTGCCAGCGGGGCGCATATCTGTCTTCTACTCATTTCTGATCGCTGCCAGCGGACTTAACTTCATCGCCCGCCGTGCCGGGAAAAATCCGGCTATCATGCCGACTAAAATTGCAAAGACCAGCGACAGTCCCATAAGCCAGACCGGAATAAAGGAAATGCTCCCCCCGCCCAGCATCATATCCTGAGACGACTGTGCCAGCTTGTTAATCACTGCAGATATCGCAAAGCTCAGTCCTAACCCTATGACCCCGCCGATCAGTCCGATAAAACCTGCTTCCATCAGGAACAGGCTCCGGATATTGCGCAGATCACAGCCAAGCACCTTCATAACACCAATTTCCTTCGTCCGCTCGTAAATAGACATCATCATCGTATTAGTAATACCGATCGCCGCTACAAACAGTGAAACCGCACCGATACCGCCGAGTACCGCCTGAATCGTTCCCATGGTCTTCTGGCTTGATTCCACCCACTCCGCATTACTGTATGCTTCATAGCCTAATACATCCGTCAGATAGGTCTGCACTTCCATAACATTATCCAGATCATCCACGTTGACGTCCAGTTCACTGTAGAAGATCTCCTTATAAGGCTTACCGGTCTTCGTCTGCGGCTGCCCCGGAATTACTTTATTCTTAAATATCTTTTTGAGCTGTGCCTTCAGCTGATCAATATCGCAGAACGTATACCAGCCATATTGAGACCAGCTGTTCTCGTCGTTAGGCGCCTCCACACCACAAGCGTTTATCATATACTTCTTCGGCTGGGGTCTTGGCTGCCCGTCCTCCGTTGTACTGCCCGCGGAATAGTACGCATCCGTATCAAAAATCACGAAGATCGTATCTTTCATCAGATTAATGTCAGGCAGAACCCCGGTCTCCCAATAACCGCCCCCGGTCTTGGAATTATAGAAGTTCTGCAGCACCTGATTACCGTAAAAAAAGGTGAGTTCCTCATCCTCTCCCGGCAGACGGCCATCCTGCACATTAATATCCATCTCCGCAAAAGTCTCTTTCGGCATACCCCTGATCTGCAGATAGCCCTGATATCCACCGTACTTGGCTATCGCACTCGTTTCCAGAACCGGCCATACCGATTCCACATGCTCTAGCGCCTCTATCTCGCGGATCAACTCGTCATCCAGCCTTTTCTCCTCTGTGCCGTCGCTGTTCCACGGCTCCCGCATGGTGATCTGCGTCAGACTCCCTGAGGACTCGATCTGCTCCATCTGGGTACGGCTTAAGCCCAGCCCCAATGAGACCATAACCACGATCGACGCCACACCGATGACCACGCCCAGCACGGTCAATACGGTTCTTATTTTTCTTTTCCATAAATTACCGCTGCTCATCCGCAGCAAGTCAAGGAATTTCATATATTACGCACCCCGATTACCGATTATATATTATCGTCAAGATCAGACAGATCCTCTGCCAGCATCTGCGCCGCCTTTTTCTTCTTACGAATCTGTATGAACACGATGACACCTGCAATCGCCGCCACAACGACAACCGCAATCACCGCAATGATCGTTCCCGGCTTCTTCTGCCCGCCTTCTTCCTCGAGCATCATATCACCATCCATCATACCGCCGCCCATTCCCATATCGTCAAACATCTCTTCCGATACAAACAGCGTGATGGGTTTCTGTGTCGTCGTCACATTTCCGCCTTCATCCTCGTAGGAAATCTCCATATTGATCGTTCCGTCATCCATAGTCGGCGCAATACCGGTCAGCATAACATCCACGTTGCCGGTTGCACCGGACTGCAGGTTCCCGACAAAAGCGGAAGCCTCATCCACAGAATCACCGATAAATTTCACCTGCACGTTATAGAGCGTCGTCTTACCCGTATTATAGATGCTAAACATGACATTAGACTGACTGCCCACTGTAATATCTGCCGGAACTACTTCCGGTATACTTGTATCAAAACGGCTTTCCTGTGAGATCGGAATAGACACGCTCGCCTTGTCCTCCAAATCAAACATGACGCCTGCGTCATATTTCATATTGACATCCAGCACATAGGGTTTCTGAGCCAGATCGGCCTTGGCCGTCATCTCGATCACAATATCCGCCGCGGTATTCGCCGCAATGCTGTCCATATATACGGAACTGGCGCCGGAAGTCGGCAGAAATGCCGAATAAGTATTCGTCTTGTCCTCACCCTCTATCGCCGCCTGCATATCAAATAACACGTTCGTTACCGCCAGATCCTTGGCCGTGTTCTGCACATGGACCGTCAATGTAAATGTATCTCCCGCAAAGACCTTCTCAGGACTTGTCTCAAATCCGGTCACCACAATACGCGGCTTCGCTCCGGTCGTTTCCTGTCCGCTTCCGCCGATGAATCCGCTGCCCGGCTTGCCCACAGTCTTCACATATACGGTAAGTTCTGCCGGCTTCTCGCTGCGGATACCAGCCTTCGTATAGGATACGTTAAATTTCAGCGGATAATAACCGGTCATGACGTCACTTCTCACCGTAAAAATAAAAGTGAATTCTCTTCTGTTCTCCATGGCCGCTTCCTTGGTCTTATTACCCGGAATAAAAGGCTCTGTCTGCAGATAGTTCGTCATATCCGGCTCAAACGGCCACTCTGAGACACCGTTTGATATCTGCGGCTCTATGATCAGATCATTCAATTCCTCTGTACCAAAGTTAATCACCGGCAGCACGATCGAAACCTGTTGTCCTGCACTGACCGTCGGCGTCTCCCAGTTGTCGCCTACCTGCAGGAATTCACTGGTGGTAGCTGTGACTGTCGCTACCGCTGCAGACTCCATAGAACTTTTGGTGGATGCCACGTATGACCACAATTCCGCAACAGTCATATCCGTATTGGCGATATAGTACACCGCGCTGTCGAATACTTTATGCAGCTTCTCCATAATCTTCGCATCAAGCTTGTATCTTACTTCCAGACTCTGCATGTAGTAGAGCATATCCTCATCAGCATCCGCCCTATCGTCATTGTTAATGATTCTGCCGGATGTCCGGTCGATCGTCGGCGTATTGTCAACCGTATTGCCGCTGATGCTTTCTTCCGCCTCCACATACCCCATCATACCTGCCTGCGGCACAGACGGAATCACCAGCACCGCCGCCGCACTAAATGCCGCGCCAAGTAACAGCCTGTTCAACCGCTTTCTGATCGTGAAGCTTCCTCTTCCATCACATTCTCTCTTTTTCATTTCCCTATCCACTCCTCTTTTACCCTTACTGGTTCCCCTGCTCGTTTGCACTGATTTGATCCGGCATATCTTCGCCGCGTCTATCCTCGATCTCTATAATCTTCCCGTCCTTGATCCGCAGAACAATATCCGCGAATCCGGCCAGATAGTTATCGTGTGTTACCATAACAAGCGTCTGGTTCTTCTCCCGCACAACCTTTTTCATCAGATTCATCACTTCCACGGAAGTGTTGGAATCCAGATTACCGGTAGGCTCATCCGCAAAGATGATCTCCGGTTCCACCACCAGAGCGCGCGCCACACCCACACGCTGCTGCTGTCCGCCTGACATCTGGTTCGGTCTGTGCTTCTTATGCTTCGTCAGACCGACCAGATCCAGCATCTCCTCTGCTCTGGCATTGCGCCTCTTCTTATCCATTCCCTGAAAAGTAAGGGGAAGCGCCACATTCTCAATGGCGTTCATGGTTCCCATCAGGTTAAAAGACTGAAATATGAAACCGATATGTTCCCGTCTGAACGCCACCAGCTGATTCTCTGTTTTCGTCTCCATGTGCTCCCCTGCAATCACGATCTCTCCCTTAGTTGGCTTCTCCAGCCCAGCCAGCATATTAAGGAGCGTGGATTTACCGGAGCCGGAAGTTCCCACAATAGAGCAGAAATCTCCCCGGTTAATGGTAAAGCTGACGCCGTTGAGTGCCCGCACCTTAGTCTCTCCGACCCGATAAATCTTATATAAATCTTTGACATTGATCACAGGTTCTGCCTGTCCTCTATTCATGAACATGCCTTTCCTTTCACTCTGTCCCGTTCTTTATTGCAGTCGCCTGCACTACGAACTCCGGAACCTGACCCGTATAGAATTTATAATATGTGCCGTAGCTTCCCCTCTCATACGGATATGTCGTATCTTTTTTTAATGTAATATATACCTCATAATTCCGATCCAGCTCATCCGGATCATGCCACATGGCATAGTGCATACTGGAAGGATAAATCACCGGCAGAATCTGTGCAAACTGCTCCTGATCATAGAAGTTCTCGGAAACCGCCAGATCCTCCTCATACACATACTCTGCCACCGCTGCATAGGAATTCCAGCTCGCCGCCGCATTTACACTCCGGTCATTCATCTGCTCACTCAATTCATAATGATAATTAGTGACCATAATGTTCTCGATATCCTCCGGATTCAGTTTAACCGGATAATACGCGTCCTGAGATTTTAAATATGTTATCGTGTTCTCATAGCTCTCATATACATCCAGACCATGTGCCATCCATCCGGCAAACCGGAAGCTGATCTGTCCACAGGGACGCTGAGTGCTTGCCATCGAAAAATCATACTGCTCCATATCCTTAAGATACGCATCCCTGAGTGCCTGCGCATCCGCAGTCGGCAGAGCCACCTTAGCCGCTCCGTTGCTGTAACTCATCTCAAGCACCTGATCATAGGATTCCCGGTCCGTCACAATCTGCCATGTGCCATTCTTAAATTCCTGCGACCCCACAATTCTGTCCAGATACTTGACATTATCAGGATCTGCAATATCCACCGAAAAGCATCTGCCCACTTTTCTGCCCGATTTTAAGCGGTACAGAACATTGAATGCAACCGGATTCTTCATGTCTTCCTTGTCCACGCCCCGCGCTTTATCGGCAAGTGCCAGCACAGGCTCCATATCCTTGATAAACATGTGCTTCTCCGAAAAAGTATTCGCCTGCACATAATCGAAATCCTTATTCCAGAAATCACCGTAATAGTCCACATTGACTGCAATGCTTTCCAGTTTATCCGGATTCGGCAGATACATATCATATCCGAACAGATCCAGTCTGAAAATCAAAAATACAAACAGAATTCCCGCTACAGCTATGCCGCTGGTCACCGGATGCCTAAGCAGACTCTTGATATCAAAGTCAAAAATCACTTCCGCCGCCGCACTGACAATCACTCCGCTGCCGATCATGCTCGCCAGCGTCAGCACCGTGCTGCCGTACGCCGCATTATGTACCCACATACCCAGTCCGAGACTGACCGGAATGACGACTGCCACCTTAATGATCTGACCGATCACAGGATATGTCATTGCCTGCCCCGCCGCCTCCGACGGCCGCTTCCGATAGCACACCCAGGCCGCCGCCAGAATCACTACCGCAAGTATAAACCATTTGCCATAGTAAGGCAATAGTTGTTGCAATAACTCCTTCACATCCTCCGTATATTTCATTCTGGGCGTATTTCCGAAATAATCCTGGAGCACAGACAGCTTCGGCACATGCGGTACGTAGAATCCCGATGCTGTTTTGAAGAATGCGCTCTGCATGCTGTTGATCAGATAATACAGCACCAGTTCATACATAATCAGTGTACCTGCCACACCCAGACCGACGAATTGGTTGCCGGTCAGCATTACCGCCAGGATCGATATATGATATATCGCCAGGAAGAACAGCAGATTCCATATGAAGCCAAGCCCGATGACCGCCATAACCGGACCGCTCACCGCACCCTGCACCGCCGCCACAATCACACCGATCATGAGGCTGACCAGATTACCCGTCAGATAGATTATGATACCGTTTATATAGATCACCGCAAATCTCTTATTCCTGTTCACCGGTACGCTGTGGTACAAATCAACCTTTTTTCTGTCATAGAGATAGGAAAATCCCTGCATACCGATGATGATCGCAAGCCCTACCACAATAACGACCAGATTATCCTGAAAGCCTAGCGCATCCTGTGCCGCCTGACACAACGCCGACTTATATTCCGCAGGCGTCTTGTATCTGTCCTCTCTGTTCCATCTGTTGATCCGGCTCAAATATACCGTCAGGACACCGACATACGCCATGAGCTGCGCCAAAACGGCCACAATCCATATCCATATCCGGCGTTTATGATTTTCTCTGCTGTTAGCCCAGAATGATTTTCTTGATGTCATATCCCACTACCTCCGTTTCACTGATGAAGATCTCTTCCAAGGATAGCGGAAGCACTTCATAAAATACGGTATCCACCGTGGCGAATCTGGCTGTCACTTCTTCTCTGGTACTCCGCACCGTATAAGTGCGCAAAGACCCTCTCTGCTCTTTCTTAAGTACTTCCATACCGCAAAGCGCCTTCATCTCCTCATCCACCGTGGCAAATACACACTGCACCTTCTGAATATTGCACTTCATATCCTCCAGGTCCTTGGACAGAAGCACACCCCCCTTATGCAGCAGCCCTACATGATCACAGATATCCTCCAATTCGCGCAGGTTATGGGAGGCGATGACAGGTGTCAGCCCTCTCTCTTCCATCTCCTTGGCAAAAACAGACTTGATTCCCTGCCGCATCACCGGATCAAGACCGTCGAACGTCTCATCGCACAGAATATATTTTGTATGCGCGCAGACCGCCAGAAGAAGGGCCAGCTGTTTCTTCATGCCTTTTGAAAAAGTGCCGATCTTCCGATTCGCATCCAGATTAAAGCTCTCCAGATATTTATAATATTCTTCCTTGTTAAATTCCTCATAGATGCCGCTGTAGTATCGCTCCATCGTACCAGCGTTGGCATTGGCAAAGAAATACGGCTCGTCTGCAATGAAAAAAAGTTTCTTCTTCGCTTCCACGTTATTATAAACCGGCATATTGTCTACCGCCACCGTTCCACTGTCGGGCCTAAGCACACCGCAGATCATTCTGAGCACGGTGCTCTTACCTGCCCCGTTGGTGCCGATCAGACCGAATACCGTATTATCCTTTATCGTTACGCTGACTTCATCAACTGCCTTAATCTTATCAAATGTCTTCGTCAGGTTATGTATCTCTATCATAGATTCCTTCCTTTCTGTCTAAAGCACTTCGATCCTCCGGATGATCTCTGCTTTGGACATGCCGATCTCCAGCACTTCCCGCACAAGTGCCATGATCTGTTCCATGTATTCGTTGGTGCGCTTCTCCACGAGTCCGCTGTCACCTGATACGAAATTACCCCTGCCCTTTACCACGTAGATAAATCCCTGCCGCTCCAGTTCCGCATAAGCCTTCTGGATCGTGTTCGGATTAATGGAAAGCTCCATCGCCAGATTACGCACTGACGGAAGCTGCTCGTCGGGCTGCATCGCGCCTTTCAGGATCAGAGTCTTATATCGTTCTACGATCTGTTCATATATCGGGCGGGTGTCTTTATAGTCTATGAATATCATGCCTGCTCCTTTCCTTACTGATTCCTTTTTACCCCCCCCCACTAAAAATACCGGTATGCCCTTTTATCGCATACTAAGTGTACTATTAGTGATGGTACACTCAGTATACACGCGATGCATAAATGTGTCAACAAAAAAGGACATACACGGTTGATTCCGCATATGTCCTCCTGACTGTACATCTGATTTCTATTTTACAAGCAGCGATTTACCTGTCATCTCGGCCGGCTGCTCCATACCCATAAGTTCTATGATCGTGGGTACGATATCCGCAAGACATCCGCCCTCTCTCAGTTTACAGGAAGGATCAGCATTGACGAGAATAAAAGGCACCGGGTTGGTTGTGTGCGCCGTAAAGGGTGCGCCTGTCTCGTAATCGACCAGCTGCTCCGCATTACCATGATCTGCGCAGATAAACATTACGCCGTCCACCTCTTTGATCGCTTCCACGGCGCGTCCGACACACTCATCAACTGCTTCCACAGCCTTGATCGCCGCCTCTTCCACACCGGTATGCCCTACCATATCGGGATTCGCGAAGTTGATAATGATTACATCATACTCACCGGACTTGATACAGCCCACCAGTTTATCGCAGACTTCATAAGCGCTCATCTGGGGCTTTAAGTCATAGGTCGCCACGTCCTTCGGAGAATTAACGAGGATTCTCTCCTCACCCTCATTGGGCTCCTCCACGCCGCCGTTAAAGAAGAACGTTACATGTGCATATTTCTCTGTCTCTGCAAGTCTCGCCTGTTTCATATGGTTTGCCGCAAGCCATTCGCCGAACGTATTGGTCACTGCGATCTTGTGGAACGCCACTTCCTTATTCGGGATCGTGGGATCATAATCGGAGAAACATACATATGTGAGATCCAGTCTCTTCTCTCTTGCAAAACCTTTGAAATCATCATCGCAGAAGCTTCTGGTGATCTCTCTGGCTCTGTCCGGACGGAAATTAAAGAATACAACGGAGTCGCCGTCCCCTATCGTCGCCACAGGCGCACCGTCCTTCATCACAACCGTAGGCTTTACGAACTCATCGGTTTCCTCCCTGTCATAGGAAGCCTGGATGCCTTCCGTCGCGCCTGCCGCCTCAAGACCCTCGCCTTTTGTCAGCGCAACATATGCTTTCTCGACTCTGTCGTAGTTATTATCTCTGTCCATCGCGTAGTAACGTCCTGTCACGGATGCAACCTCGCCTACGCCGATCTTCTTCATCTCCTGCTCCAGTTCTTCCACGAAACCTTTACCGCTTGCCGGAGGCGTGTCACGCCCGTCTAAGAATGCGTGTACATATACCTTGCGCAGTCCGTTCCTCTTCGCCAGTTCCAGCAGACCGTAGAGATGCGTGTTATGGCTGTGTACGCCGCCGTCGGAAACCAGACCGAACATATGCAGAGAAGAGTCATTCTTCTTACAGTTGTTTACCGCATCCAGAAGCGCCGGATTTTCAAAAAACGTACCGTCCTGAATCTCCTTCGTAATTCTTGTCAGTTCCTGATACACGATACGGCCTGCACCCATATTCAGATGCCCTACCTCCGAATTACCCATCTGACCGTCGGGAAGTCCTACCGCCATACCGCTGGCGTTACCTTTGACAAAAGGACACTCCGCCATAAGCTTATCCATCACGGGCGTCTTCGCCTCCGCTACCGCATTGCCCTCCTGTTTCTCATTCAGGCCGTAGCCGTCCAGAATCATCAATACTGCAGGTTTCTTTCTCATCATCGTTTTCCTCCTTAATAGTCAATCTCCCACTCATGCTCGCCGCCCCAGTCGCCGATGGCATTGGTGGTGATTCCTTCCTCCGTGGTCACTTTCGTGTCGAATCGATAGTTCATCTGCGGTACATACTGACCGTCGATCTTTACATTACTGTATAAATACTGCACCGTATATTCCGTATGGGAACCGGACGAGCCGTCAGCCGGCGGTTCGTAGGAGATCACGCTGCGCTGTACGCCGTCATCTTCCTGTTTCGTCCCCCATACCTTGATAATACCCTCATGATTTTCATATTGTTCTCCGTCGAGGAAGGAGAATCTTACCTGTCCGTCTTCCCTGTGCAGAACAAGCTGTTCTCTGCTCACCGGAATATAGATAGAGCCTTCCCAGTATCCGGAATTTTCTTCAATAAAACTGTCTCTGATCTGCTGATAGGACTCCTGCGCCACCAGATCTCTTGCATAAGCATAGTTTTCCGCCCCGAACTCCTCAAAAGCGGTGTCGAAATAATTACTCATCTCTTTTGCACGGGCAAGGCAGGCCATCGTCTCCGTAATACCCGCATCGCTCACCGCGCTGTTGATCTCCGTGAGCAGTATTCTGTATGCCTCCAGATGGGGAAGACTGATTCGTACATACGGCATATCGATCACCGCATACTGTTTCAGAACCGTTCCGAGCGTTTCGGAAGGGTTCGCCTGATAGAGCGCAAGCAGTCTGCGTACAAGTGACTCATACTCTGCATAACTGCATGTATCCTGCGCTGTGTCCGCATCGAAGAACAGACTGCATACCGCCTCCTCTTCTGACACACCGAAAAGACGCTCATAGCAGGTTCCCAGAAGCCCCGGCGCGTCCGGATTGTCCGGTTCCTGCTCCAGCACCTGCAGACATTTATCTACAGTCGCAAGCGTGCATTCTCCCGCATTAATCTCATGCACAGCCTCATTGTACAGCTCTACGCAGTAATAGTGCAGAAGACCTTCATCCTGTGTCTTTTCCCATCCTGTGTACAGGATCTGCTTCGCTTCCTGTATATTTCCCTGTGCCACATAGTTATCCGCCATACCGCGGTACGCTTCAACAGAGCCGGTATCGATTGTAAGCGCCTTCTCATAAGCGCTCTGCGCATTCGCATAATCAGACTGCTCCGTATATCTGCCGCCCTTCGCAAGACTGCGGGACAGCTTCATGGACGGCATACAGAACACGCACAAAGCCGCCGCTGTCACCACGATTGCTCCCGCGCCCGCCGCCATCGCGATCTTCTGCCGCCGCACTCTTCTCCTGCGTTCCTCCCGTCTGAGCGCGCGCGCCTCATCGCGCCTCCGCATACGGTTTTCAAATTCCTCCTGGCTTTCCGCCCTTCCTTTTTTATCGCCTGATGTCTTCTCCTTTTCCCCGGATATCTGTTTTATTTTATTTTCCGCCGTCACCGGCTTAGCCTTCTTTTTTTCTTTCGTCTCTACCCGCTTCTCCCCGGATATCGGTTTTGATTTCTTTCCTTCCGCCGGCTTGTCCTTTCCTGCGGTCTTCACATCCGACGGCTGTTTCTCCAAGACAGAGATTCCGCTTTGCACCTGCTTCTTAGCCAGATTACTGTTATTATGTTCCATTTTGCCTATACTCCTATTGTATTATACCTCCAGACGCCGATCAGTTTTCTGAACCGACGCAGCTTTCAGTGCCCCATACTTTCAACATATTAGCATATCCGATAGGATTTTGTCCAGTACAGCATGCCCTGTTTCATATTGCATCCCTGTGACATTTATCTTAATATTATCATATCATTCATATGGTCTGCGATGTAATCCACCGCACATTCCAAACAGTAATCCGGAGCGCAGCCGTTCCGGAGTGGAGAATATTATGATCAACCATACCGATAACACGATACGTATCCAATACCAGAGCAAACGCTACGAGCTTCCCTACACGCTTGTCCGCAGCGACCGCCGGAGTTTCTCCATCAGCATCGATCCCGACGGGCTGATCACGGTGCGCGTCCCCTTACGCGCTTCGCAAAAAGAGATCTCCCGTCTGCTCATTGAAAAGCGCATCTGGATCATCACCAAATATCTCGAAATAAAGGACCGGCAGCGCCGTCGTCCCGTCTCTGATCTCACCGACGCGCAGCGCACTGCCTTAGAGCAGCGCTATATCGCCGCGGCGAAAGAATATTTTCCGAGGAGAGCCTCCTATTTCCAGCAGTTTACCGGCGGCTCCTACCACCGGATCACCATCAGAGACCAGAAGACCCGCTGGGGAAGCTGCAGTGCCAGAGGCACGCTTTCCTTTAACTGGCGGCTCATGCTGGCGCCGCCTGCCATTCTGGACTATGTTGTCGTCCATGAACTGTGCCACCTGACCCACATGGATCATTCCGCCGCCTTCTGGCAGAAGGTTGAATCCGTATACCCTGATTATCGCACCGCCCGTAAGTGGTTGAAGGACCACGGGCAGGAACTGGTACTATAATGTCCCCTGTTTCTTCGTCTTAATACGCAGTGCGGCGTACCTGCTGTTATTTCTGCCATCGCGCTCACTTCCCCGGCCGCCCTGTCTGCCTGATCCGCCCCTTGCACTGTCCCGGCTGCCCTGATCCGATCGGCCGCCACGTCCGTTTCGTCTGCCCGAATCGTCCCTGCCGGCGCGCCCGCTTCGCCTGCCGGAATCGCCTCTGCCTGCCGGTCCGCGTCTTCTCTCTTTTTTTTCAAAGAAAAACTTTTCTTCCCTGATATCCTCGATCTCTTCTCCCAGCTTCATCTGCATAAACGCCGCTGCAATCTGTACTGCGCTGTGCTGTCCGAGCGCAATCTCATCCAGAATATACTCCATAGCCCGGCTGATGTCCTGCTGCTCGATCACGTCTGCAGCCTCCTTCAGTATCTTCGCCGCTTTACGCTGCATAATATCCGCTGCACCCGGAATCTTCCTCTCCTTGATTTTTGTGTGACATACCCTCTCGATATCCCGAATCTTATATGCCTCTCTGCCGACCACAAGTGTAAAAGAACGACCTGTTTTACCGGCACGCCCCGTCCTGCCGATCCGGTGCACGTAATATTCGATGTCTTCCGGCACGTCATAATTATAGACCGCTTCCACGTCGCTGACGTCGATTCCTCTCGCCGCCACATCAGTCGCAATCAGGATACTCGCCCTGCCGCTGCGGAACAGATTCATCACCGTGTCTCTCTGATTCTGAGACAGATCGCCGTGCAGACCTTCCACCTCATATCCACGCGCTTTGAGATGTTCCGTCAGTTCATCCACCATGCGCTTTGTATTACAGAAGATCAGCGCCCGCCTGGGATCATAATAATCGATCAACCGGCACAGCACTTCCTCTTTATCCTGTCTGCGGACCTGATAATACGCCTGCTTGATGAGCGGAATCGTCACCTCTTGCGGCGTCATTTTAATATAGGCGGCATCCTTCTGATAAGTTCTGGTGATATCCAGAATCGGCTTCGGCATGGTCGCCGAGAAAAGACCCGTCTGGCGCTCCTTGGGCATCTCCTGCAGAATCGTCTCAATATCATCCCGAAAGCCCATGTTAAGCATCTCATCCGCCTCATCCAGCACAACCGTATGCACATGTTCCATCTTTAGCGTATGTCTGCGCATATGGTCCATCACTCTGCCCGGTGTGCCCACTACGATCTGTACGCCGGCTTTCAGATTCTTGATCTGCCTTACAATATCCTGTCCGCCATATACCGGCAGCACTTTGATCCCATGCATATACTTCGCGAACTTGCGCAGCTCATCCGCCGCCTGCATGGCAAGTTCTCTTGTAGGACACAGAATCACTGCCTGCAGACTGCGGTCCTCTGAATCGATCTTCTGCAGGATCGGAATACCAAACGCGGCCGTCTTACCCGTGCCTGTCTGTGCCTGTCCGATCAGATCCCGTCCGGTCATAAAAAGCGGGATCGCCTGTTCCTGAATCGGTGTCATCTCATCAAATCCCAGCTCCTTGACAGCACGCAAAATCCGCTCGTCAATCTGCGCATCCTCATATTTCATGTGCTGCTCTTCCCTGCCGGTTTCCATGCGCTCCGCCTGCAGACTATTCCCTCCGTTCTCAGGTCCCCCTGCCTGCACACTGCCTTCACTTTCCCATCGTCTCTCTGACACTTCCTTCTGTTTTGTCTTTTTACTCATAAATGCTCCATTTCTTTAATTTTGTGCAAACTCTTCTGTTATGGTAGAGTTTATGCAATTTATATGATAATTCCATAACCTTCACTTTTATGCCATACATGATAATTGCTGCCATATCCACAACGATCATTCGGGATATGACAGCATATACAATAACCTCCATGATTCCGCGTGAATGCCTCCTTCACGCCGGGAATGGTATTTTCATTCACGCTATCATCGTATACATCTACTATTCCTGTTATCTGTTATGCCAGGTATATCTTGCGGAGTCTGCTTACTGCGCGATCTGCAATCAGGCATTCCCCATGTTCTTCCAGATACAGCATTCTCTCCTTGGAAACTGCAATCAGATTACCGAACTCAACTGCCTCTGCGCTGATTTTATTAAACATCTTATAAGACAGCCTGTTCTTCTCCACGACGAGGTAATACGCCTCGCCCTCTTTATACAACTGACTCTTCACAGACAGATTCTTCGGAATGGCAGCCGTATACTGCATAACCTGATGGAGCGTGGCAAACACGAACATGCGCCTGTTATCCTCATATACCTCCGTCTGTTTGTTTTGCGCTGCAGCAAGGCGCTCCTCTTCATCCTGCCTGCCGAGTTCTGCGCTGACTCCCTGCAGAACTTCCTTCAAATGCTGCAGGATATCTCGAAATCCCATGGGACTCTCGTTTGTAAAAGTGACTGCAAGTCCTTTATCCTGCAGAGGCGTAATCTGCATGGCTATACTTTCCCCGTTGACCGTATAGCCTACCTCATCATGGGCGCGCTCAATAATATCCCGCAGGAATCCCTCGCCCTTCTCATTTCTCTCAAATATGTCTGACAGGGTCAGACCGTATTCAAGCATATCTTCCGCTGTGATGATACACTGTACCGTCGCGTCATTGATTTTCTTATATTCCATATAGCCTGTTATCCTCTGTTATCCCCTGTTTTCTTTCGGTTACCGACCACAAACCTACCAGATATGTAGAACTTTGTCAAGCCGAAGTTACTTTGTTCTTATATAATATCAAAATCCATACTCTTTGCACAGCTTTTTTTATCGCTGTAATTTATGCCTGCAGTTTAAACTTGTTCACCTCACTCTTAAGCTGTCCGGCAACGCCCAGATTGGAATCCGCCTGTCTGTCGATATCACCGATGCTTTCTGTTAAATCAGCTACCGTAGCCGACACGTTGCTGATTCCCATCGCGCTCTCATTCACCGCTGTCTTGATATTTTCCACCGATCCCCTGATCAGATCCATACTGCGCTTTAATTCTTCGCTCTCCGCCGCAAAACGCTGCATCATCTCGTTCATACTGCCCACATCACTCTGATAATTCTCACTGGTCGTAAGCAGCTTCTCATAACCTCCCATAGCGGTCTCATTCATGAAATTGATCATCACTTCCGCTTCCGCCGCCAGCTCATCCACCGACGCGATCACATCGGCCGTCACCTTCTGAATCTCTGTTGCGGCACCTGCAGAATTCGTCGCAAGTTTTCCGATCTGATCAGCTACCACAGCAAATCCCCTGCCGGATTCTCCTGCTCTTGCCGCCTCGATACTTGCATTTAATGCCAGAAGCGTTGTCTCTTCCGTAATGCTGATGATATTCCTTGTAAGATCTCTGATCTGTTCCACTTCCTTGGATTTCTCGATCTTACTCTGGACAGATTCCGCCATATCTGCCGCCTGCGCCTCGGCATTTTTTCTGTTTTCCACAGCATTCTGATATACTTCGGATGCATTGCTCATAATCACATCGGAAGAACGGCTTCCGTCCTCAGCCTGCCGATAGATTTCCTCGATAGAACCAAATACCATACCAATTGAATCGTTGACCTGATCCAGAGATGCACTGGATTCCTCCATAGCGGCGCTCATCTCCTCCATTGTCGCGGACACATCCGATATGCTTTCCTCCGCCTCAGACAAATTCTCCGCCATCACGCGCGAGGATTCATTGAGCAGATCAGAATTATCAGAGATATTGATCATGATACTTCGTATATAGCCCAAAAGTGCATTTACATTATCCGAGATCAGTTCCATCTCGTCTCCGGTATGTATCTCCAGTGTCTGCGTCAGATCCCCCTCATTGTTCACCAGCTCATAGATCTTGCCGTCCACCTTGTGCAGGCTCCTGATGATCTTCCCTACAATCAGATTGATGATCGTAAGCGCACAGATCAGGCAGATCAGAGTAATGCCTGCTGTCTGCTTCAGAATCGCATCCAGACGCCGCACGACCCCGGAAGCATCATAATCGCATCCTACAATCCCCACAACCGCTCCGCTGCTGTCCTTAACCGGCATATATGCCGAAATCAACTCTCCATCTTCCGTCGAATCAATATAATCCTGCACATACTCTTCTCCCTGGAAGACTCCCTGCAGTTCCTGATAAGACACCTCAAAGACTTCTCCGAAATTACTGCGGTCCTGTAATGTATCTGTGTCTATTCCGTAATATACTTTCTGTCCGTCCGTATACAGCGTATACAGATATTGAATCCCGCAGTCATCCCTGACGCCTGCCATCGCTGCCAGAATCTCTTCATATTCTTCACTGTCCCCGGACGCCGATGTAAGCGCTGCCAGTTTCTGTGCATCGATCACTTTTGTAGAAATCACCGCCGCCATACGCGCCTCTTCCACACCCATTTCAATCAGTCCGCTCTCTGTCCGCTTATAAGAATTAATCCCCATAACGAGACAGAGTAAAATAATCAATACTGTAATAGGCAATACGATCTTATTCCGGATTCCCATTTTTCTGGTCTTGTTCCTTTTCATAAATTCTCCTCTTTTCCCGCTGAAATCCGCAGTATGCAGATGCGTTGGCATGTTTTCCGAATCCATGTTTATTATAGCACTTTACCCGGATATGTTCAATAATCTGAAAAGAGGCAGAATGTTATTTTCTGCCCCTTTCCGTATACATTTTCAGTCATTCTCATGTCATATCAGACCGTGTTTTCTCTGCGAAACCGCAGCCAGCGCATGACACAGCTTTACTTGATTACAAAGATCTTCCGGATCGGATTCCTTGTGAAACAGTTGTCCCTGCCTGTGATCTTAATGAAACAGCATTTCAAACATTGCAGCGATTCTCTCTTTCCAGCTCATTTTCTCTATCGACTGCGCCTTGATCTCAAAGTTAAACGTCTTCGTTCCACCATATGGTGCAAGTCCGTGGATTGT
The DNA here is from genome assembly GCA_937920345.1 of uncultured Lachnospiraceae bacterium. Taxonomy (GTDB): domain Bacteria; phylum Bacillota; class Clostridia; order Lachnospirales; family Lachnospiraceae; genus UBA3282. Next base: position 25,986 of record CALGVA010000065.1, read on the forward strand.
CACCTTGGCTTTCTTGCCCTTATTGATGTTATTGGAATAACCCACAATTTCATACTGGTCATCAGCGATAGGCTTCCATGCCGTTCCATCCTTTATCTCAAGTATGATATCGCTCTTCTGCAGCTCAACTTCCTTTCCTGTATAAATTTGCGGATTTTTAACTGTAAGCCTTGCTTTGGTAATACTCTGTCTGCTGTCAATAATTCTGCACCCGGCAGTAATCGTTCCCTCATAATTATTTTTGCCGGTCGCTGTAACTTCAACTCTCATACCTGCTGCCGGAGGTGTTGCAGCCGTATCCGTCACCTCGGTGCCATCAATATTATAGAGCTTATAAGTCAATGTTGTTTCGTAATCCGTACCCTTTTTGAGCACCTTGCCATTCAGATCTGTGATAACCGGATTCACTTTATTCCATTTCTGTGCACTGATCTGGTCTTCTACCGTTGCCTTCAGTTCCTGCAGGGACTGCTTCCTGATCGCAAAAGTAACCGTCTTTTTTCCGGCAAAATTGCCTTTGCCTTCGACTCTGGCTTCTGCTAAAACCTCTCCTGTCACTTTCGTGTTCTTCGCATAACTTACGTTATAATCCTTGCCCAGTGCCAGTGTTCTGCCGGCAAAAGTGACTTTTACCGCCGGTTTACTGCCGCCCTTTTCATATGCTGCCGGATCATCCACAACAATGTGAACATCACTCTGATTCACATCATGTGCCACGATCGTGAATGTCTTCTTAATTGTTCCGGAATAACCATTGATACCTGTTATAACAGCAGTCGCTTTCTTACCGGCGTTGATATTATTCTGATACTCTACCGTATAATCGCTGCCTTCTTTCAGCGCCCCGACTGTCACCTTCGGTTTATGCCCGGTTCCGTCATAGACAATCGGTTCCGCTCCTGTTTCAAGTTTGACATCACCCGCCTTGATCGGTGTCCCGACAATCTTGAATGTTTTTCTCACCTGTCCGACAAACTTCTTTTCGTTTGCCGGTGTGCCGGTTCCCGTTATAATCACGGTTGCCGTACCGATCCGGTCATTGTTCTCATAGGAAAGTGTATAATCATCGCCAAATGTCAACTTTTCATTCGTCTTCTTATATGTCAGCTCAATATCATTCGCCTCTAATGTGACACCGCCCTCTTTCCACGGCTTGGACTTAAAGTTGAACTTAACTGCTACGCTGCTCATCAGAATCTGTGTATTATCCGCAGTATCGGCAAGTGTAATGGTAATCGTTCTGGAACCCTTGTAAATTCCATTATTCTCTTTTGCCTTTACTTCCACATTATAAGTACCCGGTTTCGCATACGCGCCTTCAGATTTATCGGGGAGAACTACTTCGTATAATTTAGCATTTACTTTCTTCCCCTTCCATGTCACCACCGGTTTCACAGCTACCGGAGCACCGTTCTTCGATGCGGCTGCGTACAGATCTGCGATACCGACATCGGCATCCTTCTCCAGATCTACATAATCAATCTTAAAGGACTTTGTACAGCTTCCGGTATAATTGCCTTTTCCGTTAATAATAACACTGGCTTCTCCTACTTTCGTATTATTCCTGTAGGATACGGAATAGTTCTTGTTCGTCAGAAGGGTTTCTCCGTCATATACCCGCACAGCCGGCTTAATCGCTTTACCGGTATATGTTATAGTATTTTCACTGCCAAGAGACTCCGCCCATTCATCCGTCCACTCCGCCCTGAGGCCTTCCTGCACGGGGGCAATGGAAGTCGCATACAGATAGAAATCATCTATCGTTCCCCAGCCGCCGGCTACTGCATTGATCTCCATTCCTACTTCCAGATAGTCACCTTTGGCAACGACAATATCAGTAACTTCCGGATTCTGCCATACATTCCATCCCGCCGTGGTACATGCCGCCGTCTTTGTATCCTTCAGCATGCCCGCACTGTCATATACCTTTACGACAGCGTTTGCCGTAGTTCCATCCGTATCACCCTGTATATATCCGCCGAATGTATAGGTTCCAGCAGCGATATTTTTAATTGTCTGCATTACAGTAGAAGTTAACGCATTGCTATTCCAAAAATGCACTCCATAAGATCCGCTGCGTGGATCTTCATCTTTCCGTGCCGTTCCTTCTCCCGTAATTTCCCATGCTGACATATCTGCATCTTCAAATCCGGGATTCAATAATTCCGAAATGGTAACCGGCTTTACCGTTACAGTCAGGGTAACATCCCTTGTCGCCGTCGTGGTGCTGCCGTCGTTTAAAGTATACTCACAGGTAACAATGCCCTTGACCGTATAATCTCCGGGAATTGCGGTATCTACCTTCTCCTGATCCTCCGCTTTCCATGTGACCGCATATTCAGCTGAAGATCCGTCATTAAAGTTTACGGTTACCTTCTCCGGATACTCGACTGTCTCTCCCGCATTGATCGTTACAAAAGGATTTACCACATCCGAAACTGCCTTTTCAGCCGTTGCTCCTGTTCTGATGTAACTGTATACCTTAGCCGTTGCAAGCGCTGTGCCGTCAAATCCGAACCATGCCTGATTATCCACTGCACTGCCGCCAAACCACTTGCCTGCGTCGTTGGGGTCGTATTCTCCGCCGTAACTGGAAGCCCAGCCGGAACCGTACTCTTCCCATAACGCCTTATTCTGCGCATACAGTTCCTCATTCTTGGTGCCGTCTTCATTATAAACATAATACGGAGAAAGCCATGCGGACTCCCAGTAGAAGACACCGATGCTGCTGCCTGCCGCGCCATCCACACTATTCACGTTGTTAGCCGCCTCGACAACCGCCCGGATCTCATCGGCCTGTCCCTGAACAGAAAACGCATAAGGCTGATTTTTATCATTGTTACCTTTACGCACCGTATTCTCATGACCGTCCTGGTCGTCTAACGTGTACGCCCACGATGTCTCTGCAACCATAACTTTTTTACCGTAGGTTTTAGCTACATGAGCCAATACACTGGTCAGATTCTCAGTCGTTCCATGCCAGTACGGATAATAAGAACTCGCGAAAACATCATAGTCAACGTTCTGGTCATCCAGACTTTTCGCAAGACCTTGTATCACTGACGTTTTTTCCGGATTCGTAAAATGGATCGCTACCAGACAGTTCGCATCAAACTCCCTGACCGCTCTGCTTCCCGCATTGTAAATCTTAGCGGCACTCTCCCATCCATTGCTATCACTATACTGTACACCACAAATGCCCTGCGTCGTCTCGTTTCCGATCTGTACCATGCCGACATCGACACCTGCCGCTTTCAAATCACTTAGACCATCTTTGGTAAACTGATAAACAGCCTCCGCCTTTTCATCAACAGTCATATTTGCCCATGCTTTCGGTGCCTGCTGTTTGCCCGGGTCCGCCCATAAATCGGAATAGTGGAAATCGATCAGCACCCTCATGCCGGCATCCGTCGCCAGCTTACCCATGATCTTTGCCTTATCCAGATCATTATTACCGCCGCCGTATCCATGTCCTTCACTGTCATAAGGATCATTCCAGACACGAATGCGGATCCAGTTGGTGCCGCCGTCGTGCAGATACTGGAAGAATCCCGCATCGTCCAACTCGTTTCCATTCTCATCCTTGAAAACTGTTCCGCTCTGTTTCAAAGCATAATAAGAAGATATGTCTGCACCCAGAATGAAATCATCTGCCAATGCCACCGGCTTTACATTGATCTCTGCCTCCACCGTAGAGTTCGGAACCAGCGCCTTCATCGCCTTATCCAGATTATTATAAGCCTCTTCTATTTCACTGCCTGCAGGCGCATCCTTGGCAAGCACCTCGTCTGCGGCTTTCAGCGCTTCTGAGAATACTTTCCAGCCCTCTGCCTTATAATCTTCCTCTTTCAGCTTCTTTGCCTCGGTTACCAGCTCCGCCAGTGTTTCTTTGGACACTGTCGTTGCCGCTTCCGCCTCGTCAATGGAAGCATATCCTGCGCCTTCTTTCACCGCGGTAATCTCACCGGCAAGAAGGCCTGTATAGATTTCTGAATTATCCCATCCGTCACACTTAATAAGTTCAGTGTTCGGATCGCTGGATTTAAAAACAGAAAATCCGACCAGACTGCCAGTACATACACCGGCATCCAATGTCAGTTTGTCCGTAACCGTAGGCGTAATATGATACCAGCCTGTGTGTCCGTCCACCGGCAGCATTTCATATACTGGATTCTTATCGGGCTTACTCCACCCACCCCAGGGTAATAACGGATTCGTCTCGGTATCTATTACAACTTCACCGCCGGTACTTGTCCAATAATAAAATCCTACGGTTTCATCCGCGTTCAATTCCCCGACATAGAAATTCAATTCTACCGGCACGCTCTCATAAGCGCCATCCTCTGCTCCCAGTACGCCCTTCTCATCCGATGCGTCCTCGGGATCCTCTTCCCCGGCAGCATCGTCAACAGAATCATCGTCTGCGGAATCATCATCTGTGATGCCGTCATCTTCTGTGACGTCATCCGCACAATCCCCATCATTTTCTTCACCATCGGGATTTGTATTTTCGTCGGGTAACATCGCATCATCTCCCTCAGAACTGTCATCCGGCTGCTTCTGGGTATCCCCGTCCTCATTGCCGGAATCAATGTCTCCGGCGCCGTTCTCATTTCCATCTCCGGTATCACCACCCGCGTCAGGATTCTGAACTACATCCCCATTCTCCTCAGACGGCGTTACATCCATACTGTCGTCCACGTCATTCGTCTGTCCCGCATCTTCCACATCCGGCTGTGCCGCATACGCCGTCATGCCGGAAATAGATGAGCCCGTCAGGATCATTGCCGCGCTTAAAATACCGCACAGGCTTCTTCGCAAATATTGTCTTATCTGTTTCCTCATGTTTACCCTCCCGTTTTATTATTTTGCTGCCCTCTGTATCTTCTTCCCAGAGATTAGCGCAACATTGCGCAATCGGTTGCGCTGGTGTTTGTCTTTATTATATTAAATGAGAGAACTTTTCGCAAGCAACATTGCTCCGTGGTATTTACCAATCTTCTGATTACATTTTTATGAAAAAGAACCAAAAAGAGGCCAGGGTGATTTTACTCACCTTATCTTCACCGCCGGCCCGCTCACCGCAAAGGAACGGTCACCCCGCTCGCCGATCTTGTATTAGATCTCTTAATTTCAATATGCTGCTTACAATTTGACTGAAAATTTTTATCTTTTTCTGTAAACTTTTAGTTTTCTTCTTTTATTTTTAGAAAATATCTGTTAAAATAGTGTTAAGAAAATAAGATTCCTGCCGATACAATTAACAGAACAAGAGGTTCACCATTATATTTTCCAGGGAGGGATTGTCGCAGTATATGCATACGAAAAGAATTATAAAGTTGAAGCGGTTATGGCTGTTTCCCCGCTGAGGAAGGTTTCTTCCAATGACAAAAAACACCAGTCCGGACAGAACCCGTCTAAAACCTTCGCGCAGACTTTCTTTTCCAAGGTTTTAGACGAGGCATGTGAGCGGGAGAAAGCGCAGGAACGCAGCATTCACGTTTATACAAACGGCTACACGAAAGATGCGCTTCCCTATTACAATTTTATCAATATGCGCGAGTATTCGTAATCACAAACGCCGGAGAGATCGGGTCATGATCTCTCCGGCGTTCAATTTGTCAGGTACTGTTCTATCTGCTACTGCAGCTGCTTTGCAAGGCCAAAAATTTCTTCCAGCATATCCTTGCACGCCTGCATATCCTGCACGGTAGCCTCCGAGGTTCTGAGCCCTTCCACACTGGAAGCTGCCACCTCTTCGCTCGTCGCGGACAGCTGTGAAATATCGTCCGAAATCGCATTGGTGCTGTCAATGATACTGTCGATGATCACTTCGCTGTCTCTCACGTTCTGTGCCATGTTCTGCACTTCATCATTGACCGCCACAAATTTCTCTCTTGTGGCTTCAATCAGTTCTGTCTGTCTGTTGATGGATGCAACCGCACTGTCCACGCTCTCATTAACGCTCTTCGTATCCTGTATCAACTCATTAATGATATTGGTAATGCTGTTGGACGCCTCTTTCGTCTGCTCTGAAAGCTGTCTGATTTCCTCGGCAACCACCGCAAATCCCTTGCCCGCCTCACCGGCCCGTGCCGCTTCGATCGAAGCGTTAAGCGCCAGCAGATTGGTCTGTCCGGAGATAGACAGTATCGCCCCGATAAAGCTCTGCACCTCTTCCACTTTCTGGCTCAGACGGTCGCTGACTTCCACCGTGGCGCTGCTTGCAGCCTCTACATTTTCGGCCTGCTTTCTCAAATTCTCAACGACTTCGGCTCCCTGTGTCACCATCTCTCCGGCTCTGTCGGAAGCGGCAATCAGCTTCTGAATGCTTGTTTCCACAGCGTCCGTATTATTCCGGATCTCCATACACATATCTGCCTGTCTCTGGATCGACTGCGCCGTAGCATCGGTGCTCTCCGCGATATTTGTCATCGCAAAATTATTCGTATCCACATTTCCCTGCAGACTTTGCAGTCTGTCCATCGCGCCGTCAAAATTCTTTATGATGCTGCCGGCCACCTGCAGCATTTTCTGCTGCCCCTCTTCCTGTTTTGCGGCGGCTTCTGCCACGGAATTGATATTTTCCTCGTTAAACCGGATTAACAGCTTGGAAACCACACTGGAAGCATATGCCACCAGCAGGATCGTGAGCAGTGACATAACCGACTGCTCTAACTGCGACTTGTCTATGATAAAAGTTCTGATCAGATTCAGGATGATAATTGCCGCATTGCCCGCAATCAAAAGTCTCTGATTATAATAGACCATCGCGCCGAACAGAACGGGAAAGGCATAGGCATAAACGATCGTGTTTTCTCCGAACAGCACGATCACGGCATATGCCACGGTAGCGCATGCCATCATGCCGATCGCTGCCTTCTTCTGACCTTTTCCCGTCATATAGAAGATGACTGTTCCGATGTACATGAGCGCCACCATACCGGCCCGCAGATAAGTCTGCAGATTACCGCCCGATCTGAGCGCCGTGGCTCCCATAGTCAGAATAAAATAAGTCAAGATTACCGAGACCAGAATAAACACCGTTCTATTCGCCCGCCTGTACTGTGATTCTGTCATCTCAAGTCCTCCTTTTAACTGTTTTTTATCACATTTTGTCTGATTTGAATATTTTATATACTACCACATTTCAATCAGATTTCCAACGCTGCTTTTATTTCTGTTTCGAAATTTTTCAATTACAAAGAGCATTCCATCCTGACAGCTGCACTGTCAAATCTGCCGGATCAACTCCGCCGGCAGCCATTTCTTCAAAATACCGGCCAGCATTTCAAGGTCTATAGGTTTGGGCAGGAAATCATCCATTCCTCCCACAAGAAACTCGTCTTCCATTCCTTTGACCGCATTCGCAGACAGTGCCACGACCGGAAGCTTATCCGTATAGGGTGTACCGATGGCACGGATCATTTTCGTCGCTTCAATGCCGTCCACTTCCGGCATCATATGATCCATAAACACCAGATCATACTGTGCCCGCCTGCGGATCATATCCACGCTGTCCTGTCCGTTATCCACCAGATCCGGCACGATGCCGAACTTACGCAAAAGCCCTGTTGCCACGCGCAGATTTACCTTATTATCATCTACCACCAGCACATTCGCTTCCGGTGCCGCAAAATCAATGACAAACTGCTTTACTTCCACCACTTTCTTATTTTTACTGTATTCACATGGCGTTGCATCCACGACCTTCTGCCGGATATCAAAAGTAAAAGTGCTTCCTTTGCCATACTCACTCTCTACCTTAATACTGCCGCCCATATTTTCCACCAGCAGCTTTGAGATGGACAGCCCGAGCCCGGTTCCCTCTATTCCCCGGTTTTTCTTCATATCCGCCTGCTCAAAAGAGCGGAAAAGCTTATCCATATCTTCTTCCCTGATACCGATACCGGTATCAGAGACACTGACGATCATCCGCCCCGCATCGCTCTCTTCCTGCTGCCATGATACCGTAAGCGTAATGGAACCCTCATGTGTAAATTTCGTGGCATTTCCCATGATATTGATAATGATCTGTTTGACCCGGCCGATATCTCCATAAAGCTTGCGGGGCACACTGTCGGATACTCTGGCAATCACCTCGACCGGCTTCCCCTTCACGCGCATCTCCATCATACTCATCACATCATGGATCATGGATGAAAAATAATACTCTTCCGGAATGATCGGCATCTTGCCGGTTTCGATCTTGGAAAAGTCCAGAATATCATTAATGATACTCAAAAGCCCTTCCCCCGACGTCTTGATCGTCGCCGCATACTCCCTGCCCTGCTCCGACAGATTCTCATCCAGCAGCATGTCTGTCATACCGCAGATCGCATTCATCGGTGTTCTGATCTCATGCGACATATTTGCAAGAAAAATACTTTTCGCTTCATTGGAAGCCTCCGCCTGATGCATAAGCTTCTCCATTTCTTCCATATTATGTTTGATCGTCATCGTGTTCTCCACCGCAATCATGCACAGCACACTGCTGCCGAAGAGGATACAGAAAATGTTGATCAGCATATTCATAATACGCAGGAAATTAACAATAGCAGCATTCCCGATCACAAAGCGCGGCTCGAAGAAATTACCCATGCTCAGTTCCATAAAATAAAACACACATATAATAAGAAAATTAATCACCGGATGAAACTGTCTCTGGTCAGGTTTCTGACACTCCAGGACGAAATTGGTCAGATAGGTAAAAGGCATAACCGCCAGACAGTAAAGTCCGAACTGCGTGCTCTCTCCCAGTATGTACACGGATATCCATGAATACGCCAGTATCTCCGCAACAAATATGAAATACACGAGACGCACCCGGTTCTGTCCTGCATAGTGGAATGCCGCCAGATAGATCAGCACGCTTACAATATTCAAACGGCTCAGAAATGTCTGTCCGCATATTGCCATGACAATCAACAGCGTCAAATGTATGAGAATCAAAGCAGCCGCACAAATCTGAAGGAACACACCGTAATTCATGATATTCAGTTTAAAGTTCTTCACCCGGTCCCATATCTTCCCTATTCCGGTCATCTGTTATCTTCACCGCCCATTACCATTGAATTTACAATGCCATTGTACAATAGCAGGTCTGCAAAATGCAAGTATATTACAGGAATACGAACGCCGCTCAGATCACATAATTATCCGTGATCTGATTCTGCCATTCTGCCAGATCCGCCAGCGTCACCCGGTCCACCACGCCGCTGATGGCTTCATCCAGCATACGCCACAGTCTGAGTGTCACACAGGACTCCTGCCGCTCACACAGATTGACCGTATCGTCCAGGCAGGGAACCGGCGCAAGCGACCCTTCTGTCAGCCGCAGAATCATCCCCGCCGTATATTTCTCCGGCTCTCTCGTCAGCCGGTATCCCCCCTGTGGTCCGCGTATACTCTTCACATACCCTGCCTTATTCAGTACAGAGATGATCTGCTCCAGGTACTTATCCGATATCTCCTGTCTGGCTGCTATATCTTTGATCCTCACCGGCTCGCCGGTATTGTTCATCGCCAGATCCAGCATCAGCCTGAGCGCATATCTCCCCTTTGTCGAAATCTTCATGATATATATCCACGCCTTTCTGTCCGCCTGTAAAATCGAATTACTTATTTCCTATCTGCTTAGTATGCATTATATGATTATTTATACTCCCGTTCCGCACTTTTGTCAAACGCCGTATCCGGTATTCATCCGATGATTTTTTAATCCGATGGTTAAGAAAACCCAACCGCATTACGATATATAATGTAAGAAGCGGCTCCATGGAGACCGGCGACAGGTAAATGGAATTACAGATTATGCTAAGGAGGGCACAACATGAGCAGAGTAAACGGATACAACGCATATCAGAACAACTATTATGACAACTCTGTACGCAGAAAAAATCAGGATAAAACATCCAAAACTGACACTACGGGTAAAACAAACGGTACCGGCAAGACAGGCAGCAGCACGCAGCTGAGCGACAAAGCAAAATCGCTCCTGCAGGAATTAAAGAGAACTTACAACAATATGGATTTCATAGTCACCGACAGCGAATCCGAAGAAGACGCTGCTTCTTATCTCTCCCGCAGCACGAAGGAGTACAGCGTGCTGATCGATCCTGAGGAACTGGAGCGCATGGCCGCAGATGAAGATGTCAAGAAGCAGAATATGGCACTTCTCGACGAAGCGGTCGATAAACTGGACGAGGTAAAGGACCAGCTCGGCGATCACAAGGATGAAGTGGCACGTATCGGTATCTCAATCGGCAAGGATGGACAGCTTTCCTATTTCGCTGAGTTGGAGAAAGTCGGCGAACGTCAGAAAGAATTTGTAGACAAGATCCGGGAAGATAAAAAAGAGGCTGCGGAGAAAGCCGAGACCGACAGAACCGGCAATAAGCCGCACGGCTATGATTACGAGAGAAGCAAACGCACTACCGTCTATGCTTCTTCTGCGGAAGAACTGATCGACAAAATCAAGAATGTGGACTGGGACAGCATCAAAGAAGAGACAACCGTTCCCATGCCCGGCGATCACTTCAGCTTCTCAATTTAAGCAGTATATTCGCTTTGCAGGAATGCTGCAATGCAAAAAAATCTTCCACAAGTATGAAAATAATAAATCATAAAAAGAGGTGCCGGAAAGATATATTTTCCTTGCACCTCTTAATTCTTTATTACATGCCCAGCAGTTCTTTGCGCTTGATTTCCTCAAAGAAATCATCGATCGACTTAATAATCTGTGACGGTTCCATTGACTTTAAGAGATATCCCTGTGGTTTTAAAGCCATGACCTGCATGATCGTCTCTTTATCCCCTTTATTCGTAAGCATCATAACCGGAATATCCGCAAAATCATGCTCGCTTCGAATCATCTCCAATACCTGCTTACCGTCCACAATCGGCATCTCATAGTCAAGCAGTACCAGATCCGGTCTGTTCGTAGACAGATATTTGATCGCCATAGCTCCGGAGTTGGCGAGGGTCACCTGATAAGATTCCTCCAGCCATCCCTTTACATTACGGAGCATAGTACCCGAATCATCTACAACCAGTATCTTCTTCTTATTCTGTTTACCGAATTTCTTCTCATATCCCGTAATCGTGCTTACAACTTCGCTGACGTTGATCGGCCGCTGGAACTTCTGACGAATCATATTCTTGGAGAGAATCTTCTCCACGGTGGACAGTTCATCCACATCACCGATCGCAAAAAGCGGAATATCCTCTTCCGCCGCGCGGTCCTTAATATAGTTAAGCGCCTGCAGTTCCTCAACCATCTTCTCATCAACATAAAGCAGAAAAATACCGACCGGTTCATCAATCTGGTTGATGGCATCGATATCGGCCTTCACCGTAATCACTTCGTAGTCCGCTCTCTCAAACCATTCTTTTAATGACACAATAAGATAACTCTGAATCTGTGAAACAATTACTACGTTCTGCATATTTATCACTCTCCCGCTTCCATCTATGTATGCACTGCACTAAGGGATAATACACATTATCCTTTATAAACATATGTTTTCATTATAGCAAACTCACTTCTCTTTTGCAATGCTAAACCCGATTTTCTATCATCTTCATAAGCTTTTCTGCTTCCGCAGCCGTCATGTCATATAATTCCATTGTTTTAACGTGATATTCTCTGACGTAGGCCAGCACATCATCCCTGTGCGCAGCATTTTCCTTCTGCAGTTCCTTGCCAGACTTTTCCAGTCCTGCCGCCTCCTCCGACAGCCTCTTCGCGCCTATACTGAGTGAAGAGGATTTGAGTCCGTGTGTCAGGATCGCATAATCTTTCCACTGCTCTCCCGCATATGCCTCCTCGATCTTCCGGCGGTCCTCCTGCGCCACATCGCAGAACTCTGCCAATACTTCCATGTATACTTCCTCACTGCCGCCGCAGTATTGTATGCCCAGGTCCTCCTCCACGAGACAGTCCGTCCTGTCCGTACTGCTTTCCACCGGCATAGAAGCCGCCGGCTCCTCCTGCACCACATTAACTTCCTGCTCTCTGTAAACCTGCATCTTCTGCTCCGGAATAAACCGCATAAGCATCACTTCCAGTGCCTTACCCTCAACAGGCTTACTCAGGTAATCCTGAAATCCTTTCTCAATATACATCTCACGCACGCCCACGATCGCGTTAGCCGTCAGCGCAATCACCGGCGTGTCCTTACACATATGCTCCTCCGACTGTCGTATACGCTCTAATGTCTCGATCCCGTCCATCTCCGGCATCATATGGTCTAACAGAATCACGTCATAGTGCTCCTGCGCAATCATCTCCAGACACTCTCTGCCGCCCGCGCACGTATCGATCTGCATACGCGTCCTCTTTAAGAGCTGCTTGATTACAAGAAGATTGATTGCCGTATCGTCCACCACCAGCAGTCTGGCATCGGGCGCCACGAAGCTCTCGTGGTATTGCTGCCTGCTCTGCTTCATCACCATCTGATATCTGAGCTGGAAATCCCCCAGCGGCGTTTCATTCACGATGGTCTGCGGCAGATATATGGTAAAGGTCGAACCCGATCCGTATTCACTCTCGACCTCGATCCGTCCGTTCATCTGTTCCACCAGCTTATAGGTAATGGCCAGTCCCAGACCGGTACCTTCCACATTACGGTTCTCGCCCAGATTAAGTCTCTCAAAATTGCGAAACAGTTTTGGCATATCTTCCTTCTTGATCCCGATTCCGGTATCCGTAACCCGTATCGTCAGAAGTATCTTATCCTCCGATGTGTGTATGCCCGATACCTCGAACGTCACACCGCCTTCCTTCGTGTATTTCACGGCATTATTCAAGATATTAATGATGACCTGTCTGTTTCTGGTTGCGTCACCCCACATCTCACCGGGCAGTTTCTGATCAATATTCATACGAAACCACAAATTCTTATCTTCCGCCTTGGCACGCACCATATTGACCACATCATTTAACAGCGTGGAAACGTCGTATACGTCTTCCACGATCTCCATCTTGCCGGACTCAATTTTAGAGAAATCAAGAATATCATTGATAAGTGCCAGCAGGGTCTGGCCCGCGCCCTGTATATTCTGCGCATACTCCCGTATTTCTTCCTGCTCACACTCCCGCAGGATCATCTCATTCATGCCGAGTACAGCATTGATCGGCGTGCGGATCTCATGGGACATATTAGCCAGGAAATCACTCTTGGCGCGGTTCGCCTTATCCGCTATCAGCTTGGCCTCACGCAGTTCATCACTTTCACGCGCCTTTTCTTCTGCGCCGAACAGATAGACCATGCCGATTACGAACACCACCATCAACAGCGCAAACACCCACAACACCAGCACGACCAGATAGTAGATCCCTTCCATCGCAACATCGCCGGGGACGGAGCCTACCATAAGCATATCCGTATTCGCTATCTCCGAAGCAAACAGGAAATAATCCCCTTCCGCCGTCCGGGTGTATGCTGAAGCAGCCGTCAGTACCTGCAGTTTTTCCCATATCCCCTGAAATGCCTCCCGGATCTCCTTCGTCTGCATGAAACGTCCGTCTTCGTTTCTGCCGTTGCAGCTGGGGATAATAATCTGTTCCTGCAGATTCGCAATCAGAGCCCTGCCTTCGCCCTCATAGCAGGAAAGGCCGAACACTCCGTACAAAGACTCCACATCATACAGCTTGTACAGCACATATCTGACATTTCTGCCGCGATAAACCGGAACCGTAAACAAAAGCCCCTGTTCATGGCTGTAGCTGACCGCATTCTCACCGCGAAAAGAATGCCTGAGCCCATCAAATGCCAGGAAATCAAGCGGTTCACCGCATACTGCATTCCCGTCTATCTCCAAAAGTCCCACGGAAGTATGCTCCGCATTACCGACGAAAGTATCCACGATCTCCTGCCGGTTCACCTCATTGTACTGCAGGTAATCCGCCGTCCACTCCAGCTGTCTGAGTTCCGACGCAAACTGCCTCTCCGTCATCTGCGCCAGCAGTTGTGCCTGTCTCATTATCTGCTGTTCCACATAATAATTGAGCAGCGTCTGCATCTTGCTCTGCATAAGCACGCCTACCACACCGAATATCGTGATAAAAGTGAAAATTCCGGCAACGATCTTCCTGTTTTTCTTAATCCATGTACTCTTCATAGATCTCTACGCCTTCCACATACCAGTCAACATCCTCCAGCAGCGCCTCATCGCTGATAATCTCCGACTCGCCGCACCGTAAATTGCCCTCTGTGTCATATACCTCCCCGGAAAATACCGCCTTCCCCGACAGAATCTCCTGCCGGGCTTCTTCCACGGCATCCCGCATCTCCTGCGTGACATATTCCGAATAAGGCGTCAGACCGACTGCATCCGCCTCCATGCCGATCCAATAATGATTCGCCGTATTTCCTCTTCCCTTCAGATAATCACTGATCATCTCCGCATATACTTTCTCCCAGTCACACACGATCGCAGTCAGATGTCCGGGAGAACCCGTATTATACTGCTGATGATACCCAATCGAATCAACCCCGGCGGCATCCGCCGCTTCGATCGCATTGCCCTGATTCTGATGGTAAGTGATCACATCCGCATGCCGTTCCCGCACCAGTCTGTCCACCGCTTCCATCTCCTGTTCCCTGTTGTCCCACGCGCCTGTCCAGAAGACGACCACCCTGGCGGCGGGATTCTTCCTTCTGACGCCAAGCGTAAAAGCATTAATCCCCCGGTTCACCTCATTATTCGGCCGGGCCGCCACATAACCGATCACGTTGCTCTCTGTCCGCATCCCGGCTATGATGCCGGACAGATATCTGGCCTGATACATCCGTGCGAAATAGGATGTCATATTGTCCGTAAGGCTTTCCTGCGCGTTGACATGAAAGACAATATCCGGATACGCCTGCACCAGTTCCTGCACCTCTTTCGCATACGCATAACTGCTCAGCATGATCATCCCCGCGCCTTCCGCCGCCAGTTCGCCGACCGCCTCCGCACACTCGCCTGTGCCCTCCCGTACATGCTCTCTGACCAGCAGACGGACACCCATACGCTCGCTCGCTTTCTTAGCGCCCTCATAATTCGCACCGTTCCAGCCGTCCTCCTGCGCGCTGCCGCTTAATACGATCCCGACCGTCTGCGTCGTAGTCCGTTCCCCTCCGCGGTACAGTACGATCAACAGTATAATAACGACCAGAAGAAGCAGTGCCGCACCCAGCAGCAGCGGCTTATATCCGTTACGCTTACTCACCGCTCACCACTCCTTCCACATACCAGTCAAAAGCATTTAGCAGTTCCTGGTCCGTCATACATTCCATCTCATGCACACGAATACTGCCTTCCGCATCCGTAATGGGTCCATAGAATACGTCAAACGTTCCGCTTAAAAATTTCTGCCGTTCCCGCTCTACCTCCCGGGCAATCCCCGGTTTCACATTCCCGCTCAAAGGTGCAAGCGCGACTATTCCCGTCTCTGCCCCCTCCCAGTAATGCTTTCCCACAAATTTGCCCTGCAGGCATTCCAGTATATGCGGTTCATAGAAATGCTCCCACTCAAATACCGGCGCCGTCAGAAAGGTATCCGGATACAAATCGATATTATCCATGTTGTAACCAATACTCCAGATCCCCTTCTCCTCTGCGATTTCCAGTGCCCTGTTGGTATCCGTATGTATGGTCAGCACATCGACATCATGCGCACGAAGCAGCCTGTCCGTTGCCTCTTCCGCCTCCTCGTCCCCCGTCCAGGACTGCGTCCACTCCACATAGACGGTCGCATCCGGATTAACCGCACGCACGCCCAGCGTAAACGCATTGATACCGCGGTTAACCTCTGAGATGGGATAAGCCGCCACATAGCCGATCTCGTTCGTCTCGGTCTGCAGTCCTGCCACGATACCGCTTAAGTAGCGCATCTGATAGATTCTGCCAAAATAAGTCGCCAGATTTCCTGCTTCTGCTACACCCGTAGCATGGAAGAAATATATGTTCCGGTATTCCTCCGCCATCTCCTGTACATATTCCGCATAGCCAAAAGAATTACAAATAATAATCTTACAGCCCTGATCGATCAGTGCCTTCATTTCCTCTTTACACTGTTCATCCGCCGGCACATTTTCACGATAGAATACTTTCAGATTCAAACCCCCGGCGCACTGCTCCATCCCCTCATAATGGGACTGCCCCCAGCTGTGATCATCTATACTGCCGTTTAAGATAAAGCCAACCCCGGTCTCTTCTCTGGTCACCTCGGTATCCGTCTCCCGTACACTGATCAATACGATTCCGATCACGATGATCGCGATGATCCCGGCTGCAATCGCTATGATTTTCTTCATATTGTCTTCCTCTTATACTTCCTATAATACCATACTCCTGTCAGATCCGCCAGAATCCACCCGATGGGCACGGACATCCAGATTCCCGTCACCCCGATCCATTCCACAGATGACAGCAGATATGCCAGAAGAACCCTGGTGCCTAGCGATACCACCGTAAGCACCACCGAGATACCCGCCTTGTGGATCGCACGGTAATAGCCGTAGAACAGAAACAATAGCCCGATAGCGAAATAGAATGCACCCTCAATGCGGAGATACTCTGCGCCCGTGCTGATCGCCTCCGCGCTCTCTTCATTTAAGAACATTCCCATAAGCTGTCCTGCAAACCCCACCACGAAAGCCGAGATGATCATACAAAACAGGAACGCGCCCGCCACCGCCTCCCGCAAGCCCCGTCTGATCCGCTCCGTCTTACCGGCTCCATAGTTCTGCGCCACATAAGTGGAAAAAGCATTGCCGAAGTCCTGCACGGGTGCGTATGCAAAGGAATCGATCTTCACTGCCGCCGCAAAAGCCGCCATCACCACGGGACCGAAACTGTTTATCAGCCCCTGGACCAGCAGAATGCCGAAGTTCATGATGGACTGCTGCAGACAGGTCAATGTAGACAGGCCCATCAGTTCCCGCAGGATACGCCCGTCCCATACACGATTTGGCTTACTGACCCTGAGTTCGGGATATCCGGCCGCATAATAGCATACGATACCGATCCCCGCCAGATACTGGGCAAGAATCGTCGCAATCGCGGCTCCGGCCACACCCCACTGCAATCCTCTGATAAACAGAATATCCAGGACTATATTGACGACGGCGGATATCCCTAAGAATATAAGCGGCACCATGGAATTGCCCACCGCCCGCAGCAGATTCGCCACGAAATTATACAGGAAAACCGCCGCGATTCCCGCGAAGATCCACAGCAGATACTCCCGCATGAGCGGCTCCACCGTCCCTGGCACCCGCAGAAACACGAGTATCCCATTCATCCCCGCATACACCACAATATTCAAGATCAGCGCGACCGCACCGATCGCAATAAACGCCGTGAAAATACCTTTTTCCAGCCGTTCCTGATTCTTCGCCCCAAACTGCATGGAGAAAAAGGCACTGCTGCCCATGCACAGACCGATAATGACCGATGTAATAAACACCATCAGCGTATAAGAGGAACCGACCGCAGCCAGTGCGTTCTCTCCGAGATAACGGCCTACGATCAGAGTATCCGCAATATTATATAACTGCTGGAGCAGATTCCCTATCATAATGGGAAATGCAAACTGCAGCAGCTTCTTCATAATATTTCCTTCTGTTAAATCATGATTCTTCATTTCATATCTTACTTTCTTACATACACAGCTTAAATACACTAAGACAGCGCATTCCGCCGCCTTAGTGTATCTTCATGCTTTATTACAGATCATAATACATCTTAAATTCTGCAGGATTCGGAATCTGCTCCATTTTCTTCAGTTCGGCACGCTTGCGCGCTACCCACACGTCGATCAGTCTCTGCGGGAACACACCGCCTTTCGTCAGATACTCATGATCCTGCTCCAGCGCATCCAGCGCCTCTCCCAGCGACTTCGGCAGTCCTTTGATCTTCTTCTGTTCTTCCTCTGACAACGTATAGAGATTAAAGTCGTAAGGTCCCCATCCGTTCGCTTCCGGATCAATCTGATTCTCAATACCGTCCAGTCCGGCCATCAGGATCGCCGCATATGCGTAATACGGATTCGCCGTGGCATCTGGATTACGCAGTTCAAACCGCTTCGCTGTCGGTGACTTCGCATAAGCCGGAATCCGGATCACCGCACTGCGGTTGGAAGTCGCGTAACCGACTGTAACAGGCGCCTCGAATCCCGGTACCAGACGCTTGAATGAGTTGGTGGACGGATTGGTGAATGCGCATAAGGACGCAATATGCTTCAGGAGTCCGCCGATAAAATAATGCGCCGTCCGGCTCAAGCCCGAATACCCCTCCGCGTCATAGAATAACGGCTGGCCGTCCTTCATGAGCAGCATATGCACATGCAGACCGCTTCCCGCCTCCTGATAGATCGGTTTGGGCATAAACGTCGCCGTCTTTCCCACACTCGCCGCCATATTCTTAATAATATATTTAATAACCATCGTATTGTCCGCCATCGTCGGCATGTCCGCCAGTTCGACCTCAATCTCCATCTGTCCGGGACCGCCCACCTCATGATGATGATATTTCACACGGATGCCCCAATCCTCCATCATCATGCACATGCGGCTTCTAAGATCATACCCCACATCCTGCGGCGCCGCCACATGATAGCCGCCCTTGTAAGGCACCTCATAGCCGTTATTCCCCATATTGTACGGGTCCATCGTACAGTTCCAGTCCGCCTGTCTGGTATCAATCCGGTAGCCGCAGCGCTGCGGTGATACCTCGTAGCGTGCGCTGTCCAGCAGATAGAACTCAAATTCCGGTCCGATGATCATCTGATCTGCAATACCGCTGTCTTTCATGTACTCCATAGCACGCAGACTCACATTCTTCGGATACTGGTCAAACGGTTTGTTCTCCCCTGCACCGATCGTACATACATTACCGCACATCGTCAGCGTCGGCACCGTTGCAAACGGGTCCACATACGCGGTATCCGGGTCCGGCAGAAATACCATATCACTCTTCTCGATCGGTGCATACCCATAGTTAGAGCCGTCAAATCCGATCCCGTAAGTAAATGTGTCCTCGCCAAACCGCTCCACCGGAATGGTGATATGGCGCCACCGCCCGTCGATGTCCGTCATTTTAAAATCGATCATACGAATCTGCTTTTCCTCGCACAGCTTTAAAATTGCTTCACTTCTGTTCATTGCCCCCTGCTCCTTTCAAATTTCCCTTAGTGTATACGTCAGACCGGTGTATCCTGTGCTCTTATGATACCCGAATCCGGATGATAATTTCAGTATACCATACAAGAGCCGGTTACCGCATTATCTTTTTAAAACAAATGAGGTCACCGGTTTTTCGGCAACCCCATTTTGTCTATAATACCATTCGCGCTCACGCCCGGATGCGTCAGGTACAGCCGGCAGATCTGCCCGGCAAGTTCCTCGCTGATGCCGTTCCTTACTGCAGTCTCCTTTACAGTCAACCTTTTATCGGTATCCCGCATCACGCCTTTGACGACCCGCTTCAGATCAAGGGAGACCAGCTGCTGCTCCAATGCTCCTTTCTCCGCCGTATCCTCTATTGTATCCGTTCCTCCGGCACCGCCGGTTTGCATTCCGCACGTTCCGGCACTGCCTGCTCTTACTGTTCCGGTGCGCTGCACGACTTCTGCTTTCTCCACCTTATATGTACCGTCGTCTTCAACCGTAAGCACCGCGAAAGTGACCGGCTGCGTAAAGCGCCTCGGTCCGCAGCTCCCTGGATTGAGATAAAGCCGTCCGCCCTCATGCTTTTCTTCATATTTATGGGAATGTCCGTATATGATGACATCCGTATCCTTTAAGCCCTCTTCTCCTTTCGGAATATACTTTTTATTATGTACCATAAAGAAGCGGACACCGTACAGACTGACCGAGAGCGTCTCCGGCAGTTCCCTGGCCCATTCCTTATCATTATTGCCCCGCACGACATAGGTCGGCGCAATCCTGTTCAGCTGTTCCAGAACCGCCGGCTTATTGATATCCCCGCCGTGCAGGATCGCCTCACAGTCCGCCAGCGCTTCCGCCACCTCCGGGCGGAGCAGACCATGGGTATCTGAAAGAATTCCTATCTTATGCATCGCAGACTCCATTCTGTTGTGTTACGTCCTGATTAATCTCCCTGATCACCCCGCAGCCGGCAGTTGAAGCGTGCGTTCTTCTCCGTCACAACTGTGTCAGCCCGGATAACGGCTTAAAAATATATCCCATCTCTTCCCATTTCGTCAAAAGTTCATCCAGAATCTCCGCATTGGTTGACGAAGTATTATGCAGCAGTACGACCGCCCCCGGATGTATCCGTGTCGTGAGCTTGTCAAACGCTTCCTCATGACCGGGCTGGTTGTTCTGATCCCAGTCCACATAGGCCAGACTCCAGAAGATCGTCTTGTATCCCAGTTCACAGGCTGCCTTCAGGTTATCCGCATTACATTTTCCCTGTGGCGGACGATAATATACAGAAAGTTCAGTGCCTGTGATCTCCCGGAACAGTTCCGCCACATCGTCCAGTTCCTTCTGAAAAGCCTCCCTGTCGGAAATGGAGGACATATCCGGATGATGGTAGGTATGGTTTCCCACTATATGTCCATCTTCCACCATGCGCTTTACCAGTTCCGGCGCCGTCTCCAGGAAATGCCCGACCACAAAGAACGCCGCTTTCACGTTATGTTTCTGCAAGGCATCCAGAATCGGTTCCGTATTGCCGTTCTCATACCCGCAGTCAAAGGTAAGATAGATCACCTTCTCGCTGTCGTCACCCACATAATAGGCATCGTACCATGCCAGATCTTCCGGCAGTGCGTTTCCCCCGGGCTGTGTCCCCGCCTCCCCGAAAGAAAGTCCCCAGTCCTCCGAGGCAAGCGTCAGTTCAAAATCCGCAGGCGGCTGTCTCCTGTCAGACTCCCCGCTGTCGTCTGTCATTGCCTGTACGCTGCCCGGGCTCTCCTGTGGCTGCGTCTCTGTAACCGTGCCTGTTGTCTCTGCCGCTGCCGTCTTGTGATCCGTTCCGGTCTGTGCCGCGTCCGCCCGGTCAGCATCCGGTTCCGTGTCAAAAGCCGCCGCACTTAATTGTTCTGTATCCGTCCTGCCTGCTTCCGCCTGAGTACGCTTCACCGATACTTCTGTTTCTTTTTCCGTTGCGCTCTGACAGCCGGACACCCCTGTCATTGTCACTGCCGTCATCATCATTACTGCAAATACCGCCGCAGTCTTACCCGCGCACTTACGGCCGCCGCTCTTCCCGTTCCTCATGATACCATTCTCCTGTTTCTCATAGTTAACGCCACCGGAAATATCACTTGCGGTCCTGCCAAAGCTTCCATATACGGCTTTGGCAGGAACCGGAAGCGGATATTGGTCATGTCGTTTACTATATGTATTTTATCATACTGTGCCTGCCGCCCGGTCCCCGTATAACGGCCGACTGTATTCTTATGATAAAATACGTCTGCATCGGAATTGCATCATCTATGCATCAAAGTTGCATCATCGGCATGGTAATCCGCAAGATATTCCTCCAGGCAGATTCCCCTTTCGTATATCTCGGCTGCCGCCGCAGTTCCCACGTACCGGTAATGCCATGGCTCGTTCGCCACTCCCGTAATATCTGTCTTGTCCGACGGATAGCGGTTAATAAATCCATACAAATGCGCATGCCTGCCTAACCATGCATATACTTCCTCGCTCCCGGAGTGTATCCTGTCAGCATTGATATCCACCGCAAGCCCCAGTTCATGTTCACTCGTGCCGGGAACGGCCACCCATAATTCCGTCTCCGTTCTGGCTTCCGCCTCCGTCAAGCCGTCCGCCTGATATCTCTGCATTCTTTCCTCATAGATATCTGTCTGTTCCTGTCTCGTCCGGTAGCCGCTTCTCACAATCGGATAGATTCCTTCTGCCCTGGCGTCGTCAAACATCTCCTGCAGATACGGGTAGATCCGCTTGTCCACACGTTCTCCGTTGGATAGCTCAATGATTTCCGCCTCCGCGCCTTCCGGTAAGGGATTCCATTTGTTGACCAGGGTCAGTTCCCAGCCCTGTACGAAATCATCCGATGTCTGACCGGAATCCATCCTTACGTCATACGCCATGTTTTCCCGGTTCTCAAGTACACCGATACGGAAGATTACCATCACGATACAGACCAGCATAGAGAAATTCAGAAATAACTGTATCCGTTTTTTTCTTTTCTTTTTTCTGCTCCGTCTGCCTCTTCTTTCAGGCTTTGCATCATACTTATACATATCCGGCCCTCCCGTCTTGATACATGTATTGTATCAATCGCAGGCATGCCGTTTCTGCTTTTAATCTGACAGTTTTCTTAAATCTATTGACTCAAAATCTTAAGATTTTCTTATTTCCCGGTGTGCAGCTTTTCAATGACAGGCACATTTTGCGTAACACTCCTGCCTTCTGCTTCCATGTTACCCTTTTGCGCTGTCCGGGTTTCCGGTACATTACGCTGAATAATTACTGCACCGGGATACTGACCGTAAATACACTCCTCTCGTTCTCGCTCATTGCCGTAATGCTTCCGCCGTGGGCCTCCACGATCTCTCTGGCAATGGCAAGCCCCAGTCCGGCGCCCCCGGCAGCCGTGCCCCTGGCGCTGTCCAGTCTGTAGAATTGTTCAAATATCCGTTCCAGTTTCTCCTGTGGAATCGTACTGCCCTGATTACTGAATTGAAACGTAATCCTGCCTTCCCGTTCTTCTGCCGTGATCCTGATCTGTGTACCTGCATAACTGTAAAGCACGGCATTGCGAAGCAGATTATCGAAAACTCTCTGCATCTTATCCGCATCACACTTCTGCACCAGTTCCGGCGGCGCATCCAGAAGGCATTCCAGATTTTTCTCTTTTAACATAGGGCGAAACTCGTAGACCAGCTGTTCCAGCAGCCGCGTCATATTGATCCTGCTGTACTGCAGCGAAAGATCCGAGAAATTAAAGCGCGCAATCTCAAAAAATTCGTTAATCAGATCTTCCAGCCGTTCCGCCTTAGTCAGTGAGATCGAAAGGTATTTCGTCCGCAGTTCCTCCGAAATCTCCGCTTCATCGCGCAGCAGATTCAAGTAACCGATCACCGACGCGAGCGGCGTCTTCAAGTCGTGCGCAAGGTACATGATCAGATCATTTTTACGCTGTTCGGTCAGATTTACATCCAGTTTTTGCTTTTCCAGCGTGTGCTTGATCGTATTCATCTTCTTTTCTATCGCCGTCAGTTCCGGAGAAAGAGAAATCTCTTCCGCCTCCTCCTGCAGCAGCGCGTCCATTCCGGTGTTGATTTCCAGAAAATATCTTGTAAACCTGTTCAGATACAGTCTGAAGATCACACAAAAAAGTACGACGATGGCAATCGCGAACACGAGATCAATATGATTGCGGAACATCTGGCGGTAAAGCCTGTTCGCCGTTCCATACTCCAAAGACAAATGCCTGTGCAGGAAGTTGACCACCCAGTTCGCAAAATGCCTGTGCAATACAAACCTGTACAGCAGATAAATGCCCGTCACTGCGCCGAGCAGCATAAGCACGATCCGCACGGACATCCTCGTCCGGAACTGAAAAAAATCATTGTTATTGATTTCGCCGCTTTTGATCTCATTTCTATTTTTCAATGGTATATCCTACTCCCCATACGGTCTTGATAAAGCGCGGGTTTCTTGGCGGTTCCTTCATCTTCTCCCGCAGCCTGCCGATATGCGTCATGACCGTATTATTCTGGTCCAGGTACTTCTCGCCCCACACGGCTTCAAACAGCTGCTCCGACGCGACAACCGTCCCCTGGTGTTCGCACAGGTACCAGAGAATCGAAAATTCGATCGGTGTGAGCAGCAGTTCTTTCTCATAGAGGAAACAGCTGTGGTTTGTGCGGTTGATACGCAGTCCTCTGATATCGTATTCGCTTCCCTCCGGCTCCCGCCGCCCAGGCACAGCATGATTATAATGTGTATACCGCCGCAGCTGTGTCTTGACTCTGGCCACCACCTCAAGCGGATTAAAAGGCTTTGTTATATAATCATCGGCGCCCGCCGCCAGTCCCGTGATCTTATCCGCATCCTCAATCTTCGCCGTGAGCATGATAATCGGGAAAAAATACTGTTCCCTGATTTTCCGGCAAAGACGAATACCGTCAATATCGGGCAGCATAATATCCAGAATAGCAAGATCAGGTTCCGTTTCTTCTATACACTGTAATGCCTGTGCCGCGTTGTAAAACTTGTACACCGTATAACCGTCACTTTGCAGATAAACCTCTATGAGATCGGCAATTTCTTCCTCATCATCCACAACCATGATTTTCTTGTTCATCTCTGTCCCCTTTTGCGGCTGCCTGTTTTCCTATTCTGATCTTCTCCGCCGTATTCAGGCAATAACAGCTTCCCTGATAATATCCTGATTCATACAGCTTCACCACAATCTCCCGCATCCGCATATCCAGTCTGTGATAGCAGACTATGTTCTCCCATGGAAGTCCTGAGATATATTCCTGCTGACGTTCGTTCAGCACCTCCACTGCCTCTGCCAGCCTCTCCGGTTCGCTCCGGCTCCACCAGCCGAAATCACAGGAAATGTATACTTCGTTTTCACCGTTCCTTTCACAGAGCTTACCCAGAAAAAGCTTCAAAACGCCATCCTGCGTCTTGTTATAAAATTTTTCTTTAAAGCAGACGGACCGGGCACGATCCCCGCCGGACGATGCAAGCCGGAAGCTGGTTCTGCCGTACTTATCCCGTTCCATCCTGTATTCCGCTTTCCCTTGCTCTTTGCCGCTGCCCGGCTCTTTCGTAAGTATGACCCCGGTCTCAAGCAGATGTTTCCAGACTGCACCGCGCACCCGTTCCGGGGGCGTGGGATATGTCAGTTTCTCGCTGATCTGCTTTACGGTATAGCCTAAATCTGCCAGATGACGGATGGCACCGCCGCTGGCAGCTTCAAAAGCAAAGTCGGATAATGCACTTTTGAAAAAATCCTGTTCTGACATCAGCCTTGCCTTCCTTCGGCAAATGCATTTACCGCCATCCACCGAACATTTTTCCGTCATGTTACAAACATTCTGCCGGGGCAGACCGATATATACCAACATTTCTGGTTGCAACAATATCCACGCCGGTGCCTGCCACATCGGAAACGATCACATCCCCGACATGAACCGGTGCCTGCACTTCCACGTCCTTGAGTGCCTTAACGCAATCGAAGATTTTTTCTTTCGGGATATCCTGCTTCGTCTTGACGGATACCATATCCGCCGTACCGCCTGTCACCCGTACCGTCGAAGT
Organism: uncultured Lachnospiraceae bacterium; assembly: GCA_937920345.1. Taxonomy (GTDB): domain Bacteria; phylum Bacillota; class Clostridia; order Lachnospirales; family Lachnospiraceae; genus UBA3282. The sequence goes on from CALGVA010000065.1 coordinate 51,254, forward strand.
CACGATTCTGGTCGGATTCGTGACTTCCTTTCGCCCGTAGGCATCTCCCCGCTGGCATGTGTTACCGCTTATACTGACCACTTCATTCCCTTCCATCTCGATGGTAAGGGCACATCCCATGGGGCAGTTGATACATGTTAAATTTCTGGTCTCCATATCGTCCTCATTTCTATGCGCAAAATCTATTCTTCCTCGATCCTGAACGTGACCGCCGCCAGATCCGGATACTGCAGGAACTGTTCCTTCGTCAGCCTCACTTCCTCCATCTCGCCCGGCGCAAACACCTGCTTTTTCCTGTGCACCACTCTCTCATCATCGAAATAGACACTGACAAAACAGTTCTTATACACGCCGCCGACCCGGAAACGCACCGTCAGCTTCTCGTCCATGTGTGAAACGCGGATCGTCGAGGGAACCGTATAGCGGACGCCGGACGTGGCGATCAGCGGGACTGCCTGACTTGCGTCTGCCTTCTCCGCATCTGGCAGATCCTGTTCTGCAGCCTTGTCTGTCGAAACTGCCGACTCCGCATATGCTATTCCTGATTCCACAGTCTTCTCACCCGTCGGCTTCGCTGTACTCTTATCCGCCGCTTCGGATTCCACATCGGCCGCCGCTTTCACATACGCAGCCGCATTCCTGCCGGCCGCCGCGGCTTCCTCTGACACATAATCCACAAGATCATGCACATGAAGCACATTGCCGCAGGCAAAGACACCGTCCAGATTCGTCTCAAGACTCTCGTTCACACTCGGACCGGAAGTGACCGGATTGATCGCAACACCCATGCCGCGGGAAAGCTCGTTTTCCGGAATCAATCCTACGGATAGTAAAAGCGTGTCGCAGTCATAATATTCTTCCGTTCCCGGAATCGGCTTATTCTTCTCGTCCACCCGGGCCAGTGTCACACCCTCTACCCGTTCTTTTCCTTTAATATCCACCACCGTATGACTCAGCTTCAGAGGAATGCCGTAGTCGTCCAGACACTGCACGATATTTCTTTTCAATCCACCAGAATAAGGCATAAGTTCCGCCACAACCTTGACTTTAGCGCCCTCCAGCGTCATCCTTCTGGCCATGATCAATCCGATATCGCCGGAACCGAGGATGACCACCTCTCTGCCGGGCATATATCCTTCCATGTTGACCAGTCTCTGCGCAGTACCGGCAGAATAGATTCCCGCCGGACGATAGCCCGGTATGTTGAGCGCGCCTCTGGGTCTCTCCCGGCAGCCCATGGCAAGGATCACCGCCTCCGCGCGGATCACGAACAGACCATCCTCCCGGTTCATCGCCGTCACGGTCTTATCCTGTCCGATCTCCATAACCATCGTATTGAGCTTATATGCAATCTGCAGATCCTCGACCTGCCGGATAAACCGGTCGGCATACTCCGGTCCCGTCAGTTCCTCCTTAAAAGTATGCAGTCCGAAACCATTGTGAATACACTGATTCAGAATGCCGCCCAGTTCTTTATCCCTCTCCAGGATCAAAATACTTTCTATTCCGCTTTGTCTGGCGGAAACGGCGGCCGCAAGACCTGCCGGACCTCCGCCGATAATTACAATATCATAGTCTTTCATACTGTCCTCGTTTCTACTCTTCCCATCTAATGGCTGCTTCGCAGCCGCTTATTTTTCCTTTACGTTTGCCATATTATAAGATGTCCTTATTTGTGCCTGCGATCAGTCTGGATGCACCGCCTGCCTTCGTGATGTCAGACATGCTCATGTCACATTCCCGCGAGATGATCTCCATCGTTCTGGGGGCACAGAAGCCGGACTGACATCTTCCCATACCTGCTCTCGTCCTGCGCTTCACGCCGTCTAAAGACTTCGCGCCAAGGGGTCTTGTGACCGCGTCAATGATCTCTCCCTCGGTGACCATCTCACAACGGCAGACAATGTTGCCGTAAGCAGGAGATTTTTTGATCAGTGCATTTCTCTCCTCCACACTTAAAGTATGCGGATTCAAAATGCCCTGTCTTGTGGAAATGAAATCCGCCTTCTCCTCAAGTCCCATCTTCTCCTTCAATATGTCTGCCACCATCTCACCGATCGCCGGACAGCTCGCGATCCCTGGAGACTCAATGCCCGCACAGTCTATAAAGCCCGGCGCATCCTCCGCCTCGCCAATGATAAAGTCATCCCCGTCCTCATGGGCACGCAGTCCCGCAAAAGAAGTAATGACCTGACGGACGGGAATATTTTTCACACTCATACCTGCTTTCTCAAGCACCTGGGCCAGACCCTCTGCGGTAGTATTGATGCCTTCTTTATCTTCCACATCAATGGCGGTAGGGCCGATCAGAAGATTGCCGTGAATAGTCGGCGTAACCAGAATGCCCTTGCCCAATTTCCCGGGCAGTGCAAAAACGGTCCTGCCCACATGGGCTCCGGCTTCCTTGTCCAGCAGACAATAATCTCCCCGCCTGGCCGTGATATGAATCTTCTTATCACTGACCATATTGTGAAAGCGGTCCGCATAGACACCCGCCGCATTCACTACGTATCCCGCCCGGAATGTACCGTTATCTGTCTGCAGTTCATAGCCGTCTTCCAACCTGCCAATCCCCGTCACTTCCGTATTAAAATAAAACTCCACACCGTTGGAATAAGCATTTTCCGCCAGCGCGATATTCAACCCGAAGGGACAGACGATTCCCGCCGTGGGTGCATACAGTGCCGCATACACGTGATCCGTGACATTTGGTTCCATCTGCAGCACTTCTTCCCGGTTCAGAATCCGCAGTTCCTGCACGCCGTTGGCGATCCCTCTGTCATAGAGCGCCTGCAGATTCGGCAGATCGGCTTCGCTCAGGCACAAGACGAGAGAGCCTTTTCTCTCAAAAGGAAAATCCAGTTCCTGCGCCAGTTCTCCCATCCGCTCATTGCCGCGCACGTTCAGCTTCGCCTTGAGCGAACCCGTCACGGCGTCATACCCCGCATGCACGATCGCACTGTTTGCCTTGGAGGTGCCGCAGCACACATCCTCCTCTTTTTCCAGCACACATATCTTCGCCTGATAACGGGACAGTTCACGGGCAATCGCCGCACCGCACACCCCCGCCCCTATTATGATTACGTCATACATATTGACAAAATCTCCCTTCCTATAGTACCGCACAGCGGCATCTTAAATCCATACGGAAAATGCCAGTCTATGGAGCATTCTCTGAAACATTTAATAACGCTCAGTCTGGGTTCTCTGCTGCCTTAGAGTTTCTTAATTTTTTGCCCACCCGTAGGCATACTTCACTGCTTTTTGCCAGCCGCGGATTCTCTCTTCCCTGTCTTCTTCTTTGATTGCCGGCTTAAAAGTCCGGTCGCTGATCCAGTTCTTGATCACATCGTCCTTACTCGCCCAATAGCCTACCGCCAGTCCTGCCAGATAGGCCGCGCCCATGGCCGTCGTCTCCACGCACTGCGGTCTGGTCACCGGCAGATTCACGATGTCCGCCTGCGTCTGCATCAGAAAATCGTTGGCGCTGGCGCCGCCGTCCACCTTAAGGGAAGTGATCTCGATCCCGGAATCCGCCTCCATCGCCGCCAGCACATCGCTTACCTGATAGGCAATCGATTCCAGTGTGGCACGGATAATATGATATTTATTCACGCCGCGGGTGATCCCCACAATCGTCCCTCTGGCATACTGATCCCAGTAAGGCGCTCCCAGACCCGTAAAAGCGGGAACCACATAGCACCCGTTCGTATCCTTCACCTTCTTCGCCATATACTCGGAGTCCATCGCCGAATCAATCAGCCGCATCTCATCCCGAAGCCATTGCACCGCAGCGCCTGCTACGAAAATGGAGCCTTCCAGTGCGTAATTCACCTTGCCGTCCAGTCCCCATGCAATAGTCGTTACCAGCCCGTTATCAGAAAATACCGGTTTTTCACCTGTATTCATGAGAAGGAAACATCCCGTCCCGTATGTATTCTTGGCTTCTCCCGCCGTAAAACAGGTCTGCCCGAACAGCGCCGCCTGCTGGTCGCCTGCTGCCCCCGCAATGGGAATCGCACCGCCCAGAAAAGAAGGGTCTGCTTCCCCGTACACGCAGCTGGAAGGCTTCACCTCCGGCAGCATACAGCCGGGAATGTCCAGCTTAGCCAGAATCTCCTCATCCCACTCTAAAGTATTGATATTAAACATCATGGTACGTGACGCGTTAGAATAATCCGTCACATGCACCGCACCCTTTGTCAGCTTCCAGATCAGCCAGGTCTCCACTGTGCCAAACAGCAAATCGCCTTTCCTGGCCCGCTCTCTGGCACCCTCCACATGATCCAGAATCCACTTTACCTTCGTGGCAGAGAAATAAGCGTCAATCACAAGCCCGGTCTTTTGCTTGAATTTTTCTGTCAGCCCTTTCTCCTTTAAGGCGTCACAGTCTTCCGAAGTTCTTCTGCACTGCCATACGATGGCGTGATAAACCGGTTCTCCTGTATGCTTATCCCATATGATGACCGTCTCCCGCTGATTCGTGATACCGATCGCCGCGATCTCCTGTGCTGTGACACCGATCATGTTCATGGCTTCCACTGCAACCCCCAGCTGGCTCGCCCAGATCTCGTCCGCATCGTGCTCCACCCAGCCCGGCTTCGGGAAATACTGCGTAAATTCCCGCTGTGCCACGCTGCACATCTCACCTTTTTCATTAAAAAGAATACACCGGTTGCTGGTCGTCCCCGCATCCAATGCCATAATGTATTTTGCCATTGCCATATCCCCCTGTTCCATTTATTTGCCGGAATTTCTCCCCCTGTTAATCACGCTGTCTGTCTCCACAGCACCGTTGCCAGACACCATCCGATCCCTATCATCCCACTGTCCGTATCCCTTCCGTGTTGATTCCATTTTATCAGTAAGAAGCAGTGTCCACAATAGACAAATTATATTCGCTGTTACGAATATCTGTATACTCCGTAAAAAAATTACGGCAGAACATTTTCACAGTCCTGCCGCAATCCTGATTCATTTTATTCCACAAAGACCATGCTGCTGCCTGCATTATGGACTCTTCCTGTCAATACTCCACTGCCGGTGTCATCCTCTACCGCTACGATACGGCTTTCTCCGTTTTCCCTGCTTTCGTCAGGATCGCCCAGCCGATTCCCATGAGCACAAGCCCTGCACCGCACATGCACAGCGCTTCTGAAACCGAAAGCGTGTTTTTATACAATACCGGCAGAACCTTCTCGGTCTGCTCCGGATAGCAGCTTATGATGACACTGATCGCATTGTTGATAAAATGCATCAGCATTGCCGGATAGATACTGCCCGTCTTCCAGGCGACGATACAAAACAGCAGCCCCAGTAAGCCGGTCGGAATAAATTTAATGACACTCATATGATACAGCCCGAATAAGATTGCCGTCACTGCGATCGCAGAAGGTACACGGTATCTGGTCTGCAGCGAATGCAGGATCACGCCGCGGAACAGCATCTCCTCGCAGACTGCCGGCGCCACTGCGACTACCAGAAGCACTGCCAGCACATTGCCGCTCATAATATCCCCGAAAACTGTCTCCACATTGCCGGCGCTCTCAGGAAACACATACGCCAGACCGATCGCTATGACCAGATTGACTAAAATCGCACCCGCAATCAGCACCGCACTGCCCAGATAGTTCACTGCTCCGGTGCGCGCGAAGCCATAAGTCTTCTTCACATCCCGCTTCGTGTAGATTACCAGGAACAGCGGTACCGCAAGCAGGATTAACTGTGTGCCGAAGACACCCGCCAGACCGTATCTGATCTGCAGCATGCTTCCCGCATAGAGTATCAGAAGAATCGTGACCGCCACCAGAAACCACACGTCTGAGACCGTAGGCACACCGCCCTTCTTCAGATTACTGCGCTTCTCGAATAGCTGCAAGCCAGCCTTGCCGTCGGAAAAGAGGAGCGCTTCGCTGTCATAAATCCTGCTTAAGAACATGATCGCAAGCACCGCATAAGCTACGTTGCTTAGAAGCACCATCGCGATCGCGGCATAATCCACCTTGAAAAGCAGCATATTTTTAATCAGAAGACATATATTCGCCACCGGCACCATCGCCATTGTCTGCGTCAGCTCAATATTCGGTATGAAGCCGATGTAGCCCACAAACATCACCACCAGCATGAGCGGCGTAATATAGTTATTCGCCTCTTTATAGCTCCTGGCAAAGGACGTGACGCACATCGAAACCGCACTGATGAACAAGGAAAAGGCAAACACGGTCAATATGCTCACGAGGATCGCCGGAATAAACTTTGCCAGATCAAATGAACCCATGTCCGTCTGCATATCCATCATTTTATACATATACAATGCGATCGCGCCCATAGAAAGGATATTGAGCAGCGCCGAAAACATACCAATCACCGCCACCGTAATAAACTTGGATACGATCAGCTGCCTGTTCGTCACCGGAAGCGTAAGAATCGTCTCCAGCGTTCCACGCTCCCGCTCTCCGGCAGTCGTGTCGATCGCCGGATACATCGTCCCCATCAGCAGGCTGACCACCAGCATAAAAGGAAGGATCGACCCCATAATGCTCCCGACCGACTGCTCGCTGCTGGCGATATCCTGTCTTTCATATACAATCGGTTCAAAGACTGTCTCTACATCCAGCCCTTCCTCTGCGATCATCTTGCGCGACAAATCCTCTTTCAGCCCATCGAGCACATCCATAAGCAGCCCGGCCGCATAAGAGGAATTGTTTGCGGAAGACAGATAGTACACTTCATACTGCACCTTACCGTCCTTCACTTTCCCCGAGACATATGCATCGATCTCCTCCTCGTTCAAAGCCGTCTCATAATCCGTGATGCTGCCGGCATCTACGATCGTGATCTCGTAAGTCTGTTCTTCTTCCTCTGCTGTCTCCCCGGCGGCTGCCCCGTCTGTCGTCTTTGACGTTCCCACTGCGGTCTCCACAATGTCCGTCTGTGCTCCGCCCTCTGCAGTCTCTTCGCCGTCCTGGCAAAACTCCTCCAGCTTATGTAAGAATCTGCCCTCGTCTTCCGCCTCCACAACAATCTTATAATTCTGTTCTTCCATGCTGGAAGTGATAAATGCCATAAGCTGCATAACGCCGATAAAAATAAGCGGATATAAGATAATCGGGATTACCAGCATCATAAGCACAGTCTTCTTGTCCCGAAAGACATCCAGCATCTCTTTCTTCACCAGTGTCCGTATGATTTTCGTGCTCATCTGCGCGCCCTCCTCTTTCCTGCATTTTCTTTTGCCGCCTCGGGCATGTCGGACTCCAGTCCGCCGTTTGCGGCAATCAGTCCGGCAAATATATCTCTCAGGCTGTCCTGCCCCGTCTGTATTCTCAGTTCCGCAGGTGTGCCCTCCCCGATAATCCTGCCCTGATGGATCATAATGATCCTGTCGCACAGATACTCCGCTTCCTCCATATAGTGGGTGGAGTAGAGCACTGTCTTGCCTTTCTTCCGTTCTCCCTTCATGAAATCAACGATCGCCGCACTGCTGATAATATCCAGCCCCAGCGTCGGCTCATCGAAAATATAGACCTGCGGATCATGCACGAGACACCGCGCAATCGATGCGCGCTGTGTCTGTCCTGTGGACAGCTTCTCGATCCGGTTATCAATAAAAGATTCCATGGAGAGCACTTCGCTGATCTCATCGATTCTCCGCCTCGTATCCTCCTCCGATACACCGTAGAGCACGCCGAGCATCTGCATAAGTTCTCTCGTCGAAAGCCGCCCGTACAGCTTTGTGTTGTTAGACAGATAACCGATATGTCTTTTCACTTCGATATCGTCCGATATTTCCTGCCCGCCGATCCGGATACTAACCATGCCGCCTGTCGGTTTCATCAGCTTGGACATCATCCGCAGAAGCGTAGTCTTGCCCGCGCCGTTCGGTCCCAGTATTCCGACGATCTCTCCCTCCTTTACGGACAGTGAGATACCGTCCACAGCGTTAAAATCAATCTTTTTGTTTTTCTTTTCATTTCTGGTAAAGGTCTTCACCAGATTGTCAGCTGTAATCATTCCGTATTCTCCTTTTCCACTCTGATTTCGTCTGATCTTCCGTCATATATTAACGGGATTCTCTCCCCTGCGCCTGTTCTTCCCCTGGTCTTGCGCGCTAAAGATCATTTTTTCTCCGGCTCATCCGGTTCATCCCTCTCGGCACGATTCTCTCTCCATTTATATACCAGAAGCGAGATGGAAAGCAAGACAAAGCAAATGACAAAAATATTGATGCCCATAATCACACCTGCCGCCCCACATGCCTCCACGGATTGATATGCACGGAAAAGAATAAAAAACCTGACAATTCCTCCCACCACACCTGCAAGCAGGCTTGCGCACAGATTCATCTTCCATGTCGGCGCAAGCTTTCTGTCCCATATGCCGTTCTTCACACAAGCGGCTGCAATATATATTGCAAGACACATGAAAACGACAAATTCACCTATGATTTTGTCTGCGCAATCCGGTCCGTAATAAATCAGCTGCGCAAAAAACGCAATGGTCAACCCCCAGAAAGCAAGCCAGCAGCCGTTATGTTCAATACGGAGCATCTTCTGCTCCTGCATCTCATCCAGTCTGTTTTTCCACTTCTTCATCTCTGCTATCACCCATTCCTTTCCCAACCGTGATTCCGTTTCCTTCGTAGCCGTTGCGCCCTGTATCCGTCTGTCATTCCGTCTGCACCCGTTCCCTTCATACCGGAACGCCTCCTCCCTTTCGTTTCCCCGGTCATTCCGGTGTGTCCTCCTCCCAGAACAGTTCGTCGAGACTCTTGCCTAACACACGGCATATGGAACGGCACAGTTTAATGGTCGGATTATATTCCCCCTGCTCGATGGCATTCATCGTCTGCCTTGATATTCCCACCGCCTCCGCAAGCGCCTTCTGGGTCATATCCTTCTCGGCTCTTGCAACCTTGATCCGTATATTCCTTGCCATCTGCCACCCCTCTTTCCGTTTCTGCTGCCTCACCGGTCATTTCCCCGCATGTGTAATTGTGCACAGCGGTAAATGCCGTGACACCCTGTACGCGGTGTTCAATGTCTTTTTTCTACATACAAAGTATCACAATCTTTACACAATGTCAAATATATTTTACATTTATATGTTTTTAATTTACATTTCATCACGTTGACCTAACGTGAAACGACGTAAACAGCAAGACAAGAGACACCGGCAAAAGGAAATTAAATCTGACGGGCAGAAAAACATTTTCAATGGAAAAAGTATGCATAAACGCGACTGCAAATACTGTCTGACAGCATATCGTGACTGCCGTAAGACAGCCGCACAGCCTGATAATCTTCTTTATGATAAAAATCTGAAGCTGTCCGCGGGAGACCGGGAGATATCTCAGAATATCAAATACCGACTTTGTCTTCCTGCCTTCTGCATAGTTCGTATATCTTTGCATATAGTATAAGACACCCGTCAGATACAGCATATTGCATAGAAACGAGACCGGCGTATCCCGCGGAAATTCCCACATCTGATACGGCATCACGCAAAGCAGCATGGAGATTCCAATCATGATTGCCGCAAGCATCTGATACGTCACATGCGCCGGACACCATGTCCGCCCCTTCCGGTAAAATATCTGCAGCAGTTCCTGTTGACGCTGATCTGTCTTCATGTTTCCCTCCATTTCTGTGCCGCTTCTGTCCAGACTTTGCTACACCATGCACCGCTCTCCGCAAACATTCCGATGCAGCCGTCACTCATAACAGCCGCATAGTCCGTTTTCATCTCTATTTCCGAGTCGATATGACTGGTCACAAGAATCGCGCAGGTTTCGTCTTTGATCAGGTTTCTGAGCATGTCAAAAAACTCCAGCCGGAATACCGGGTCCATGCCGGCCGTCACCTCATCCAGTAAATATACGCATGGATTGTGCGCAATCGCAAAAGCAAGCTGGAACTTCAGCCGTTCTCCTCTGGACATCCGCTTATACGCCTTCGGCTTAGTCATCCCCATCGTCTTCATTGCCTCCCGGAATCTTTCCATGTTGAAATCATCATAGAAAGCCCCGAGTATCTGCGCATTCTGCTCCCCTGTCTGCTCTTCGAAGAATCTGTTTTCCTCCGAGACATATCCGACCTTATTCATGGCTCTTGCATGATCGAGGCGGATATCCTCACCATCCAGATAGATTTTGCCCGCATATCTGCAATGTTCATCCAGAATATACTTCATCAATGTCGTCTTACCCGCGCCGTTCCTGCCTGTCAGTCCGTAGATGTATCCAGCCCGCAGTTCCAGACTGATATCCTTTAGATGAAACTTCCTCTTTCTGCCTGTAACATGCTCAAACGACAGCACAGTTCTCGTCTCTTCCATCATTTTCTCCTTTTCCGAAAGAATACTTTTGTTTCCGTCTGCAATCAAAAAATGCACGGCTCCGGCCGCAGTCCGTCGGGAAGCATGCTGCCTGCATCGTGCAGCCTACCGGCATTCATACAATGCCCGTACCATCTCTACAAAATCCTCACAGCCAAGTCCTGCCTGCCTCGCCTCGCCGATGATCTCCCCCAGACGCTTCTCGATCATGACAAGCTGCTTTTCCTTCAGGTAATCCGTGTTATACTCGCACACAAAGAAGCCCTTTCCTGCAACAGAGCGGATCAGACCTTCCTTCTCTAGTTCTTCATATGCCCGCTTCGTCGTGATCACACTCACACCAAGGTCTGCAGCCAGCGCCCGGATCGACACAAGCGCCTCGCCGGTCTGCAGTTCACCCGTAACAATCGCATTTTTTAATTGATTCACGATCTGCTCATAAATCGCCAGTGTTCCCTGCGGGAGTATTGTTATTTTCATATATTAAAACCTCCGCGTTTTCTCTTGCGCTGTCGTTTCCTCATAGTACGCTGCCTTTATCAGTTCACTGCGCACATATTTCCGATACCGGAACACAAGAGGCGCCTGTATGAACACAATACACACAAAGATGATCCTGTCCAGCGTCCTGTACGGCTCTCCGTCCGCAATTGCCAGCGCCAATATAAGATTGCATAACATCGACACCACAATCATGAAAACCATACAGACAATCTCTTTGCCAAAGACTCCATCCCTGTCATCCGTTTTCTTTCCCGATGGAAGCAGCAGGCTCAGCACCAGATCATTCAACAGGATTTTCGCAGCCACAATCATGCCGCAGTCATAAAGCAGCACTAATATTCCTGTCCCTATGAACGCCGCCGTCATGCGCATCGCGATTCCGAAATTATATGAACTGCGGATATACTGCATCCGCCTGTCAGCTTCCATCGGACACAAATACATCATCTTGCACAGCCTGACAGGGTGCATATGAACGGATAAGAGAATATACAGCATCGGAAGATACACGATCAGATAAGCGCACTTTTCACCGGATGTCATCTGAAAAAGCATCACGAACAGCGGATAGATTATGCTGACAAGCGCTCCTGCATTCGTCTTCCACATCTCTCTGATTCCGGACCAGGAATACGCCCTGTAATAATCAACTGCGATATTTTTCCACATCATTTTCTCCTTTCCTGCGCTGCCTTTCCACTGCTATAAAAGTACATGAACTCTTCAATCGTCGGATATGTGACTTGCAGCGATGCATCATACCGGTTCAGACGGCTGTGTCTGACCAGCGCTTTTGTCCCGTAACGTTTCTCCTGCACATGTATAATCCGTTCCTGCGGCAGCAAATTGATTTTATATCTTTCACCTGATACGACGCGGTACGCAGAGCGAAAACTTTCCATATCACCCGCAAAGATCTGTCTGCCGTCCTCCAGACAGATCAGATAATCTGCCAATCTGTCCAGATCGTCCGTCTGGTGTGTAGCCAGAATCACACTCTTTGTCTCGTCCGCAATAAAATCCTTTATGATTTGAAAGAACTGTTCCCTGAAATCGGGATCAAAATTCCCCGCCGGCTCATCCAGCAGCAATAACTTCGGATCGTGCGCCAGGGCAAAAGCAAACTGGCATTTCAGTTTCTCTCCTCTGGAAAGCTTCCCGAACCTCCTGTGTGCATCCAGTCCAAACCGTTCCAGATACGCTGCCATTCTGTCCCAGCGATAGCCCGAGAAATATTTACCGAAATGCCCGGCATTGCTTTTAATACTGTAAAAAGGCTCAAACAGTTCCTCGACCAGCACCGTACCGATCATGTCATGGATCGCTTGTTCCGACTGCTCGTATGTCATACCCGATACGGTCAGGCGGCCTTCATCCGCCCGGTACAGACCCAGCAGCAAGTGTAACAGTGTGGTCTTGCCAGCACCGTTTCGTCCCGCCAGCCCGCAGATATAACCGCCCGGCAGTTCAAAGGATATATTTTGCAGTTGGAATTTCCCTAAGCTCTTGGATACATTATCAATCGTTATCATCTTTCCCTCAGTTTCCTGACTATATTGTTACGTGCTTTCCGTACATATACTGTGCATATACTGTATATATTAATATATATAGTATATAAACAGTTTTGTCAAGCATATAAATCAAAAAATCCTCTGCAGGCAGATTATGGCTTTTCCCATAACCGCCCGCAGAGGACTTGTCAAATCTATAAAGCTGTCCCGCACCTCAGCCTGTCTCCTGCTCTCTCCGGCTGCGCTCCGCGTATTTCAACACGGTAATCACCGGCACAATCAATATGCCGCAGAAGAAATTGCTGACGCCGTGAACCGCATCCCACGGCAGCCCGGCAATGATCCATGCGATCATTCCCCGGAAACTTAATCCGTACAGAACCGCCTGCGCCGGCGCATACAATGTACCGAACAGAAACCCGTGTGCCGCGCACACAGACATATATACAACCGGCTGTACTTTCTTCGGTATTCGCTTCGGAAGAAGCATAACGACGCCCCACAGAAGCGTCCACAGATACAGGTAAGGCACCCACCACGCCGCAAATCCGCACAAAATGCCATTGAGAATGACATACGTGTATATCGGATACAACGCTTTTCTCCTGTAGACTACCGTATAGGCAATCGTCAGTACTCCCAGCAGATGGACATTAGGAACCAGTTCCATAATAAGTTTGGAGGCATACATGATGCCTCCAAGCATTCCAAACACCGCTGTCTCTCTGATTGAAAGTTTCATCACTTCTCAACCTTAAAGGCGTATGCCGCACCTTCTGTAATCGTCGTGGCATCCACTCCGGACTGTGCATACTCGTCATTTACATAGAATGCCCAGTACACACCGTCTTTATCATAATCAGCCGTAATTCCATTGACCGTTTTGACGAAAAGACCATATTCGCTCTCTTCACCTTCGATCAGCCCGACCTCCAAAAGAGCCTCACCTACTGTTTCCTTGTCCGTATGGATCTCGAAAACCGTATCGCTGCCGTCCTGGTCTGTCACAGTAAAAGTAAATATCCTGTCGCCTTCCCCCAGCACATCCGCATCCGCCGCTGCGCCGCCGTCACTTCCGGCTGCTTCACCGGTCTGCGCATCCGCCTCTGTTCCGGAATCTACCGCCTTGTCCGCACTGCCATTACAACCATTCGTACAAAGTGCCGCAGCCACAATAAGCACCATACAAAGGATGAATGACAATAAATTCTTATTGTTTCTCATTTTCATATCCTTAGTCTCCTTCAATTGTTATTTCCTCTCCCGTACCGGCGCTCGCGGTCACTGTCATAAGAGGATTTCCTTGTCCGGATATTTCGACTCGGCACTATGATGACCGGCCTTCTCAGAGATTCTCCAATGGCTTGTCCCGAAATGTGGCTTCCGGTCAGGTCAACACAATAAAGCAATGCCTCACGGCGACGGGCTCGTACAGGATTTGCACCTGTTTCCCCGGGCAATTCGTTTTCTATCATAATCTTTTATACCGTCTTCGTCAATTACAAAATGTATTTGCAGACAGCTTTCCCGGTTGTAAAATTTATTTTAAACAAAGAACCCCCAGCGTATAAGCCGGGGGT
>CALGVA010000066.1 GCA_937920345.1 uncultured Lachnospiraceae bacterium
ATAACTCCTGATTATCGATAATCTAGCATTATCCTGCATCCAGTTTGTATTCAAAAGATAATTTCAAATTACTCATTCTAAAATCTGACCGATAATGAATAATTATCCATCACTCATCTCACCCTTCCATCTACCTCTTTAATTTATATTACAATAACTACTCCCTAATTTCAACACCAAACTACATAATTTTATCCATAACCTGATTTTCAACCATATCATGTAGCGCAATCGTCATTCTCCCATTCGAAGTGGAAATCCCGATAATATTATGAGCATATGAAACTGTCGGCAGAATAAATATAATATTCTCAATCCGATAGTTTCCAAAATCGCAAGTATATCCAGCTCCGTCAAATTCATGATGCCAAGATCTCTTGTTTTTACGATATAACTTCATTAATTTTGCATTCCGCTCCGCCAGCCGGTCAAAATAACACCCGTAGGTTGTCAATAGCACAGCGTCTATTAATGTTCCCGTATCAAACCGATGTCTAATCCGGATACCGGAAGTAAGATTTGCCATAGCTTTATTGTCCGGCTCCAATACTTATCATGCAGATCATAATAATCCTGCGATTGATCTTTCAATTTGATTTCTACACCAAAATAATCGTATCAATGCTGTCACAAAAAACTGTGGATGCGAAGTTAAATTTACGCTTTATCTCGTAACAAAACCCGCGTCAGATCCTCCGTCGACATAATCTCGTACCTCGTGGCAAATAACTTTTTGAGTACGTAAAGGTATACGACACCCCAATAATAATCCGCCAGCTTCATAGGCAGTCCTTCCACGACGCCTCCTTCTGCCCTTGCTAAATGATCTTTTCTGTCATCGCCCTCCGCATATGCCAGCTTGCTGGCATTGTCCATTTATTCCCTCCAAACGTTCAATTTCCTTTAAATACTCATCCTCTTTATAACTGCACTCAAGATAAATCTGCGCTGTCGGATCAAGAAAAGTGTCAGCATAGCAATACGAATACTTATATACTTCCATGTTATCACTAAGTTGTTTTGGAAAGATATCCAGCTTGCTTTACCCGTCAAATTCTTCAAATATTCCATAATCATTTATATCTGTGGATGTATAGCAATGTTTCCATCCATCTTGTACTGCAAAACTAATCACCCCTACCACTAACATAACCCTGATAACAATTATTACAAAGGAAATGCTGACTATAATTCCAATAGATGCAAAAATAGTGTTTCCTTTTTAATTTACTTCCTGCATAGAAGCAAGCTGTTGTTTTTTATATCTTGCAGTATCCATTGAAACATTTTGTTGCATTCCTATATAGATATTTTTGCACTCCTCGCAAGTACTGATATGCTCTTGTACCGCCTCCGCACTGTCCTTACTGCATACCTGATCACAATATAAAGGCAATAAATCTCTAATCAAATTACATGAATATTACTAATTTCCTTAAAACTCAATTCACCGAAAATTCTCATCCAGAACACTTCCTCGTATGGTTCTTGCAGCCTTTGCAAAATCACGTGAATCTGCCCCGCTGCTTCTTGGTCAATTATTTTTTCTTCAATAGTTCCTTCTGTTTCCACACCTTCTAAGTAACTCTCTGGGTCAAGTTTTTTCTCTCGGCAGTAATTATAAAATGTGTTTTTTGCAATCTGAATCATCCACACATTTACTTTACATTCTCCCTTAAAAGCATCTATTTTCTTTAACACTTTAAAAAATGTTCCCTGTGTGATTTCCTCCGCAATATGTTCATTCCTGCATAAGCCTAACACATAGAAATAGACTTGACTGTAATGCTGCTTATATAATTCTTCAAAAGCACTCATTATGCCACCTTCCTCTTGTGCATTTCATCTATATGACACACAGAAAGCATAAACGTTACAAAATCGCTACAAAATTTATATTTCTACTTAAATGCAAATTAAAAATCACATTATCTCTGACTTGCATTGTAGTATTATGTAACCTTTCAGTCAAATTTCCACATGATTGCCCTATCCCTTGTGTAGAGGGTGGTAGTCAGTTCCGCGCACGTTTCCGCTTTGCCCTGCTCCCCAAACTGATAGATTAAGTTGATTTCATCAGCGTTAAAAGGTATCTGAAAATTTGCGCCTCACATAAAAGCTCCATGCCCACGCACTTAGGGAGATTTCTTGTCAGTTCGTAATTATCTGTGATTGTTCCATGACTGTCGGTCTGCCTTACCTCTACTTCGCACTGGCTTTTCTGCTCCAACACAAGCCACTGATATTTGTCGCTTTCTTTGATAAATACACTCTGAGGCGCATTGGAGTGTGTTTTGCTACGGATATATTTTTTCTGTGGTATTGTAATAGTCCAAAATCTGCTGTTTCTGCTTTTTGTTCATGGTCTTTGCTCTCCTGTGATATGGATTGATATGACTGATTGATTTCGGTGCTGATAAATGATTTTCTTCTGATAAGAGTTGTAAAGTATTGACGTGGATTATTTCTGATTCTTTTCAAGGCACTCATTGATAATCAGCTTTTGCACTCTTTCCTCTCCAGTTCCTCATGCTGCCTTCATTCATCTCTCTGCATAGAAAAAACGCCTGAGCAGTTAAGCTCAGGCCGAATTTTTCCTAAAACACCTTCAGATATTTCTCAAAATCCTCATACGTAACTGTCACCCATCCGGCATCATAGTTGAAACCAATCTCCATTCCCTGCGGAATATAGAAGACAATAATATCAGATGACTTAAAGTGCTTCGTGATCTCCTGGTCGGTCATCGCCGTCAGATAACTGATCTCACCGTTCTGGATATCGCTCCGTTTCCTGAACTCCACGGAGAACGCATCATCCGTGTTTAGAAGACTCTCATTGTCCAGTATGATCCCGTTTTCCATATCAATATTGATGCAGTACACGAACACATCGTTATAGTAGTCGCTGTATATATATTCGGAGAAAGCAATGCTCAGTTTCTCCTCATCCATATAAGTCACATATCCGGTCGAAGTCGCCACAAAATAATCATCATTATCTACCATGTAGTCCTGATACTCTTCCTCGAAATACTCCGTGATAAATTCAACCTCTTCCTTGATTGCACCGTTCAGCTTATCCAGATTGGGAACATCACTGCCCTCAATCACCGGATAAGTAACCTCAATATGGACATTTTCATATGTGGTATCGTATCTGTAATCTTCCAGTTTTACGGAATACTGCAGATCATTTCTGATCTCGTTGTGGAGTGAATAATAACGGCCATCATCCACATTCTCTTCTTCGTCGTCCCCGAAGAAATCATAATAATCGTATTCATAAGGGAAATCATCACCATAAGGATAATCATATTCGTAAGGGAATTCATCACCATAAGGATAAGGATAATCATCATAAAAGTAATCATCGTCAAAATAGTCATAATGATCATCGTCATAATAATCATTATCGTCATGATTTCTGTCCCGCTCATCATCGTAATCACCATAGTCATATTCCTCGCGGGTATTACGCTTTTTCTCCTTTTCCGAAGTATACAAATCCACTGCCTTATACGCCAGTGCGAAAACCGCTATGAGAAACAGCACAATGATGCCGATCACGATCCCGATGATCAATCCGGTATTATTCTTCCTCTGCGGCACAGCATAAGGACTATACGGATTATTCCCGTTCCCGTAGGGCGGATTGCCGTATACATTTTGATAGTTGTTCTGTGTATTTTGTTCGTTGTAGAAACCGTTGCCATACGGGTTGTTGTTCTGCGCATTCTGTCCGTTATAGAAACCGTTGCCATACGGGTTATTGCTCGCATTCTGCCCGTTATAGGAATTGTTGCCATACGGGTTGTTGCTCTGCGCATTCTGTCCGTTATAGGAATTGTTGCCATACGGGTTGTTGCTTTGCGCATTCTGTCCGTTATAGGAATTGTTGCCATACGGGTTGTTGTTCTGCGCATTCTGCCCGTTATACGGGGCGATTCCATACGGATTACTATTCTGCATATTCTGCCCGTTATACGAAACGTTCCCGTACGGATCATGGTTCTGCGTACTCTGCCCGTTGTACGGGCTGTTCCCGTACGGATTATTGTTCTGTGTATTCTGTCCGCTATACGGGTTAATTCTGTATGCGCTGTTATTCTGCATGTTCTGTCCGTCATAAGGATTGCTGCCATACAGGTTGTCACTCTGCTGTGCCCCTGCATCCTGCACCTGACGATCAGTTCCCCCGTACATGCCGTCAACCGCATTGCCGGCATAGTCAACCGGCACACTGTCATAGATTGCCCGTGTATCTTCTTCCGCCGCGTTCGCGTCCACGACTTCACAGACTACCGTCTCTGCGGTCATATCTTCCGGCCCCTGTACTATGACCGCCTCCGTCCCCGTCACTTCATCTGCCGCATTTTCCCGTGTCAGATCAAGATCCGGCGTCCGATAGAGATCTTCTCTGCTCTCTACCTCATATGTATCAGAAACTGCCTCCTGCGTTTCGCCGTCGCTGTTCTTATTAAAGTTGTCAAACTGATTCGATTCACTCATCTGCTTATCCTCTTATCTTTCCTGGCGCAATCTCTGACACTCTGACCGTTATAATTCCGCTTTGCGAAATCTCAGAACCGTGCATGAATCATATTTTCATTTTCACACTATTTCTCCTTACTCCCGAATGTCACTTCACTGTAATACTGCAGGATACATTCGCGCATAAGCGATAATGCCGACGAAACTGTATTCTCCCTGATCTTGGCACGGTTACCGCTGAAATGGCACTCTTTCACCGTGACCCGTCCGCAGACACTGCATCCGATATATACAAGTCCCACCGGCTTGTCCTCTGATCCGCCGGCCGGACCGGCGATTCCGGTAATGCTGACCGTCACGTCCGCCTTGGATACAAGTGCCGCACCCTTCGCCATCTCTCTGGCAATCTGCTCACTGACCGCACCATGCTTTAGTAAAAGATTCTTTTTGATTCCCAGCAGTCTGCGTTTTGCCTTATTGGAATAGGTGATATAACCTGATTTATACACCTCGGATACACCCGGTACATTGATCAGTCTCGCCGCCAGCAGACCACCCGTACAGGACTCCACGGTACTGATCGTCAGTTTATTGGCCAGCAGCAGATCCACCACTGCTTTCTCCAGCGTCACTTCATCATCCGTCGTATAGATATGATTGCCAAACCGTCCTTTTAACTCTTTCACCATCGGTTTGACCAGTTTCTTTGCCTCTTTCTCATCCTCTGCCCGCGCCGTCACACGCAAATGCACCTCACCTGTCTTCGCGTAGGTTGCAATTGTCGGATTGGTCTGGCTCTCGATCAGATCCTGCACCATCGTCTCGACTTTGCTCTCTCCCAGGCCGCATACTTTAACGGTCTGTGAAAAAATAACACATGATTGCAAACTACTCAAATACGGAATAATCGACGTCTCGAACATCGGAATCATCTCATTGGGCGGTCCCGGCATCAGGATCACATGCCTGCCTTCCTGTGCCATGATAATGCCCGGTGCCGTACCGTTGGGATTGTCCACCACGATACAGCCTTCCGGCACCATTGCCTGTTTCCAGTTGTTGTCCGTGATCTCCGTTCCTCTTTTTTCAAAAAACTGCTGAATAGCAGCCTTACTCTCTTCATGCAGGTACAGCGACCTGTTCATCACCTTCGCGGCCACCTCCTTGGTCAGATCGTCCTGTGTCGGTCCAAGACCCCCTGATAACAGCAGAATATCCGCTCTGGACAATGCAGTCCTGATCGTTTCATACAGCCTGTGTTCATTATCACCGACCACATCCTGATAATAACAGGAAAGCCCGAGCCCGGCACATTTCTCAGCCAGATATGCCGCATTGGTGTTCACAATGTTACCTAACAGGATCTCCGTTCCAACTGAAATCAATTCTACAACCATACTCTCATCCATTCTGAAGCATTTGACATCCGTACCATGTATATTGCTTCACAACAACACAGCCGCCGTATCCGCAATGCTCCACACGGATACCTTCGCCTGGCGAAGCGTCCAGACCTGCGCAATCAGGTTTTGGGCGCATGAACTTTAGAAGTACATTTCATCCATTTACTTCGTATCTTTCATCACATCTTTATTTTTTACAAGATAATCAACCAGCGAAATCACTGTCAAAGCGACCGCCGCCCACGTCACAATATCCGTCAGCAGGCTAATCTGTTCGAGATCTGCAATCATAAGGCAGATCATAACGATCTGAAAGGTTGTCTTGAATTTCCCCCAGTAGCTTGCCGCGATCACGACGCCGTTATCCGACGCAATCAGCCGGAAACCGCTGATAATAAACTCTCTGGCGATAATGACGATCACCATCCACGCCGGTATTGTGTCAAGCTCTATCAGACAGATCAGCGCGGAACACACCAGAAGCTTATCCGCCAGCGGGTCCATGAACTTGCCGAAATTCGTCACCAGATTATATTTTCTGGCAATCTTACCGTCCAGCAGGTCCGTCAGACTCGCCACAATAAAGATCGCAAGCGCAATCCACTTGTCATATAATGTTATGTCAACCAATAAGAATACTACAAAAAAAGGGATCAGTATCACCCGGAACATCGTCAATTTATTAGGTAAATTCATCTTCTAATTCTCCGATCAGATCATATTCGTTGGACGCAGTAATCCGCACCCTGACAAAGTCTCCCGTCATCAGTTCTCTGCCCGTATTCACGAAGAGATAGCCGTCCACACCGGGAGCATCCTTATAAGTACGCGCCACATACGCATCCTCATCCGCTATCTTTCCCTCTATCATGGCGGTGACAGTCTTACCCGCCATATTTTCCGCCGCCTCAAAAGCAATCTCCTGCTGCAGTTCCATAAGCTGTGCCTGCCGCTTCTCTTTAACCTGCTCCGGTATCTGTCCGGGCATCAGCGCAGCCGGCGTATCTTCCTCCTGCGAATAAGTAAATACACCCAGCCTGTCAAACTCTATCCGGTCAATAAACGCAAGAACCTCCTCATGATCTTCCTGTGTTTCTCCCGGAAATCCGGTGATCAGCGTCGTCCGCAGACAGATGTCCGGAATCTCCTGCCGCAGTTTTGTGATGATCTCCTCAAGCTGCCGCCTGTCGGTCCTGCGTCCCATCCTTTTTAAAATACTGTCGGAAGCGTGCTGGATCGGCAGATCCAGATAATGGCAGATCTTTTTCTCTTCCCGGATTACGGCAATCAGATCATCGTCGATTTCCTCCGGATAGCAGTAGAGAATCCTGATCCAGTAGATGCCGCTTATCTCACAGAGTCTGCGCAGAAGTTCCGGCAGAGCCTTGTGTCCGTACAGATCCACACCGTACAGCGTCGTCTCCTGCGCCACGAGAATCAACTCCTTCACGCCCCCGTCAGCCAGTTTGCGCGCTTCCTGCACCAGACTCTCCATCGGCACACTGCGGTAGTTACCCCGTACTCTGGGAATAATACAGTAGGTGCAATGTTTGTCGCATCCTTCCGCAATCTTTAAGTAGGCGTAATGCCCGCCGGTCGTCACGATCCGTTCCACACCGGTCAGCGGTTTCTCCTCCAGACTCTTATAGTGGTTCTCCCCGGCACCGCACAGCACTTCATCAATCGTCCTGACGATCTCGTCGATCGCCATCGTGCCGAGAATCGCATCCACCTCCGGAATCTCTGTCTGGATCTCTTCCCGATAACGCTGCGCCAGGCACCCGGCCACAAGAAGCGCCTCGATATCGCCGTTCTTCCTAAGTTCCGCCATCTCCAGAATCGTGTTGACGCTCTCCTCCTTGGCATCCCCTATAAAGCAGCAGGTGTTGACCACCACGATATCCGCTTCCCGCTCGTCATCGGTAAATTCATACCCGCCCGTCATGAGCATTCCCAGCATCATTTCAGAATCGACCAGGTTCTTATCGCATCCTAAGGATATAAACAATACTCTTTTCTTACTCTTCGTCGGAATTTTCTTCACTTGTAATCTTTACCTTGCCCTGATTCAACTCTTCTACTGCAACAGAGAGCGGCTTCTTACCCTTACTGTCTACCAGCCCCTCATCTCCGGCGATAATCTGTCTCGCCCGTTTGGATGTAGCCATCACGATAGAATATCTGCTGCTTACTACAGGATCTTCCCCTTCTTCAACCTGACTGTTTACGACCTTGATCAGGTCTGCATAAGATGGATGTAACATTATTTTTCTCCTTCCAATTCTGTTCTGATATTTTCTATAAACTCCCTGTTTCTGCCAGGAGTGTTATGAGCTGCCGTTATGATTTCATGCAATTGTCTGACGCACGTCTGCAGATCGTCATTTATCACGATATAATCGTATGCCTCTATGCCTTCCGCTTCTTCCGCCGCCCGGTGCATTCTCTTATCTATAACTTCTTTCGTCTCCGTACCTCTGCCTACAAGCCTGCGGCGCAGTTCCTCTGCACTCGGCGGCATCACGAAGAGAAGTACCGCATCTTCATACTGTTTCTTTACCTTGAGCGCACCCTGAATCTCAATTTCCAGAATCACATCTTTACCGGCGGCAAGCTGCTGCTCCACATATTCTCTCGGCGTCCCGTAATAGTTATCACAGTACGCTGCATACTCGATCAGCCCGTTCTCCGCGATCTTGCGCTCAAACTCTTCTTTTTGCAGGAAAAAGTATTCCCTGCCGTCCGCTTCACCCGGTCTCGGCTGTCTGGTCGTCGCCGAAATGGACAATGCGTAATTGCTATATTCCTCTAACAGTTTTTTTACCAAAGTACCTTTGCCCGCTCCCGAAAATCCGGAAACAATGATCAATATACCTTTACGCTTCATCTGTCTCCCCGCCTTCTGTCTGTGCTCTGCCCGATATCGTCTCCGGCAGCAGCGCCGATAGCACAATCTGGCTGTTCTCCATCACCAGTACCGCTTTTGTCTTGCGTCCCTGTGTCGCATCAATCGCCATGCCGGACTCTTTCGCCTTCTGCACCATGCGTTTGACCGGCGCGGAATCGGGATTGACAATCGCGATGATCTTACCCGTATTCACAACATTGCCGAAGCCTATGTGGATCAGCCTGCCCATACCCGGTTTCCTCTCTATTCAATATTCTGTATCTGCTCACGCACCTTCTCGATCTCGGTTTTTAACTCGATGGCGTGATTGGATATCTCTAAATCATTGGCCTTTGACAGTATCGTATTTGCCTCTCTGTTCATCTCCTGTGCAATAAAATCAAGTTTACGGCCGATGCTGCCACCCTGTAAAAGATTCTCTTTCGTCGTCTCTATATGGCTTCGAAGACGTACCAGTTCCTCGTCTACACAAACCTTGTCCGCGAAAATAGTCACCTCCGTCAGCAGACGACTCTCATCCACCTGCACGTCGGCAATCAATTCTTTCACTTTATCCTCAAGCTTCTTCCTATACTCCGCAATAATCTGTGGTGAACGTTCCTCGATATAGTCCACATGCACAAGCATACCGTCCAGTTTCTCCACCAGATCATTCCGCAGATTCTCGCCTTCTCTGATCCGTGTCTCGACAAATCCCTCCGCGGCAGCCCTGACCGCCTCGCCGAGAAGCTGCCACAGCTCCTCTTCGTCCACCGACTGCTCTTCCATGCTGAGCACCTCCGGATATCTGGAAAGCGTCGATACACGAATGTCATTGTCCAGCGTAAAATCCTCCGCCATCTGCGTCAGATACTTCATATATTCCGCCGCCAGTTCTTTATTGTATTTCACACATACATTAGACTCCGTGAGATCCTCATAAGTGATGAAAATATCCACCTTGCCCCGCTGGATATAGTTCTTCAGTTCACTCCGTATCGCCGCCTCAAAAAAATTGAGCTTCTTGGGCATCTTGATGCTTACGTCAAGATATCTGTGATTGACGGATTTCATTTCTACACTGATCTTCCGCTCTCCTTTGGCAATCTCACATCTGCCGAAACCGGTCATGCTCTTTATCATAGTCGTATACTGGCCTTTCTGCCGCCGGTCATGATTACCGTTTACACCCGTTTTAGATTCCGCCTTCATTATCGTATTTGCGATATCCAAAGGAAACGGTCATATGCCTGTGCGTACAGATTTTATTATAGAATAATTGTGGGGCATAGTCAAGGAAGTTGAAAATTATATGGGTGTGGTGTAGAATGAAAAAAATCAAATAAGGTAAGGAATCTATCATGGCTTTTGACGGAATCACAATTGCAAATATTACAAGAGAACTGCACGATACGCTTCTAGGCGGACGAATCTATAAGATCGCCCAGCCGGAAAGCGATGAACTGCTGCTGACGATCAAGAATAACGGCTCACAATACCGGCTGCTGCTGTCTGCGGATGCCTCGCTTCCTCTGGTCTATCTGACAGACACAAACAAACCGAGCCCCATGACGGCACCCGGCTTCTGTATGCTGCTGCGCAAGCACCTGCAGAACGCCAGAATCATCGGCATCGCGCAGCCAGGGCTGGAGCGCATCATTCATCTGGAACTGGAACACCTGAATGAACTGGGCGATCTGTGCCGCAAGAAACTGATCGTGGAAATCATGGGCAAACACAGCAACATCATCTTCTGCGATGATCAGGATAAAATCATCGACAGCATCAAACATATCTCCGGCATGGTCAGTTCCGTCCGCGAGGTGCTGCCGGGAAGAGACTATTTCATTCCACAGACACAGAACAAACACAATCCGCTCAGATTCTGTACAATATACACAGACCCCATGCCGGAATCATCTGTCTCTGTATCGGAAGAACCCTCTTCCTCCGGTGTCTTTATAAAGTCCGGGGAGGACTCTTTGCCATTATGTTATGTAAACTTTCAGGATAATATGCACGAAAAACCAATGGCAGCCTACAAGGCACTCTATTCTTCCTACACGGGGCTCTCGCCCATCATGGCGCAGGAAATCTGCTTCCGCGCGCATGTGGACGGCGATATGCCCGCCAACGTATTGGAAGAAGCTGCTTTATGCGCGCTGTTTGAAACCATGACGGACATGATGTCGCAGATCGTGACCGGCGGTTTCTCTCCTTCCATTATCTATGACGGCAGGGAACCGGTTGAATATGCCGCGCTGCCTTTAACGCTCTATGCCGATAAAACCATGAAGCCTTGTGATTCGATCAGTACCGTTCTGGAACAATACTACGCAGAGCGCAGCATGGTGACGCGCATCCGGCAGAAATCCGTTGATTTGCGCAAGATCGTGCAGACCGCTTTAGAGCGAAATGTCAAGAAATATGACCTGCAGATGAAGCAGATGCAGGATACTGAAAAGCGCGATCAGTATAAAGTATACGGTGAACTGCTCAACACCTACGGCTACAACCTGGAGCCCGGCGCAAAATCCATGGACGCGCTGAACTACTATACCAATGAAACCATTACCATTCCGCTGGACGATACGCTCACGCCGCAGGAAAACGCCAAGAAATATTTTGATAAATACGGGAAAATGAAACGTACCTACGAGGCGCTCTCAGAATTGACCATAGAAGTCAAAGAAGAGATCGAACACTTAGAATCTGTTCTTGCCGCACTGGATATCGCCCAGCATGAGGAAGACCTCGTGCAGATCAAGGAAGAACTGATAGAAAGCGGTTACATCCGCAGAAAAGGCGGTACGAAGAAAGCCAAGGTCACCAGCAAACCTTTTCACTATATCAGCAGCGACGGCTTCCATATGTATGTAGGCAAAAATAATTACCAGAACGATGAACTCACCTTCAGATTCGCCACCGGCAACGACTGGTGGTTCCATGCCAAGCAGAAAGCCGGTTCCCACGTGATCGTCAAGACCGAAGGACAGGAACTGCCCGACCGCACCTTTGAGGAAGCGGCGCGTCTTGCCGCCTACTATTCCAAGGGACGGGAACAGAACAAGGTGGAGATCGACTATATCCAGAAAAAACATGTGAAGAAACCCGCCGGCGCGAAACCCGGGTTCGTAGTGTATTATACCAATTACTCCATGGCGATCGATTCGGATATTTCGGGGATTGAAATGGTGTGAAGATAACAAAAATACAAAAGGTTCCTCTGCCAGCCTGTTATCCATAAGCTGTCCGGCACGGGGAACCTTTCTGATTATATTTCTGCTACATTCTTCCTTACAACGTCTGCGAAGTAAACAGTGACTTCACATGATCGATCTCCGCCTGTGACGCTTTTGCCGCAGGTACATAATAAGATTTCTCACGCGCGATCTGATACAGCTCCTCCTGGGACTGCTCACAGGCGTTACGGAACTGTTTCAATGTCTGCTTTAACTCCTTGTTCTCCGTCTGGGCGATCATCTCTCCGAAACGCACCAGTTCTCCGTTGATTCCGGTAAGCGTATCCGCTACCATAGTCTTTTCTTCCATCTGCATAATCTACCTCTTTTCTGTGATTGAAAATGATAATTTTCAGTACTATCTCAAATACTCCATCAGTTGCTGCTTGTTCTGCATAGCGTTCTGCGCGCCTTTTTCGAAGAACTGCTTCACCTTCGTGTCGGATGCGCACTGTGCGTACTCCTTCATCTTACAGTGTGTCACGTCATAGCCGCCCATGAGGTGACGAAGATTCTGTAAATCCAGCTCAGATAAGTTTGCCATATGATTACCTCCTGTATAATAAAATGATTGTCCTAAACAGTATTTGTTTTCAGACAATCATTTATTCCGGTTTCCGATATTTTTCTTATATTTACATATGGACTAACTTTTTATTTCTGTTTTGTCAGTCTTTCAGCCTGCTTTCTTTGTAAAAGACTACTTTATATTTTAATGCTTTACACTTCTGCATTTTCCCATTTTACTCTTTGCCCACTTACCGCAGTAAGTGCACCTTCTTCGCAATATGCACCAGCATAGCCCCCTTCGGAAAAGAACGCAGTTCCCTTTCGTTCACACCGCCGAGCAGCAGGATCAGCGCAAAATAAATTATCGCGCCGACACCGATTGCCGCGACTAACGCCACTCTGCTGACGGGAAGGAGCTTATACAGGCCATAATACACACCGTAAGCTGCCGCCCCCATCAGAAGCGAACAGACAAAAGGAATGACGAAGGTTTTCACGAGTTCCTGCTTATACCCCAGATGTTTTCTGACCGAGATCTGGTTCAGGATGCACATCACCAGCGAATAAATAATATTCGCACCGACAAGCGCATACAGATTCAGATCCGTATACCACAGCATCGCGATCAGTCCGGCCACCTGGATCACCAGCGCAATCACCGAATGAATAACAGGTGTATTTACCTTGCCGATTCCCTGCAGCACAGCGTTAGTAAGCGTTGACAGACAGTACAGAATCACCGTGACCGCCAATGCCGCCAGCAGTCCGGATGCCTGCTCCAAGGAATCTTTCTGCGGAAAAATGAAATACATGACCGGCTTCGCCAGCAGCAGCAGCCCCACCGATGCCGGTATCGCGATCAGCATCGTCATGCGAATGGCTTTGGATACCTGCTGCTTCGTCTTCTTGTATTCTTTGCGCACATATGATGTGGATACCCCCGGTATCGTTGCGGAGGACATAGCAGAAGCGATGGCGATGGGAATATTGATCATCGACACAGCCTGCGTCGCAAAGATGCCATAATCAATATGCGCCGCCACGGAATCCATCTTCTTGTATTGGATCATGACGCCATAATAGATCTCCATATTCACAACGGTAGAACAGTTATAAATAAACGTACTTAAGATAAACGGGGTAACAATCGTAAAGATCAGTTTAAAGATCTCCCCGTAACTGTCCTCTTTCCCCGTCTTGTCATGTTCCGCCCGTCTGTTGATCATGCCGCGGTTCAACATATACATGCCAAACATAAAAAGAAGCGCGATCACTACGCCTGCACCTGTGCCAAGCGCGCTTCCCGCGGAGCCGTAGATTGCCTGTGTGGTCGCGTCCCTGTCCGTCACCATGCCGATCAGCAGATATGCAGCGCCGATGCTGACCGCCGCATTAAGGATCTGCTCTAAGATCTGTGACAGTGAGGTATGCAGCATAGAGCCGTACGCCTGAAAATATCCCCTGAGCACGCCCAGAAGACCCGAGAAGAAGATCGTCGGTGCGAGAACCCGCAGCGCCACTACCGAATTGGCGCTTGTACGCATCAGAAACGGCGCCGCCGCAAATGTGAAAACCGATGCGACACCTCCAACAATTAATACATATATAAGCGCACACTGAAAAACCCGCTGCGCGTTACGATATTCCTTAAAAGCAAGCTTCTGCGCAATCAGCTTCGAAAGCGCCGATGGAATGCTGTAGGAAGAAATCAGCAGAATGATCGTATAGATATTGATCGCCGTGCTGTAGTACCCGTTGCCCTCCAGGCCGATAATACTTCGTAGCGGACTGCGGTAAATCAGGCTGATGACCTTGACGATCATACCCGATGCCGCCAGAATACCCGCCTGGCGCACAAAATTATTCTTTTTCTTTTGTTCGTTCATGTGCTGCCTCCGCGTTTCTGTTCCACAGTCCGTCATACAATCCTGCTGCTCACCGCTGTCGTCCCGCCAGTCGTCAGGAATCCTTTAACACCGAAAAAGAGCAAGCCAAACGACTTGCTCTGATATCCTGTAAATATTTCCATCAGTTCCGGTTTAACCGATCAGCCAGTCATACATCTCCTGATATTTCTTCGCTGATACATGCCATGAATAATCCACCGCCATCGCTCTGTCCACGATCTTGTTCCATTCACGCTTTTTATCATAGTATATATGTTCTGCGTAACGGATCGTGCCGAGCATCTCATGGGCATTGTAATTCGTGAAGCTGAAACCGGTACCGGTTCCTTCATATTCATTATATGGCTGTACGGTGTCTTTCAGACCACCTGTTTCACGCACAATCGGAACCGTACCATACCGCAGCGACATAAGCTGACTTAAACCGCAAGGCTCGAATAAGGAAGGCATCAGGAACACATCGCTGGCCGCATAGATCTTATGAGACAGCGCATCGGAATAATAAATATTTGCCGACACCTTGCCGTGATACTTCCAGTCAAAATGACGGAACATGTTCTCATACTGCTCCTCACCGGTTCCGAGCACCACAATCTGCACATTATCCTGACACAACTCATCCATAATATAGGCAATCAGGTCAAATCCCTTCTGATCCGTCAGACGGGATACGATACCGATCATCATCGTCCTGTCATCCTGATTCAGCCCCAGTTCTGCCTGTAATGCGCGTTTATTCTTAATCTTTTCCTTCCGGAAGTTTACCGCGTTATAATGATTCTCAATATAATGGTCTGTCTCCGGGTTAAATTCATCATAGTCGATTCCGTTGACAATCCCCCGCAGATCCCGCGTTCTGGCACAGAGCAGACCGTTCAGTCCCTCTCCGTAAAACGCTGTCTTGATTTCCTCTGCATAAGTATCGCTGACGGTTGTGATCGCATCCGCATACACAAGACCGCCCTTTAAGAGATTGGCATCCTTATATGCCTCCAGTTTATCGGAAGTAAAGAAATATTCCGGCAGCCCTGTGATCTCCTTGACTTCCTTCACACTCCATTTTCCCTGGAATTTCAGGTTATGAATCGTCATGACCGTCTTGATGCCTCTGTAGAAATCACCACCCTGAAATCTCTCTTTCAGATATACCGGAATCAGTCCTGTCTGCCAGTCATGACAATGGATCAGGTCGGGTCTGAAATCAATCACCGGCAAAATGGAAAGCGCCGCCTTACAGAAGAATGCATACTTCTCGATCTCAAACAACGCATTATCGCTGTACGGTCTGAAACCACCGAAGAAGGCCTCGTTATCAATGAAGTAATATTTTACCCCGTCAGCCTCGGCTTCCATAATACCCACATATTCCTCTTTCCAATGAAAATCCATGTAGAAATGCGTCTTATAAGTAAGCCTATCCTTCATCTCCTGCTTCATGCAGGTATATTTGGGAAGGATCACCCTGATGTCGAAATACGCCTTATCGATACATTTCGGCAGGGAGCCTACCACATCTGCCAGACCGCCTGTCTTGATAAAGGGAACCCCCTCCGACGCAACAAACAAAATTTTTTTCATGCTAACCCTCCAACAAATTGATTGTCCAGTCTCTTCCAAACTCTTGAAACATATTATACAGCATTTTGACTGGCAATAAAAGGATTAATTTTGAAAAAATAAGCTGTCGCATTCGCGGGGTTTGCCTCCCAGATCCGGCATCAAATCTTTATGATTAATTTCTGTACTGCAGCCGGATTTTATCCGCAATCAGCGCAATAAATTCCGAATTTGTCGGTTTCCCTTTCCCTGTATTGATCGTATAGCCGAACAGCGCATCGAGCGTCTCCATCCTGCCTCTCGACCACGCAACCTCGATCGCATGCCTGATGGCACGCTCTACGCGGCTCGGCGTTGTCTGGTATTTCTTGGCGATTGTCGGATACAGAATCTTGGTGATCGAACCTAGCATCTCCACATCCTCCACAGACATCATGATTGCCTCGCGCAGATACTGATACCCCTTGATATGCGCCGGCACACCGATCTCGTGGATCATATCGGTCACATCCTTCTCCAGATCTCTTGTCTTACCCGGCTGGATCACGGCATCGGTTACCTGTATCTCGTTCTCCTGCTCTCCTGACGGAACGGTGATCATGATCTGAAACGCCTTGTTCGTACTGATTAAATTATTCAGAATCTTGTAAAACTGCTCTTCATCCCTTGATGCTGTCACATTTAAAGTCTCCATTGTACTCCTCCATCTTCCCTGATTACATTTATGTCCATGCCGTCGATATATTGACGACTTCCGACATAAACTATTATAAACAATGAAAGATTGCTATGGAACCTTAAGGCATCGCACTCACGCACTAATGCCCCAGCATCTCCTCGATAAAAATACCATATCCTCTCGTGGAATCCTGCACCAGCACGTGCGTCACAGCGCCTACCAGCTTACCGTTCTGTATAATCGGACTGCCGCTCATTCCCTGAATAATACCGCCGGTCAGCGTCAGAAGCTTCTCATCGGCTACCCGTATTACGATTCCCCTGTTGATATTGTCACCATCCAGATTTACTTCCGCGATCTCCACGTCATAAAATTCCGGTTCCCCGGTAACGGAACAGATAATCTGCGCCGGTCCGAGCTCGATCTCCTGCTTCAGGGCAATGGGAATCGGCTCATAACATGCCGCTTCCGTGATCTCTTCGTCACACACGCCGAATATTCCTTCCGCCGTGTTCTCCGTGATCTCCCCGATCACATTGTCAGCATCATATTCAATATAACCGGTTAATTCCCCCGGCGATCCGTTCGTGCCTCGCGTGATTCCTACAATTTCCGTCTTATACAGCGTTCCCTCATCCAGATTCATCAGCATAGAGGTATCTACATCGTTAATACCATGCCCAAGCGCGCCAAATGTATGATTTGTGTCTTCATATGTCATGGTACCGATGCCCTGCGCGTTATCCCTGATCCAGATTCCAAGCTTCCACTGCTGATTCTGATTACATGCCGGCGTTACCATAACATCCGTTATTTCTTCATTTCGTTTAATTGTCAGAACCATATTTTCTCCGCCAGATTCCTCGATCAGCCGGATTAACTGCTTTTTATTCTCTATCTCCTCACCATCCGCCTCGAGGATATAATCTCCCTTCTGCAGTGCATATTTTGCCGGAGATACCTTGCCGCCGTCGCCGTCTTCAAATTCTCCGATTCCCACGACCAGCACACCGTTTGTCTTTACATAGATGCCGATAGGGATTCCCGAAGGAATCAGCATCTTATCCTGAATCACCTCTATATCCACATTCTTATAAGGAAGAACCCCGAACAGTTTCAGATCCATCTGATAAGTATCGATCTCGTTTGCCCTTACTTTCACCGGATGCGCAAAATCTACATGAATACTTTTTACACTGTCGGACAGACTCTCAGCAACCTGCGTTTCCTTCTCCGTACCCATGGAATCCGCCAGGGAAGATACCTGCGCCGCATTTTCTTCCACCCGATAGATCTCTCCCGAAACAGGCACTTTAAAATTCAACTCCTGCTCCACGCCGGCACGTATCTTGATCGTTGAAGGTATTTTGTCCCAATAGGCGACATAGACCACCGCCGCAAGCGTGAATACCGCCACGCTCAGCAGCAAATATAAAAATCCGCGATATACTCTTTCCTGTTGTTTTGTCATATAAACTAATTTGCCCAATTTATCACATCCTTATTTTTGCTTCCATATAACCATAAAAAGGACACACGTAGCGCGCGTCCTTTCTAGTATGTGATAAATCTTTCAAATTAATTTAGTATTGTTTTGTTTTTCTTGCCAAATCTTTCATTTCTTTTGCATTGTTTCTGACATTCTCCGTAATGCTGGCCCCGCCGAGCATCCGCGCCAGTTCTTCTATACTTTCCGGTTCGTCCAGACGCCTGATATCCGTGACGGCACGATTATCTTCTACCCGCTTCTCGATACAGAAGTGCGTATCCGCCATCGCCGCGATCTGCGGCAGATGCGTAATACAAATCAGCTGGTGCTCCCTGCCAAGAATACCCATTTTCTCCGACACCTTCCATGCGGTCTTGCCGCTGATGCCGGTATCAATCTCATCAAATATAAGCGTCTCGATCTCATCCTTATCCGCCAGCACAGTCTTAAGCGCCAGCATGATACGTGAAAGTTCACCGCCGCTGGCTACCTGCGCCAGTTCCCTTAGCGCCTCACCCGCATTGAGAGAAATCATAAACGCAGCTCTGTCATAACCGTTGCCGCTCATCGTCTCCGCATCGGAAATAACCCGAATCTCGAAAGCCACCTCCTGAAAATTCAAATCGGCAAGTGCCTTCCTCATCTCTTCGGCAAGCGCCTCGGCACTTCGTCTGCGCAGCGCCGATATTTTCTCACAGCTTGCAAGCACTTCCTTCTTGAAAGTATCTGCCTGTTCTTCCAGTTTCATGCGGTAGGCGTCGTAATCGCTGTATTTGTTTAAAAGCTGCTCCGCCTCGTCCCGATATGCCAGAATCTCTTCTATTGTCCCGCCGTATTTTGATTTTAAATGATTAATCAGATTCAGCCTTTTCTCTGTGCGGTCAAACAATTCCCCGTCAAATTCCAATTCTGACAGATAATCCGCGGCCGCACGGTTATAATCGTTCAGAAGACTGTCAATATCCAGAAGCTGCCGCTCCAGTTCCTGCAGCTGTTCATCATAGGAAGAAACCGACCTGATCTCCCGCAGCGCACGTCCTATATTACTCCCGACTCCCGTATCCTCATAACCGCAGAGTCCATGCGCCACAGACAACGCTTCCTTGATCTTCTGCCCGTTAACCAGTTTCCGGTAAGTCTGTTCCGCTTCTTCATCCTCCCCGGCTGTCAACTCCGCTTCCGAGATTTCCTGAAACTCAAACTGTGCAAGTGCGGTCTCTCTCTTTCTGGTTTCCTCATCTGTTTCATGCTCTGACAGTTCTTCCACAATCTGCCGATACTGTCTGTAGCTCTTCTGAAGCTCTTCCTTACAGGAAATAAGCTCTCCGCCGGCATAGGCATCCAGTATGGCCAGCTGTCTGCCGGACTGCAGCAGAGACTGATGCTCATGCTGCCCGTGGATATCGATCAGGATCTCCGCCAGCTGCTTGAGTTGTCTGGCAGTCACCGTTTCACCGCACACCTTGCACACGCTTCTCCCCTGCATAATTCTGCGCTGCAGGATGATCTGTCCTTCCTCCACCGGCAGTTCCAGTTCTCTGACCGCTTCCAGCTGTCTCGGCTCCTCCACAGTAAAAACCAGTTCCACCAGCGCGTACTCCGCGCCTGTACGGATCATCTCCTTATCCGCCTTGGCGCCCAGCGCCAGACTGATCGAACCGATAATAATAGACTTTCCGGCTCCCGTCTCACCGGTGAGAATATTCAGTCCTTCGCCGAAAGTGACCTCTGTCTCATCGATCAATGCCAGATTCTTCACATGTAAACTTTGTAACATCGCTTCACCTCTTATGTATTCTCTCCGGGCACATCTTCCGCCGCACACAGGCGGATCGTGCAAATACATAATTGCTAATGTTCTATCATTCTCTCTATTTTATCCATGACGGTCAAAACCGCCTCCTCGCTGCGCATGGCCATCATAATCGTGTTATCTCCTGCAATGCATCCCACGATTTCCTCCATCTTCAATGCATCCACTGCCGCAGCCACCGCCATCGCCATACCGGACACCGTCTTCATGACCAGCAGATTCTGTGCCGTGTCCATGGATATATATCCCTCCCGCAGCACCCTGATATATTTATCTCCCAGGTGCGCCTCATCCTGCGTAAAAGCCACATATTTCTGCCGGCCCTTTCCTACAGGAACCTTGGACAGCTTCAACTCCCGTATATCACGGGATACTGTCGCCTGTGTGACCTGGTATCCGGCCTCACACAATCTGTCCGCCAGTTCCTCCTGGGTGTCGATCTCATAACGGCTGATCAGCTCAACAATTTTCTCATGTCTTTTCTTCTTGATCGTCTGCTTCATCATTTTCCTTAATTATTCATTGATTATTCGCTCATTTTCTTATGCAGTACCGCAAGGAAACTTTCTGTATTCAGTTTCAGGATTCCGGTCGTCTTTAACGCCTTGCGAATCATAATACTGTCGCCGGTCCGCATAAGAACCTTATGGCTGCCGTCAAAATTCGCCTCAACCGTCTGCATGCGTCCGTCTTTTCCCTGCGGGATCTCGATTCTGATCTCATCCTCAGGCGCCAGCACGATACTGCGTGTATTGAGTGTATGCGGACAGATCGGCGTCAGCAGCAGCAGATTTGCCGCCGGTTCCACGATAGGACCGCCTGCCGACATATTATAACCGGTCGATCCTGTCGGCGTCGCCACGATCATGCCGTCCGCACTGTAACAGTTCAGGAACTGTCCGTTCACATAGATATCAAAAGTCAGAATCTGTAAAGAACCGCACCTTGAAATCACAATGTCATTCAGGGCATAATTTTCTTCCATATCCGCATCAGCCGCATGCTCCGTCATTCTCTCTGCCTTATCCTGCCAAGATACACGCCCTTCCAGCATCATCCGCTCTTCCCGCGTGTATGTATCCGCAAGCAGCCTGTCCAGTGCCTGTTCTATGCTGCCGGTCTCCACCTCCGCCAGATATCCTAATGTACCAAGATTCATGCCCAGAAGCGGGATATCACTGTCCATCATATTCCTCGCCGCCCGCAGCAGAGTACCGTCACCGCCCAGTACAAGCGCACATTCCGTACAGCCCATTTTGATATCGTCAGCCGCCTCTGTACCCGGCGTATCAGACGTATGGATCACCGCGCCTATCGCTTCTGCGGTATTGTCCACACAGGTGACTTCTCCGCCGCGTTCCCTCAGATATGTTGTGATCCGCTCTGTATATTGTCCCTTCGGATCTTTGATCTCATTCGTGATCAGATAAAAATGCTTCATTCCTGCTTCGCCTCATCCAGCGCACCGTGTGCCCGCGCCACAACATCCGCGATCAGCTGCTCTGTCTCTTTTTCAAATGATTTACCGGTTTTTGTTTCTGTCAGCCCGCGCAGCGCACTCTCTGCCTCCGCCTCTGTCATTGCCGCAGCCGTTTCCGGAATATCTGCTTTTTTCACAATATAAACCAGATACTCAATATTCCCCTCCGGCCCCTTGATCGGCGAATAGGTCAGCCCGTTTACTGCAAATCCGATCAGCTCGGCATAATCCACGATTTTATGTATTACCTCTTCATGCACCTGCGGCTCCCTGACGACGCCTTTCTTGCCGACCTTCTCCCTGCCGGCCTCGAACTGCGGTTTAATCAGGCACACCATATGTCCCTGCGTACACAGCAGCCCTCTCGCCGGAATCAGAATCTTCGTCAGCGAGATAAAAGAAACGTCCACCGAAGCAAAATCAATCCGGTCTGTGATCTCCTGCGATGTCACATACCGGAAGTTCGTCTTTTCCATGCATACCACACGTTCATCACTGCGCAGCTTCCACGCCAGCTGTCCATGTCCTACATCAATCGCATACACTTTTGCCGCACCGTTTTGCAGCATACAGTCCGTAAAGCCGCCTGTGGAAGCGCCGATATCCATGCAGACCGCACCGTTTAATGTGATCGGGAACTCTTCCATCGCCTTTTCCAGTTTCAGACCACCGCGGCTCACATATTTGAGTGCACTCCCCTTCACCTCTATCTGAATCGTACTCTCGTCGAAAGTCGTTCCGGCCTTGTCCTCTCTCTGTCCGTTCACGAAAACACTCCCTGTCATGAGGATCGCCTTCGCTTTCTCTCTGGACGGTGCAAAGCCCTGTTTCACTAAAATGACGTCCAATCTTTCTTTCATATATTTATTATCCATTCACCATAATGCAAGCGATATCATCCTGTCAAATCTCTTGTGTAATTATTTCTATACTTTGATATGCAGATTGCTGTTCTTATTTTTTGCCGGCCGCCATCGAAACATAGGTTGTCAGTACTTTCTTCACAATAGAATCCGCATCGATACCGATCTCCCGTTTTAACAGTTCCACGTTGCCGTGCTCCACATACTCATCAGGAATCGCAATGTTCAGCACACGAACCGCCGCACCGAGCTCATCCACATAGGTTCTGACCTTCTCGCCGTAACCGCCGCTTAAAACGTTCTCTTCCATCGTCACGATCAGTTTATGCTCCTTGCACGCTTCACGGACCGCCTGCTCATCTATGGGTTTTACAAATCTCGCATTGGTCAGGGAACAGGA
Organism: uncultured Lachnospiraceae bacterium; assembly: GCA_937920345.1. Taxonomy (GTDB): domain Bacteria; phylum Bacillota; class Clostridia; order Lachnospirales; family Lachnospiraceae; genus UBA3282. Next base: position 22,724 of record CALGVA010000066.1, read on the forward strand.
ATACCCTCTCTCTTTCAGCTGTTCCCGCACCGTAAGCGCCACTTTCACCATACTGCCTGCGGCAAACAGAATAATATCCTCTTCTTCATAGATCGCCTCGCTTTTACCATACTCGATGGGCGCACGGTTCTCCTTCAGACCGTCAAATGCCTCGCCCCTCGGATAACGGAGCGCAATCGGCATCTCCGAAGCTACCGCAAACTTCATCATATCGGAAAGCTCCCATTTATTCTTAGGCGCCATAATATGCATATTCGGTATGGAAGACAGATAAGACAGATCAAATATACCCTGATGTGTCTCTCCATCGCTTCCCACAAGCCCCGCTCTGTCTATGGCAAAAACCACCGGCAGATTCTGCAGACACACGTCATGCAGGATCTGGTCATACGCTCTTTGCAGAAAAGAGGAATAAATTGCAACAATCGGCTTCAGACCGCCTGCCGCCAGACCTGCTGCAAAAGTCACCGCATGTTCTTCCGCAATACCCACATCGAAAAATCTGTCCGGATACATGTTGCGAAAGCGCTTCAGGCCGGTACCGTCCGGCATGGCAGCCGTAATTGCCACCACCTGTTCGTCCCGCTGTCCCATTTTACACATAACGGTGGAAAAAATATCCGTATAATTTGCTTTATTCTGCGGCTTACTCGGAATGCCCGTCTCGATGTCAAAAGGCTCCGCTCCGTGAAATCTGGCCGGATGCCGTTCCGCCGGCGCATACCCTTTTCCCTTCTGGGTAATGACATGCAGAAGCACCGCTCCCCGTATTTTCCTTGCTTCTTTTAACATATGCACCATCGCAGATATATTATGCCCGTCCACCGGACCTAAGTAGGTGATTCCCATATCCTCAAAGAACATACCCGGCACGACCAGATTCTTAAAACTGCTCTTAACCCGCCTGATCTGGGAAACCATCTTGTCTCCGTACTTGGACTTTCCGTGAAGTGAATTATAGACACCTTCTTTCAAGTCCAGATACATATCCGCCGTTCTGATATTATTCAGATATTTCGATACGCCGCCCACATTCTCCGATATAGACATGTTATTGTCATTTAATACAATTATAAAATTGGTCTCAAGCCGTGAAGCATTATTAAGCGCCTCATACGCCATGCCGCCGGTCAGGGAGCCGTCGCCGATCACGGACACGATTGTGTTTTTACCGCCCTGTATATCTCTTGCCTTCACCATACCGAGTCCGGCAGATATAGACGTGGAACTGTGTCCTGTATCAAAGCAGTCGCAGTCGCTCTCTTTGCGTTTCGGGAACCCGCTCATACCGCCGAACTTACGCAAGTTGACAAATCCGTCCCTCCGTCCTGTCAGAATCTTATGCGTATAAGACTGATGCCCCACATCCCAGATGATCTTGTCCTCCGGCAGGTTCAGGAACAGGTGCAGCGCCATAGTCAGTTCTACGGCTCCAAGGTTGGACCCCAGATGTCCGCCTGTCTCGCTGATCGACTGAATCAGAAACTCCCGGATCTCTTCCGCCAGTACTCCGTAATCGGCTTCTGTAAGCTGTTTGATATCGTTTGTCTGTTCTATTTTCTCTAAAAGCATCGTAATCCCCCGCGTCTGTCCTGTTCAGAACGTCCTTCTCTCATCTCCCGGTATCAGTATGAAGAAAATCATTTTTTCCTGTAGATCAACTGCTCGATCAACTGTTCCAAAAACGCATTTCTTTTCGGAAAAGATGTTAAAATCGCGACCGCCTCTCTCGACAACTCTTCCACCTGTTCTCCTGACTTCTCCAGCCCATGCATGGTAACATAAGTCAGCTTATGATTCTTTTCATCGCTTCCGACCGCCTTGCCAAGCACCTCCAGGCTGCTCGTCACATCCAGAATATCATCCTGAATCTGAAAAGCCACACCGATATTATATGCGCACTTTTCCAGTCTCTCAATCTCCGCGTGCCCGGCTCCCGCCAGCGTCGCACCGATCGTCATCGCCGCCTGAATGAGCGCCGCCGTCTTGTGCTCGTGAATATAGAGAAGCATCTCCTCGCTCACGCCTTCGCCCATCTTCTCGGCCTCCAGATCCGCACACTGTCCGCCGATCATACCATAGATTCCCGCCTTGCGGCCAAGTATCTGCATAGCGGCGGCGATCCTGCGGTACTCCTCTATTGTTCCGGCATAATCGAAAGCCCTCGCAGCAGTCTCAAAAGCAAAGTTCAGCAATCCGTCTCCTGCAAGAACCGCCATGCCCTCACCATATACCACATGCGTAGTTTTCATTCCTCTGCGGTATTCATCGTTATCCATCGCCGGAAGGTCGTCATGCACAAGAGAATAGTTGTGTATCATCTCCAGTGCCGCCATAAACAAAGGCAATGTTCTTCCCAATACTGCCTGCTCTGCTGGGTCTGTCCCCTGTGATCCGCTTCCTGCAGACCGCCATACTTCCTCTGTATCCGTAAAAAGCGCCGCACTTTCTGCCATCAGCATCGGACGCAGCCTCTTGCCCCCTGCCGTAATCGAATAATTCATAGCCTGCAGCACAACTTTCTGATAGCCTTCCTCCACCGGAAGATACTCTTTCAGCAGCGCCTCGATCTGTTCTGTTTTATACGTGATCTCTTCTTTAAAATTCATCCAGTCCACCATCTTCATTGATCTGAAGTACCTTCTTCTCTACCTGGTCTATTGTCTCGTTACATTTCTGCAGCAAAAGCATTCCCCTGTTATATTCCTGGAAAGACTGCTCCAGCGTGATCTCTTCCGTTTCCAGACGGGCAATCACATCCTCGATCTGCAGGAAGGCCTCTTCCAGAGAAAACGATTCTTCCTGTTCACACTGTATCTGCTGTATTTCTTCCTGCTGCACCTGTTTTCTGCTCGTTCCTGCCATCTTACTGCGCCATCCTTCTTGTTTCTATTCCGTGTCGTGTATTACCCTTAGTATCCGGCCGTCTCCCTATGTTTATCCATGATCCGTGCCGTCAATCTTCCGTCCTTCACATATACCGTCAGACAATCGCCCACCGCCACCTGGTCAACGGAAGTCACTGTCTGTCCTCCTGCATCCGCCGTGTATGCATATCCCTGATTCAGCTTATCCAGCGGAGAAAGTCCTTTCATCTGCTGCACATAAAGTTCCAGTCTGTGCCGGCTGTCACGCAGCCGATTCTCCATCGCGTTCTGTATATGTTCCTCCAGCGACAATACCTGTGTTCTTTTCGTCCGAATCCTGTTGACCGGACTCAGATAATGCAGTCTGACTCCATAGTGTTCCGCCGCCTGCCGATAGCGGCTGATCACCCGCCGGCACATATGCTGTAATGTATATGCGTACTCTGCAAGCTTGTCCTGCAGCTGCTCCACATCGCAGACTGCCAGTTCCGCTGCCGCCGATGGCGTCGGTGCACGCAGATCCGCCACGAAATCTGCAATCGTCGTATCCGTCTCATGTCCTACCGCCGAGATAATCGGTATACTGCAGTCAAAGATCGCCTGCGCCACGGCTTCTTCATTGAATGCCCATAAATCTTCTATGGAACCGCCGCCTCTGCCGACAATCATCGTGTCTACGCCCATTTGCTCCAGCGCATGAATCCCGCCCACAATACTGGGCACTGCCGCTTCTCCCTGTACGATCGCCGGATAGAGGATGATCTGTACATAAGGATTTCGCCTGCCCGCAATATTGATAATATCGCGTACCGCCGCTCCCGTGGATGCTGTCACAACCCCCAGCGTCCGGATATATTTCGGAATCGGCTGCTTATACTGTGCCGCAAACATCCCGCGCTCTTCCAGCTCCCGCTTCAGCTGCTCATACCGCTCATAAAGCTGTCCTGCGCCATCCAGTCTGATTTCTCTGGCGTATAGCTGATATTTACCGTCACGCTCATAGACATCCACGCTGCCACTCACCACAACCTGCTGACCCTCTGTCATCCGAAAAGCCAGTCCTCTGCGGTTTGCAGCAAACATAACACATGCTATTGTCCCTTTTGCATCCTTTAATGTAAAATAAATATGTCCAGAGGAATGATATTTGCAGTTACTGATCTCGCCCTTAACCATGATCGACTGCAGCATATAGTCCTGCGTGAACATATTTTTGATGTAAGAATTTACCTGTGCAACTGTGTATACATTCTGCATACCGACACCGTCCACCTATGCAAATTTGGCCAGAACGCCATTGACGAATCCGGAAGATGCATCCTGTCCGAATTTCTTGGCAAGCTCCACCGCCTCATTGATTGCAACGCCTGTAGGTACGGAATCATCATAATGAATCTCATAGACCGCCAGTCTTAATATCGTCAGATCCACTTTGCTCATTCTGACCGTACTCCAGCCTTCTGCCTTCTCATTCAGCTGCGCATCTATTTCATCAAGCTTCTGCTGAATTTTGTGGTATTTGTCTAAAATATAATCGGCATCTTTATCCTGCGCGGCATCCTCGTCCTCAAAAAACAGACGCTCCTGTTCCGTCATCTCTTCTATACTGTTAAATTCTATGCGAAACAACAATTTGAATATCTGTTCCCGCAATTCTCTTCTGCTCATAATAGCTCCTGTTTTCGTGTAACGCCTATCCGCCACGTTTTATCGTATATGTCTTATGAATGTACTACATTAATACCTGCTATGCGGATATTGACATCTGTTACATCCAGTCCCGTCATATTCACAATGGCATTCTTAACCTTATTCTGAACACGCTGGCAAGTAGCCGGAATATTGAATCCATACTCCATGGTAATGGCAAGCTCCACTTTAACTTTCTTGTTAAAGATCTCCACTCTGACGCCCTTGGCAAGTCCTTTGACACCGACCCGGCTCAAGAATTCATTCGCCATATTACCATTCATCGCTGCGACACCGTCCACTTCCGTCGCTGCGAGCGCAGCGATCATTGCCACCACATCATCCGCGATCTTAACCGTTCCGAATTTCTCGTCTTCCTGCAGTACATAGGTGTTCTTAGCTGATTCCTGTTCCATATTCATCTTCCACGCCTTTCTTTCATTTGGGTCTAGTATATCAAAAATTATCATTTTTGCATAGTCCAATTCCATGAAGTAAATCTCTCCGAAATTAACTTCAAGTAAATTTCTGCAAATTAACTTCATGGAAATTTCTCCGAGATTAACTTCAAGTAAATTTCTCCGAAATCAACTTCTCGAGTTTTGCTTCGCAAACTCGTATTTCGCATGCCGGTTCTTTTTCTAGAGCCAAAAGCTCATACTGTATTGTTTCTCATCATCCGAATAAGACACCACCCCGTCAGGACAGTCCAGATAGCGAAAGATTCCCTGATTCTTGATCAGCGCCTCCTCCATCTGACCGTATACTTCGTAGTCTGCACATTTTAAAGTCACATAAGCGCTTCCCTTCTCATATTCTTCCCGAAAAATCCGTTCGATCTGTTCCTCATTCCACTCCGTAAAATAAAGTCCTTCCCTCACATAATAGTTATCCTCCATGGAATCGCACAGCGGCAGCTCCACTACGTTATCCAGCGTATGCGTCAGATTCATCTGCGCAGTAGTTACACACAGATAATCATAGTTAATCGTCGGGATCTTCTCAACCGGATAGCCGGCCGCGCCGCCTACCGCCTGATAGGACGCGTCTCCCCAGGTCGTATCTACATAGTAGTAACTTCCGTCTATCTCTACAAGATTCCATGCATGTCCCTCACCGCCGATCACACGTCCCAGCACAAGCGTCGATGAGATCCCTGCCTCGTCCAGAAGATACTGTGTAGCCTTGGCATATCCCTGGCAGACAGATCTGCCCTCTATAAACACCGAGCAAATATTCTGGTTGTTCTCCACCTGAGCGTCATACTCCGTATGGTGGATCAGGTATTCATATATATACTTCACCTTTGTATAGTCATCCGCATCCTCGGGCATGCCCGCAAGGCATTGGTTTACATAAATATCTATCTGTTTCTGCTTTTGGTCAATCTCCTCCTGACTGAACCGATACGTCCCCGTAAACGTAATTTTCTTTAGAATATCGCCCAGCGTATATTCCGTATAGGTATATCCGTCCACGTAGAAAATCTCCGGATGGTCGTTCAGTACACACTGAAAAACATGGGCAATCTCTTCCTTATTACAACTGGAAAGTTTCACATCTTCTTCAAACTGTGTCAGTGCATCCCGGATCTCCAGATAGAGCTGTTGTTCCTCCTCCGGCAGCATACCGTAAGCATACCCGTTCTCCCGCTCCCGTCTGATCACCTGCTCCGCCGGCTCGCTCTCCTCCTGCTGCGCTCCAAGACTTTTCTGTTTATACAGATCGCTCCTCTGACGAGGAAGCGTCTGCCATGCATAAGCCAGACACCCTGTAAGTATCAACATTCCCGTCAATAATATACCCGTTCTCTTCATATGCACTCACCCTCATCATCAATCGGGCAGACCCGATTGCCAGATCCGCTCCGCGGACTCGAAATATACCGAAATTAATTCCTATATTGCTAGTTTCTTCCGAACTCTGACAGGATCAGTCCTTCGTTTCGATCAACGGTCATTCCGATGCTCCACTGGTTAATAAACAGAAGCAGCGGATTATCTTTCAGATCTTTAATCTTCTTCAAATCAGAAGTTCCCGTCAGCTTATCAAGATCAATCTCCTTATTCTCTATCCAGCGGATGTGTTCATAAGGAAGATTCTCAAGTTTGATTTCCACATTATACTCATTTTCCAGACGATATTTTAATACATCAAACTGCAGTACGCCTACCACGCCGACGATAATCTCTTCCATACCCGTATTATATTCCTGAAATATCTGTATGGCGCCTTCCTGTGCGATCTGTGTGATTCCCTTCACGAACTGCTTTCTTTTCATCGTGTCGATCTGCCTTACTCTTGCAAAATGCTCCGGTGCAAAAGTCGGGATTCCTTCATACTCGAACTGTTCCTTCGGCATACAAATCGTATCCCCGATCGCAAAGATACCCGGATCAAATACACCGATAATATCTCCGGCATATGCTTCATTCAGTATCTTACGCTCGTCCGCCATGATCTGCTGCGGCTGCGACAGGCGCATGACCTTACCGCCCTGCACATGCTTCACTTCGGCACCGGCATCAAACCTTCCGGAACAAATGCGCATAAATGCTACCCTGTCCCGATGCGCCTTATTCATGTTCGCCTGAATTTTAAAAACAAATGCTGAGAAATCATGTTCCACAGGATCAATCAAACCGATATCAGCCCTGCGCGGAAGCGGCGTTGTCGTCATTGCCAGAAAATGCTGCAGAAATATCTCCACACCGAAATTTGTAAGCGCCGACCCGAAAAACACCGGCGTCAGATCGCCTGCCTGTATCCGTTCCAGGTCATACTCTGCACTTGCGCCATCCAGAAGTTCTATCTCATCAAATAATTGAGACTTATATTCCTCTCCGATATGTGCCGTCAGTGCAGCCTCATCCGCAACCGGAATCCGGGTGGCATGTCCCTCTTTCGTCCCTTTCTCGGTATCCGAATAAGTGATCACACATTTGCTCTCGCGCTCATATACGCCCTTAAACCCTTTACCGGAACCGATGGGCCAGTTAATGGGGCATGTAGCGATCCCCAGTTCCTTCTCGATCTCATCTAACAGTGTGAATGTATCGTCGGCATCCCTGTCCATCTTATTAATAAAAGTGAAAATCGGAATATGACGCATGACACATACCTTGAACAGTTTTCTCGTCTGCGCCTCCACACCCTTCGATGCATCAATCACCATGACTGCAGAATCCGCCGCCATCAGCGTCCTGTAAGTGTCCTCCGAGAAGTCCTGATGTCCCGGTGTGTCCAGAATATTAATACAAAACCCGTCATATTCAAACTGCAATACGGAAGAGGTGACTGAAATACCTCTCTCCTTCTCAATCTCCATCCAGTCGGAAACCGCATGCCTGGCAGTCGCTTTCCCTTTTACACTGCCCGCCAGATTAATGGCTCCCCCGTACAGCAGGAATTTCTCGGTCAGAGTCGTCTTACCCGCATCCGGATGCGATATGATCGCAAAAGTTCTTCTTTTGTTTATCTCGTCCGCATAGTTGCCCACGTTTTTATCCTCCAGATTCTATAGCATAGATGTACCGGCAAACTCCGGCCGTATCCCGAAATAATCGAGTACCGTTGCCCCGATATCCGCAAACGTATCCCTCGTACCGAGATTACCGGGAACCACACCCGGTCCATACATAATGAACGGCGTATGTTCTCTGGAATGATCCGTCGATACGGTATATCCCGGATCACATCCGTGGTCAGCCGTGATCATCAGGATGTCCTCCTCCCGAAGCAGTTCCCGCAGCATGGGCAGTTTGTTATCAAAATCGGTAAGCGCCGCGGCATAGCCATCGATATCATTCCGATGACCGTACAGCATATCATAATCTACCAGGTTAACAAAGCACAAGCCTTCAAAATCCCGCTTCATATACGCAATCGTTCTCTCAATTCCTTCTGCGTTGCCTTTGGTATATACATATTCCGTAATCCCTCTGCCGGCAAAGATATCCTTGATCTTGCCCACGGAGATCACATCCTTCCCCGCTGCTTTCAGCTGATCCAGCATGGTAACTGCAGGCGGTTCCAATGAGAAGTCATGCCGCCCGGATGTTCTGGTATAGCTGCCGCTTGTACCGACAAACGGTCTTGCGATCACACGCCCGACGCCATGTCTGCCCTGCAGAATATCTCTCGCAATCTTACAATATTCATAGAGTGTCTCTACCGGAACGACATCTTCATGGGCCGCGATCTGAAATACGCTGTCGGCCGAGGTATAAACGATCAGTTTGCCGCTGCTTACATGTTCGTCACCGTAATCCTTAATCACTTCCGTACCGGAATACGGCCTGTTGCACAGCACACCCCTGCCCGTCGCCTTACTGAACTGCTCCAGGATCTCATCAGGGAATCCATTCGGATAAGTAGGCAGCGGCTGCTTCGATAAAATACCCGCAATTTCCCAGTGCCCTATTGTAGTATCTTTGCCTTTTGATGCCTCTCTCATACGTGCAATTCTGGCTGTCGGCGCCGGCACTTTCCCGCCGCACTCCACGCCATCAATATTGAAAAGCCCCATCCTGCCCATGTTCGGCATATCAAACTTTGCACTGGAAGCCACGGAACGGAGCGTGTTGGTGCCCTTATCGCCATATTCAGCGGCATCCTCCATCTCTCCGATCCCGAAGCTGTCCAATACAATCAAAAATATTCTTTTCATTCTCAGCTCTTCGCCTCCGTATCTTAAAATATGCGCGTATAGTATACCATATATTTACCGATCGTGCACTTAATTTGAATTGACGGTACTGATCACCACCGATTCCGCACTGACGCCGGTCTTACGGATCACGATGTCTTCGATCTGTGCCCGCTGCGCCTCCGTCAGTTCCGCTGTATTGACAACCACATCCACACTGTCGCCGTCTATGCTGACGATCGCATCGTCAAATCCTTTTGCCTCCAGCAGAATCTCTGCCGCCGTCTCTTTCTCCGCAACATCCGTCATGGAAATCATGCTGTTTACCGCTTCCTGCTTCTGTGTTTCGCTGATATTAGCATTGTTGATAATCTCTAATAGTGTTTCTTTGTTCTGCGCACGCGTCTGTTCTTTCTGCAATTTTGCACCGGAAAGTCCCGCTACAGTACCGGAAGAGGTAAACACCGCTTCTCCCGGAACGTCTTCCATCTGTTCTTCCGCTAATGCCTCTGCAAGTTCTTCGTCCACACCGCCGTTCTCCGCCATCGTTACGTCCGTATCCAGACTCTTGATCTCTCCGGAAGCCTGCTCAATATCCTCCTCCGACAGATCCGTAAATGCCGCGTAATCAGACTCATCACTTCCGAGTGCCAGATTACCCATGTCGTCAGTGGTAATTTCACCGTTAACTGACATTATGTCCTCTTCCGTTACTTTTGTTCCCGCAAAATTCAGGTAGCCTGCTACGGCGATCATGATTGCAAGCGCCGTGATCATCATCTGGTTCTTCTTGATCATATTTTTCAATTTTTTCTCCCCTTTACACTGATTATTTTTTCATCTTTACTATTTTTATCTTATTCGCTTCGATATCAAATAATACCTGAATTGCCTCTATTATATTTTCTTGTACACTCTGCGACCCGGCCCCCTGTGCAATCACAACGACTCCCTCCACCGCCGGCGGTATCGTCATGATCACATACGGCACGTTCTGACCGTTTACGTCCGTCGTATAGATCGTACTCTTCTCAACCCTGCTCTCCCCGATGATACGGCTGCCACCCGCCGAATCCGTTTCCGTCGTATCGGAATAAGTCTCGGGACCGTCCTTCTCAACAATCTTGTGCTCGGACTCTCGCAATGTAATCAGCACCCTGACATGACCGACGCCGTCCACATACCTGAGTGTATCTTCCAGCCTCTCCTCCCAATACTCCGCATAATCATCCGCCTCGCTCCCGGTCCGAACCTCCGCTCCCGTTTCATCTACTGCTGTATGATTTCCGATTGTACCACCTGTTCTGTCCGTTATACCGGACTTTATCGTTTTCGGTTGTGACGGTATTGCGATTATACATAGAAGGACTCCCGCCAGAATCATAATCAGACATTGATCTTTTCTGAGTTTTTTTCCGCCTGTCAGCTTCTCGATCAATTTCCTGCTATTCTCCAAGATATAACACCTCCACTCTGTCCTCGGCTATCCCCAGTGTCTGCGCAAAAACATCTTTCAACTCCTGTATGCTGCCGTCCGCCCCGCCGGTCCCGGTCTTCTCCGTATTCCCATTGTCTCCCACAACGATCTCATTGATCCGAATCAGTCCCGCTTCATCCGTTTCCGGCAAACCGCCCTCATCCCCCGCCGCCTTCTCATTTCCGTCTTCCTGCATACTGATCCTGCTCCCGCCGGACTTTTGTACTGTAATCCGCACACGCTCAAAAACCAGTTCCTCCCCGCTCCCCGTACCCGCCGCTTCGCCGCTCTTTCCCAGATCAATCGTCACTTCTGTAACCTGCTCACCGCGTTCCGCAATCCTGTCGTTAAGCCTGCTCCTGATTTCCTCCTCGATTTGCTGTATCACTGCCGCCTGCGTGGAATCCGTCACATAAGACATCTGATATCCTGCTTCGCTTCTCTCCATGATCTGCTCCATCATCCTCGCCGCTTCCTCCTGCCATCTTGCGGCTATGTTATCAGAATCAGATACAAACGGTCTGACAAACAGCAAAAGGACTATAACACCCGATATTATTTTCATATATTTCTCGTAATGCCGCCCGGCTGCAAAATGCATTACCGTCTGGGCAATAATCATAAACATCCCGATCTGTCTGATATTCTCCAGCATGTTTATCTTCACATCCTTCCGCTTGTTGTGTAGGTAATAATGGCGATCTGTATCACAAACATACCAATAGAAGAAAGGGCTATTTTTAACAGCATGATGTTGCCGTCCCCCACGCGGTTGGCACAATTGGTCATCCGTTTATCGCTGACAATGCCGATCAGCGCCGCGCTGAGCTTGATCACCCCGGAAAGCAGCGCCAGTTTCAGTACCGGAATACAGCACAACACGATCAGCACAAGTGTGATATACAGCCCTATGCTGTTCTTGACAAGCACTGCCGACCCGATCACCATCTCAAACATTCCTTCCGTCAATCCTCCGATTGCCGGTATCGCTGACATTGCTTTCTTAAGCACGGAAGACTGCAACGAATCTATTACAGGTGTTATCATTGCTTGCAATATACTGAATCCCGTGATAACTCCAAGCGTAACCTTGATGCTGACACTGATCACCTTACTCAGAAGCTCTAATAACAGCGTCAGCTTTTCTTCCATCCATACGCCATTGATGACTGTCAACAGTATATAGGTGTACACCATCGGAAGGAGAAGTGTCAGATAGCCCCATTCTATCAGGTAGACAATAAAAAGTAAGATCTGGTAATACACGGACGCAGATGCGAGACCGGACGCGCTTCCGACTGCGATCATATAAGTCGGAATATACAGCTTCATAAACATGGTGACCGTCTCGAGAATCTCCCGGACGACGGAAGCCGCTCCTGCAAAAGACTTCATAAGTACGGCTATCATAAGCAGATAGACAAAAAAGAAAGCGATGTCAGACACCTGATGATCCTGAAACAAATCTGCAAAATTGACAAACAGCGCTGCCACAACACCCAGTACAAGAATTGTAACAAACAATGTCTTAAACTCTCCTGTCTGGGAATTAATAACGCCAGTTATTCCGTTTCCGATTTCTTTCACGGCTTCCCACAATCTTCCCTGCAGAATCAGATTCATGACTGTTCTCCCGTCAAATGTATACTCGGGAAACAGCTGCCCGAAATCAATCGCCGCCTGATCCATTCCCATCTCTTCCCAGACCATGCCGCTCTCCGCAATCCCCATATGAATTCCCCCGTTCTATCCCGCAATGGACTGTATGCTCTCAAGAAGCGCCATCAATACAGGCATTCCCGTCAACAGAATATACAGTTTACCTACCATCTCAACTTGTCCTGCAATACCGCCATATCCCGCATCCTTACAGATTCCCGCACAGAACTCGCACGCATAGGTCGCTCCCACCGCCTTCAAAAGCACACTCAAATAACTATAGTTATTGTTTAAGTACCCCCTGATCTGCTTCATCGCCGACAGAATCCCTTCGAAATACTGCATGGCATATCCCATTATCACCAGGCACACTGCAATTCCCAGACAGACGCCGTATTCTGCCTTATAACTCTTAAGCGGAACGATCAGCAATATCCCCGCCACACCTACCAGCCCAATTTTGATCATTTCCATGAATAGCTCTCCTCTGTGCCCTTATAAAGTGAACAAATCCTGTATCATGACAAACAAATCATATATATAAGGAATGATCCATGTTAAAACAAGAATTAACCCGGCAAGACTGATCAGAAAGGCATGTTCCTCTCTACCGCTATGCTTTAAAACCTGATTTAATATTGTGACCAAGATACCGACCGCCGCTATCCTGAATATAAGGCTTACGCTCATCTTTTCCTCCATTTTAAAGTAATCTACACTTTTAACATATCAACCGATATCCTAAGCTTATCGACTGTATTCCGGAATACTCTTTCAAAAAAATGTCTTCAAATCTGCATCTGCCTGTCACAATAGCAGAATCGTCAGAAATACTCCCGCCAGCACACTTACACTGAGCAGCATTCTGGCCCGGTTCTCATAAGCATCTTCCGCCTGTCTGCATTTTCGGTTCAAAAGGTCCATAGATTGTCCAATGTTTTGTGCCTGTAATTTTTCTTCCTGCAGCCCGAGATTCTGCGGTAAATTTATCAATATATTTTTCTCCTCCCCGGTCAGCGGCGCTTCCCGCAGACATTGACGCATTTGCTCTTCCCATACCTGATCAAACCCTGCACCTTCGCACTGATTGATGCGCTCATATATCTGATAAAAATATGGTCGATACAGCACGTCGCAATATTCTGCGAGAAAAAGACAGATTTCCGGAAGCGTATGTTTGCCGTAACTGATCTCATCCTGCATTCTCTTAATGATACGGATCAACTCCCTAAGATGTCGAATCCTGCTCTGTTCTTCCGCAATCTTGCTGATCCCCCAGCCGATACATCCCGCTATAATACAGAAAAAACCTGCTAATTTAAACATCTTTTTCCATCTCCGTCATAGATTCCTTCCACCTCACAGCGTCCGTTTTTCTTCGTAAGCACCAGATATCTGTCAAAGAGCCTGTCTGCTATAACATTACGCATGTACTTTTTATGCTGTACTTCTTCCACAGAACTGCCATGAATCGTTGCAATCAGTCTGCACCCGCAGCCGCTTGCCATCTGCAATGCCTGTATATCCTCTTCACTTCCCAGTTCATCCACGGCCAGCACCTGCGGCGCCATGGCCCGGATCAGCATCATCATGCCTTCCCTTTTCGGACACCCGTCCAGCACATCTGTACGGATTCCAATGTCATTCTGCGCAATGCCCATATAACTGCCCGCAATCTCGGAGCGCTCATCTACCACACTGACATTCACACCGGCTCCATAACCCGTTCCGTTGGAAATATTCCTGATCATATCCCGCAGCATAGTCGTCTTACCACAACCGGGCGGTGCAATCAGCAGTGTATTGCATACCTTTCCCTGTCTGTCATACAGATAGGAAAGCAGCGAATCCGAGACGCCTTTGATCTCATGTGCAATACGAATATTTAAATAACGTATGTATTTTAAATTGCGTATCCGATTATCATCCTCCATAATCACCTGTCCGGCCAGTCCGATACGGTGTCCTCCCTGTATGGTCAGAAATCCCTGTCGAATCTCATCTGCAAACGCATAAACAGAATACTGGCACAAATGTTTGAGGACTGCCTCCAGCTCTTCTGCGCTGCACCGCGCTGCCACAGGCTGCCTGTCCACCAGGCTGCCGTCTGTATCTACAAACCATTCCTTTCTGTCAATCAACACCGTCGCCGGCACATTTACACGCAGTCTGATCTCCTGCAGACACCCGGCCTGCTGTGCCGCCATACGCCATCTAGCCCGTAATGATTCCGGAAACATATGAAGAATCTCCTCACTTCTCATCCGCACTCCCCCTTATCTCAATATATGAACCTTTGTCCAAGTTATGACACAAAAGAGGACAGAGAAAAAGCAGCTACAGGTTTTCCCCATAACTGCTTTATGCACATCAACTTCATGGCTCCTTATATTATATTACACAGTTCTTAGAAATTGATCTGCAGATGCTACTCCATCGGCAGTCTTTCGTGTCCGGTATTCACATACCGGTTTGCCAATGTGATTAATCTTTGGTTTTTCTTCGTGTTAGTAGATGGCTTTCTTCTCGATCGTAAACTTGATCGTCACACTGCCGCCGTACCTTCCGGCTCCGGTGACCGTCACGCTTCCTTTGTTTTTACCGGAGGCTGTGTTCGCGCCGTAACTTAAGGCATAGTCGGTATCCGCCGTCAGTTTCTTCAGCTTATATTTGCCGCTTTCTGCCGTCAGCTTCGTCGCGTCCTTCTCTTTATCCTTCTTCGCCGCGCTGACTGCCGTTTTCTCCCCATAGAATACCGCCACATCCGGCGTAACCTGTCCTCCGGTATAGATATTCTGCCCGGTTTCCTCGGACAGCACCACATACAGGCATGCCGCAGTCAGCTTGTCTGCATAGATATACTGCCCGAGCGGTATGATCCTCTCCCCGGTATAACAGCCTCTTCCTTTCACCGTCACCGAAGGTTCTTCCGGTAATGCCGTCCCGTCTGCAACCGCGTCCGCATAGGCTTTGATCTTTTCGGGCGTACAGTTCGTCTCATCGACGATATAATCCTTTGTTTCGCCCACTCCAAGCGCTTTCTTTCCTTCCACAAGCTTAAGCTTGAAGTCCTTGTATTTCATGTCGTCCTTCTTCTGTACCTGCGCACACGATACGCTCACGGTCTGTCCGTCAATGGCTGATTCTATGGAAGCCGGTATAATGTTAAACAGCACTTCGACTTTTCCTGCATAATTTCCTTTACCCGTAACTATCAGGAGCGGCTTTTTATTTCCGGCTGTCTGCGCTGTCGTCACCGCATTATTATTCTTATACTTTACGGTGTAGTCCGTGCCTTCGCGCAGCGGTGCACCCGCTTCATTTGTGATCCTGAAGGAAAGCTTCGCCCCGTTCTTGCTGTAAACGGCAGCAGCCGCGGTATTCCCGGCCTGCGCCGCCGTACCGCCCTGTGTATTTGCGGTTTCTCCACCTGTCTGTCCCGCGCCATTTTGTGACAGCACTGTCAGTCTTTCTCCCGCCAGCTCCTGCGCCGTGATCTTAAAGGTTTTCGTAAAGCTGCCGCTATAACCGGACTCCGGCTTTGCTATGAAGGTCATGGCAGCAGTGCCTTTTTTCACGTTATTCTTATAAGTAATGATATAGTGTTCACCATAGACCAGTTCCTGTGCAACCGGGTTATTATTTGTCACCTTCGTCGTCAGCATAACCTTATTCTGTGTCACTGCCTTGCCGGTATAGGGCATGGAAGCCTGCCAGCCCGTCCAGTCCGGCTGGTTCACATTGTAAGTCTTCACATTGATCGTTTTCGCACTGAAAACTGCACCTGTGATCTTAAAGGTGACGCTCTTCGTGCCAACATATCCGTTTGTTCCTGTAAGGGTCATGGTCGCCGTGCCCGCGGCAAGATTTGAACCTGCGTAATCAATCGTATAGTCTTTGCCCCAGACCAGACCTTCTCCGCCTGTCTTTCCGTTCTTCCCGGCCTTCACAAGGAACATGTCGTCTGCATTGTTCTCCGGTGTACTACTTATCTCACCCTCTTGCGTCACTTTATAGTATTTCTTTGCAGCAGCGTCATAATATCCGGGCGTCAGCAGCACGTCTTCCCCCGTGTAAGCGTGCGTCTTCTGTTTTTTGCCCAGGGTGACAGAAGCATGCTTCATCAGCTTCTGTTTCTGTGCCACATAAAGCTTTCTCCTGACCGCTCCCGTATAGTTACCCTTACCGTTAATCGTCAGAATGTAGCTGCCTGCATGGAGCGGAAGTTTTCCCTGTGTCAGTGCAACCTCCGTGCCATTCTCATCCCGCACGCTGAGCACATAGTCTTTGTCCGCTTTCATCGCCTTCTTATATTTCATGGAGCTTACGATCTTTGCCGTCTTGTTTGCCTTCTCCTCGAACTGGTCTGTGTATTTCAGGGTAAATCCCGCGGCCAGCGGCGTGTTGTCTGTGACGTCCGCATTGTCCCCTTCTGCAGCGATATTCGCCGGCAGGATCAGGAAGTTGCGGTAGATAGTCTCCGTGTAGTTCCCTTTGCCCGTGATGGCCACATAGGGACATTCCTTACTGAAATGGCCTGTAACATCTGTTATCTTTTCACTTGCTTTCCCGGGATCAGCGACCTTCGCGGTGCCACCTGCCTCCAACGGTTTTCCATCCTCACCGGTCTGCACAGCATCCGTATTACGGACATATTTTACAGTATAATCTTTTCCTTCCTTCAGAAGCGTTGTACCGTCACTGTCATATACGGTCACCGACGGTTTTAACGCACTTCCCGTATAAGTCAGATCGGGTATCTCCTGCACGCACAGTTTCAGGCCGTCCCCGTTCTGTGCTGCCGCAGTGAGCCAGCACGCATACAGTGTGAGGTCGGACTGTACCGTATCCGTATCGAAATCCCACTCTTTTCCTTTGGCAAAAGTCCTGTCCTGATACCAGCCCGCAAACACATATCCATGCTCTTTCGCTGCCGGCGTCTGCTCGCTGTCCGCAAGCTCCAGAAGCGCTCCCGCCTTGATGCCGCCCTTCGTAAAGGAATCACAATGTCCCATGCCGTCAAAGGTGACGGTGTACACGACCCGCTCCTCCGACACCGTGAGGATTCCTGGCGTATATGTGATCTGGTAATTCATGCCGGCGTCTACGCCTGACGGGTGGATGTAGTATACGCCCACCTTTGATGTATCAATGGCAGTAACAGATTTTATTCCCGCCTCATCCTCCGTAACGGTATACGCCGGTTCCTTCTGCAATGTATCCGCATTCACAAGCCCTGTCATCTCATATGCAAAGGATGCCTGGTACTGTTCCACCGGAACAAGCGCGCTGCCGTCTGCCTGCTGCGCCTGCAGCAGCACTGTCAGGTCTTTTGCCTTCACAACTGCATCCGCCTGCGTAATCGTAAACGGATACGCTGCGCTTCCCACATAATCCGGGTCATTCTCCTGCACCGATACGGTCAGTACATAGTTTCCTGCATTCACCGGCTCTTCCACTGTCGCCGGATAAGCCGTGCCGTCCGCCATTGTGCCGCTGTAGCGGTACACGAGCGTCACTTTTTCCGTAATGTCTGTACCGTCCTCCGTTTTCACAACCGCCTCACCGCTGTAAGCGACCGGCGTGCCGCTGTACACACTGCTTTCCTGTATTACAATGCCGGAGATCACCGCCGTTTTCTTCGAAGCCATGGTAATCTTCACAGTCAGTTCCGCGTCTTTATAATTTTGGAAAGACACCTTTATCTTTATAGAAGCCGCATCGCCCTCCTGCGCCGCATTGGTGCCGTATGTAAGGATACCGTCCTTAATATCCGCCGTAACAGGCGTGTTGGAAAAAATGCTGTCTGTGTCTTCCACACTCACAATCTCATAGCCGGTCTTCTTCCCATTGGCCGCAAAACTGCCTGTCAGGTCTATTTTCCGGTTCGACTGTGCCTGTGTGCACTGTGAGGCTGTAACGTTCTTCATCTCCGCTACGGGCGCGTCCGCCTTGTGGATTGCAAAGGACTGCGTAGCCGTACCGCTGTATTTTCCCATACCTTTGATAATTACCGCCGGCACCGCCACGCTGCCGTATGAGACAGCTGCAATACCTGTGCCGCTTTCTGTTCCGGCATTACCGCCTGCCTCCCCAGAAGCTTCTCCTGTCCCATCCGCTCCGGGCTCTTCATATGCATTTACGTTATTGCGATAGGTTACGGTATAGTCTGTGTCTTCTGTCAATGTTACCGGCGTTTCCGTGCCGTCTGCCGCCGGTTTGGTATAAGTTACCGTGAGCGGTCCCGGCGTCTTGGGTGTCCCGTCGTATATATAGTTATAGTCGCTTTCTGACGGAAGCTTGACAGTTGTATTTGCGGCGGTCAGAATGTGCGCCACAGTCAGCGTGACCTTTCCCGTCAGCGTCTTCCCGTCTTTCGTGTAAGTCACGATCAGTTCCAACGTTCCCGGCTCCGTTGTAGAGAGGGACGCTGCGTTGGTGGTATAGCCGTCCGTCTGGCCGTCTGACTGCACCAGCTTCCGGACGCTGCCGTCCGCCCCGTAATAGGTCACGGTCAGGTCGTCCGTCCCGATCGTCTCGCCGCAGCCGTAAAGGGTCTTCTTCTTAGAGACTTCCATGCGCGCCGCGGAGACAGCCGGCTTGCTGCCTTTCTGGATCAGAACGCTGTACGGAAGGTTTTTGGGCAGGCAGTTATCCGTAAGCTTCGTGCCGTCAGCCATGTACCACTCCTCGTCCCCTTTATAATTGTCGCCTCCTGTAATGGCAATATTAATCTTTACATTATAGGGCGTGTAGAGCATGGTAAGCTTTTCACAGTTATAGAGCGGCGCAAGCTGTGACCAGCCATCCTCCAGATATTCATAATTAAAGTTGCTCATGTTCAGGATTTCCAGGCTCTTACAGCTATAAAACATTTCAGCCACCGGTAAATATGGATCTTCTCCGTCTTCCTCGATCATATGCAGCTCAGCAGTTCCAAGGTTGCCCAGTTTTACCTCCTGCAAGCTGCTACACCCGGCAAACATGCCGGTCATCGTAGTTACATTCCCAAAATTCACTCCGCTCAAGTCAATCTGTGTCAGACCACTACACCCTTCAAACATACAGTTCGTACTTTCTACCTTTGAAGTGTCCAATCCGCCCAGATCAATGCTTGTCAGCTCAGACTGATCTCTAAACATGGAATCCATGTTTGTCACATTTGAAGTATCCAGTCCACTCAGATCAATACTGGTTAAACGATAGATTGGCCGCCTGTAACCGCCTATGCCACCGCCTCCCACACTCGCAAACATATGAGACATGTCTGTCACATGCTCCGTATTAAGGGTACGCAGATCAATATCCCCTTTGCTGTTGGCGAACATACGGTTCATATCTGTTATAGTATCAGTTCGCAGTTTACTAAAATCCACTCCTGTCAGATCACAAGTACTGAATAATCCTCCAAGTGTTGTCGTAACACTCGTATCCAGTCTCCCAAAGTCAAGCCCCCTCACATTACATCCCTCAAAGATACCCTGTATCGTCATAGCACTGCTCAGATCAAGCCACGCCAGATCAAGCCCGGTTAAATTCTGCCTTTCCGGACCAACCTTACACCCGTAAAGACTTTCCGGATCACTGTTGCATGCGAACATATAGCTCATATCCGTAGCATTATGTGTTGTAAAACTGCCGCCCAGCACGATCTGCTGAAAGTCACAGTTTGTAAACATATATCGCATATCTGTAGTCTTTCCCGTATCCCAACCGCTTAAGTTCATATCTCCCCAATTGGTGCACCCATAAAACATGGCGGACATATTTGTCACACTTGAAGTATTGAAACCGCTTACGTCTGCATTTTTCAGATCACTACAACCACTAAACATGCTGGACATATCCGTTACATTTTCCGTATGAAAGTTTTGTCCCAAGTCAACAGTTTCCAGTTTGTAACAGCCCTGAAACATTCCGGACATGTCAGTCACTGACCCGGTATCGGATCCTGTAAAACTGATTTTTGTTAAGTTATAGCAATCGCTAAACATATAAGAGGCATCCGTCATTCCGCTCACTTTAATCTCCGCGGTCTTGATCTTAGACATTGTGTTAAAATTTTTGCACCACGGTCCTCGCGGAAGCGCACTGCTTCCTCCACCGACCTTGGCAAAGTCCCCCGTGCCTTCCACCGTCAGCTTTCCGTCAGCGTCAACCACCCATGTGATATTCTCATAAGCGCCGCTGGCGATCGCGTCCGCCGGCACTGTCAATGCGCACACCTCTTCCTGTTCTTCCAGCGTATTCTCCGACACGGAATTATCTGAAACAGACTCCGCTTCCTCCGGGTCGTCTGTTTCTTCTTCCGTTGTCTCATCCGCACCGGGCGTCTCCGGTACTTCTATCATATCATCCGTTAAAGTATCTTCCTCATCAGACGTGTCCTGCTCCCTTTCCCTGTCGTCCGCTGCGCCGTCCGAGGGGGCGGTATTCTCATCTTCGTTATTCAATCCATTATTAGACGTTCTGTCGTTTTCTATTTTTTCTCCGTCGTCAGGCTCCTGCACCTGATCTTCCACATCCCCGCTGTCCGGGTTCTGTGTCTGGCTTCCGTCATCCTCCATTTCTTCTGCGCTGCTGTCCGCCTCAGGCTCCTGCACTGTCTCTTCCTGCACCTCCATGCCAGGATTCATTATCTCACCCGACATGCTTTCACCGGAACTCTCCGTCTGCTCCGCCGCCATAGCAGTCTCCTGTGCCAATACCGGAAACACAGTCGCCAGATCAGCCGCCAGCAGGCTAATGCAGAAAAATCCCGCCATAAGCCTACGCCTTACCTGTCCTGCTTTCTTTGTCCACTTCATCATCTTTTCCCTCTCATTTCATTTTCTACTTTGATTCGGTTACCTGACATACACGGAAATGTCTCCTTGACCTGCCTGATCTTGTCGTCAACCGTCATGCCTCCTTGTAAATATTGATACAGCAACACATACTTTTCATTCGTGTACGTACGCGCCCTCCTTTGCATGGTCTATATGCTTTTTTCTAAATTCTACCCCCCCCACTTCAAATTTGTCAAGGCGATATCTTTATAACCATATATCCAGTTGCGTTGTCCGTTGAAAACGCGCCACGCCATTTTCTTTTCATGTTCCACTTTTACGATATCAAAAAAACAGCTTTGAGTTTCCTCTTAGCTGTTCTTTCTTTTCTGATCATACCCCACCTGCACAATCTCCCCGGCATAATCTTCCAGCGCTAAGCCAGCAGTATCCTGTCGCTATCCAGACGTTTCCCCGCCTGCTCCCGGAACGCCGCCAGCAGATCTTCCACGGTCATCCGTTCCCGCTCCTGTCCCTGTACGTCCAGCACGATATGCCCGCTGTCCATCATCAGCGTGCGGCTGCCCATGGTAAGCGCCTGCTGCATATTATGGGTCACCATAAGGCATGTGATCCTGCGTTCCGCCACGATCCGGCGGGTCAATTCCAGCACTTTCTGCGCCGTGGCAGGATCCAGTGCAGCCGTATGTTCGTCCAGAAGCAGCAGCTTCGGTGTCACCACTGTTGCCATAAGCAATGTCAGTGCCTGTCTCTGTCCGCCCGACAGCAATCCTACCGGCTGTTTCATGCGGTCTTCCAGACCCATATCCAGCATGGCAAGCTGTTCTCTGAACAGCTGCTTCTCTCTGTTGCTGATGCGGCTAAAGTACGCGTGTCTGACGGTGGACGCCCGCAGATAGGCAAGCGCCATGTTCTCCTCAATGGTCATATGTGGCGCGGAACCTTTTAATGGGTCCTGAAAGAGATGTCCGATCTCTTTACTCCTGATATGTTCCCTACGGTATGTGATATCCTCCCCCGCAAGAGTGATCTGTCCGGTGTCCACGTAGAATGCCCCCGTAATTGCATTAAATAAAGTAGATTTCCCGGCCCCGTTGCTTCCCACGATCGTCGCAAAGTCTCCGTCCGCCAGTTCCAGATTCACCTGCTCCAGCGCCTTCTTCTCATTCACTGTACCCGGATGAAAAGTCTTGGAAATATTCTTCAGTGTCAACATGTCTCCTCGTCCTCCTCTCCGACCGCGCCTTTTCTTCCAAGCGGTATTCTGTGTGTCCGGTAGAAGTCCGCCTTACCTTTCAGATAAGGAAAAGCAATGGCAAAGGCCACGATCAATGCGGAAACCAGTTTCAGGCATTCCGCCGGCACATTTAAGCGAAGTGCAACCGCCACGATAAAACGATAGAGACAGCTTCCCAGAATAACACCTGCAACTTTCCGAAACATACCGCCTTTGCCGATAATCGTTTCTCCAATGATCAGGCTTGCCAGCGCAATGGTCACCATACCCGTTCCCAGATTAATATCACAGGATTTTTGATATTGTGCCAGAACCGCACCGGAAAGCGCCGTCAGGGAATTAGCCACACAGAGCCCTACCGTAATCGTAAATGCCGGATTGATGCTGGAAGCCCGCACCATATATTCATTATCTCCAGTGGCACGGATGGAAAGACCGAGCCGCGTATTGAGGAACCATACCAGAACAGTTCCCATGAGAACCACAATCAATGCCACAATCGCCAATTTATACCAGTTCCCGTACCATTCCGCCTCAGACACATCTTTTGCCAGACTAAAAATCGTATCACAGCCAAACAGATTTACATTCGAAGCAAATCCCATAACAGCAATATTGACTGTATACAGTCCCGTATTCACAATAATTCCGGCAAGGATGGACGGCACGCCCATCTTCGTCTGCAGGAATGCCGTCACAAATCCGGAGCACACGCCGGCAGCCATAGCCGCCGGAAATGCCAGAAACGGATGTCCCGCCATGGTGACCACAGCACCCACGGCGCAGCCCAGGGTAAAACAGCCGTCCGTGGAGAGATCCGCAATGTTTAAGATACTGAATGATATAAAAAGCGCCAGCGCCACAAGGGAATAAATACATCCCAGTTCCAAAGCACTCTGTATGATGGATAGCGTAAATATTGATCCCATAAAAACCTCTTTCTATCTTCCTGCAATTTTTAACCTGAAAAAAAACCGGCTCCCCTCAGTACTCTACCGAGTCTTTATTCAAACTCTTTGGCCGTAACGATTTCCTTCAGCTCTGTGCACATATCCGCAAACATGCCGTATTCCAGACCGATTGCGCCGGCAGTCTCCGTGTTCACCGTGGCAATTCCGTTATCCAGTGTAACCACCGCAGTCGTTGCAGGATCAGCGCCATTTACGAGTACATCCACAACCATATCCGCCGTAGCCTTTCCCAGCTCTTCATAATTTACGCCGTATCCGAGGAACGCGCCGTTTAATGCAAAGGAATCCGCTCCGCCGTAATGAGGAACACCCGCCTCGATAAATTTCTCATAGATTGCCAGCTCCGCCGTCATGACCGAGTT
This sequence comes from uncultured Lachnospiraceae bacterium, assembly GCA_937920345.1. Lineage (GTDB taxonomy): Bacteria > Bacillota > Clostridia > Lachnospirales > Lachnospiraceae > UBA3282. The sequence continues at coordinate 46,423 of CALGVA010000066.1, forward strand.
ATCCGTAGGGGTAAATACCGCCTCGGCACCGCCTGCAATAAGCGCATCCGCCGCAAGCGATATCTCGTCGTTGGTGGTGCCCGTCTTCTCAATTACTTCTACGCCTTTCGCTTCACAGTAAGCTCTGGCATCCTCTATCGGCGCTTTAGAAGAATCCTCGCTCTTGTTGTAGAGAAGTCCGACTGTCTTAATGTCCGGATCTGCCGCAAAAATCAGATCCATCACCGCCTCCGTATTCAGTGCGTCAGAAGTACCTGTAATGTTGGCTCCGGGCGCATTCATGTCTGCCACAAGCCCGGCTCCTTCCGGATCAGACACCGCTGAGAATACTACGGGAATCTGGTTCTCTTCCGTAGCGTTCTGCATGATCATCGCGGCCGGTGTAGCGATCGGCACGATCACATCCACTTCGGAAGCGATCAGTTCGGAAGCAATCTGGTTCAGCACCGTAGAATCGGCCTGCCCGTTATAGGTATAATCGCCGTAATCAAATGTCACACCCAGTTCTGCCGCTTTGGCATCCAGTTCTTTCTCAATCGCCGCCTCGATCTGATTCAGGGAAGCGTCGTCCACAAACTGTACGATACCCACTTTATAAACCATGCCGTCCGTCCCGTGTTCTGCCGTACCCTGTCCGGCCTCTGCCGCTGAAACAGTATTGCCTGCCGTCTGATCCGTGCTGCCACAGCCGGTCAGCGATGCTGCTGTCATAGCTGTTGTCATAAGTAATGCCAGTGTTCTTTTTTTCATAGTTTTCTCCATTTCTGCGCTGCTTTTGTCTCAACTATGTTGAGACGTCGCATTAAACGAGTTTGTGGCAAGCAACGCGCAGACACAAATCTCGCGATTGAAAAATAAGGTCATCAGACTTATTTTTCAATCTAATCTCCTCCGTTTTGAAATACTGCTGCGGTTTCTGTATAAGCAGACCCTGGTCGCTTCGCACCCAGGGTTCGCGTTGCTCGCCGTAAGCCTTCCGGTATATGCCCTCATGCAAGCATGGTGCATATGTTTCTTAGAACCCTGTATAAGCAGACCCTGGCTGCTTCGCACCCAGGGTTCGCGTTGCTCGCCGTAAGCCTTCCGGTATATGCCCTCATGCAAGCATGGTGCATATGTTTCTTAGAACCCTGTATAAGCAGACCCTGGCTGCTTCGCACCCAGGGTTCGCGTTGCTCGCCGGAAACGATCAGAGCCATGCTTATATGCAAGCATAACGCCTGTCTCTGATCGTTCCCGGCTCTGCTTATACGCGCAAAAAACCGCCTCAGACATATGTCTGAGACGGTAATAAACTTTAGTTATTATCGCGGTACCACTCAAATTGACGCATCCGAAAATGTCGTCCACCTCATTTCATATACACAACAGTTCTCCTCTTCCGCACACTTTATAAGCTGTACATAACATAAAAACCATATTATATATGCCGCATGGATAACGGGTACGGTTCCCGCCGGCGCCTACTGTTATTTCGGACCGGCCTCGAAAGCCCATTCAAGACGATCGCTGTACCGCTTCCCACCAACTGCGGCTCTCTGTGACAGTTTCTCTGCCCCTACTCCTCTTTCTCACAGGTTTAGGTTTATATTCAATTCATCCAAACGCTTTAAGACTGATGCATCAACTGCGTTTTTTATACAATAATCCCTGAACGAAGATTTGTCAATACTTAAATATCAAAAAATAACCTGCTGCGAAGATTCCCATCATCTCCCTTAAAATTTTGTGTAAACCTTTGCATTTTCTTTTTAAAAAGGGTAGAATACATCTAGTAATTGTTAAAGGGGCTGTTAACACATGAAACTGGACATGCATTGTCATACAAAAGAAGGATCACCGGATTGTAAATTTGAATTGCTGGAAAACATTAATCTGTTAAAGCAAAAGGGCTTTCAGGGAATGCTGATCACCGATCACGATTCCTACAAAGCATACCGCTACTATAAGAAGCTCCCTGTGAAACCAAAAGACTTTATCGTACTGAAAGGAATAGAATACGACACCATTGACGCAGGACATATGCTCATTATCATGCCTACCGGCGTTAAGCTTCCCATTCTGGAACTGCGGGGACTGCCGGTCCTGCTGCTCATTGAGATCGTACATCACTATGGAGGAATCATCGGACCTGCTCATCCCTGCGGTGAAAAATTTCTGAGTATCCGCAGCACACTCAGAGACAAGATCGCCGGAAACATTTATCGCAAGTTTGACTTTGTGGAAGGATACAACGCCTGTGAAGATGCCGATTCCAACATGCGCGCCATGCGACTGGCCAAAGAGTACGACCTGCCCTGTTTTGGCGGCAGCGACTCCCACAAACCGGACGGCGCAGGTTTCGGATACACAATCCTGCTGGAAAACATAACCAGCGAAACAGAGCTGATCAATTATATCCGGGCCGGCAAATCCACTATGGTTGGCGGCACTCACTATGAACATACGACCAAAGCCAGACTCGGCAAAGTGAATAAACTGCTTGTATACTCTTTCTGGCTGTACAATAGAGCCTGTGCACTATTTCGACGCAAAGCGAGAAATCTGGAACTGATGGAGAATCACATCATCGAATCCATCCGTGCAAACCGCCGTGCCAGAGCAAAATATATTTCCATCGGCAGAGACTGTGAATAGATCTGCTCTGCCATGGATTTTCCCGCAGCTTATTTCTCTTATCTTTTTCTGCTTCCGACAATATTCTTTAACTCGTCCAGCGTGTTTTTAAACTTTCTGGAAACCATTGTCGGATTATTGCGGATCATATCCCGTTTATAGAAATCCAGCATCTCTTTATAATTCTCCTGCGGATCGGGATAATGACTGAATTTTCCACGCATTTCGGCAACTTCCTCACGCACGTTCTCCTCATATGCCGCCGGTCTAAGTTGTATGCTTTCCTTCAAGCTGGCAAACCGCTGCTTCAGACCCGAACTAAGCTCAGACAGGCTGAGTTCTCTCTCCTGCCGCCTCTGTTCCTTCTCCTCATTGTTAAAGGCGATAATCACATCCAGCCGCCGCTGCATACGCTCCATCTCTTCCTTCAGTCTCTGCATCCTGTCCAAAACATCCCGCAGATCCAGCGCCGCCTTAAAGGATAAGGTAAAATCAATCACAATGTAGATCGTGACCATAGCTGTGAAATATGAAAGCGGCTTTTGCGGTATCGCCATGACCACCTGTTCAATCGGCTGGTGCACCACTCTGGTCATCAGAATTGTCAGAAATCCCCATGCGACCGAAGATGAAAGGCAGATATGCCCCTGATAATTAAAATGCTGATTAGAATAATCCCAATACCTGACCTTAAAGAGCGCCTCCATCGTAACACCCGTTATATATTCCAGCACCGTAGCGCCGATCACCCCCGCAAAGTATGTGAGCAGTAGATTATCCCGAAAAGGCATGGATACCACCAGCATCATGATTGCACCGCTCCCGTAAAGCGGCAGGAACGGTCCGCGCATAAATCCTCTGTTGACTAATTTGCGCGATTTAAAAGATACCCATGCGGACTCAAAACACCAGCCGAAAAAACAGTACATATAAAAGAAAAACAGCCATTGAAACGCCTTATAGTGAATCATAAATTATTTTCTCCTCTTGTGTTATGTAAACCTATCATCAACAATGCATTTGCATTATGTAAACCAAGACTCCATCGTGTAGTCTTAACAGTATGCAATTTAGTCTCGTCAACGATACATTTCTATCTGTATACGTACTTTCCCTTTTCGGGTTTCTCCCTGTTCCCCTGTATATACAAACCTGCCGAAGCCTCTTGCCGTGACAGTGTCGTCTTTCTTGAGCATGTAACTGTTATTCTCCACCAGTCTTCCGTTCACATAGACCCGTCCGGACCGGAATAATTCCAGACTGCGGCTTCTCGCAATATTATATAGTTTCGATATAACCGTGTCAATTCGGGGTGCGGTAACAGACACAGACACCGTCTCCGTTACCGGCGCACGAAGCTGCGCCTCCACCTCAGTCACGCCGCAGCGCACATGTGTATGCCGTACCTGTTCCAGATTTTCCGACAGATAACCCGCCACGTTTTCCTGACAGAATACGAATGCTGCTTGATCCTGTACGAATATATCACCCACAGTGCTTCTTTCTATCCCCAGATTCATGATCGCACCGAGGAAATCCCGATGCGTAAGCGGTTCCGCAAATTTAGGCGTAAGCGGCTCTACCTTCAGACACAGGATTGGAAAAGCCTCCTCGTAACCAAACGCCTGTGCCGAACCGAAGCGAATCATCCTGCGCTCACACAAAGGACTGCCGCCCTCCATAGTATACCCGGCATAAGACAACTCCCGCTGCACTGCATAGAACGCCTGCTGCTCAGATAATCCGAGGAAGGGTGTAAAAGTATAGATACTATGACTGTACGAACGCTCTGCCAGTTCCAGCAGTCTCTTTTTTAAAAGCTGTAAGTCTTTATCCTCGGCCATATCCGTTACCCTTCATCAAACACTGCTGCCGCAGTATATCTTGTTACAATATAGGCTAATACTTGAAAAGAGCACATAACGATCCGGTTATGTGCTCCATAACTCTCTTAAAATTAGAATAGCATTAAACAAAACTGATTATCTCGTCTTTCGGCGCTTTTGTCTGTCCCACACTGATTGCATGGAGCACAGGTCCCTCGCCCTGATAATCTGCAAAATACTCTTTTTCAACCCTGGCTGTCACTTTCACCCACTGTTTGTCCGTCAGCGTATCCGTTTTATCATATTCACAGGCAAATCCCAGAAATGCCATATCGTCTGCACAGCAGGTCATCGCCATTCTGCCCGGCACGAAGTATCCCGGCGGGAACCCTTTCGGTTTCAAAACCATAGCCGTAAACTGAACGGCCTTACCCTCATAGCGCTCTAAATGATCAAGCGAATCCAGATACCAGATACCATAACCCTGATTATCAAGTTCAATAACAGGTGCTTTTAAATCATACGGGAGATCTTCCTCCATGATTTCATTGATCTCTCCGTTAGAATCCTCGAACACAATCTCCGCCTTCGGATTAATCGCCTTGACGTTTCGCTTGTAACTTCCCAGATCCTCCACCCCGTCACAACGGTTGAAAATAATCAGTTCTGACGCGCGAAGCTGCTCTGCCAGCAGTGATTTCATGTTGGTAAAATACATAGGGAACGTAGATGCGTCAATGGTGGTGACCTGCTGCTCGACCTTCCAGTGCCACGGCAGTTTCATTTCTTTATAGTTCCACATACCGTTGTATTCAATGATGATACGTTCCGGCTTATGCTTCTTCTCCAGTTCGATCAGTTTCGCCGGTTTAAAGTCTTCCTCGTCCTCAATCAGCTCCAACTGCGTTCTGCTCATCCTCAGCAGATTCTCATCATACTCGTTCTCGCCTTCCTCACACAATAGCAGCAGTGTCTTGCCACGTACCTGAAAATAAGGCTGTGAAAGCGTATACGTAATAAACTCGGTTTTACCACTCTCCAGAAAACCATTGATCACGTAGACCGGTTTCATTTTGCGTCCCATCCTTCCTGACCCTGATATGTCCCCCGATCTGCCCCGACTGATTCAGGGCAGTAACACAGTGTTTCCTAAACAATTTACTTTCCGAACAATTCTGCCAGCTTATCTTCCTGCAGCCTGGAACCAATCACACAGAACTTGCCTGTGACATCCGGTTTCCCGTCTCTGACATTGCTCTCCTGCGGCACATAATCAAAGTAGATCCAGCCGCCGTCTGTCGCTGGAACCATCCCTTTCGCCCGCAGAATCATGCCGTATGTTTCCTCGCGATCCAGTTCCGCAAGAATATGCTCGATCTCCGCTTTCTCATAAGCGGCCGGCGTCTCCATCCCCCAGCTTGTAAAGATCTCGTCCGCATGATGATGATCGTGGTGATGATGGTCATGCGCATCGTGGTCGTGATGTGCATGGTCATGCTCATCGTGATCGTGATGATGTGCATGGTCATGATCGTGCCCGTGTGCATCGTGATCATGATGATGTGCATGGTCGTGATGGTGCCCGTGTGCATCGTGATCATGATGATGTGCATGGTCGTGATGGTGCCCGTGTGCATCGTGATCGTGTGCATGGCCGTGATGGTGCTCATGCTCGTCGTGATCGTGTCCATCATGATCGTGGTGATGTGCATGGTCGTGATGGTGCTCGTGCGCATCGTGATCGTGTGCATGGTCGTCGTGATCGTGATGATGCGCATGATCATGACATCCGCACGTGCAGTCCGGACCGTGATCATGTTCTTCATGGTGTGCCATTACTTCCTGCATGAGTTCCGCCTCGAGATCTTTCGCCCCCTCGATCGTCTCCAGAATATCTTTACCTTCCAGAGCATCCCATGGCGTCGTAATGATCGTCGCTTTCGCATTATGCTCGCGTATCATCTGCACACAAGCCGTCAGCTTCTCTTCCTTTAATTTATCGGTCCTGCTTAAAATAACCGTTCCCGCATGTTCGATCTGGTTCACGAAGAACTCACCGAAATTCTTAATATACATCTTGCATTTGCATGCATCCACAACCGCTACCGCGCTGTTAAGCTCCACATCCCGGTCCGCCATCGCATCCTGTACAGCCTTCATAACATCGGACAGCTTACCTACCCCTGAAGGCTCGATCAGCACGCGCTCCGGTGCATAAGTGTCCAGCACTTCCCGCAGAGAAGCCCCGAAATCACCCACAAGCGAGCAGCAGATACATCCGGAGTTCATTTCCTTGATCTCGATTCCTGCTTCTTTCAGGAATCCGCCGTCTATGCCGATCTCACCGAACTCATTCTCGATCAGCACGACTTTCGTATCGGCGAGAGCCTCTTTTAACAGTTTCTTAATCAGCGTCGTTTTACCTGCCCCGAGAAATCCGGACACAATATCTATTTTCGTCACAACAATATACCAGCCTTTCCTGTTATTCCTGTTATCCCCTTAACCACCGGTCTCACACTATTCTCTTCCTTTTTCCCGCATATGTCAAGAAACGCCCTGCGCATTTTATAGGAATTTAATTGTTCTTACTATTTTAATCCAGATTTAACTTTTTATCCATCATATACCATGTTACAAGATAGAAAATCACGCAGTACAGCAGTCCCGCAATCAGCGTATATTCCCACGATCTGCCGTAATAATACGTTGAAAGCCTTCTGTTGACATATCCCAGAAGCACATAGTAAACCCCGTTCACGATCTGCTGTACAATATAGATGCCGAAATAGAATGCAAAAGCCGTCAGCAGCTTGTGGTTCGGCGATAGCTGCCCCAGTGAAATGCATGCTGTCACCTTCAAAACCCGCGCCAGCATACCGACTATGAGCGCGATCAACGTCATCATCACCGTAAAGAGATTAATCTTATTATTACCCGCTCCCTCCACGATCGACCCCATACCTTCAAAGAACTCTTCGAACAAGTCTCCCTCGCTGGCAAAGAGGAACAGCACCGAAGTATACATCAGGAAAGAACTGAGCAGCACCCATGCCGCGCTGACGATGACCTTCGCAATAATAATGTGATGCTTGTCCACCGGCAGCGTGTGAAGCAGATATCCCTGATCCCCGTAAGTGGATGTATAGAAACGGTAAACCAGATAAATCGCCGTCCCCACCATCACCACAAACATACTGGCCACATAGGTCATGATAATCATAACCGCACTGAACACAACGGCGCTGTTATTGGTATCAAAGATATCCACCCGCACCGTGACACAGGCAAATATTGTCATCACCACGATCAGAAGGTTCATCGGCACTAGCAGTTTCCAGGTAGACTGCCACTCATACTTCATCAATTTACCTAACATGCGAACACCTCCCTGAAGAACCGGTCTACCGATTTGCCCTCATTGCGCCTGATCTGCTCGGCGCCCGCCTGCAATATGATACTGCCGTACCGGATAAACACTACCTCATCGAGAATATTTTCCACATCCGAAATCAGATGCGTAGACAGCAGTATCGTCGCATTTCTGTTATAATTCTGCACAATCGTATGTAATATATAGTCTCTGGAAGCCGGATCGACACCGGCGATCGGCTCATCCAGCACATACAGATCCGCATCCCTGCTCATCACCAGTATCAGCTGAACTTTTTCCTTCGTCCCCTTGGACAGATTCTTAAGACGCTCATACGGCTGGATCTGCAGTCTGGCCAGCATATCATAGGCTCTGTCCACCCGGAAGTCCGGATAGAAATCCTGAAAATACTGTACCATCTCCATTACTTTCATCCCTGGGTGCAGATAGGTGCGCTCCGGCAGATAGGATATCCTGTATTTCGTCTCCACGCCGGGCTTAAGTCCGCCAATCAGGATATCGCCCGCCGTCGGCTGCAGCAGCCCGTTCATGATCTTGATCAGCGTCGTCTTGCCGCTTCCGTTGGGTCCGAGCAGACCGATGATCCTGCCCCGCTCCAGATTCAGATAAATCTGATTGAGTGCGATCTTTCCGCCATATGTCTTTGTAAGTCCCATACACTGTACGATCGGTTCCATAAAGCCCCTCCTGTCTATGTCACTGGCCGGCTGCCTCTCCGGTATCTATCCCACGGTCACACGGTAATCCGCCGCAAACGTCTCCCCGGCATTGAGAACCTGCATCCACTCGCGCTCTCTCCAGTCACCCGCGTATCCCGCTCTGTCACATCTGCCATACCACGGCTCGATACAGATAAACGGCGCATTCTTCTTCGGCGGCGACCAGATCCCGAACAGCGGCGCATCAAAAGTAACCGTCAGATACACCTCTCCGTCCGGCTTTACCAGCGCCACGCTGTGCGCCTGATCATGCTCGATCACCAGCGCGTCATTGTCAAACAGATGCTCCGTGATCGGAAGCATGCCGTTTCGCAGCCTGTATTCCGTCGCATTCCCGCCGATCAGTCCGTCCGTCAGCCCGGAAGCAACGACCTTGTCAGTCACATCAAAACACAGGCTGTAATCCGTCTGCCTTGTACCTTCCGTGACCGAACACAGAAACGCCGGGTGTCCGCCTATGGCGAAATGCATGGGTGTCTTCGCCGGATTCTTCACCCGCCACTTGACGATTACCGTCTGCCCGTCCAGTTCATACCCCAGTTCCAGAATAAAGGGATACGGATATTTGGCCAGTGTTTCCGCATTTGCCTCCAATACGAACCACACTTCCGCAGCCGCCTGGCTTTTCAGTTTAAATTCCATATCCCTGGCAAACCCGTGCTGCCCCATCGGATATTCCCTGTCCTCCAGACGGTATACGCCGCCATTAAGTCCGCCCACCAGCGGGAATAGTACGGGTGAAGTCCTCTTCCAGTACCGCGGGTCCGCATTCCACATATATTCTGAACCCGTGCTGATCTTCTTGAGCGACTTAAGCTCCGCGCCCATACTGTCAACCTGTATCGTAATCTTTTCATTACTGATCTGAAATAAAGCCATCGTCATCCCTCTTTCCATTCTTTCATCCGTAACATTTCAACCATTTTTATCTTACCACATTTCCCCCGCGTCGTATATCGCTGTACAGCATTTTATTCTACATTTCCGCACACACTTATGCACACACCGCATTTATGACACGCATAAGACCGGACCACAGTCTCGTCGCCGCCGGCAGCTTACGCCCTTCGGCCAGTTTCCACCGTAAGACCTGCCGCAGGACTCAATTTATGCTGCAAGGTAAACGTGTCCGTATGATACTTGTGCTTCGGAAGTTCTGCGGCCAGCGCTTCCAGCCGGATCTCCAGCCAGTCCGTCATGCTCTGCTCATCCGTCCTGCGAATCCGCCGTCCCTCACCGATCTGGTAGGATTTGCTGTCGGCAAGATACGGCAGTATAATATTCACCTCTTCGCCCCTTCTGCTCACAACGTAAGTATCCCCCTGTTTTAGATATGCTTCCAGCAGACATTTATAAGTCTCGGGTATCTTCTCCAAAGGCTCCTGCAAAGAGCTTCTGCGCTCCCGAAAATAGCATTTTCCTTCCAGATCTTTGGCCAGATACTGTGCAAAGCCAATTTCCCAGTGCAAGTCGTAACGCGTGTTATTCTTTTCCCATGCATGGAAAACAGGCAGCACCTTATCGTATAACGCCTCCGAACACCTGCGTATCTCTTCCCCGCACACGGCCGTTTCCCTGCCGATTGCACGGATCAGATATGCCGTCTGTCTGTTCAGCCGTTCGTTCGCCCATTCCACTTCCACACGATTATCGACTAAATACTGATGAAGCTGCGCCAGGCCGCACATGTCTATATCTAGTTTACATAACTTATCGCCATGCAAGTCATACATCACAAATGCATTGTTGTTACCACCCGTACCTATTTTACAAAAGCCAATCTCATCCAGCGTAAAACACTTCTTTTTGCCCATTAAGTTTACATAACACAACTCCATTTCTTCTACAATCAGTTTCCTGTTAAAATACAGTACAAAACAGGCCACGCCGAAAAGCAGCATACACAAAAGCGGCAGATATAAAAGCGCGCCGCCGCCCCTTGCTGACGGATGTAAAAGCCGCATAATCCATATAAAAAGAGAAAAAGCGACCGCAAGCGCGCCGCACAGAAGCGCAGTCTTATTTTCTCTGACCTGAAAACTGATTTTCTCTTCCTCTGCAACTGTTCCTGCCCTGTCTTCCATAGCCGCTCCTCATCTGAATCCGTCGTCACACGCTGCCGGTGGCGCCGGTCCCCATTGCATTATTGTCTGTTTTCCTGCAGTACCACTTCACTATAAGCCTCCGTCAGCTGCGGCAGCGGAACACCCGCCGTCTCGTTTTGCAGCGTGCCGCCGGTAGTCATGGCGATCAGATATCCGCATCCGTCAAAAGTACCGCCGCCGGACATGCCCGTCTTCGCAAAACCGTGTCCGTAAAGCATATAGGCATCAAAATCCGCAATGTATCTCCTTATATCCCCGACTGTCGCTTCATAGAAATGCGCCTCTTCCGTTCCGGAAGCGGAATTGACCAGAAACATGACATCTCCCGGCCGCAATTCCTCATATACCTGCTCGTCCTTACGCGCGCACCGCAATGCGCCCAGTTCATCATAAGTGAACTGCCGGTTATCCACAGCCAGGAATCCCACATCGTACTGTTCCGATACGCCCAGTAACTCGGCATCCGTATCATATCCCTGTTGGAAATGAATATAGCTGTCCACATCATCCCAGTATTCCAGCACGTGTCTGTTCGTGGCAACGATGATCCGCTCCGGAGCCAGTTCCCAGATAATCCCGCTTCCATGAGCATTCCCCATCTGAATCCGCACAACACATGATTTCACATTTTCATATGCTTTAGCGCAGTCCTCCTCATCCAGAACCGGCGTCAGCATAAGTCCCAGTGCCAGCGCGCCTTCATAGATCTCCCGATCTGTCACCGTCTGAATCAGATGCGGCGGCAGCCCGGTCTGCGTGTTCCGTGCCTGTACAGGAGTCACTGCCATGCTTAAGCAAAGTATTCCCGCAAGGCAGATTCCTCTTCTTCGCAGGTCTTGTGCGGTTAATCTGTTATCTGTGCCAATTTTTTTCATGAATCGTCTTTTCATGTAAATATCCTGCCGTTCATCACATCTCTGTAACATGACAAGGCACAGGAATTGCATCTTCCTGTGCCTGACCCTGTGCAATCATATGATTCCGCACAAGAAATAATCTATGGAAACCAAGCAGAACGATAAGCCGGGTTATGTCGTGAATGATCATCTATCTGGAATATCCGTCACCGGATATCTCTAGCGACCCACCTGAAAGCAGATCGGGCCAATCTGTCGCTTTCGTTTCGGTCTTGCTTCGGATGGGGTTTACACAGCCTGCACCGTTACCGTTGCAGCGGTAGTCTCTTACACTGCCATTCCACCATCACTCTGCAGTATCCTGCAGAGCTGTTTCTTTTCTGTTGCACTGGCCTTGGAGTCACCTCCACCGGACGTTATCCGGCATCCTGCCCTGTGAAGCCCGGACTTTCCTCAGCTGCACCCTTGCGTCTGTGCAGCCGCGATCATTTATTCTACTTGGTTTACAAACTGATATTAAATCACATTCTTTCTCTCAGACGTCAAAGCAGCTGCCGCCCACAAACTCCCTGCACAGAGAATTTTTCGGCAGTTCTTCGCTGCTGACACCTAGAAAATACTCCAGGAATTTTAACAGCCTCTTGGCTTCATGGTAAGCCGGCTCCCCTCTTCTTATATTAAACAGAAGCGGTTCCGCATACTGCTTGAGCACTGCCAGTTCATAGATCATAGCGGAGTTGAACATCGCGTCCGCCTCCTCCTGGAACGGGAAGATGTACTTCTCCTCGCCGCGCCTGACCGAATCCCACATGGCAATCGTCTTATCGGCGGAAGTCCCCCTCGTTCTGGCGTCTCTGACCATTCTGCGCAGCAGCCTGCCGTCAGTTGTGGGGATCCGGTTGTGCTCATCCACATTTAAACAGGTGAGCGCACTGATATATATTTTATATTTACTCTCAGCCGGAAGCGAGTAGGACATCTTCTCATTGAGTCCGTGGATACCCTCGATCACAAGAATATCGTCCGCTCCCAGTTTCGTAATCTTACCACTGTACTCTCTCCTGCCGGTCTTGAAATTGAACGTCGGAAGCTGCACTTCCTTACCTGCCAGCAAATTGCTCATATCCCGGTTAAACTGCTCCACATCCAGCGCTTCCAGACACTCATAATCCGGCTTCCCCTGATCGTCAAGCGGTGTGTTCTCATGATTCAGATAGTAGTTGTCCAGTCCGATCGGATGCGGCTTAAGCCCGTAAGTGCGAAGCTGTATGGATAATCTGTGGGAAAAACTTGTCTTACCGGAAGAAGAGGGTCCTGCGATCATCACAAACTTCACGCCTTCCCGTCTCGCAATATCTCTGGCAATCTCACCGATCCTGCGCTCCTGCAGCGCCTCCTGCACGAGAATCAGATCCGCGATATCCCCCTGACAGATTCTGTTATTTAAATCACCTACCGTATCAATTCCCATCTCTATGCCCCATTCACATGTGGTCATAAGCGTGCGGAACAGTTTCGGCTTCGGTACGAACTGCGGCAGTTTCTCCGGTTCTTCCCGCTCCGGAAGAAGCAGGATCATACCCTGCTCATAAGCAAACAGGTCAAACTGCCGGATATAACCTGTACTGGGCAGCATATAACCATAATAGTAATCATAATAGTCGCCGAGGCAGTATACGTTAATATTGGAACTTCTGCGATACCGGAATAAAGATACCTTATCCTCCATGCCAAGTTCCTTGAAAAGTGCCACAGCTTCATCGGCCGGATATGCCTTCTTGGTCACCAGCAGGTCCATATCCGCCAGTTCGCCCATACGATCCTTCACTTTACCGATCGTCTCCGCATCCATCTTAAGACCATGTTTGAAGCTGCAATAGTATCCGGCGCCGATCGCGAACTCCACTTTCACATTCACCGCCGCCTCCATACCTGCTACATCCTTGATCGCCTTCATCATCAACATAATCGCAGAACGCACATATGTCTTATGTCCGATGACATTCTCATAGGTAATAAACTCCAGATCACAGTCATGATCCACGCGCTTCATCAGTTCCCGTATCTTGCCGTCCACGACCACAAGCGCAATCTGGCTCGTACATTCATTCTGATATTCCTCGGCAACCAGTTCATATTGAACCCCGTCTTCAAACAATCTTTCCTTGCCGTTAATCCTGATCGTAACCATAAGTCAGCTCTCCTCCCCTTTTAATAACCAATGTTATTATATTACTGCCGGTCTTCTGTCACAATCTGCTGCGCCATCCGGCATTCCGCAAGCAGTCCGGAAACCTCCGCGTATCTGCACTTCCGCTTTTCATCCGACAGTCCTTCCGTCTGCAGCCTCTGAAGAATCTCACCATAGATCCGCTCCTCCCGCCGCAGATATGCCGCCAGCGTCCGATCCTTTCCTGCCAGTAAAAGCGGTCCATACCGGTCTTCCAGTTTACATAACATCTTTTTATCTAAAACTCCAGACCGTTCTGCCGAACTCATTTCTATCTCTATTTCATCACATGGTGCTGCCTGTCCTTCGCCATTTCCGCTCCGGAATTTTGGTTTACATAAATCCTTTTCTGCCCGCATCATGGGATAGAACTTACCCTCCTCCTCGATCATAATCTCATCTATGATTCGATATCCCATTTCCCGCAATCCGGCTCGGAACTGTTCTATCTCCGACTGTGGCTGCAGAATCATTTCCTGGAAAGAAGCGGCCTTGTCCGGTTCCTCTGACAGAATCCGCATCATCAATCCACCACCCATACCGGCGCAGATCAGAGTGTCTGCCTCCCCGATATTATAGTTATGTAAACCATCAGACAGTCTTGTTTCAATGCAGGCATCCAGGCCGCGCTCCGCAATATGCTCTTTCGCGGCGCCAAGCGGTCCGCTGCGCACATCCATCGCCAGCACTTTAGGACTGATCCCCTGCTCCGCCAGCCAGATCGGTATGAATCCGTGATCGCACCCCACATCGCAGACTCTGCTTCCTGTTGTGACCATGCCGGCTATCGCCCGCAGCCTCTTAGACAACACAACCGGTTTCATCAATCCAGATAATCCTTCAGTTTACGGCTCCTGCTCGGATGCCGCAGCTTACGCAGCGCCTTCGCCTCGATCTGACGGATACGCTCACGGGTGACGCTGAACTCCTTACCGACTTCTTCCAGCGTTCTGGCACGGCCGTCATCCAGACCGAAACGAAGCCGCAATACCTTCTGTTCTCTCTCCGTCAGCGTACCGAGAACCTCCACAAGCTGCTCCTTCAACAGCGTAAATGCTGCCGCATCCGCCGGAACGGGCACATTGTCATCCTGAATGAAGTCACCCAGATGACTGTCCTCTTCTTCGCCGATAGGCGTCTCTAAAGAAACCGGCTCCTGCGAGATCTTCAGGATCTCACGCACACGCTCCACCGGCATATTCATCTGCTCCGCGATCTCCTCCGGGGTAGGTTCACGTCCCAGTTCCTGCAGTAACTGCCTGCTGACACGAATCAGCTTGTTGATCGTTTCCACCATATGCACCGGAATCCGAATGGTTCTGGCCTGATCAGCGATCGCTCTGGTGATGGCCTGACGAATCCACCAGGTCGCATAGGTTGAGAACTTAAAGCCCTTGCAGTAATCAAATTTCTCTACCGCCTTGATCAGACCCAGATTACCTTCCTGAATCAGATCCAGGAAGAGCATACCGCGTCCTACATAGCGCTTGGCAATACTGACAACCAGACGCAAATTCGCTTCCGCAAGGCGTTTCTTCGCCTCCTGATCGCCCATCTCCATCCTCTGCGCCAGCTCAATCTCTTCTTCCGCGCTCAAAAGCGGCACCTTACCGATCTCTTTCAGGTACATTCTGACCGGGTCCTCAATGCTGATGCCGTCCGGTACGGACAGATCGATGTTCTCCACATCCACCTCATCCTCCTCGGTCAGGATGATCTCCTCATCATCTACATCGTCCTCTTCGGTAATCCGAAGCACGTCTACATTATTCTGTTCCAATGTTTCCAATATCTTATCAAGCTGATCCTCTTCGAGAGAAAACTCCGCAAAGAAATCATTGATCTCCTGATATTCCAAAACATTTTTCTTCTTCTTCGCAATCGCCAAGAGCTCCTTGAGGCGCTCTTCAAACTTTGCCTGTACATTTTCGTCCATTTTCTGGTCCATCCTTCCTATGTTTCAAAACGATATGAAATTCTGCGAATAGCTTGCCCTTATTATAAGGAAATATGCGTTTTTCTAAGTTCTTCCAGTGCCTTTTTGCCCGATATCACCTGATTGATGGCCTCCATATCAGAGCCCATTCTGCCGGAATAGTAGTCGAAGCTGTTCTGCTTCACAGCACAGAGGATATCATGCAGCGCTTTCTCCCGTTCCTTATCCGTGGTGATCTCTTCCAGCCTGGTATTAAACAGTTCCGCCACCGCCCGCTGTTCCTGCTCCCCCTCAAAAGTACTGATGATCGCCGCCGGCTGATAACTGCCCTGCTCCAGGTCCGCAAACAGCCTGTCCGCCACCTGTCTGTACAGCGGTTCCGTAAAATCCGCCGCCGTAATATAGGCTTTGATCTTCGGGTAGATCTCCGGCTCTTCGGTGATCCATGTGAGAAGCAGACGCTGCGACCGCTTTGTGTTCTCCTCCGGCGTATTCTTCTTCGCGACGGTACTCTTTGGCCGTGCAACCGGCTGTACCAGTCCGGTTCGCGCCGCGTAGCCGGTCACCAGCCTGCGCAGATTGTCAAAACCGATGTTGTACTTCTGCGCCACAGACTCTATATAGTTCTCCCGCTCCACTTCCTCCTCGAAACCGCACAGCTTCTTCGCGATCTCTCTGTGAAATGCGGTTTTGGATTCGGGATCTTCCATATTATAATCCCGTTCCAATATTTTCAGTTCAAAGAAAAAACTGTTCTGTGCCTGATCGATTCGTTCCTGGAAAGCGTCTGCACCCATATTCTTTACAAACTCATCCGGGTCCTTATAGGGCTGCATATCGATCACTCTGCCCCGCAGTCCTGATTCCTTCAGAATACCGATAGCACGCATCGCCGCGTTCACACCGGCGCCGTCACTGTCATAAGCCAGCAGTACATCCTGCGTATACCGCCCCAGCAGACTGGCTTGTCCGGTCGTGAAAGCAGTCCCCAGCGAGGCGACCGCCTGTGTGAATCCCGCCTGATGCATGGCGATGACATCCATGTACCCTTCACAGAGGATGATATTCCCCTTGCGGGAAGTCCTTGCGAAATTCAGACCGTACAGGTTACGGCTCTTGTCAAATATCATGGTCTCCGGTGAATTCAGGTATTTCGGTTTGGCATCTCCCATCACGCGTCCGCCGAATCCGATCACCCTGTGATTACTGTCCTGAATCGGGAACATAACCCGGTTCCAGAATTTATCATGCAGCCCTCGCTTCTCGTCGAATCCGGTAAGTCCCGCCTCGTTGATCAGCTCGTCCGCAAAGCCTTTTGCCTTAAGATACGCCGTCAAGTCCGAGCCCGCGCCGTCCGCGTACCCCAGCCCGAATTTCTTCATCGTCTCCTCTGACAGCTGTCTGCCAGCCAGATACTGCCAGCCTGTCCTTCCTCTGGGAGAACGCAGCATACAGTAATAGTATTTGGCCGCTTCCTTATTGATCTCCAGCAGCCTGGCGCGCCGGCTCTCCTTCTGTCTGGCTTCTTCATTATATTCCAGTTCCGGCAGATCTACACCCGCCCGGTCAGCCAGCAGCTTGACGGCCTCCTGAAACGTCAGGTTCTCGTATTCCATAACAAACGTTATTACATTGCCGCCTGCTCCACAGCCGAAACAGTAATACATCTGCTTGCCCGGAGATACCGAAAAGGAGGGCGATTTCTCATTGTGAAACGGGCATAGTCCGAAATAATTGCTTCCCTTCTTCTGCATACGGACATACCCGGAGATTACGCTTACAATATCATTTTTTACTCTGATTTCTTCAATCAGCTCATCCGGATAATACATAGTATCCCTTCTTATTTTCTATCAAAAAATATACAGTCCTCATTCAGACAAATCTGTTACCGTTTTCCTGCGCCGCTATCCATGCCATGTCTTCGGTATATAGATTTCCTGATACTGCGCTATGGCAAACCGGTCCGTCATGGAACCTATATAATCACACACGATCTTCTCGAGAGGCTCTCCCTCTTCCATCAGTCTGTACAGAAACTTCGGCAGCTTCTCCGTATGGTTCATATAATACTCATACAGCGTGACGATCAGGTTCTCCGCCTTGTTTTCCTGCCCTTTGGCAATCGGATTCTTATAGACGTTACGGAACATAAACGCCCGCATCTGCTGCATCGCCTCCGCCGCCTCCGGCGACATACAGATATCGTCTCTGCCTCTGCTGTTGGTCACGATATTATGAATAAAGAAGTCCAGTCTCTGTCCGCAGCTGTAGCCGATGACGGCGGCAATCTCCTCCGGAACATCAGATTCCTTCAATATGCTGCCGCGGACGGCATCGTCCATATCATGATGGATATACGCGATTTTATCGGCAAGACGCACGATCTTGCCCTCTAAAGTAGCCGGCATAGACGCGGTCTGATGATTCAGAATGCCGTCTCTGACTTCCATGGTCAGATTAATTCCCTGTCCGTCCTTTTCCAGAAGATCTACTGTCCTGACACTCTGTTCATTATGCTTAAACCCGTACGGGCAGGCACGGTTGAGCGCCCGCTCTCCCGCATGTCCGAAGGGTGTATGTCCCAGATCGTGTCCCAGCGCAATGGCCTCCACCAGATCCTCGTTAAGCTGCAGAGCCTTGGCAATTGTCCTGGCCGTCTGGCTGACTTCCAGTGTATGCGTCAGACGTGTCCTGTAATGATCTCCCTCCGGAGTCAGAAATACCTGTGTCTTATCCTTCAGTCTTCTGAAAGACTTACTATGTATGATCCTGTCCCGGTCTCTCTGGAATACCGGTCTGATATCGCACTGTTCCTCCGGTCTGAGTCTTCCCGCAGACTTCATACTGAGCATGGCATAGGGACTGAGATACTCCTTCTCCCACTGTTCTAAGCTTTCCCGTATATTCATGGCTCTGCCTTTCTTCCTGTGCAAAACAACCGTTCTATTTTATTATTCTATGCGTGTCAGCCGAATCCTTTTTTTTAGTCAAAAATATTTCGAGTCCGCGAAATGGAAGCAAAATAATTGCCTATATGTTTTGCGCCGGATAAATTTTCATATGCAAGGCGGAAGAAGGAGGCGTAGCGGTGGCTACGTCGACTGATGACAACGCTGCATATGGAAATTCAGCCAAGCGAAACATAAGGTTAATTAAAGCGGATCATACTAGCGGCAGATGTCATAGATAAACTCCGCATTCTTGTCCATCGCCTCATATGCCGTCTTAAAGGGCGACATCTGAAAAACATGCCACATGCCCTTAAAAATATCCAGTTTGACAGATACGTTGGCATCTAAGAGCTTCTGATAGAGCATAACGGAATCATCTAACAGAATCTCATTGTCCCCCACCTGAATATAAGTGGGCGGAAATCCGTCGTAATCGGCAAAAAGCGGTGAGATGGAAGGATTATCAAGTTCCTGCCCCTCGGCATAATTGCGTATCATCTCATTCAGATATGACGCATTCAACACCGGATCAATATCCGCCCTCGTCTCGTGGGAATCTCCCGATGCAGTAAGGTCTGTCCATGGCGACATCAGCACCAGCCCTCTGGGCAGAAGCCGTCTCTCTTCTTTTAACCGCAATGTCAGCGCCAATGCCAGATTGCCGCCTGCGGAATCTCCCGCCAAAATGACGTCTCGCGCACCATAACCTAACAGCATCAGGTAATTCCATACGCGCATGGCATCCTGTATCGCTGCCGGATAGGGATTTTCCGGCGCCAGCCTGTAATCAAAACTCAGTACGTCCATGGAGGTGGACATTGCCAGTTTATTCGTCAACGTTCTGGCATACAGACTGCTGCCTGTAGAGTAACCGCCGCCGTGACAGTACAGAATAATGTATTTTTTCATATGCGCGCGGTTTACATAACTCCACTCAGCATGTAAAACCTGCTCATTCGGCGACTGCGCCGGGATATCCAGCATTTGTGTCAATACATCCCTGCTGCTCCCCAGAATCGCTCCGAAATGGTCCTGAGACTGCCGGTGCTTCTCGATATCAACATTCTCTACAACACCGTGCATCCTCTTGATCAGGTTCATCAGATTCACGTTCTTCTTATCTGCAATCGCCATAATATCTGTTCCTTTCCGCTGCAGGAATTGCAGCGATATATTTTTCACATAAACTTCATCATATATGATATGATAATAGTGTGAGAAGTACTTCTAATCACTCGCAGCAAGGGCTGCTTCGCGAAGAAGTACTAAGTCTCACACAGGAGAATGCCTAAAATACAGGCATTCTCCGCATTGATTTGAGATTCCGCAATGTTTCCTGACGTCTGCCGGTCTTACGGCTTACGTTACACTGAATTGAATGAAAAAGCAAGAGGATTCCGACACGATTATGGCAAGAAAACAGATTCCGTCCAATAAGAAAACAAAGCAAAACACAAAAAACAAAAAAGATATCTGGTATAAACTGGATCTGTCCGCCATCGTCTATCCGACACTGCAAAGACGCGACTTTTCTTCCGTCTACCGCCTGTCTGTCGTCCTTAAGGAAGCCATCGATCCCGACCTGCTGCAACAGGCACTGGACATGACGCTTCCCCGCTTTCCCACCTATAAGGTAGCAATCCGCAAAGGTCTGTTCTGGCGCTACCTAGAGCCTAACAACAGACCCGGCCCTTATGTGCGGAAAGACATTAAGAATCCCTGTATGCCGATGCACTTTAAGGGAAGCAACCGCTATTTAATCCGGATCTATTATTACGAAAACCGCATTGCACTCGAGGCGCACCACTGTCTCGGCGACGGCACCGGAGGCATGTGTCTGCTGCAGACATTGACCGCTGTCTATCTTGGTCTGCTCGGGCATCCCGTTCAACCCGAGGGTTTCGTTCTGGATATTGCGCAAGAACCGGACCCGGAAGAATTAGAAGACGCCTACATGCGTTATGCACATGCGCAGGTATGTCCGCCCCGCCCCGCGGAGAAGACTTACCGTGTGAGAGGCACGAAAGAGCCTTTCTATACCCTGAACATCATAGACGGCATCCTGTCCGTGCGCGAGGTGATGGCTGTTGCCAGGAAATATAATGCCAGCATTACGGAATACCTGAATGCGGTTCTGCTCTATGCACTGCTGCAAAAGCAGTCCGCCGACTTTCATATCCGTCTGCGCCCGGTGCGTATTGCCATGCCGGTTAACCTGCGCCGGTTCTTTCCTTCCAGAACGCTGCGCAATTTCATAACGATGGTCTATCCCTTCGTCGACCCCAGACTCGGCGAATATACTTTTGAGGAAATCGTAGTACACGTGCATAATTACATGCGTTATTATATTAACAAGAACATGCTGCGGGGCGATATCACCACCAACGCCTCCACCCAGCGCAATCCCGTGATCCGTGTGGTGCCGCTGTTTATTAAAGATTTCGTGGTGCGCACCTTTTACACCAGGGTGCAGGATAAGAACTCTTCCGCGGGACTGACCAATATGGGTGCCCTGCATGTACCGGAAGACATGAAGCCCTACATCGAACGCTTCGATATCTACATGGGACAGCCTTTTTCCTCCCGTACCAACTGCGCAGTCATCAGTTTTGAAGACATTCTCACGATCAACTTTGCCAGCAGCATCGTGGAGGCTGATGTGGAGCGTTATTTCTTCCGCAAGCTGGTACAGGACGGAATCCATGTCAAAATAGAAAGCAACCGAGATTCATCTATCCAATAATACTTTCTACTGGTTGACATAATACACAAATTTGTGCCGGAGCGCCACAAATCTGCTTGTATGGCAAAACTTTGTACACAAAGTTTGCAAACTTGATATCTGCGACCTTGCTTTAATAAAGTCATGCCACTTGTCGCGTAAGCGCTCCAGAATGGAGATTAATATGTCGTACTGTGTAAACTGCGGTGTAGAGCTTGAAACTTCCCTGCGGGAATGTCCGCTCTGTCACACGCCCGTTATCAATCCAAGAGAACACGGAAAAGAGATTCCTGCTTCCCCCTACCCCACCGACAAGGGTCAGGTGGAGGTCGTCAAGCGCAAAGACCTGGGTATCCTGATCTCTGTCGTGCTGTCCGCCACCGGCGTGACCTGCCTGCTGTTAAATCTGCTGGTATTCGATGCCTACCTCTGGTCGCTCCCCGTGATCGGCAGCTGCATGTGCCTGTTTGTATTCAGCTTCCCTGCCATCTTCTACAGCAAGACGCCGATCTACCTGTCGCTTCTGGCTGACGGCGCAGCAGTAGCGGTCTATCTCTACCTGATTACTTTCCTGACAGACTCGGACAGATGGTTCTGGATCGTCGGACTGCCTATCACGGTCATACTGACCATACTGGCAGAGTTATACCCTCTGATGGCAAAAGTGCATCCGCTCACGATGCTGTCCTGCGCGCTCTGTATTTTCATAGAGATACCTGTCTTCTGCGTATCTCTGGAGCTGCTGATCCGGCATGTCCTTACGATGCCCTACCGCATCACATGGTCAGCCGTAGTGTTGACCGTATGCGTGATCATCGATATCGCTCTGATCACGATTCTCGCAAAAAAACGCCTGCGCAATGAAGTGCGCAGACGCCTGCATTTTTAAAAAAAGTTAATTTGCAAAGCAAATTAACTTTGCGAGTTTCGCTTCGCGAACTCGAAAAAACCGGATAAACGGAAGGATCAGCTTCATGTTAAGTATATCTTGCTTCCGCTTCTTCAAGGGAACTGTAGCCGTAGAATAAGGTTTCGTTGGCGATGGTCTGTTTCAGCAGGCTCTCGCCTTTCTCACAGGCTTCCATTGTCTCCCGGTAAATCAATTCCAGCGTGTGCATAGAGTAGGTTAGGAGTTCCCCTCTCAAGTAACTCTCCATGGAAGACCCTGCCATAATACCGTCCTCCGCTGTGGTAAGTACCCTGCCGCGCCCTCGCAGATTGGGATATTCCCGCAGCATATCCGCATCCCACGCCAGATTGATCTTCACGATCTTCTCCACGATATCCGTCTTGTCGGAAACATCCGGAAGATGCCCTTTAATCTCCTCATATTCTTCCGGAAAAGTACTCTCCATCATTCTGCCGTACTTCTCGAATACCACGTTTCTGCCTTCCGCAGCCGCCTGCCGGCAGTCTTCCAGATAGCTGTGCAGCACTTCGTCAGAATATACCATCCACTGACTCATACGCATCTTAAAAAATGTATCCGGATCATCCTGACAGGAAGCTCTGCCACCGGTATTATAGACCTGTTGAAATAATTCCCACTCCGTCTGTGCAATATCAAAAATAAGCTGTTCGCGCGCACTGATCTTGGCCATGTTCGTCCTTCTTTCCTGTAATAGCCTGTGATTACCGCTCTGCTTCTATCATGAACCGTTCAGTTTCTAATTCTTCTCCTTCACCAACGGAAGCTTTTTCTGTGTCTCTGCCGTGCCGTCGGCCTCAATCCTGTTCATCAGTTCATCAAATGTACACTGCCCGACTGCCTCCGCATACGCGGCATGGGATGTGACAAGCGCCTCTCCCTCTACCAGAAGATAAATCCCGTCCGCACCATAGTTCTCCAGAAACGTATTGACAATCGAAACAACGATAATACATTCCGCCTCCTTCGACATGGTCCGCAGATATTCGCCCGCCGCCCTGGACAAGTCCAAATGCAGCATTTTCTTCCCGTCCAGATCCTCTTCCCGGAACGAGAGCACTTTCGTATCGAGTGATACGATATTATGTTTCGCCAGCGTATCAATCAGATTCTCCGGTGTTATATTTTCAACCTGAATGGTCTCCCGGTTCAATTCGTGCGATGCGCCGTTTCCGTAATAGATTACCGCTTCTGCCATCGAGCCTTCGCTTTGTCCTGCCGTCTGATCTTCTTCATCTGCAGGATTCTGATTCTCCTCATATTGCAAAGCGGGCGCTTCCTGCTCCTTCGTCTCTTCTGTCGCACTCTGCTCCTTCTGTTCCTCATCCAATAACAGATATTCTAAAGAACTAACGAGCAGATCCTCCGAGGACATCTCCGGCACTACCATCTCGCCCGATGCCGTGGTTTCGTTTGCCCTGCTGCTGCATGCCACCAGCAATATTCCCGCCGCGGCTGCCACTAACGCAGCTTTTTTTCCATTTTTCATACTCTCTCCCCTTGCGAAGCACTCACGCACCTGTGACGCGTGCCGCCCCGCCGACTTAAATCAACTTTCCCGCCGTAAAAGCCGGAAACACAACAGGTTCATCTAAATCGGGTTTATTCTATCATACTCAATGGAAAAATGCAAAAGAACTTTTATTAAGATATTCCCGGCCTCTATATCGTAATACCTGACTTGATTACTTCCAGCAGCTTAAAATCGCTGTCCGCAATCAGAATATCCGCCTTCCTGCCCTCGCTTAAAACGCCGCACTCCGCTTCGAGCCCGACTGCCGCCGCCGGATTTGCGGTCGCCGCTCTGACAGCTTCCTCCTTCGTCACACCCATTCTGATGGCTGTACACATACAGTCATATAAATTGGTCGCGCTGCCCGCGATCGTGCCGTCCGCCAGCGTGGCCAGATTCCCTTTCACCTGCACCGGCTGTCCGCCCAGCGCATATGCGCCGTCAGCCATTCCCGTCGCCATCATGCTGTCGCTGATCAGAACCATACGCTCCGCACCGAACAACTTGAAAGTACTCTTCACCACACTCGGATGAATGTGAATACCGTCACAGATCAGTTCCGCCTCTGTGTGTGCATCTTCCGCCGCCGCACCGATCACGCCCGGTTTTCTATGCGTAAAAGGCGGCATGGCATTATACAGGTGCGTCACATGCGCCGCTCCTGCCTCGATCGCCGCTTTTGCTGTCTCATAATCGGCACACGTATGGGCTATGGAAAACCGGTATTTATCCTTGCCAGCCCGGATACAGTCCATTGCGCCCTCCGTCTCCGGCGCAATCACCACCAGCCTGATCATCCCGTTTGCCGCCTTCTGCAGTCTGTCCAGCATCTCTATGTCGGGCTTATGAATATACGCCGGGTTCTGCGCCCCTTTTTTCTCAACAGAGATAAACGGTCCTTCCAGATAGATTCCTTTTAAGACATCGCGCAGCGCGATACCCTCCTCCAGTACTTCTGTCTCCACCGCAGACGCACAGGCTGCACAGATATCCGTGAGCATCTCCTCTGACAGTGTCATCGTGGCAGGCGTGATCGTCGTGATCCCGTGCGTCAGTTCATAGGATGCGATCGTGCGCATAGCCTCCGCAGTACTGTCACAGAAGTCATAGCCTGCGCAGCCGTGGAAATGCGTATCCACCAGTCCGGGAAGTATATATCTTCCGGCTTCTTCTTCCGTCAGACATCCTTCCGCAAGCCATTCGATCTTTTCAATCGTATCACGCGTTATTGTTATCTCACCCGCTTCAAAAAGAAAACGGTCCGTGTAAATCATTCCCCTGATCGTCCGCATAATGCCATCCTCCAGTCTTCACTGTATTATTTTATAGTATTATAACACACAGCGGCACCTATTATCACGGCGCCGCCCCATATCACTGCACTTCTTTATTGTATTCCGCCAGCGCCGCCTCGTCGCCCACCAGGATCACATCGTTGTGAAGCTGCAGTACGGATGCCGGCACTTCCGGCGTAATGGGTCCCAGGAATGCCTTTTTCACGATCTCCGCCTTACCTTCCCCCGAAACGATGACCACGATCTTTCTTGCCTGCATAATCGACTTTATTCCCATCGTATATGCTTCCTTCGGCACATCATCGATAGTTGCGAAGAACCGTGCGTTCGCATTTATGGTACTCTCTGAAAGCTTTACACAGTGCGTCTCTTTCGCAAACGCGCTGTCCGGCTCGTTAAAGCCGATATGTCCGTTATGTCCCAGCCCCAGAATCTGCAGATCTATACCGCCACTGGCACGGATAATCTCGTCATATGCCCTGCATGCTTTCCCGGAATCCGGTTCCGTTCCATCCGGCACGAAGGTATTCTTCTTATCTATATTAATATGATCGAACAGATGCGTATTCATGAAGTACCGGTAGCTCTGCTCATCTTCCGCAGTCAGCCCCTTATACTCATCCAGATTGATGCTGTGCGTCTGCGAGAAATCCAGATCTCCCTTCTCATACCACCTGATCAGCTGTTCATACGTGCCGATCGGTGTGGAGCCCGTCGCCAGTCCAAGCACACAGTCCGGCTTCATGATCACCTGCGCCGAAATAATATTCGCCGTCATCCTGCTGGCATGATAATAGTCCTTTGCACAATATGTTCTCATAATTTCCTCCCATTCCTAATGCGTATTCCTGTATTCATTGGCGGACATCCCTTCCATCTTCTTAAAGACTCTGGAAAAGTGCGCCAGATCCTGAAATCCGACCATCTCCGCCACGTCGCAGATCCGAAGCGAAGGATCTTTCAGCAGTTCCTTGGATTTATCCATGCGCGCGCCGTTTAAGATATCTGAAAAAGTCTTGCCGGTATGCCTGTTGAGCAGCTTCGACAAATGCCACTGGCTCACATAAACCTGATCCGCCACATCGGTCAGCCGCAGCTTCTCCGCAGAATTTTCCTGAATATATTCCAGCGCATTCTTTACAATAAAGCTGTTGGCCTCATGATTCTCCGCTTCCCCGGCTTCCTGCAAAGTATCCTCTTCCCCCTCGGCGGGCTTCCCGGAACTGCCGTCTATGTCCATACCGTCGCCGGCAGACATCTCCGTTAATGCTTCCGCCTGCTCCAGGCGCTTTGTCACCGCTTCCATCGCCTCTTCGAGTTCATTCATCTTAGAAGGCTTTAACAGGAACCTTGACACGCCGAGTTCTATTGCCCTTCTCGCGTACTCAAATTCCCGATACCCGGTCAGAATAATCAACTGCATATCCGGAAATTCCGACTTTAATCCGGCAATCATCCTAAGTCCGTCCATCTCCGGCATATTGATATCCGTAATAATAATATCCGGTCGTTCCCTACGTATTAACTCCATTCCTTCCCTACCGTCATAAGCATAGCCCGCCACCTTACAGTTCCATTTCTCCCATGCCATTGTTTTGGACAATCCTTCCACGATCAGGGGCTCATCATCGATAATTGCCACTTTGTACATACTAATCCCTCACATCATATCACATAATCTTATTTTACCCTATATGCACCTCAGATGAAAGTAAATTTCTTAAGTATCTTTTCCAAATAGATATCTGTTCTATCCCTTTACCGCACCGGCAATCATACCCTTGATTATGTACTTCTGCAGGAAACAGTACACGATGATAACCGGAACAATAATGAGTGCCACTACCGCTGCCATCAGACCGTAATCGGTTCCTTCTTTGGCGCTGATGCTGTTTAACATCATGGTGATACTGTACATATCCGGCCTTCTTAAGAAGAACGACTGCGTAAACAGATCATTATAGCTCCACAGGAAGGAGAAGATCGCTACTGTCGCAAAAGAGGGCTTCGTCAACGGCATGATCACCTTATAATAGATCTGGAAGGTATTACAGCCTTCCATATAGGCCGCCTCTTCCAGTTCGATCGGCAGTCCCTTGATATAGCCGGTAAGCACCACCATCGCAAACGCCATATTGCCTGCCACCTGCGGTAAGATAACGGACAGCATATTTAAGAACCAGCTGCTCGTATTCGCGATGCCCCATGAAAACTCCATCTGGAATACAGAGATCACTGTCGCGAATGCGGGGAACATCATAGCGCCAACTACAAGCGAATACACAAGCCCGGAACCGCGGAATTTATATCTAGCAAGCGCATAGGCACCCATGCCCGCTAACAGGATCACCAGAAACGCGACCATCGTGGAGATAAACAGGCTGCTCTTGTACGCGCCAAATACATCCACCGTCTTAAATGCTTTCCGGTAATTGGCCATGGTAAACAACTCGCCCACCGGCATGGCAAAAGAATTACCCAGAATCTTGTCTTTCGCCTTAAATGAATTCTGTATTACCCAGATGATCGGGTAGATCGTCGTCAAAGCCCAGATGATCAGCAGCACATATACTACGACCATGCCGACAGAGCTCTTTACCTTCTTCGTCATAGTTCATCCCTCCTCCTAATAGTCTTTCTCACGGAAAATCGAATTAACCACCTTGGCCAGCACAATACCCAGTACAACGATCAGTACGGCGATCGCCGCGCCATAGTCCACGTTCTTCGTCTCCATCGTGTGATAGTACATATAAGTACCTGTCAGGAAAGTCGATTTCAGCGGCATTCCTTTCGGGAACATAACCCATGGCAAGTCGAATACCTTAAGTGCTCCGGTCACCGCCAGTACGCTGCAGGTACAGATCACGTTGTGCAGCAGCGGAATCGAAATATAACGCACTCTCTGCAGTGCGGTTGCCCCGTCGATCTTGGCCGCCTCGTACAGTTCATCGGAGATATTATTCAGTCCGGTCACAAGTATCACAAAGTAGAATCCCACATACTGCCACATAACCGGAAGCATCATCGTAAAGAGCGCGATTCCTTCCGCTTTCCAGTCCGTCAGATTCTGCTTGCCGAGTGTTTCCAGAATCTGGTTCACCATACCCTTGTCATACAGGAAGATCAGGTTAAACATCAGACCTAACGCCGTCGCCGATATCACGATCGGGAAGAAAAATACAGTCCGGAAGAATCCTTTGCCTCTGCCGATATTGTCCACCATCAGCGCCAGCACGATCGCTATGCCCACCTGCCCGATCAGTGTGACCAGCATCATCAAAAGTGTATTTTTAATGGAGGTTCCCACATTCGGGTCCTGAAACATCTCCACATAATTGCTGTACCAGGGCGAATTAAATTCTGTTCCGGCAACCCCCAGCCGTTTGATTTCCATGAAACTGTTCAGAATGTTCTTTAAAAAAGGATAGTAAAGAAACACTATCATAAACAGGAATGCCGGCAATAAGAACACCAGCGCCGGTTTTTTATTTCGATATATATTTGCTCCCATAAGCCACCTCCGCAATCTTCAGGCTGTTGTTCCAGCCTGTATCGTACCGCCTTTCACAAGCCGCGGTGCGCTTTTTTCAAAAGAGGCAGGGTAATCCCCTGCCCCTCTTGAACTTAATAGACATGTACTGCTGTTTACTGATTATGATAAGCCTCGAGTCCTTCTGCAACCGCTTCTTCGGCTGTCACCTTGCCTGTTACGATCTCGGGCATACCGTCGAAGGTAGATACTCTGCAGTCACCTGCGAACAAATCCTGTACCGCGCCTGTCAGAGACGTTGCGCCTGCCATCATTTCCATTGACTTGATCTGCAATGCATTGAACTGAGATTCATCAACTGCCGGTGCATTCTTCAATGCGGAAGCCGTATGCTCTACGAACTTCACCATCACTTCATCAGAAGTCATATGCTCTACGAAATCTACTGCTGCTGCCTGTTTCTCTGGATCTTCCCATGCTTTTCTTGTGATATAGTAACCGGAAGAAATACCACCGATCAAATCTGTTGCTTTTCTATCGCCCTTACCAGGTACATAGGTTACGTCGAACTTCGCAAGTTTATCTGTATCCAGTGTAGAAGGATCTTCCGGATCAGACTGGCATGCGCCTACAATACCGCCGACTTTCCAGGAACCGTCGATCAAGAATGCCGCCTTGCCTTCCGTGAACATTGCAACCGTCTCATCATCTGTTGCGGAAAGAGTATTCTCAGGGAAATAACCCAGTTCATACAGTTCTTTGATATCGTTCATGCCAGCTACCCATGCCTGACCGTTCGCGTCGTCGATGCTTCCGGGAATCTCAAGGTGCGTTGCCGGAGACTGGTTGTTGTAGATCATGAACTCCCACCAGTAATGCGGGATATTGCCGAGCGCCGCCGCGATTGGTGTATAACCTGCCGCTTTGATCTTCTCACAATCTGCCTTGAACTGATCCATCGTGTAATCCGGACCCGGTTTGGATACGCCTGCCTCTTCCAGAATCTCTGTGTTGAAGAACATTGCCTCCCAGTAACCGTTAGCCGGTACCGCATATTTCTTGCCGTCAACCAGCGAATCTGCAATCCTGCCGTCATCCATGTTGGAAGCATACTCCGGATATACCGCGCGGATTTCGTCGATCGCCATAACCTTGCCGGCCTCGATAAAGCTGTTGGAGTCTACGCCGTTGAAGAAGAACAATACATCCGGCTCAGAACCCGTCTCAAAGTCCGTGATAACTCTCGTCTTGAAAGTCTCGTCAGAAGACGCGGACGTATCTATGATCGTATTGCCTGTCTCAGCTTCCCATGCCGCCACCGCATCTTTATAATTCTGTGCGTTGGTATCCTCACCTGCGAATGTGGTCGTTACCACCAGCTCTACCGGACCTGTCGGCTCTGCCGGTGCCTCTGCCTCGGGTTCTGCCTCAGCTTCGCTGCCTGTATCCGCCGCGCTGCTCTCGGTGTTGTCTGCTGCAGGCTGGGTGCTTGCTGTATCGTTCCCCTTATCGCCGCATGCTGTTACCGATAATACCATTGCTCCTGCGAGCACTGTTGCCATTAATCGTTTTTTCATCATATTCTTTCCTCCCTTTCGT
The DNA here is from genome assembly GCA_937920345.1 of uncultured Lachnospiraceae bacterium. GTDB lineage: Bacteria > Bacillota > Clostridia > Lachnospirales > Lachnospiraceae > UBA3282. The sequence continues at coordinate 76,610 of CALGVA010000066.1, forward strand.
TGTTGAGATGTTTACCTCATCTATGGTCTTATCATACTCCGTAAAACCCGAAAGGGTAATTGTTCAGATTGTTCTTTTTTGCCTTTTATTGTTCTGTTGGCACGTCAATTTTGAGCAAAATTGTGCTTACGGTATGTTCTTCGTCATTTCCGTTTATAAATAATCCACAATCAGTCCCGTAAATCATCTTGAGTCTCTGGTCAACATTACGAATGCCGAGGCTCACTCTCTTTTCCTTGTCTACTTTTGCATCCGGAGACAGGAGCCTGTCAATCTTATCCCTGTCCGCTTTGGTCAAGTGCCCGTTGTCTTCCACTTCTATACACAGATAGCCGTCCTCCCGTTCAAAAAGCCGGATCTCCAATCTGCCCTGCCTTGTAATATCCATACCATGCTCCACCGCATTTTCCACAATCGGCTGAATGATCAGACGCGGTACCCGTATGTTCATCAAACGCTCATCAATCTTCTTCGCACATCGGAACTTCGCGCCGAAACGCTGTGATATAATATAGAGATAGGCATCCGCATACGCCATCTCTTCCGCCACGGAATGAAACTGTTCCTCCTTCCGGTTCATCGTTTCCCCCAGCATGGTGGAAAGCGCTTCAATCATTCCGCTCACCTTGTAGTTACCGTTTAAGCGTGCCTCCCAGTTGATGATCTCCAGCGTATTGTTCAGAAAGTGGGGATTGATCTGGGACTGCATCGCCATAATCTTTGCATCTCTTAAAGCAACCTCTTCCAGATAAATCTTATCAAACTGATTCTTAAGCTGTGCGGACATATGGTTGAAGGAATCCTTCATCTGCCAGAACTCCTCGTTATCTTCTTCATTCTCAATCTGTGTCCCCAGATTACCCTCCCGCACCGTATTCGCGGCGGTAATCAGCTGCTTGAGCGGAAGCGATACCTTTTTATAGAAGAAACGCAGCATCTGTATGATAAGAGGTATCATAAATAAAATTAATATAATAAAGAGATATTCCATCGTATTGATCTCGGCATGCGTGATCTGCTTGTCTATCGTCACCGCAGCCACGATTGTTCCACCGTACAGTTTCATCCTGCGGTACACGTGAGCCGGCTTCCACCTGCCGCCGGACACATGCAGTTCTTCCTGCCCCTGCAGCGCTTCGATTACATCCGCCGGCAGATACTCGTCATCCTCTTTCGTTCCGGACATTAACAGCCTGCCATTCCAATAGACCGCAGCATTTTCATATCCCCAGATCCCGCCGTATATCTCCATCAGAGACGACTGATTCAGTTCCAGTACCAACACGGCATACGGCCTGAACCTGGATGTCATCAGATTGCGCACCATATAGACTCTTCCCTCTACCCCGACCAGCGTCGTGCTTGTATCAAGCGTCTGCGCAGCCTCCAGAACCCGATCCAGTGCCACATCATAGAAAAATTCAATGTCACGATAGGTACCGCCGACACTGTTATTCATTACATAGTACTTCTCCTTCGGGAAATCCAGCATAATCAATTCCGCCGTCCTGCAGTTATCGTGCCATGCATACTGCTGTTCCAGGAAGACGACCGCGCGCTTGCCAAACGCGTTCTCCTTCCCCTCCTCATTATCTTCAAGATATTCCTTATAAGCTTCGGCAATCGTCGGAATATAGGAAGCATTCTTGGATGCCGTCTCGCAATCCTTAAGCTGCAGCCGCATGATCTGTGTACTCTTCTCCAGAGACGTCATGATCGTCTGTTTGATCTGTCTATGACTGTTGGACGACACAAAGAAAACGATAATAAAGATAAGCATAAAAAGCGGAAAAAACCAACCGAACAGGAGCCTTTTCACCATACTCCACCGGAGTGATTTCCTTCCGCCAAATCTTTGTCTTATCGCCTCGATTATTTTCTTCATAATTTGTAATTCCTTTGAATGCGCCGCCGTTTGTTTTTCCTTTGCACTGATTATATCATATGTTTCATCTCTTAACTGCAACAATATTGTTCAGCCAGATTCCTTTTTTAACCAGAATAAATCCAAATATACATTTCAACAGGTCGGCAGCCTGACAGATCCCGTATATCAGTACAATCGGCATATCCGTATACCGTGTCAGCATATAGGCAAGCGGAATGCTGACCAGCCACAGGCCGGAACTGTCAAACAGCATTGTGATCCATGTGCTGCCGCCTGCCCGAATCGTAAAAAAAGCCGCGTGCATATAAGCCGCCATCGGTGCACAGATTCCCAGAATATACATAAACTGCACCGCCATTCTGCGCACTTCCTCCGTCGTATTATATATTTTCGGATAAAACGGCGCCGAAACAATGATGATCAGTCCGCTGACCACACTGCTCGCAAGCGCAAGAAAAATCAGTTTACGGTCTGTCTCTCTTGCCTCCTCCATCTTCCCGGCGCCCAGCAGCTGTCCGATAATAATGGCTATGCTGCTGCCTATCGCAAGGTAGATAATACTGAACACATTATAGATCGTAGTCGCTATATTGATTCCCGCCACAACATGAATGCCTCTTACAGAATAGCACTGCACCATCATGACCGTTCCGAGAGACCAGAACATCTCATTGATCATCAGCGGCGATCCTTTCATCAGAATCTTCTTCATTAAATCAGACGATATATGCAAAGACCGGAACGCGCCCTCTGTAAACCAGTATTTCCCGCTGTGAAAATGACTGACCGCGACTATCATTATGCATTCTGCAAAACGCGCCGCCACGGTCGCGACAGCCGCTCCCTTAACGCCCAATGCCGGACATCCGAAGCGGCCGAATATCAATACATAATTCAGGGCCGTATTCAGTAAAACCGCCGCCACGCCGGAACACATCGGGAGTATTGTCTCTCCCATGTCCTTCTGCGTGCTGGCATATGCCTGTGTAATAGCCGACGGAATCAGACTGAGCAGTAAGACTGCCAGATATTCCTTACCGAACACAAGCGTCGTCCATACGGCTTCATGATCCGTAGAATGCAGAAACAAACTGATCAGTCTTTCTCCGAATTCCCTGAAAAGAAACAACGCCATGACAGCCATAAGCACACATGCAAAAAAGCGGAAGCGAAACGTCTCCCGCAAGCCTTCACAGTCTTTACTTCCGTAAAACTGCGCCCCGAAAATACTGGCTCCGGCTATGATTCCCAGAATACATATGTTAAACACAAACAGAAGCTGATTGACAATGGCAACGCCGGACATCGCTTCTGTCCCAAGCTGCCCCACCATGATATTATCCACAAAGTTTACCAGAAATGTAAAACCGTTCTGGATAATGATCGGTACGGCTATTCTCGCAGTTTTCCGATAAAACATCTTATCGCCTGTATACTTCATTTTCACTCCTGACCGCAAACGAACTCCGCCGAAGTAACCCGGCGGAGTATCCGTAGATTTATAATTCCAGATATTTTTCAAACACTTCGCAAAAAGCTGCGGCCGCACTCTTGTCCTTCATCTCGCAGAAGATTCGAAGAAGCGGCTCCGTGCCGGAAAACCGCACGGATATCCATCCGCCGTCCTTTAAATAGATCTTCAGACCGTCCAGATAAGATATGTTCTCAACCTCATAAGGAATCTCCGGAAGCTGTTTCTCCTCGAGCAGCAGTTTACGAATCTCATCCTTTTTCTTAGGGCTGAAACGGTAGTCTCTCTCTTCTAACGCCATGCCGCCGTATTCCTTGCGGATCGTCTCCATGATCTCCGACAGCTTCATGCCGGTAACGGCAATCATCTCCACCAGAAGCGCAGAAGCATAGATTCCGTCCTTACCTTTGATATGACCCCGCACCGCCATGCCACCGGAGGACTCTCCGCCGATGATCGCATCCGTTGCAAACATCTTGGCTGAAATATGTTTGAATCCTACCGGAACTTCATAACACTTCTCGCCAAAAGTCTCCGCCACCCTGTCGAGCAGATGTGTGGTACAGATATTTCTGACTGCCGGTCCGTGCCATCCTTTATATTTTACCAGATAATAATACAGCAGCACAAGTATATCATTCGGGTGCAGGAAATTACCCTTATCATCAATCACCCCGATCCGGTCCGCGTCACCGTCCGTTGCAATACCCAGATCACACCTTCTGTCGATCACATAATTCTGCAGTGCGCGAAGCGTCTCCGCAGTAGGTGCCGGCAGCTTACCGCCGAACAGTGTATCATGCCTCTCATGGATCGTCTCCACCTCACATCTGGCGGTCATAAGAATCGTTTTCAGAGAAGTCTCGCTGACGCCGTACATCGGGTCAAGTGCAACCCGCAGTCCGCGTTTCTTCACCTTGTCCATATCCACCGTATCGATAATGCTGTCCAGATATTCGTTAAGCGGGTAGATCTCTTCGATCAGTCCCTTCTCGATTCCCTCCGCATACACCATCTCATCTACCGGAATATCCGTCACCTCGTTGATATAGCGCTCCATATCCGCCGTCTGGACCTCGTCCGCATCCCTGCCGCCGAAAGTGAACACCTTAATGCCGTTATAGATCGCCGGGTTATGGCTCGCCGTGATCATCATGCCATAATGAAATTCATGCTTCATCACATAGAACATAACGAGCGGTGTGGGCGCCGATTTATTGATCAGATATGCTTTAATCCCCTCTGCGGCAAAAACCTGCGCCGCCCACTGCATTGCCTCTTTGGACAGAAAACGTCTGTCATAGCCCAAGACAATTCCTTCCTGTTCCACCTTCTCTTCCTTCATCTTATCACAGATTGCTCTGGATAAAATCTGAATATTTTCCTTCGTAAATTCGTCTCCGATGACTGCACGCCAGCCGCCTGTTCCAAACTTGATCATAGCGTCTCCTCCTTGTTATGTTATTTGCATCCTTCCGCCGCTTGCTCCTGTGTCTGATCCGCCAGATTTTATTCCCGTTATCTCTGGCGCCTGTTATCCCATCACAACTTCCACAGTGTGGCTGCTCCCCGCTGCCTGTGGTGTAATCTTATCAACACTTACACCATCCACGCGAATCTCTCTGATCCCCTTCATGACATTCGCCGGATTGCTGACTGTTATGTTATATTCTGCCCCTCTCCAGACACGTGTTACCCTGTATTCCTTCCAGTCCGCGGGGATACACGGATCGATCTTCAGTTCATCATAATCCGGCCAGATCCCCAGCATATATCTGGTCGCCGAGAAGTACGACCAGCCGCCTGAACCTGTCATGAACGGATGTCTCGCCCTGCCGAACGCGCTGTGGTCCTTCCCGGCCACAAACTGACAATAGGAATAAGGCTCCGACTCTCTGATTTCGATCTTGTCATTCTGCCAGTACGGACAGAGCGCATCATAGAACTTCATCGCCAGATCACCGCGTCCCCTCATACATGCCGCCGCCCATGCCCACGGGTTGGGATGGGAGAAAATTGCACCATTCTCCTTCAGACCCGGATAAACTCTGGTGACAAACCCGATATCATCATCCGGTACGGTATAGGATGGCGTATTTAAAAGGATTCCGTACGGCGTGTACAGATACTCGTCGATCGCTGCAAGCGCCTGATCCGCCTTCCCGTCGTCCGCTGCGCCGGACAGAACCGCCCATGCGTTGGACTCCAGGTGTACCCTGCCCTCAGCGTCTTCCTGTGTACCGATCTTCCTGCCTCTCGCAGTAATGCCGCGTATGAACCACTCGCCGTCCCAGAGCTGCGTGTTGCATACGTCCTTTACCTTCTGTGCCACCGCCGTGTACTTCTCTACATCTTCCCCGCGTTCCAGCCGTCCTGCCAGCCCGATAAAATGCTGCAGCGCCCAGTAATGCAGGAAGCTGACCATAGCGCTCTCTCCGCCGCCTAAGTTCAGACAGTCGTTCCAGTCTGCCCGAAGTCCTTTACAGATTCCTGTCTGTCCTACCTGTTCGGTGGAGAAATCGAGGATTCTCTTTAAATGCTCATAAACCGTTTCTTTCTCCCCGCTGCCATCCATAAACGTATCCGCATAAGGAAGTTCCACAGAAGCGAAGGACAGGTCTCCCGTCTCCTTGATATACTCCGTAACCGCTGCTACAAGCCACAGTGCATCGTCGGAGCAGGCGTCTTTCAAACCATGTATAATGCTGTTTTTATCCGGTTCCGGAATGACGGTAGGCGACTTGAACGGCTTCGCACCTTTGTTTTCCACAAACCATTCCGGCTGGAAAAGATGCAGCCCGTAGCCTGCGCTTGTCAGCCCGCGCATCAGCTGTTCGATCCGCTCCCTGCATTTCTCCGGATTGGAATGCGGCACCGTCATGGCATCCTGCGCCGTATCTCTGTATCCAAGTCCCACTCGTCCGCCAACCTCTATGAAAGAGGCAAACCTTGAGAACATCACATTGATCTCCGACTGGTATAACGTCCATGTGTTGATCAGCGTATTCATGCCTTCGTTCGGCGTCTGAATCTGCAGTTTCCCGCATTTGTCTTCCCAGTACTGCCGCAAATCCGCATAAACCGCGTCCACTGCCGCTTCGTCTGCATATTTCTCGCGCACGCGTCTGCCCTCTTCTCTTCTGCCCTCGCCCAGCATAAAGATCAGACGCACTTCTTCGCCTGGCTGCAGTTCCAGGTCCTTCTGCAGACTGCCGCAGTGGTTTCCTCCTTTTTCATAAGAAGAAGAACATCTGCCCGCCGCCACTGCCTCCGGATTCGTCTCCGTGTTATATGTACCGATGAATTTATCCCGCATACAGTCGAACCCGTCCGGCTCGAAGCTGGCAGTAAAGTACTGATAGCCCTCTTCCTCATAGAACAGATCCTCCTCGATGATTCCATCCTCGTAGGAAGCGCCCGCACAATACAGGCTCATCTGATAATTCTGGTTATCAATCATGATATGATGGAAAGAAAATTCCAGATAGGAAAACACGCTCAGCTTCCGTACTTTTTCACTTACGTTCTTCACCCTGACATCCCAGAGCTGTACCGCCTCTCCCCGGGGAATCACCATTGTCTGCGACGCCTTGATCCCCTCGTACTCGCACTCGTACACCGTATAGGACATGCCGTGACGACAGCTGTATTTCGCCTGATCAAGCGGCTTGCCGACCGGCTGCCATGATACGGACCAGTAATCCGCATTCTCGTTATCCCTTAAGTATACGTAGAAGCCCGGTCTGTCCATAGGCACCGCATTGCCCCTGAAGCGGCTGATCCGATGGTATTCCGGCGTCTTGTAGAACAGATATCCGCCTGCCGTATGGTTCACCACAGCCGCCATATCCTCCACACCAAGGTAGTTCGTCCATGAGCAGGGCAGATCAACCCTGTCGATCACATACTCTCTTTTTTCATTGTCAAAATGTCCATATTGCATAATACCCCTCCATAACCCTTCCTAAGCATTGTCAACTATATCGTCATTCATCTGCTTAAATTTCATTATAGAGGAGTATCCGACCCTTGGAAATAGTCTAACGTGTGATAATTTGCCTTTTTTTGTTTGGTTGTTTGATGAAAACAAAATCATACATTGCACTTAAACAACAAAAAATGAGGAACCTCCATTATTAATGAAAGGTTTCCTCATTTTTGATCCAGTGCAGGAAAAGAGACTTGAACTCTCATGGTATTGCTACCACACGGACCTGAACCGTGCGCGTCTGCCAATTCCGCCATTCCTGCGAACAAATGTTATTCTATCGTCTTTTATGCTTTATGTCAAGCCCCTTTGTAAATCTTTCTGAATTAATTTATAAAAAATTTCAAAGAAGGTATCTGCGCCCGTAGAAATGAAATAAATGTAAAAAAAATGAATGGAAATCTCTTGACTTTTTGAGATTGTAATAGTAAGATATTACTTGCGTTGTAAACGTATGCGGAAGTGCTGGAATTGGCAGACAGGCTAGACTAAGGATCTAGTGTTGGAAACGACGTGTGGGTTCAAGTCCCATCTTCCGCAGTATCCTTAAAAGGCTGAAAGCGTTGATTTTTATCAAGGTTTCCAGCCTTCTTTAATTCTGTAAACAAAATGAGCAACTCGTTGTTATTATTTAGATGTCTATTACTTCAGAACTCAGCCTTAAAATACTTTGTAATACCACATATTCAATTAAAGCTGCTACAATAATTAATCGTATATATTCCATATTTAATGTTTCTTCTATGCTGATCAGTTTAATCCATTGGTTAAAAATCATTGATTTCGTAATTAGCATTTCAATTCCATCTATAGGTAAAGCAGATACTATTATTTGCAAAATTCTTTCAAATACCATAAATCTAAAAAAAGCCACAACGCCTCCAGCTACCGGATTACGAAATAGCAATATATAGAGAGTTGCACTTGAACAAATATGAAAAAACAGAATAAATATACAAAAAATACGTATAACACAATCGTCACATTTTACTGCCGTAAAAATGCTTAAATATGCCATCATACATATCACAATTATGCCTGAAATAAGAATCCCGCATGTAATTGTTTTTGACCATGCAATCTGACAAAAATTATATCCTCTCATTATTTCATAATTTATAGTCCTCTGCCGGAATTCTCTTCCGACATATACTGCAATTACAGCGCAGATAAACACTATCAAATATGAAAAATCAGGTGCCATCGAGGCCCAAACCAGTTTCTCTGTAATTTCATTTTCCATATCCGCAATATTAATGTAACTCATAAAGAATAAGATTAACGGAATGATAAAAATATACTTAATAATTGACATTGAGTGCCAAAAACGATACAACTCAATTCTACACAAATTACTTATCTTCATTAACAATCGCTCCATCATAAATCATTCTTTTTTGAATAAACCTGTATTAACACAATTAATACAAAATATTCAATGACCGCTCCACCTATAATGCCCGACATATACTCTACAGGTATAATAAAATCTGCATTAATTACAGCACTCCACTGGCTCATAATAAATAGTGGTTTACAGCTGTTATATAAACTATTCGACATAAAGGGCTTTAATACAAACAGAATCATTACTTCTAACAAAGTAAACCTGACAAAGGCTAAGCAGCCTCCCAGAGAACCGTTCTTGCAAAGCAAAACATATAATGTTGTACAGGAGCATATATGCCACAATATAAAAAACATAAATAATATATGTGTAAAGGCAAACAGTTCTAATGTTCCCGGAATTGTCACATAAAAAATCAATATGCATAATTCTAACATTACAGGCAATACAATACCACATGTAATACTCTTTATAACACTAATTTCCCACAATTTATACCCTCTCATCACTTCATAATATATTGTTTTCTGCTTAAACTCTCTACCCACATAATTTGAAATCGCCACGGAAACAACTAACACTACAATCAGATTGGCTACCTTCATTGTTGCAGTGACTGTACCGACAGATGTACCGTCACCCATCAGGGCATCTGAATTATGAGACGCCAGGAAAAGCGTTACTAAAAATCCTGCAATCATACAAACAAAAATAAAATATGAATGAACAAATCGATACAATTCAATTTTATACAAATTTTGAATTCTCATTACCAACAATCTCCCTCATGTAATATTGTTCAAGATTAAGCGGCAGCGAATTAATCTTTGTTATAATAAACCCTGCTTCACTAAGTTTCCTTGAAAGTTCAGCTACTTCTATCAAACCCGTTTCTAATCTGATCAAATCATTATCTATAGAAACCTTCTTCTTTCCATATACACTTTGTAAATACTCGTATGTTTTTGATATATCAGTTGTTTCGACTTCAATAATTCCGGTGCTTGTATTTTCCAGACTTTCTTTGTTGATTCTTTTTACAACATGTCCGTTCTTAATAAAAATAAAGTCTGTTGAAAGTTGATACAATTCTCCCAATATATGGCTGGATACAAGCAAAGTGATATTCTTTTCTTTGCATAATGTCAGTAATAATTCCCTCAACTCTACAATACCTTCCGGATCCACACCATTCATAGGTTCATCGAGCACTACTACCTCCGGGTTTGATGCAAGTGCACAGGCTATCCCCAATCTTTGCTTCATACCAAGCGAAAAATGTTTCACTTTCTTTTTTCCGGTATTATCTAACTTTACAGTTTTTAAAAGGTATTTTAACTTACCTTCATCTAATTCACCTTTTATTCCTCCGATTATTTTCATATTTTCAAATGCTGTCATGCTCTCATAAAGATAAGGGTTCTCAATCATAAAACTCATCTTTTCTCTAAACTTTTCGATTGATTCCCCTTTTGATACAATTATTTCCCCGGAAGTCGGTTTCGCCAATCCTGCAAGCAACTTAAAGAAAGTAGTCTTTCCCGCTCCGTTAGGGCCTACGATCCCATAGATATGTCCTCTTTCTATTTCGAAGCTAAAATCATGTACAGCATTTTTATCTTTATAACATTTGGTCAGATTAACTAGTTTTAACATTTAATTTGTCCTTTCTCAATTAAATATGTTTTGTCAACGAACCCTTTAAATATTTCATTGTGTGAAATAATAAGAATTGTCTTATCTGCTAAATATGTCTTTACGATTTCTAAAAACTCTTTTGCAGAATTTTCATCTAAATTACTTGTGCTCTCATCAAAAATATAAATTGGCGTATTTCGCAATAATGCCCTTGCCAACGCAATCTTTTGCCTTTGACCACCTGAAAGATTAGCACCATTGTCACATATTATATGGTCGTACTTTTCAGCAAAACCATTTGCAATTTCGTCAACCCCAGTTATTTTGCAAATCTGAATAAACTGTTCCTGTGAAACATTATTTTGCCCTATCACAATATTATTAAAAATAGAATCATGAAATAAAAATACATCTTGATTGAGATATGTTATATTGCTTTTTATAGAAGATAAGCTCACATTTTGCATACCATCATATTCTACATTACCTTGAATATCTCTATAATTACCTATAAGAATATGTGCCAAAGTAGACTTACCGCTGCCATTACTCCCTTGTATTAATATTTTTTCCCCCTTACATATTTTTAATGAAATATTATCAAATACCTGTGTTCTTAATCCATAATGATAACCAACATCCTGCATTTCTAAATCATTGATACAATCAACACATTTTCCAACACTATTCCTTATATCACTTTCACATTCCAACACATCTTCAATACGTTCAAATGCTATTATTGCTTCAGATAACTCCGGCTGTATACACACTAATCTTGAAACGGCAACCATAAAATTTGACAACAGTATATAATATATTAAAAGCGTACTAAACGATAAATTGTCGTTCATACACATACTAATGCCCATATAAATAATAATAAAATTCCCAAACCCAGATATCCAATTTGCAATATTATTATGTATAAATCTCAAATTTGCAAGTTTTCGAAACGAATAAATATAGTTATCTAATTTATCTTTAAATGTTAAAGTTCTCTCTTTTTCCAAACCATATGTCTTTATTAATTCAATCCCTTTAATAGATTCTTCAACTACTGAAACAACCTGCGCAACATTATTAAAGACACCAAAGCTTTTCTTTCTTATTATTTTTTGAAAAAACAATGTAAATCCTGTAAACAAGATCACAATAATAAAAGTATATACAAATAATTGACTACTTATTAAAAATAAAAATAATCCAAATCCTATAACAAAAGTTATGTTAAGTATACTCGTCGTCACAATATTCACTAAAAAGCTATTTAAACGTCGTACATCTGTAAACCTGGTAATAAATTCCCCTGTCTTTTTTCCTTTAAAGACATTCAAAGGTACTGAAATCATCTTATCGAAAAACATTGTTGACATTCGCTGTTCAATATTACATGCCATTTTAGTTACAATAAAACTTTTTTCTAATTCAATAGCAAGCCGCAATCCATAGACAATCAATAATATATATAAAATAATAATAGGCTTATGAACTAGAATTTCTATCACTTGATTAAAAACGGCCACTATTGTTTTCGTTTTTTCGACACTGATATCATAAGATATATCCGCACCATGAAAGCCTGTGTCAGAATGATTTAGCGCAGAGTTTATAGTAAATTCGATGAGTATACTTCCACATATACTAAGCACAATTATAATAATTGAAAATAGAAAAAGCTCACATAACAATTTCCCATTTTCTGCAACTATATTATTAATTATCAAAAAAGATTTTCTTTTATATTCTATTTTCTCAAAATCATCATTTTTATCAATTGATATGATAACATTTTGATACATTTTATTAAATTCATCTATTGATACTGTATGTATACCATCCGAAGGATCTGCATACTTCACTTTATGCCCCTTTATATTATATATAACTATATAATGATAATACCGCTCAGACTTTATTAGTGCTATACAAGGTAATTTGACTTGTTTATTGGTAACTGCCTCTAATAATTTATCTATTGTACCTTTAAGTGGACACGCATTCAATTTTAACTGCTCCGCCGCTTGAATAATATCAAAAACTGTCGTTCCATTATTATCAAAATACAAAAGATCGCGATATTTTACCAAGGGCATTTTTATTCCGTAATATCGACCTACCATCGCCAGGCATGCCGCACCACAATCCATTTCATCGTGTTGAATAACTACTGGACATTTCATCTCAAAAGTCTCCTTACTGTAAATAAGCATGGTAATATATTGTCTCACCAACATATCACCATGCTCAGCTTACATTTTCATACACAGAATTAGTTTCCTGTCCCAATTCCAACTTCATCTGCTATATGACACCAACCATGTGCTGAATATGCAAGAACATTACTTGTAGAATAACCGCATAAAGGACATGTGATTCCGGCCACTACAGCTAGCTGCTCTTCTTTTGTCATCTTTTCCATTGAATTTCCCTCCTTTTGTTTTTACACTTTACTCATTAAGTTTAAGCAAGTTTCCATTAGTGCTTTAATGGTCTTATGGTCATTTAACAATATTTCAATTACAAAATCAATTCATCTTGCAGAAAGTGTCTTAATTATAGCAGAAAATGTCAATTCCTTTTATAAAATTCACAAAATTCATTCATTTGTGTATATCCCCCGCACACAAATTACATTCAAATTTAGAATTATACAATTCTTCATTACAGCTAACTAATACATATAGTCATCCAAATTTCCCTTGGCAAGTCATAAGCTTATCTTTAACATATGTATATCTTGTTCGAGATATAATTAGTTCCATTCCATTCGTTAATATCGCTTTATACTTAGCAATACTCTCTATATATTTTAAGTTTACAAGATAACTCTGATGTATTCTTACAAAACCACAACCAATCAATTCAGAATCTATATTATTTAACGTGTCATACATAGTGTAAGTCTTTAAAATATCTTCCATAACATGAAATTCAAGTTTATGTAAATTACTTTCTATATACAATAATCTGTTCAATGAAATATCTCGTATACCCTCTCTGAACACAAATTTTTTTCTGACAATCGAACAGTTCATTTTTTCTACAATTGCATCCATACACTCATCAATTGCGAAACGAATATTTGCACTTCTTTTTAACAAGTACCGAGTAGCGTTTACTTTATAACCTTCCAATGTATAATCCGTATGTGCTGTTACAAATACAATACTCATCTCTTTATCTATTTCTCGAATCTTTTTTGCTATTGCAATTCCACTAATTTCATCTAAATTAATATCTAAAAAGAGAATAGAATATTGAAGCATTTCTATTCCTAAAGCTACAAACTGCTTCCCGGAATTAAATACGTCTATTTGAAAGACAAACCCACTTTCAAATAAATATTGCGATACTATTTCTTTCAAAATGTCGCAAAAGTGAATCTCGTCATCACATATAGCAATCTTAAGCATTTGTAATCCCCTTATAAGCTACTGTATTTTCCGCTTTTATGTCTCTGCATCCGCACAGCAATTAGTAAAATTGTATTTTTACTAATTGTTACATGTATGCTTCACTCATGTCAAGAATTTTGTAACGAATTTTATAGATGAATTTTATGGCATGTTGCGTCATCTGGAATTACTGAATCGTTTTATGTATGGTCAAAAGTTTCTGAACACAAAAGAGGGTGTCGCAAAATCATCAAAATAGATGTTTGAGCGGCACCTTCGTTCTATTTTATGAAAAAAACTGGATACAGATTTTTTGTTTTAGAAACTTTCTGGAATTTGGGCATACTTAAATAAGGCTTTTGTTTTTCTTGGCTTTTATGATGTCTCTTTTACTGGAAAAAAATGACTCCCGGTACATTCATTTTGGATTTTTACATGCAGTTTATTGATGTTATATCCTATACACAGCAATAGGATTTCCAGTTTTACCCTGGTTTTCCCCCGCAGCAGAAATCTTTGGAATTCATAATTATTTGCATTGATACAATTTTCTAATTTCCGAAACATGGCACCATATTGATTTAAAGATAATTGGCTACATATTTCTGTCTTTGAGTTCAAAAAACATTGTATATGCTCTGCTTGAATGTCGCTTACTTTATGTACTTCTGGATATACCTCTCGCATATAATTTGCAAAATTAGCAGATAAATCTACTAGATTACTTCTTGATGAATAAAAATATATTTTATCGGTATTTCTGATACCGTTTGCTTTGTCTGCATGTTTATCCATATTTTCTTTGAAACTATTGTTAATTGCTTGCAAAAACTAATCTTTTAAATTTCTTCTTGCCATTTTCCTCCTTAATGCTTACACCCTACACATATATGATAAAAATAATGAGCAAATTGCTCCGCACATTTTCAGACTACTTCTGTCGCACCGAAACAGGTACAGCCTAAATGGAATCCCCAATTACAGGATAGGATTCATTCCCCATTGCAGAGGACAAAATTTGTATACCACTCCTTTCTTGTATAATACCCACAACATCCATTATAAAAACAGACCGCCCTACAAAGGATCAGCCTGCCTTTTTTGTGGGTGTTATACAATGTTGAACTGCCTTGTATAACCCTATATTTAATTGAGAAATAATAATGATTGGCAATTCACAAACCAGACTTCCCTATTTATAAATTTACCCTTTTTACTACAGTCACAAATATATAACCGTCCTTTATATCTTGATGATATATTATACTTTAGATTGAGTTGAGAAAGATATCGTTTTAGCTAAAACAGTTGCTTAAATCATTCGATTCGGATATAATAATAGTACAAAGAAAGGAGTGGTTGTATGTCGATCAGCGCAACAGAGCTTAAAAATAATCTTGGAAAGTATCTGATTATATCCGCTACGGAAGATGTCTTTATCACGAAAAACGGAAAAGTAATAGCAAAACTGACCAATCCCTATCAGGACAGAGTGGAAACTGCAAAATCCTTATTTGGCATCCTCCCCAAAGATGCAGATATAGAGGAATCAAAAAGAGAAAGGCTTGGTGCAAAATAATTGAAAGTACTGATTGATACTAATGTGATCATTGACGCACTGACCTCCAGAGAACCTTGGAACGAAAGTGCCGAAGCGGTCTTTATTATGGCTGCGAATCATACGATGGACATGTATATTACCGCGAGTTCTGCAACAGATATTTACTATCTGGTGAGAAAACACCTTCATAGTGCAGACCAGGCCAAACAGGTAATGGAGAAGTTGTATTCCCTCATTGGAATACTCACGGTATCAGGTGCTGAATGTATAGATGCTCTTGCATCGTCTATTAGCGATTATGAAGATGCTGTGGTTGAAAGGGTATCTGTAAAAGCAGATCTGGATTACATTATTACCAGAAATGTAAAAGACTATCAACAGGGAATGGTGAAAGCAATTTCCCCTGACGATTTTATCGTCCTAATGAACGACAAATAGTACAGTCTGTTGTCTCACCGCCCCTCATCCGAGGGGCTTTTATTATTCCTTTCTTTATATCTTACAATATCATACTTTTCCAAATAGTACCCTATGCTGCAAAATACTATCTTCCTGTCGGATTATCAATATGTCCGTTTTAACATGAACATTTACAAAAGGATTTTTGAGAGGAAAAATTCCCTTTTCCCTCTCAAAAACATCAATTTTATGGGTCGGATAGACCCTGTTGAGTATGTTTCCGTTTCTCAACAGAGACACGGAAACATGCGAAATATTAACCACCCGCTATGCGGGTTTCACGACAGGACAAACCTTCAAGTCCCATCTTCCGCATTTGTTTAAAAGTAAGGAAAACTAGAAAATATCAAGGTTTCCTTATTTTTTTCTTTTAGCCACATCTACCTTCATAAATATTTTTCACGTATCCATTTATAAAAAATATCTGCCACCACTCCGTACAGGATATTCCCGTCACCACATTACATCGGTGTTCCCACCTCAATCAGATTGCCGTCGAGATCATAAAAGCGTATCACCTTTTTTCCCTGGCTATGCGTCATAAGCCGATTCACATATTGTATAGACGGATATAACGTTTCCAGTTTTTCAATAAATACTTCTATATTCTGTTCTTCAAAATACAACTCACAGGAATTGTTTTGCGGCGTAATATCTTTCCCCAGAAACTCCTTCCAGATCCTCTCATCCTGAAGCACAAGGCCCTCCGTCAAAATCATGTTGCCGTCATGATCAAGCACCACTTCAAGACCGAACAGATCATGATAAAATTGTCTGGATTTTTCAATGTCTTTCACAACAATCAAAATATTTTTTAATTTCATTCGCCCTCACCATGCGGACAACAGACTGTCCTGTTCAAACAAGCCTTTATTTACACATTATCGTTTAATCTGGCATATACATATGTATCTTTCCAGATTGCTTTTTCAGTCTCATCTTTCCAGAAATATACATTCTTCCTGAAATGGGCTTCGCGTTGAAATCCTAACGCTTCAAGCAATTTCCATGAGTTCCTGTTGTCAGGATCACACTCTGCATAGATCCTGTGTATGCCATTTGAAAATGCCTGCTCGATTAAAGCACTGCAGCTCTCGGCAGCGTAACCGTGTCCCCAGTAATTTCGATTAAATACATACCCTATTTCCAGTGCTTCAAAGTCGCGCTTTCCCATATATACATTTCCAATCATCTTGTGGGAATCTTTCAATTCAACAGCAATCATTTCATCTGTACTTATGCGCCATGCAAGGTTTTCTTTTGCTTCATTTAAAGTCAGCGGTTTATAAGGTTCGTATTTCACAACCTCCTGATCAGATAAATATTCAAACAAGTCCTGTATATCTTCTTTTTTGTATCTTCTTAATATCAACCTTTCTGTTTCTGCTGCGACTTTTTTCTCCATGTCATGCTCTCCTTATCACATAAATCATTTTCATCTGAAAGCCTTATCCTTGCAATAAGGTTCATATGTTTTCAGTTTTCTGCCCCCTAAAAACCATAATTCGTCACCCTGCAATGCTCATATCCGATATGCGATTGCATTGTTTTGTGCAAGTCATGGAAATTCTCTGTGAAAATATTTATCATTTGTCTATTTTTCTTAATTTATATGTTTTCTGTAAACTCTGGAAGGCTCCCCACGTACATCGCGCATCATCTGATAAAATTCAAACCCATACTTTTCATATAATCCGATATGATCTGTTGAAATAAAAATGTCATGCACGTTCTCTGCTCTGGCCAGCTTTTCGATCTCCTGAAACAGCTTTCCAACATAATGATGACCTCTATGCTCAGGAAACGTATACACAAACCCGATCCATGGAGTCAGTCTGGTCGGACGGATATCATCTTCTTCCGAATAGGTACAAAACGAAATGAGCTCATCACCATTGACAAGCAGCAATACTTTCGGGTCTTTACCCACAATATCGCCAAGCTTGTTTTCGCTTAACAATTGATACAGGTACTGTCCTGCTATCCAGTCGCTCTTTCCTATCTGATGCAGCCAGTGTTCCGGCCGATCGCTTTTAAAGTACTCTATGATCTGCTGCATAGTCCCTCCGAATCATTCATTATAAACTTATTCATGCAGTTCCAGCGGCAGCCCGTCCGGATCAAAGAAAAATGTCATCTTTTTATGGGTATACTCATCATACCGGATCGGCTCACATTCAATGCCGCATTCTTTCAACTCTTCTACGGCTGCCGCAACATCTTCTACACGAAAGGCCAGATGACGCAGGCCGCAGGCTTCGGGCCGGCTGACACGCCCGGGCGGATCTGGTTCCGCAAAGATTTCCAGTTCAACCGCCTCCGCACCATCTCCGATTTTCAGGTCCAGTTTCCAGTCCTTTCTCTGATCCCGATAGTTTTCCCTGATCACCTCGAAGCCGAGTTTATGAACATAGAAATCCTTTGCCGCCTGTATATCTGATACAATAATCGCAACATGATGGATCGCATTTAATTTCATCTTATCATTTCTCCCTTAGAAATCAGTACCTCTGATTGACAAAGGCACAACTGTTACTTCAGAAAACATTTTGCAGTACTTTATACTTTCATGCGCTGCTTTACAATAAATAATTATTTTCCCGGTTGGCAATCTGTAAACCGACTAATTTCCAGGTTGCATATCCTCCCGTAACCAGCGGCTCTGCCTTACATATTTCTTCTGCCTCTTCACGGCTCTCTGTTTTCAGGATATACATGCCTGCCATCCCCGGATAGCCCTTAAAAACACCGCAGATTTCCAGTTTTCCCTCATCGTCCAGCTTTCTTATATTCTCAACGTGTTCCATCACTACCTGCTTTGTCAGTTTATTATAAGTTTTGCTTTTCTCAATCATCATCATGTACATCAAATTTTCCATATGATGCCCTCCTCTTTGTTTTACTTTGTTTCACTGTTCCACCGGTTTCAAAATCCCGCTTTGCCTTATTCCACCATTTTACTTTATATGGAACATATACACAATACGAAATTACGCCATGAATCCAGCACATCTTCCATTACTCTTCACTCCGTTCCAGTAACCATCTTCCGTCTTTGAACCATCTGCGGCAAATTATATAATTGCGTGCGCACACATATAGTGATATACTATTTCAGATCGGAGGTAAGTTATCTATGAAATTATTAAAATGGCTATCGGTTGCGGACCGTTTCTACAAGATTTATCTGGACAAACAGCTGGCGCCCTTCGGAGTCAACAGCAGCCAGCATATGTTTTTAATCAAAATATGTGCCTCTCCCGGCATTATGCAGGATTCCCTGATGGATATCTTTTATGTCCATCCGAGCAATATTGTACGGACAATCGCGGCATTGGAAAAACAGGGAATGATCACCCGCACCCCCAATGATCAGGACAAGCGGACATGGAGACTGTATCCCACCGACCGTGCACTGTCTGTTCTTGAAGACATACGGACGGTCTGTGAAAAGACAGAGACGCTTTTACTGCAAGACTTCAGCGAAGAGGAAAAAAAGCTTCTGACTGATCTGCTTATGCGGGCCGGCAGGAATATTACGGCCTCGCTTCAGATCGAGAGAAAGGAGGCGGAATTTGATGACTGAAAATCCGCTGGGATATGAGAAGATCCCGAAACTGTTGAAAAGCTTTGCCATTCCAAGTATTACGGCAACACTGGTAGGTTCTCTCTATAATATTGTAGATCAGATATTCATTGGTCAGGGTGTCGGATATCTGGGCAACGCCGCAACCAATGTTTCCTATCCGTTTTCAACTATCTGCCTTGCCATCTCTCTGCTGATCGGAATCGGCAGTGCTTCCCGTGTTTCCCTTTATCTTGGAAATAAGGAGCCGGAAGCAGCGGCCAGAACAGCCGGAAACGGCATAAGTCTGATGATCATTTTCGGGCTTGCCTATCTGATCATCGGCGAAAGCCTGCTGCCTCAGCTTCTGAAATTATTCGGCGCCACAGCAGAGGTATATCCCTATGCACGGCAGTATGCCGGTGTCACTTTAGTGGGTATGCCGTTTCTGATCATAACAAACGGTATGAGCAATCTGATCCGGGCAGACGGAAGCCCTCGTTACTCTATGACCTGCATGGTAACAGGCGCCGTTGCCAATACCATTCTTGACCCGATTTTCATTTTCGGTTTTCACTGGGGTATTTTCGGGGCGGCTCTGGCAACGATTCTGGGACAGATTTTATCCTTTATAATCGCTGTACGTTATTTATGGCACTTCAAAACCATTCATCTTGAAAAAAAGAGTTTTCGGCCGGATATAAATGAAAGCCTGAAAACCTGCAGTATGGGAATCAGCAGCAGCGTGAATCAGGTCGCTATCACTTTCGTGCAGATCGTACTGTATAATTCGCTGACTTATTATGGCGCGAAGACAGTCTACGGTTCCGATATTCCCCTGGCCGCCTGCGGAATCGTCATGAAAACAAATGCGATCATTCTCTCTATTGTTGTCGGCATATCACAGGGTGTCCAGCCGATCATAGGTTTTAACTACGGGGCAAAGCAATATCCTCGTGTACGGGAAGCGTACCTTCTTGCGATCAAATGGAATATGGTCGTTTCAGCAATCGGTTTCTGCCTGTTACAATGTTTCCCCGGATATATTATCTCTCTGTTCGGAGCCGGCGATAAGCTGTACCTTGAATTTGCGGTTCTGTTCATGCGCATATATCTTTTTATGGTGCTTGTAAACGGCGTGCAGCTTCTTTCTTCCAGTTTCTTTACAGCCATTGGTAAAGCGATGAAAGGGGCTTTGCTGGCACTGACAAGACAGGTTTTCTTCCTGATTCCGCTTCTTATAGTGCTCCCGCTCCGCTTCGGGATCATGGGCGTATTATTTGCCGGTCCTGTTGCCGATTTTGCGGCATTTGTACTGTCTGTTGTGCTGGCAGGCAGAGAACTGCGGAAACAGAGAATGGTAACTGCCGGTCAATGACTTTCCGCTTTTTCTTGCATGTTTCTGGATTACAGCGCATTGAAAAATCATACAACCATAAGCAGTGTTCCCGCACCGATCAGCACACAGCCAGCCAGCGTCTTTACCGTAAATTGCTCATGCAGAAAAATAAACGCCAGTAAAAGGGTAATCACAACGCTCAGCTTATCTACAGGCACCACCTTTGAGGCTTCCCCGATCTGCAGCGCCCGGTAATAGCAGAGCCATGACGCACCGGTTGCCAGCCCGGATAACACCAGAAAAATCCAGCTCTTTTTACTGATCTGCGCTATGCCGCTCTGCGTATTTGTCAAAAACACCATTCCCCACGACATGACAACAACTACCACTGTCCGTATTGCCGTGGCAAGGTTTGAATTGACACCCTCTATACCGATTTTAGCCAGTATAGACGTTAACGCCGCAAACAGCGCAGACAGTATTGCAAATAAAAACCACATATACATCAGCCTCCAATCTCAAACGTCTCTTTTGTATCGTCGTTCGTCTCGTAATCCGACACTATTTGAATCGCTATTTGTTTTGCCAGCGAACTGGATACGTTCATGACCTCCGTCTGTTCTTTCATTTATTCCAGTCACCTGATGATTGCATTCTCATTATACATAGACCGTTATGCACAGCCAAGACCTAAATTAACAGATCTCCATAGATTCCCTGTATATTTCCAGATTTATTTCTTGTAATACCGATAGAAAAAGGATTTCTTGAATGATATAATGTGATGGATCACATGACACCGGAATCCAGCCTCAAAATGCCATTTTGCCGTAAATAACATATTTGCAACCCGGCGTTGACAATGTGCAACTCAGAAAAGCTGGAAAGTTACAACCCAAATTGATAAGATTGGCCTACCAAAATCAAGGAGGACACATATATGACATTCGGAGAAAAACTGTTGAAGTTAAGAAAAGAAAAGGGGCTTTCACAAGAAGCGCTTGCTGAACAGATCGGAACAACCAGACAGGCAGTCAGCAAGTGGGAAAATGATCAGGGATTTCCGGAAACGGAGAAATTATTACAATTATCCAATGTTTTTGAAAGATCCATAGATTTTCTATTAAAAGATGAAAAAGCCACTAACGATGGAAACGAGAGAGGATATTATGTAAGCAAAGAAATGGCAACAGCATACATTGCAAATCAGAAAAAGATAAGCCTCTATATTGGTATAGGATTTATGTCCTGGGCATTGACTGGAATACCTTATGTCATGTTTACTGCAAATTTGACATGGCGCTATTTGGGAATGGCAATTTTTATTATGACAGGCATTGGTTCTTTTGTATTAGGCTCTTTTTCGGAGCAGGAACAATATAAGGTGCTAAAGGAAGAACCCCTGATACTTGATTACGGGTATCTGAATGAATTATCTAATATATATCAAAAAAGAAAGCGAGTTTATGCCGCCCTGTCTGTGCCGAGTATTATTTTATTTATAACCGGTATTTTGGCTGTTTCTTTAACTATGAGCGGAAAGTTAGCCTGGTCTGAATACCATTCCTTTGTATTTTTGGGCTTTGCAACAGGACTTTTTGGATTTTGTTATTGTGCCGGAGTTATTGACGCTTATGAATTACTGATTAAAAATGAACAATATTGTTCACGTTTGTCCTTTAAGGTAAAGCACAAACTCAAAGATAAAATCAATAATCTTTGAGTTTGTATTCCCCGTCATAATAGCCGCGACAGAACTTCATCAGTCTTGCCCTCCTTCCGCCGCCTCTCCATCCATAAGAACACACCCGTACAGACCACTACCGAGAGCGCCGAGCCCGCGGTAGATGCCAGCCCCATCGGGAACAGTGTATCGGTAAAATAAGCGGAAGCAAAATAGGCCCCCGGAATCCTGACGCAGACGATCGAAAAGGAATTGTGGAGAAATGAGATCCCCGACAGCCCGTAGGCGCAGAAATAACCGCTGAAGCAGAAATGAATGCCCGCCAGCGCCGAATCCCACACATACCCGCGCATGTACTGTCCCCCGAGACGGATTACTTCTGCGTTATCCGCAAAAAGCCCGATAAATGTCTCCGCGTCGAACTGCATAAGAACCACTGCCGCAAGCCCCCACATCACTGACAGCGCAGACGCATAGCCAAGCGTTCTGCGGGCACGGTCATGCTTACCGGCTCCTACATTCTGAGCAGAAAGCGCGGACACGGACTGCAGCATGGAAGACGGTACGAGAAACAGTATCCCGATAATCTTCTCCACGATCCCCACCGCGGCGGCGTCATTCAGACCTCTCCTGTTTGCAATAATGGTAATCACAATAAAAGCAATCTGGATAAAGCCGTCCTGCATGGCAATCGGAATCCCGATCTTCAAGAGTCCTCCCATCGTCTCCCGCCGCAGTTTAAATGCGGCCGCCGTGAGCGTTATGCCCATTTTCCTTTTGATGATCACGAAAAGCGCTATGATCACGCTGATGGTCTGGGACAGTGTCGTGCCAAGCGCCGCACCCACAGGTCCCAGCCCCAGGCCTCCGATCAGCAGATAGTCCAGCACGATATTGACCACACAGGCAACCGCGATAAAATACATCGGACTCTTAGAATCCCCCATACCCCGAAAAACGGAACTGATAATATTATAGGCGGTAATAAAAGGAATGCCGATAAAGCATACGGTAAGATAGGAAATCGTCCCCGGTACCGCCTCCGCCGGCGTAGACATCACGCGGACAATCGGTTTTACCATAAGCAGCAGTACTGCCGTCATGACAACGGACAGGATCATGAAAAGCGTAGCCGTATTGCCGATGGCAAGAGACGCCTGTTCACGCCTGCCCGCACCGACTGCCTGTCCGATCATCACCGTAGCGCCCATCGCCAGCCCGACGATCATGACAGTCAGCATATGCATGACCTGACTGCCGATGGACACCGCCGTCGTGCTCTCCACGCCATTATACTGCCCGATTATAAACAGATCCGCCATACCGTACAGAGTCTGTAAAAAATATGCCAGAAAATAGGGCAGCGAAAAATACAAAAGTGTTTTAAAGACGCTGCCGGTCGTCAAATTCTTTTCCATCCTGTTCATCTCTCATTCGTAATTCTTATCCGTAACAATTTTGCAGGCGGCTTGTACTCCTGCAGTCCTCCCGCCTGTCTGTCCATATTCTCCACGACGATATCATATCCTTACATACGACTGTCCGCTCCATTCCGGTAACCGGCATATACTTCGTTTTTCTTTGCTGACAATCGTGTATTGCTGCCCCATTTATCTGTATGTTACAATGGGTGTGGAAGAAAGACAAGCAGACATTTGTTATGCTGTAATTTTCTGGTAACAGTTCAGCCTTGCACTATTCCGCGAGTAAAATCGCTCTGTATGCGATTTTATGAGTTGTGAAAGCGCCAAAATGCGACTTTGGAGCATTTTGTGTGCATCAGGAGTAACGGTGAAGCCGAAGGCTGAACTGTTACATTTTCTAAATCGCAAATGATTCGAGTGTCCAATCAATATACAAAATACAATAAAAGAAAGGCATGATAACCCATGATTCTGTCCGATCAAACCATCCGCAAAATGCTGGATGAAAAAAATCTTACCATAGCACCTCTGACTCCCGAGCAGATCCAGCCGGCCAGCGTAGATATCCGGCTAGGTAACACATTCAGCGTTGTGGAAGATACCTCCACCGGCATAATCACGCTGGATCATTCCATCCGTTATAAGACCATCGAAGCAGATACCTATCTCATTCTGCCGGGGCAGTTCGTACTCGCAACCACCATGGAATATTTCGAACTCCCTGACGATCTGACCGCCTTTGTGGAGGGGAGAAGTTCCCTCGGCCGTATGGGATTGTTTATCCAGAACGCCGGCTGGGTCGATCCCGGATTCCGGGGCGAGATCACACTGGAACTGTATAACGCCAACAGATTTGCCATTGAATTAAAGGCCGGCCGCCGGATCGGTCAGCTCGTATTTGCCAGAATGGATACTCCCGCGCTCCGCCCGTACAACGGCAAATACCAGGGACAAACCGGGGCAACCGGCTCACGGGTATATATGGACTGCGACATGAATCACGACGGCTCGTAAACAATTATTCTACGGAATTGACTGCTTCTTACGCTCCCGCCTTCCCGCCGTAAATCCCACACAGATTGCCCCCGTCGGGCAAACTTTAGCGCATTCGCCGCAGCGGATACATTCTGCCGAATCAGGTGTTTTGACAGGATCGACCTCCATCCCGCATTCGCGCTTACACTTCCCGCAGTTCACACACTTATCCGCATCCACTTCCAGTCTGTATATGCTGATCTTATTGCACAACCCGTATATGGCGCCAAGGGGGCAGAGCGTTCGACAGAAGAAACGGTAGATCAGAACGCACCCGATCACCGTCACGATCAGGATCACCGTTTTCAAGGTAAAAAGCGGTCCGATCGTCTGCCGCAGCGTCTCATGGGATAAGAGCAGCGGAACTGCGCCCTCCAGCATACCTGCCGGACAGATGTACTGACAGAACGCCGGTTTCCCCATCCCCATATAATCCGTGACTGCAATCGGCAGTATGATCACAAACACTGCCAGCACAACATATTTGATATATAAAAAAACTTTTTTCAGCCGCAGTTTCGGTGACGGAATCTTATGAAGCAATTCCTGAAACAGCCCGAAAGGACATAGCCAGCCGCAGACTGCCCGGCCTAAAAGAATGCCGAAGGCCAAGAGCAGCCCCATCACATAAAAGCCAAACTTATAATTCATAGAACCGTTCACTGCCTGCAGCGCGCCGACCGGACAGGCCAAAGAGGCAGCCGGACAGGAATAACAATTCAGTCCCGGATTGCAGAACTGCTTCCACTTTCCCTGATACAATTTCCCGCCCTTGAAATTCATAAGATAGGGGTTGGAATATCCGAAAGCGACAAGCTGTATGATTTTTCTTTTCAATGCATGTTTCATTTGTGCCCCTTTCTCCGTATCAGGCTCTACTATCCCAGCCCGATACACTCAAAACAGATATTGACGGCTTTATTCAGCACGACTCCTGCTTCCCCTCTCCATACCCCGTAACAGATAAAAGCACATGCCATGGCAAGTCCCAGAATCCGGCCGGCTGTTTTCTTCCTATTGTCCATCCAGATACTCCTCCACAAACTGCTTATAGCCATCCACATCCGCCCCGATGATGGAGTCACCCACGATATTGCCCTCTTTATCCACAAAGATCGTGGTGGGCACCCCATATACATCTTTCAGAATATCCGCAAAATCCTGATTGGCAATGATCTGGGTAAAATCCGCGCCTGCCTTCTCCATGATACTCACAGCCAGGTCTCGATGTTCCGTGTCCTCCTCGCCCGCCACATCGATCACCAGACCGATTAACTGCACGTTGTCCGGCATCTCCTGCGCCCATGTTCCAAGCTCCGGCATTTCGCCCACACAGGGACCGCAGAAAGTTCCCCAGATATTTACAACCGTCAGGTCTTTTTCACTGAAAATACTCTCTGTGACCGTGTTGCCGTTAAGATCTACAGCCGTAAAAGACGGCATCTTAGCGCCGCTTTCCGCCTGCTCCGCGACATCTTCCGTGCCTGTGTCACTGCCGGAATCGTTGTTTCCCTCTGTATTCGCGGCACTGGAAGGATCCGAATCACTCTGTGTCCGGTTTCCGGTCGATGTATCACCCGCCGTCTGCGCACAGCCTGCTGACAGCATAACCAGCATAATTACCGCCAATGCTGCGCCCCTGGATCTGTTCTGTCTTTTTCCTGATTTCATTGATTTCATCTCCTTTATACTAATCTCCATTCCGCAGACGCTTTAGCGTCGGAGGAATCGTGAGCCGAATATCAGATTCGGCTCTGCGATAAGAGCTATTTTGTGACGCCTGCGGCACAAATAGCCGTGTGAAAAATGAGCTATCAAGCTTATTTTTCACACTAATCTCCATTCCGGAGCGTTTACGCGACAAGCGGCATGACTTTGCTAACGCAAAGCCGCAAATATCAACTTTGCAAACTTTGTTTACAAAGTTTTGCCATACAAACAAATTTGTGGCGCTCCGTATATCACTTTGTGAGCCGTGAATACACCGAAACATCTGCTTATATGCCATTCCCTGATTTCCGCGTAAAGCTCATATCAGATATCATATCAATTTTATTGCACAAAATCAAATAGGACTTTGAAGACTCTCAACACTATATCCACCCTAAAAAGACTTTTCATATAAGTGTTGACATTAAGAGTACAAAGTGTTATCTTTATTTTAGATTACACATTGTACTCTTAATTTTTTACTATATTCCGGTGGCTGTAGAGAACATACGGGACTTGTATAAAACGCCTGTATTCATTCCGCACAAAGTTCACCGCAATACTACGAATCGGAGGAAATTATGCAGCAAATATCAGACTATGAACTGGAACTCATGAAAGTGATCTGGGCAAACGGGGGAACTGCGCTCTACGCGGAGATCGTCGCGGCACTGTCCGTTAAAGGAATGGAATGGACGAAGAATACAATTATCACTCTGCTTTCCCGGCTGATCGATAAGGGACTGCTTAAGACCAACAAAATTGGACACCGCAACAAATACACGGCAATCGTCTCCGAAGATGAATATCAGTCTTCCCAGACGGAAACCTTCCTCCATAAAGTCTATGAAGGAAATGCCAAAGGACTTGTCTCCGCACTGATCCAGAAAGATCTGCTGTCCGCCGCGGACTATGAAGATCTAAAGAAATACTGGGAAGAACTGAATGGCAGTTCCGCGACCGGAAACTGAGGCATTACGATAAACCGCCATACCCATATCCCACGGCAACACTACATAAAAATCGAGGGCTGTTAGACATGAATGAATTACTGAAAATCATCTTATCCCTGTCACTTTCGGGAAGCATACTGATCCTGGCTTTACTGCTTCTTCGTCCGCTCTGCCGGAACCGGATGAGCTGGCGCTGGCAGTACTATATCTGGCTCTTAGTCATAGCGCGTCTTCTGCTGCCGTTTACACCGGATACAAGCGTGACGGGGAATCTCTTCCGGCAGGCGGAAATCCGAATCTCGAAAATCGCAGACACTGCTTCGCCTCTTACCGATAAAGCCGCCGGCATAAGTCCTGAAAATAATATGGATAACGCTGCCCGCCAGAATGAAACGGATCATGGCAGCCGCCTCAGTCAGGCGGATTCTGACGACATGTCCGACATGAATCACAGTATACAATCTGGCGATACGGCCGGCACCAGCCTCATGGCGCCGCCCGATGACACATCCGACAGCAACACGGCGGCCAACACACAGGCCAGCCGTATCCCAAAAGATATCCTCCCAGCGCTCTGTGCCCTCTGGCTGGTAGCTGCCATGCTTTTGTTTGTGCGCAAAGTCACTATCTACCAGAGCTTTGTAAAGTATGTGAATGCCGGCAGCACGCCTGTCGATGATATCGCTCTGTTAGAACATTTCGGACAGATCATCGGGGAACAGCATGTACACAGCACGATAGACATTCGTGTCAACAGCCTTGTATCCTCACCGCTGCTCATCGGATTCCGGCGTGCCCGTATTATCCTGCCGACCACAGATTTATCAGCAGACGATTTCTATTATACCATCCTGCATGAACTGACACATTACAGAAGACGGGATATGTTCTACAAATGGCTGGTACAGCTTACCGTCTGCCTGCACTGGTTTAATCCTTTCGTCTACCTGATGGACCGTGAAATCAACCGGCTCTGTGAACTCTCCTGTGATGAGAGAGTTGTTTCGACATTTCCAGATAATCTGCGCAAATCCTACGGTGACACGCTTCTGAATGCCATTGGCACAGGCGGCACATACAAGGATGCGGTTGCCTCTGTCACACTGTATGAAAGTAAAGAATTAATAAAAGAAAGGTTGGATGCGATGATGAACTTCAGAAAAATTCCCAAATGGATAAAGATTACAGCCGTATTTCTCACCGGTATACTGTTTGGCGGAGCGGTCGTACTCGGCGCTTATGCGACACCGGCTGCCGGTTCCGCTGTTGAAGGCATCGACGGCACGCGCACCGCCGTCCTGACGGAGATTGATACGGCAGATTATAATTCTCTGCCGGACTATACGATTGAATATGAAGATGACATCTATTATATCATGGTAGATGGCGCTGGTGAAAACGACAAACCGCTTTCTCATGTCACAAGCGGCTGCAAAAAACTTGTTCTCGTCCGCAAAGATGAGTATGCCACTATGGGTCCCTTCGCAGCCAATGATATTCCTTCGCTCGCCAGACACGTCAAAGAACAGTGTCAGTCCATGCTCGAGAGCGGCAGAATCACACAGGAAAACGCAGGTCTCTTTCTCAAAGCTGCCGAGGACATTCAAACCACTTACACCGCAGAGGAAAACGACTCTTCCAGCCATACCTACTATTTCACGCAGGCGGGATACTATCAGCCTCCCTATATCATATTTCTCGGCTATAACCTGCCCTCCTCGCATTCTTCCGCACAGCGTGCATTCGGCGCACAGGGTAACACCCTGCTTACGCTTTCGGACGGTAGTACCATGCCGGTATACTTCACCGCAGAATCTGAGAAATACATGACCGATGCAGCCGCTCTCCCCGCAATAACCTCTCTTGTTGAACGTCTGAGCGCAAAACATAAGAATACGGACCGCCCGATTGAAGCACCGCTCATTTCCAGCATAGAATATGTCGGTGATACCGATCCGGAACTTCTGGCAGAAACATATTATAGAGAGGATGACCTGAATAATTTCATCGCCGTTTTCCCGGAGCTAAACAGCCGGACGCAACAGGAATATCTTAACCGCATGTTTGAGGACGATGAATGCGGATTCTTTTCATGCTGCCTCAGCCTGCTGTACGAGGACAGCGCTTACAAGGAACTCGTAGAGTCCTATATACGCAAGGCATATGAGCAGGATAATACCGACTTTTTCGCTTCGCTCGCATGCATGCTGGACGAAACGTCCAGACGGTACTGGCTGGAAAAATGCAAGAAGGACGGCAACAGCAGCTACTACTATATCCTCCGCGCAAATGATGCATCGATACCCAGAATGGAAGAAGACTTCGAAAACGAAAATGCCTATTACCTAGACTTAAACCGGCTCACCAGACAGGAGATCCCGGCAGCTCTGGTGAAGACACTGGATTCCTGCGATACCGGAAAATGGTATTTGATCAGTGACGACGGGAAACAGTACATCTACTATAACGGTCTGCCGCATACTTATGCCTACGAGCCTTGGATCACAGGCAGTGACACGGGTGATCTGATCACTGTCGAGATTACCGATATTAATATAGAATCCCCGTTTCTTCGCAGCGATGAAGCCTTAAGTCATTATGTCCTGCTGTCGTTCTCGTACACGCCGGACAGGCCGGAGGCAGATTTTAGCCTGGCGATTCAATACAATAATGTGCCTGTCACGTACGAAAGCATCACCACCGCTGCGCCTTGACCGGCCACAGGGTCCATCCCCTATCCCCTGTACCCGCACTTCACAGAATCTTATAAACCGCAGCGCAAGATGCACTTCATCTCAGAGCAGTTTCATGCGATGAAAGAATTGGCATAATCACCACATACATTTTCCATGCATAAAATAGAGTAAAACCACATAGGATTATAGGTTACAGATTATGTACTATGCTCTATTTATCTTATTACTACTCGTTCTTTTTGGCATGATCTTCTCCTGTGTCCGCAGGAAAAAGATCATATGCCGTATAAAATGCATGGATAAGTGTCAAAAGTGTTCCCTTGTGGAAGAGTTAGCCCAGCCTTTCGGTTACGCTTATCACTGCCGCTGCGGTTTCTTTTCTTCAACAACGGACGCATGGCAGAAAGCTGCCGGTTACACGTGGCTCTATGACTACATGGCGCCCCGTTTCCAGATGGTATTCGATGCACTTCCCATCTATTTTGATTATCGCGGAAGAACCTGGCTGATTGAATTATGGAAGGGACAGTACGGCATCAACACCGGTGCGGAACTCGGTATTTACCACGCTGACAGGATTCTCTCCGAATCAGAATATAAATCGGCCTTCTTTACTGCCGCCGAAGATGATGAAATGCTTCCCTGCACTTTAGAATTATGCAATCACAACAGGGATGAAAACTGTCTGCGGCTTTTCGAGCGCCACTGGTGGCTCACAATCTTTTTACCCGGACGCTTCTCGCAGCCGTCAGACTTGTGTCTGGAAGCCTCTGTCAGCTTCCCGAACTCTGAAATGTGTGACGCATTCTACGAAGGACTGTGCCGCGCGGGTTATGACAGGAAACAGATTTCCGTCCACGGACTCTGTGTCTCCTTTATCTTCCATGTATCAGATTCTGAGGACTTCGGTCTGCTGACACGCTTTCATCGCAGACTTTCCCAACGTTTAAACCGCATGTACTGCAAACTTTTCGTATACGTCACCAGACCTTTCGTCTGCGCGGAAGACCGCATTCTTTTCCTGTACTACTTTCTTCCATCTGCATTCAGAAGACTGTTCCGTATGCGCAGATGCCACAGACACTGTCATAAGAAACACGGCTGTCGGCCGCCAAAATGTTATCGCAGCTGCCGGCCGCCCAGACATCATCACCCCTCGCACGGCTGTTAAAACCGTATGCGGCTGCCGGCCGCATACGGCATGGCGCCGCCAGAATATTCAACAGGAGACCTGCTTATGAGCGCATCTGACCGTCTGAACCGCGCCTTCTCACAGGCGCCCGTACTACCGTTAAACCTGCGTTCCAAATATGTTCTTGTCAGCGACTGTCACAGGGGCGTCGGCACTTCCTCGGACAATTTCCTGAAGAACCAGCACCTGTACTTTGCCGCTATGGACCACTATTACCGGAACGGCTTCACCTATATCGAATTAGGTGACGGGGAAGAATTATGGGAAAACAGAAAAATGAGAAACATTACGGAAATCCACAGCGACGTGTACGACATGTTCGCCCGGTTTGAGCAAAAAGACCGTTTATACCTGATCTACGGCAATCACGACATTGTTAAAAAGAAGTGTCCTGTCTACCTCGAAGGCATTATTCTCCGGCCGGAATCGGCTCCGGAGAAATCACTGTATCTGACCCACGGACATCAGGCAAGTCTGCTCAATTCCACGTTCTGGCGGCTGGCACGATTTCTGGTGAGATATTTCTGGAGTCCGTTAGAAAACCTCGGCATTCTGGACCCGACCAGCGCGGCGAAAAATTATGAAGTAAAAGAAAAATGCGAAGAGACACTGCGCCGCTGGGCCGAAGAAAACGGGCATATATTGATCACGGGGCATACACACCGCCCCGTGCTGCCCGCAGAACCTGCCTGCTACTATAATACCGGCAGTTGTGTACATCCACGCTGTATCACCTGTATCGAAATCTCCCGCGGTGAACTGACGCTGGTCAAATGGAGTATGCAGGCACGCATGGACAGTCTGCTGTACGTCGCAAGGGAAGTCATATCGGGACCGGTAAGGCTGCTTGGCGGTCAGAGACAGACGCCCAGTACACATTACTAAGCACTGCATATATTATACTAACACCGACATTATGAGGAACCGCCATGCCATCTCCTATGATCGCGATCGTCGGCCGGGCCGGCGACGTCCATAACTACGAAAACGCCCTTCGCATTCTGGAAATTCCTTATATTACAACACTGACAGTCGAGGAAGCGGCACTTGCCGACCGGCTGCTCTTGCCCGGCGGGGGCGATATCACGCCCGCATTTTTCGGACAGCACAACTGTGGCTCACATGACATCGACACAGAACTGGACATCATACAGCTGCAGGCACTCGCCCTTTTTATGGAACAAAAAAAGCCCGTACTGGGCATATGTAAAGGGCTTCAACTGATCAACGTACATCTGGGCGGAACGATCACACAGCACATCGAATCCGCTGATCTTCATAAATGGACCGGCAGGGACCAACAGCACTACGTCTATCACAGCGGACTCGACCGCACCGATTTCTTCTATCAGCTGTACGGTACAAGCGCGCAGGTCAACTCCGCCCACCATCAGGCTGTGGACCGTCTGGGAAACGGCCTGGCCGCGGTATGCCGCTCCGGGGACAATATCGTTGAGGGAATCAGGCACATGAATCTGCCCGTCATCGCCGTCCAGTGGCATCCGGAACGTATGATGGACAGCGGCGGCGAACAATTATTCCGGTATTTCCTGGCTGCATACTCTACTTCGTAAACATCTGCTCCAGTTGAAGCATTCCCTCGTCGAACCGCTCTCTCTGCATCTCGCTTCTGTTCTTGAACCGCTCTTTGGCATTGAGCGAAACGATATTAAAGAGAGACTTCATGATCCGGATCATCATCCTGCCGGTCTCCGGATCGATATCCTTAAGCGCCGCCCGGATCTTGTGTATACTCTGAAACCAGTTGGCGGTAAAATCGATCAGATTATCTGTCTCGGAAGCGAGTATGATCTTATAAAAAGTATCCACAAAAGTGTGCATCTGTTCCTGATCTAAAGAAAGTATCCACTGGTTCAGCGCTTCATCCAGGAATCTGCGTCCTTCATAGAGATCCTCCACGATCTTAAAATGATCATCCTTCACCAGCCATGTATAAGGATTATGCTGTGCCAGGCCAATGGTCTTGCTCTCCACCACCCGATAGTCACCGTCAGAATACAGAAGCATTCCTACCAGCGAGGAATGCGGTATCGTCTTATGGATTCTGTCTTCAATCTCACCGTATGCGCTCTGCGCTTTCACCTCCGGGCGAAAACCCGGTCCGTCATGATCAAAAATCGCCAGAATGCGCCGGCGCACTTTATCCTGGCAGTTCATGCAGGCATAAGTCGCCAGATTGCCGCCTTTAGAATGACCGCCCACATAGAAATCACCCTTGATGTTCTGTGCCGCGCGTTCCAGATATTCCACACTCATATGCTGCCCGCGCACCGGCTCCGAGAAGGCAAGATTCATATCTTCCTTCCACCCTACGATCGTCTCATCCGTTCCACGGTACGCCACATAACTTATGCCGTTGGGCAGGAGAAATGTCACCGCCGAAAACTGTGTCTCCGACTCCAGGTCAATATAGTTTACATAACTCCCTATTTTTATGCCCCCGAATCGCTTTCCATGATACAGGGCATGAAAAAGCGCCGTATTGTCCTTGCGATAACGCTCGTCGCCGTACAGACTGTCATACTTCTCATGCCCGGCAATCTCATCCATACTCACCATGCTGCCCTCATCATTCATACCGGGCGCAACCTCGTCAAACTTCAGATAGGCAAACTGGCTGAGTGCCAGACTGTCCACCTCACTGAGCGGTTTCTCCTGTAAAGTATAATCACCGTATTCTTTCAGATAATCCAATATCGTTCCCATACGCTGTCTCACCCCTGTTTCTGTTCTGCACCCGTTCTCTTTACTGCCGGGCATCCTCTCACCGATACGCCCTTTCCTCAGTCATCCATAAGCATACTGAAGGATTGCGCTCTGCCGCGTACCATATTCCCTACAGCTTCGCTTCCAGATGTTCAATGTTCTTGATCAGCACCGAGATCGTTCCGTCCGGGTTCGTAATAAATTCCACGCTCCTCGGATTCTTATACTGTTCCATTGGAATCTTGATCTCGATGCCCGTATCCGTATATAAATGCTGACTCTGGTACTTGCGTACCGTATTTTCGCTCTGCGGCTGAATCTCTTCTTTTACCATATCGTACTTTTCCATTTTATCCTGAAAAGCAACTTTTAATTCCGGCTGTTCTTCAAATATCCTCTCCGCCAGTTCCTCCACGACGAAGCCGCCCTTCTCCTCAATTTCCTCCTGAATGATACTCTTGGCACGCATCTGCTTCTCAAACCGCTCCGTCTCGTCGAAGCCTTCCTTCTGCACACTCTCCACGGCACGGCTCACGATGGACAGCTTGGATTTATGCGACAGATGTGCACTGCATTTCAAGAATAAAAAAGAAAAGTAATTGGTCTTCTCACCGTTCACCTCATATTTCTTCTCAATCACCCACACTGCCAGATCCTGCAGGCGGATGATAGCCGCCTCCGTCAGACGCTGGCTCTCCGAAGGAAGGATCGACTTATGGCGGATGATCTCGTTGCTGTTGCCCTCCCCGTCCTCTAACGCCATCGTCCGGTGCGTATAGAGAGACTTGTAATTCATCTTGAGAAGCGCCAGATACTCGTCCTCGCCCTCCTTAAAGCGCACCACCATCAAGTCTGCTGCCGGAATGTCAATGTTGCTGTTCATGATCTCATACAGCATAGAAGCAATATCCTTGCTGACCGCCACGAAATCATCATCTGCATAAGCATTTAACAAATGATAGACTTCCGATTCCTCTTTATAGAAACGGCATTCTTTCGCATCGTCTCCGGAACTGATCTTCGCAATATGTTCCTTCAGAAACTCCGCCACCTCCGAGCCGTACTCCAGTTCCGTATCCGACAGAACCGGCATACCGATCGTCGAATCGAGAATATGTATAATCACGTTTTTAATTCTGATATCTTCTTTGTTCATCCTATGTACTTCTCCCATTCTTATTTATATTGAATGCGCCGGCATACATATCCATGTATTTCATGTATTTCATGTATTCCATGTGCGCCTTATGTCCCTGTATTGTCCTGCCCGCGTTTCCACGGGTCTATGCCTTCCGCTTCCCAGTCATATTCCGCCTTACACATATTTCTCCGGATAATCCGTTCCCGTCTCTGTCTGCAACAGGTTAACATAATATTCCGGACTCTGTTCCATTTTAAGCATGGTGTCAAACGCCATCAACAGCATCTTATCCCCGTTATGCTTCATGTCATCCTTACCGCGGTCCATCTGCGCCTTGAAATGGTCCATCTGCCAGACCATCAGATCCACTACGCTGTATCCCGCCACCTTATACTCGCAGAGGAAATTCTGATGTTCCAGATAATAAGTAAATTCCCGCATAACACCTTCCGACTGTTCCAGCATCTGCCAGAACTCCCGCAGAAATTCCACCCCTTCCCCCGCGTAATAACACAGCGCGCGCGCCCACTGATATGCTCTCTCTTCCATATTCCCTCCATAATTTCAAAGACATGCAGACTTGTCCGGGAGAATGCCCGTTTTTTGCATTCTCTGATATAAAGAGATTTACTCAGTAGAAAATCTCTTTATACACATATACACATCTTACCACATTTCAGTTCTTTTTGCGTCCCCGTAATTATATAATGAAAATATAATTGTAACGGTCCAACCATACAGCATGGCATATGGCTGACCGTTACTGCAATCGGAAAGAGATACTCTCTATGGCAATACTGGAACGACTCAACGACCTGATCTGGGGTTTCCCCCTGCTTGTGCTGCTGTTAGGCACGCATATCTACTTCACTGTAAAACTGCATTTCCCCCAGCGCAATCTCCTGTACGCCATAAAGCTCTCTCTGGGGAAAGCCGACAATCAGGAGCAGAATCTTTCGCCCTTCTCCGCCCTCGCCACCACGCTGGCCGCGACGCTTGGAACCGGCAACATCATAGGGGTCTCCACCGCTGTAGCGCTTGGCGGTCCCGGCGCCATCTTCTGGTGCTGGATCACCGGCATCCTCGGCATGGCTACCGCCTACAGCGAGTGCTACTTAAGCGTCCTGTTCCGCAGCCGCCGCGACGACGGTTCCTACGTCGGCGGTCCCATGTATGTTCTAAAAAACGGTTTACATAACAATTCTCTCGGCAGTATGTATGCCGCCTGCACGCTGATTGCCGCTTTCGGTGTCGGCTGTACCACGCAGGCGAATTCCGTCACCCAGGCTGCCTCCGCTTCCTTCGGTCTGTCCCCCCATCTGGTGGGGATCGTGCTCGCTCTCATAACTGCGGCCGTCATTCTGGGCGGGGTCCGCAGCATCGCCGCCCTGTGTGAACGGACGGTTCCGGCAATCAGCTTCGTCTACCTGTTCGGCTGTGTCCTGCTCCTGATCCTGTACCGCAGTGTGCTGCCGGACACCTGCCTGCTGATCCTGAAAAACGCCTTATCCTTCCGTTCCGCAGCCGGCGGCGCTGCCGGTGCCGCCGTGCAGCATGCCGTGCGCTACGGCATCGCCAGAGGTCTCTTTACCAACGAGGCAGGCATCGGCACATCCGCCATCGCCGCGGCTGCTTCCCATGTCAAAGATCCCCGTATACAGGCATACGTCTCCATGACTGCCGTATTCTGGGACACCGTAGTCATGTGCCTGATCACCGGTCTGGTCATCGTTGCGAACATGCTCTATGATCCGGCATCCGTCGCCGGAATCGCCGAAACAGGACTGACCGGCGCTGCTTTTGCCCACCTGCCCTATGTCGGAGACGCCTTCCTGACGATCTCTCTTGCCGCTTTCGCCGTCACCACACTGATCGGCTGGTCTTATTTTGGTGAAAAAGCAACGGAATACCTTATGGGTAAAAAAGGTATCCCGTTCTATAAACTTGCCTATGTTGTCATGATCTATCTCGGCGCCATTATCCCGATGCGTCTCGTCTGGGAAAGCACCGATCTGATCAATGCACTTATGGTCCTGCCCAATGTGCTGGCACTCTACTACCTGCAAAAGCATATCAGATCTTGAAGGTTGCCGCGATCTCCTGCAGTGACCGGCTGCTTCTGTCCAGTATGGCCATCTTGCGCAGGATCTCCTCCGAACCGACATTGGTATGCTGCATGACGCCGGCCACGTTGTGCACCTTATCTGCGATCTCGCCGTTTAACCCCGTTACCGTCTGCAGAGACGCCAGCATCTCCTCCACGGAAGCGCCCATCTGTTCTGCAGCCGCACCCAGATCGTTGGCAATGTTGTCAAAGAATACCGCATCCTCCTGATACTGCTCCGCCGTATCTACCATTGTATGATAATCTTTGATGACATGATCATTCATGAAAACCAGAAGCTTTGTGGCGCTGTCCCGCAGTTCCATAACGGAATCCACGACCTCGTCGATTACCTTCTGAATCTTGTCTACCGTAATCTGAGAATTTTCTGCAAGACTGCGTACCTCATCGGCAACGACCGCGAATCCCCTGCCTGCCGCTCCGGCCCTCGCAGCCTCGATCGCAGCGTTTAATGCGATCAGATTCGTCTGGCCTGCAATACCGCCGATCTCCTGCGACAGACTCTTGATGATCTCAATCTTCTCTACTTCCTTCAGCGCGTGCTCCAGTTCTTCTTCCGCGTCATGGTAAATCCGGCTCGCCTGCTTCTTGGACTCTACCGTACTCCGGTACAGTTCTTTCGCGCGGGTATTGATCTCTCTGGAAGCATCCGCGGAATCCGAGGCCTTACCGGAAACATCATCCACCGCCGCACCGATATCGTTACTTGCCTCGCTGATCGTCTGCGTCACATCCGCCGCCTCTTTGACCTGCCCGAGCAGTGTCTCCATGATCTGATCCATCTCATCAATATTATTGTTTAATGCCGCCATCTCGGAATACGCCGCGGAAGCCGTCTCGGCTATGCTCGACGCCTCCTTGTTCGTGCCTGTGGTGATCTCCTTGATGTGCTGTTTTATACTTCTGGTAGCATATGTAACTTCTTCCATCTCATCCTTGAATCCGTCCGCCACCTTCACTTTACTGTTCTCGCCGTCCCGGCCTCTGAAATCGCCAGTCGCAAACTGCTTGAGTTCCGCCAGCGGGCGAAGCGCCTGATTAAATGTGGCTCCTACAACCAGATCAATCACCGCCATTCCGACAGCGCCGATTACAATACCTGCACCGATTGCACCCGCCATGTCAGCCTTACCGATGCTGAGAGCGCTCACCGCAGAACCGATGAACAAGATAACAAATGACGTTATCGAAACCATGATCATCAGCTTTCCCTTAATCGTCTTCATTCATGTACCCTCCTGAATCGCCTCTATCACAACATTCACATTATACACGATATTTTTTCTAACTTCAACAAGGGAATCTCAGCCGAGCGCCACATCCAGGATCATCATGATCACAAACCCCGCGGCCGCGCCAATGGTTCCGATATTGCTGTGTTCGCCCGTCTGCGCTTCCGGAATCAGTTCTTCCACTACCACATAAATCATCGCGCCCGCCGCAAAAGCAAGCAGATAAGGAAGCGAAGATACAATCTGTTCGGCAAGCAGTATGGTGAATGCCGCCGCGACAGGCTCCACAATCCCGGATAATGAACCGTACACGAAAGCGCGCAGTTTGGATATACCTTCCCCCCGCAGCGGCATAGAGATGATCGCTCCCTCCGGAAAGTTCTGGATGGCAATGCCTACTGCCAGTGCAAAAGCGCCTGCCATCGTGATGCCCGTATGACCCAGCAGCGCACCGGCAAACGTCACACCCACAGACATTCCCTCCGGAATATTATGCAGTGTCACCGCAAGGACAAGCATGGTTGTTTTTTTTAAATTGGACTCGATACCCTCCGGACGACTGCTTTCCGGATGCAGATGCGGAATCAGACTGTCCAGCACCAGCAGAAACAACACGCCGCATAAGAATCCCGCCGCTGCAGGAATCCAGGCAATCTTTCCCTGCTCTTCTGCCATATCAATAGCGGGAATCAGCAATGACCACACTGAAGCTGCAATCATCACACCGGAGGCAAACCCGAGAAGCAGTTTCTCCACCTTCAGATTCATCTTATTTCTCATGCAGAAAACCATGGCAGAGCCGAGCGTCGTCCCCGCAAACGGAATCAATAGTCCAAGCATAAGCTGCATATGGTCACCTTAACCTTTCTCACACGGCAGTTATTTTATCTTATGCAGCATGCGGTCTCGCGAAGTATGTTCATCTGTCCGAATCATATCGCCTGCATATTCTCCCTGTCTCCGGCGTAGTCACAGTTAGTGTGCCACCAAACGCCTGCTTCCATACAAACATAAAAACAAAAAAATATTATAGATCCAGTTCATTCATGCGGCGCCGCTTGTCCTCCGCCGATGTCGTCGTATAGATTCTTGTCGTCTCCATACTGGAATGACCGAGGATATCGGCCAGTTCCGTCAGATTGGAATATTTCTGCATATAAGTGATGGCAAAAAGGTGCCGGAAACTGTGTGGGTGCGCCTTTTCCCATGGAACGCCGGCTCTGCGCGCCAGCCGCACCAGCATCTTATAGACCGCGATTCTGCTGATCGGCTGCCCCTCGCTTCCACGGAATATCACACCGTCATCAATATGCGCATGCAGACAGTACCGTTTCAGATCACAGGTCAGCTTGCGGGGCAGATAAACATTTCTTCTTTTGCCTTTATTCTCCACCTCAAAACCCCCATGTCCCACTGCCTCCACCGTGCAGCCGGACAGTTCGCTGACACGAATCCCCGTCAGCGCAAGCGTGCGCATAATGCAATAATATTTCTCCTGTCCCGTCTGTCTGGCATATGTCATCATCCTGCGGTATTCCGTCTGGCTTAAAATATTATCGGGGCACTGCTGTTTCTGTACTTTAAGAGCCTGTACCGTACAGTCCTCATATCCTGCATAACGCAGATAACGGTTGAGCGACATGATTGCCAGATTGACGGTGGATGTCTTCCTTCCGTTCCTAATTATAGTCTCCTTATACTTCATGGTCTCCTGTTTCGTCAGTTCACGCCCGTCAAGCCATGTCAAGAACCGCTGCGCATGCAAAAGGTATATATCCCGGGTTCTCTCGGAAAGTTCATTGTCATACAGAAATGTTCGGAAATTTTCCAGTTCTTTTGTATTGTCGTTCATTCGTTTCTCCTTCCTTTACAGTAAGAGAAACGTACCACAAGTAAACTATATACTACAAATATTAAAATAAATTTGTTATTATCTATACTGCAATGCTGTTTCCTGCCTGATAATGCCTTGTGATTTTCTGATACCTGTGATACAGACTGCAAATAAAAAAACCTGAAACCAATACCTTTTCATTCTCATAGATTCGCTTATTCTCTGCCTTTTAATATAAAAACAAAGCACACGAATAGCAAATATCTGTACTAAATGTCATTGTATTGATTTCAGGAATGTTAGTTATCTGTAAGAACAGGCACAACGCTTCTTACGATCTGTTTGTGCAGCGCTGCAGCACTGTTACTACCTCAATCTTATCCGTATACGGAAACATGTCCACCGGCGTGATTCCCGTTACACGGTAAAGATTTCTCCCCGTCCTTCTGTCGTCTTTCTTACCGTACGCGCACTTCTGACCGGCACTGTTACCTGCCGCCGTATCCGGTCTGCCGCCAGCGTCCCTGCCAGTCAGATATTCCAGATCCCTCGCCAGCGTTTCCGGATTACAGGAGATATAGACGATCTTGTCCGGGCGGAGCCTGCAAAGCGCCTCCATAAATTCCGGCGTACTCCCGCTCCTCGGCGGGTCCATGAAGACCACGTCGGCTTTCTCTCCCGCATCCGCAAACTGTATCATGAATTTCCCTGCGTCATTGTGATAGTAGTCTGCATTCCTGACGCCGTTGATCTTCGCGTTTGTCACGGCATCCCGCACAGCTGCCCGATTCAGTTCCACACCGATCACTTTCTTCGCATGTTCTGCCGCGGCAAGCCCAATTGTACCGATGCCGCAGTAGGCATCGACCACGGTCTCCCGTCCCGACAGGTCTGCATACGCTATCGCTTTATTATATAACCGCTCCGTCTGCACCGCATTGACCTGATAGAAGGATTGTGATGAAATGCGAAATGTTCTGCCGCACAGTTCGTCCTCGATATATCCTTTGCCGTAAAGCACCTGTTCTTTATCCCCCAGCACCATACTCGTATTCTTATTATTGACGTTCAGTATAATGGTGGTAATCTCCGGATGTAGTTTACATAACGCATTCACAAAGTTTTTTCTGGAGGGCAGAACGGGAGAACCAAGCACCAGCACTACCATGATCTGCCCCGTAGTATGCCCTACACGAACCAGCACATGACGCAGCAGTCCGTATCCCGTATCCTCATCGTATGTCTTATATTTAAAAGATTTTGCAAGTTCCCTGACAGACACAATGATCTCATCCGCCTTACGGTCTTCCAGCAGACAGCTGTCCACCGGCACCACCTTATGCGTGCCCTCACGGTAAATGCCAGACACGATACCTCTGCCCTTCTGAAAATCAAAAACCGCGTGTACCTTATTGCGATAGTGCTCCGGCTGTTCCATGCCAATGACTGCCTCAACTTTACCATGTCCTTTTAAAAGTTGTTCTACGGTTCTCTGCTTTTTCTTAAGCTGCAGATCGTAGGGCATGTCGATGTACTGACACCCGCCGCATTTCCCGGCCGCGGCACAGAGACGCCCGCCTGTCTTCTGATCTGCTTTCCGGCTCGTTTTATCCCTTGATTTATGATCAACTGCATTATTTCTCTTCGCACCATGCTCCATCGGTTCTACCATCCTTATCGTCATTGAAATGTCTTCGTTCCGCCCGCAAAGCCGCGCCCTCTTAATATCACAGCACACGCTTTCCTGTGGTATAAAAAATTGAGCTTCGCTCAATTGCGAGTTCCGCTGCGCGGACTCGGATAAGCGGAGGAATTTCCTATACCATAAAAAAAGCCCTGAAATCTCTCAGAGCTATTCTATCACATATTGATCTCATACGAAACCGCCGTTCCCATCGCCTGTCATCCGGCTCCCAGCTTCACACTCTCGAGTCCTTCCACAAGATCACGTGCAAGTCCGCAGTCCGCCTCATTGATTCGAATCGTGAATACATTCTTCTCCTCATCTGTGCTGCCGAAAAATCTCTGCCACAGTTTCTTCTCCTGCCACTCCACAAAAAAGGATATCCGGTTCGTCAGCAAAAGTTTCTGCAGTTTATCCTTACTCTCCATGCTGTATACCTTACAGAACGGAATCTCATGATTAAAAAACAGCGCGTTAAAATTGATCGCTTCCACAATACCACCCCCATAAAACTAATCCGCAGTCTGCTTTATCTTCCGTTTCTCTCTTAGCTTTATGTCAACTTACGCAACCATTATACTCTATATGTTGTGGAAAAATCAAGAATTTCTGTATTTTTCTACAAAATGACCAAAATTTTATGTAAATCTTGTGTACTATGTTCGTTTTTGAATTAATATGCAATCTCTGTCCATGGCCGGTTCTTCTTCTCAAGCCAGTATTCTCTGCGGCTTTCATATTGCTCATTCAGCCAGTCGGCCGCCTGCTCCACCCCTTCTGCACTGAGCGGTACTGCAATCGACTCTCTCATATGCTCCGGCGTGCGCAGCATATTCAGCGGTTCAGGCCAGATCGTTACCCTGATCACATCCTCCCCGCCGCTTTGTACCTTCTTCAACATATAGCGCATCCCGTCCATACTGCCGGAATATTCCTCCTTCTTGATATAGTTAAGCGGGTGAAACGTCTCCTTGTCTAACACCGGAATATCTCCTTTTCTGCACAGAACCGTCTGCCTGTGCCCTATTGCATATAAACCTGTAACAATCCTTTCTATCGAATCCGATCGCCACGAAGCAAACCGCTTTTATTCCGCGCGCAAAGCGGTACAATTTCTTGTACTATATAATTCCTATACCATAAAAAACCTCGAAAGCATATACTTTCAAGATTTTCTATGATCGGAATGACAAGACTTGAACTTGCGACCTCTACTTCCCTAAAGTAATTATCATTCCCGGTCAATCCCTTGTATATAGTGCATTTCTCATGCTTAATAAGCATTTACTACCACAATTACTTCCACAACTAGAATATATTTATTTTATTACCAACAAATTTTTTAACATATTCATTTAAATCATTTTCACACACCAAAATTTTTTTGCCGATTGTAATTGTGGGAAAGTCTTTTCTTTTTAATAGTTTATATGTATTTGTTTTCCCTAATCTGAGTATATCGGCAACTTCCTTTACTGTCAATAATTGTTCCAAGTAATCACCCTTTGCTTTATTTTCTATTGTTTCCCTGTACTTCCAAAACCGCCTCTATCATTACTTTTTAACTTAATTACCTCTTCAAAAACAAGCTTCGGCTGGTTTTCTATAATGCGAAACTGGCAGATCCTGTCATTCATCCGGATCTGTGTATCCCGCACGGCATATACCGGCATAAACCACTGATCATTGTCACCGCAGTAGGAAAAGTCAATAACGCCCTGATGGTTGGTCTGGATAATGCCGAAATTCTTGAAAGTAGAACTTCTGGGAACCACATGCGCTTCATAACCTGCAGGCAGTTCCATGGCGCCCCCTAGCGATTTATCAGTAAATGGTAATTTATTTTACCAATGAATCCAGCCTTTCATTTAGTACCAGAATCACATATTTCACATGGATAACACTTAAACTCTAAATTCTCCTCCTTGTTTCCTCATTCATTGCCACAACTGCGCTCATACTAAAACCTTGAATATGTATTTTTTTTGTATAATAAAAAGCATCTGGATTTTTATTTTCCAAATGCTTTTTGCGTTCTAATTATTTTTTTCAAAATACTCAAATGCTAATTTGAAATATGTACCTATTTTTAAACCCTTTCCAACCATCTGATCAATTTCAATTTCTTTATTAATTTTATTTCCAAAAGAAAAAAGTAAGTTTTTCATCCATAGTGTTATTACTTCTTCTGCATTTCCACCACATTCTGGATTACCATTTGGAAAGCAGTCTCTTCCAAAATACATTATAGCCTGAACAACCATAATTTCATCATCATTAAAATTATTATTAAAAAAATTATATAATTTTATAGATTCTTTAGCATGATCATGTGGTATATGTTTTATATTTAATGTCTCATATTTCATAGTATTATCAATAATATCTTGTTTTCGTGCTAATACATTACTAATAATTATATTCATACTTCATTTTTCTTTTCTTAAATATCTAATTTCATAGATGTATTATAATTAACTTTGGCATTGTCATTTATCATTATCTTTATATGTTGTAGTATATTATATCATATAATAAAGCCAATTTCTACAATTTTATACAAAACAATGATGATATTAAAATCAGCAAATTTCTTGATATTGTAAATGCTTTACACTGTGATATTGATATTACAATCACCGATAGGGCAACAAATAAAAAATATACTATATGACAAAAGAAAGGTTGTGATCTTATGGCACGTCATAATGATATAAGCAAAGCACATGCAAGGATTTAGGGTGAAGGATGGCATATAGAATACCATCGGGAAGCTGTTATTACATCAAGTAGCAGAAAACCTAAAAAGAAACATATTCCTACTAAAAGAGACAAACGGCGTTGTATTCACTATAATAGGTCAAATAAATCATGTTGC
The DNA here is from genome assembly GCA_937920345.1 of uncultured Lachnospiraceae bacterium. Lineage (GTDB taxonomy): Bacteria > Bacillota > Clostridia > Lachnospirales > Lachnospiraceae > UBA3282. The sequence continues at coordinate 121,580 of CALGVA010000066.1, forward strand.
AAATTGAAATGTGCTTGCATGGGTTCTAGTGACTGTGCATCATATCGTGATTGACTTTTCAATGTACAAATTAAAAAGGTGTAAAGCCTTAATAATTCAATAGACTTTACACCTTAGATTGCGTGATATATAATTACGCTGTATGTACTGTTTTATCTTCTTTATGTCTGTTTAAAAGTTCATGTACTCTTTCGACTTCGTCAAGAATCATTTCATCCATAGCTTTTAATTCAGCTGTAGATTTCATAACTTGACGCTTTACAGCGCTTATATCTCTTTTCATGTCCTTGACTTCATTCTCAAGTAAATCGAGTTTTTCAAGTCTTGAAAGAATCAAATCAAGTTTTTCACTGTCTGTCATATTATCACCACCCTTTTGTTGCGATTATCGATATGACGAGAATTGCTATGTAGATAGTATATCACAACTTAGATGTAAAGTCTATTCAATTATCAAGGTACTTTATGAGCTTTTTCTATTTTAATACTCTTGGTTACTACCACAATTAGGATGATAAAAGATAATATATTTTAGCACAGAATGATAAATAGCAAATTATTTAGCAAAAAAGAAAGTCTCCAAAGCACCGTATTTACAGTGTTTTTGAAGACTTTCTATGATCGGAATGACAAGACTTGAACTTGCGACCTCTACTTCCCTAAAGTAGCGCTCTACCACCTGAGCCACATCCCGAAAGCAGTTATCATTATACCTAATTCCTAAAGAAAAAGCAAGCCCAAATTCTTTTATTTTATACCTTTTCACTTTTCTGATCTATAAACAGTGCAAACTCCTCCTCCGGAATCGGTTTAGAGAAATAATATCCCTGCTGGATCTGACACCCGATCTCCTTCAGGTAATCGCTCTGTTCCGGTGTCTCCACACCTTCGCACAGAGAAATGATGCGCAGCCGTCTGGCCATATCGATTACACAGGAGATAATGATCTTATCGCTGTCCTGCAGCGTATCTTCTCTCAGGAAAACCCTGTCCAGCTTTATAATATCAATCGGCAGTCTGCTGAGCAGATTTAAGGAAGAATATCCGGAACCGAAATCATCCATGGAAACCTTCGTTCCAAGATTATGTAAACCTTTTACCAGACTAAGTGCCTTCTCGGTATTGTCCAGATAGATGCTCTCCGTCAATTCAAACTCAATCATGTCGGAGGGAATCTGATATTCCTCAAACAATCCCTTTACATATTCCAGAATATGCATCTTATTTAAGTGAATACGCGACACGTTCAGCGAGACCGGCACAACCTTCTTCCCCTCCGCTATCCTGTCGGCAATAAACCTGAATACTTCCCTGTAAACGTAGTAGTCCACGTCCACCACCTGTCCGCTCCGTTCAATCAACGGAATGAACTGATCGGGATATATAAAAGTACCATCCGGCTTCTGCCAGCGCACCAGCGCCTCTGCACCGATGAGCCGCATTGTCTCCGTCTCGATTTTAGGCTGATAATAGACCTGAAACTCATGATTTGCGATCGCTTTCGGTACGCGTGAGGTGATTTCCACTTCCCGCCTGATCCCCTCCATCATGCTGTGATCGAACAACACACAGCAGTCTTCCTCCATCTCTTTGGCCACTTTTCTGGCAAGATTCGCATTGGACACCGCTGTTTCAGCATCCAGACTTCTGCTGTTCTTATCAATAATACTGATTCCCGTGCAGAATTGCAGTCTGCTGTTCAAATATTTCTCCCTGAACTTCGCCTGCCATTCCAGATTCAGACTATGAATAAACTCCTTAAACTGTTCGTTGGTGACACCTTCCGGCATAACGTTTGCCGCGACAAAGTTATCCGAGCAGACGCGGGAACAGCCGATCATGCCTTCATTATCCCTGGTCATCTCCTCCATAAATTCCCGGAGAAGCGCGTCTCCCACCTGATATCCGTAAGTATCATTGATATATTTAAAATGTTTGATATCCGTATAAACAATAGTGATCCGGTCATCCCCGATGTTTTCGATCCTCCGCTCAAGCTTTTCCAAAAAAACCTCGTATTTATCCAGCCCTGTCAAAGAATCTTTCATGCAGTTTTGACCGCTGGATATTACGCCCCCGTCCGCCTGCCTTATTAAAGTATCCATTATGACCCTTCCTCCCCTTTAGTCCTCTATCCGCATAAGTTCTGATATCCGGATTCTTTATCTCGGATCAGATAAGACAATTCCGCGCCTTGAACTGCTGCCCGTGCCGGCGGAACCCTTCCCGTATACCGCTGTCCCACAGACATACTCCCCTGTTGATAAATATACTACGATGCCCCATCCTGGCTGTCAACTCATGATCTGTGTATTTTCATGAATTCAGAAATATTAACAATTCATTCCATCTCCATTTACAACGCATTAACATTTGTAGGCAAGAACAGCAAGCAGATATTCCCACATACGCTGTACGGAAGCTATGTCAAGACTCTCCTGTGCCGTATGCACATCCGACATATCCGGTCCGATGGAAACACAGTCAAGACCCGGAATCTTAGCCGCCAGTATCCCGCATTCAACGCCTGCGTGAATCGCTTCTAAAACCGGTTTGCTTCCATACATCTTCTCATAGACGTCCACAATAATATCCCGAAGCGGTGAATCCTTACGGTAAGCCCAGCCCGTATAGGCATTTCTGACCTCCGTCTCTGCCCCGGATGCCTCTGCGATCTCCTGCATCTGACGGCACAACGCCTCCTTATCTTCCTCCACGGAGCTTCTGACCGCATAGGACAATTTCAAGGCTCCCTGGTGCAAGGTAACGACACCCAGATTCAGAGACGTCTGCACCAGTCCCTCCAATTCACGGCTCATGGCGATCACACCGTTCGGCAGTTTGCACAGACAGGCAAGTGCCCGCGCAGTGGATGCTGCATCATAGCTGCCGCTTTCCTGCTTCTTTACACCGTCGTTGTTCCTGTTACCGTATTCCTGCGGGTCCACGATCGTACACCCGGCCGTGAACGCCGGGTCCCGGTCACCAAGTTCCTGCCGGATTCTGTCCGCTTCTTCCTGCACATAGGCAGCAGCCGCCTCTGCCTGAGTTATGTCAACCTTAAATACAGCTTCCGCCTCCCGGGGAATGGCATTGTCCGCCAGCCCGCCGTGCATGGCAGTCAGACATATGCCGAAGCGCTCTGATAATCCCTGAAGAATGCGTCCGGTCAGATAATTGGCATTGCCTCTTCCTTTATTGATCTCGAGACCGGAATGGCCCCCCAGCAGACCTGCGATCTTTAATCTGAGTACCTGTCTGCCGTTATCCGTTTGTCCTGCCGCATTCTCTTCCTCCCTGTCAGGTTCCATAAAAGACTCTTCCTGCAGCGGTATCGTCACGTCCACTCTGGCGCCGCCCGCACAACTCGTAATGACAACGCCCTCTTCCTCCTGATCCAGATTAATCAGTCTTTTCCCTCTCAGCATGGACAGATCGATTCCTTTCGCTCCCTCCATACCGGTTTCTTCATCCACCGTCAGTATGACCTCCAAACGCGGATGGCTGATATCGTCTGCGGCTAACAGCGCAAGTGCATACGCGACCGCAATGCCGTCATCACCGCCCAGGCTCGTCCCCTCTGCATGGATTCTGCCGTTTTCCACGCACAGTTTTAACGGCTCCTTCGTCATATCTATACCGCAGTCTGGCGCACTGACCGCAACCATGTCCATATGCCCCTGTAATATATAAGGTTCTTCCTGCTCGTAACCCGGTGTCGCTTCCTTCACAATAATAATATTAAACAGCTCATCCTGTACGCATTCCAGTCCTTTGTCCCTGGCAAACTGCCGCAAGTAATCGCTGATCTGCTTCACATTACCGGAACCATGCGGAATCCGGGTGATCTCCTCAAAATAATGAAATACGCTCTGCGGTTGTAATCCTTCCAAAACTCTCATTCTGACTTCCTCCAAACTGTTTCGATCTATCCGTCAAACTCTCATAAATTATATTTTACCACGATTTATGTATTTTACACTATACTAATTTGAACAAGTTCCGCTTCCTCCCGCTTCCTGTGAAATAAGAAAAGGTAAAGGGTCACCCCTCTACCTCTTCTCCAATCTGATACTTAACCGCCAGGCCGGCCGCCGCACCACCGCATTGTCTGTGATAATCCTCTCATTGCGGTATAAGCTGAGCAGCAGTCCGGTCAGCGCCGCGTAAGTGATGGCTGTACCCTGTCCGTAGGAGACAAACGGTAACTGTATGCCTCCGGTCGCCGGATAATAACCCGTGCTAATCAGGATTCCCTCCAGACAGTTTACCACAAAAATCATAAAGCACGCGGCGGCAAGCATAAAGCCAAGCTGATTCTTCTGCCGTCTGACGATATGATACGCCCGCACGATCACGGCGGCAAACGCCAGAACAACCGCCAGCCCTACAAGAATCCCGTACTGACATGTGATGCGGAGCAGACAGCATGTGTCTGCATCACCCGGCCACACAAGATCTTCATTTGCAAACATGCTGTCCGGTGCTGCCCCGATCAGTCTCACTGCACTCCATTCCTGCCTCAGCCACAGATAATAATACCCCATGCCTCCGGCATCACGCTCCGGATGGAGCCATGCCTGCAGCCGTGCCATCCGAAAACTATCCGCTTCTGCGCCCGACACAACTCTCATCATAACAAATGCCGCCGGAAGCAGCACCAGAACGCCTATGATGACAGCCGTCGCAATCTTCCTGTCAACATCAAACCATCCCTTCCACACTGCAATCAGTAACAGTGTCGTGCAGATTATGTAGATATTGGCCAGCCCGGGCAACGTAACCGCCATCAGGTACAGCGAAATCATGATGCCGGCCAGCAGTGCCATGCCCCAGGCCACCGCGCGGTATCCTATGCCCCGCAGGCGGTACAGCATCGCCGCATAGACCGGAAGATAAAGGTACGCCGGCATAAAAGGAACATACAGCCCGCCGCTTGACGCAGCAATATACCCTCTGAAGATCAGCATTACAACCGTCATAATCACACATACGCCATAGGCATAACGTCCGATAAAACTGTAATCCAGAAAATACATGCCTGCCATCACGCCGAAGGAGAGCAGCAGGCTCACACTGCGCCGCAGCATATAATCCGGATGCTGTACAAAACTGTCTGTGCCATATATGATGAAAAACCCGACAACACTGAATACAAGCGTCATTGCGATGAGCCTGCGGTCCACCTGCGGTTTATGTATTCGATCCATCTCCACACCAACCTTCACCGGATCGCCCATCTCCAGCACGGCTTTTCTGACTGCCTCCTCATGCACATCGCCTGCTATCTCATAAGCCGCCGCCTGATCCTCGATATGATCGGTTAATTCCTTCGCCACGCCGTCTCTTGCCCTGACGCATCGAATCTGTTCCGTAACCTTTCTGATAAACTCCTCCATCATCCCATCGCCTCCCAAAGTACATTCAACACGGCAGTCTGGTATTCCTGCCACTCCTCTTTCTTAGACTGCAGATGCTTTCTTCCCTCTTTCGTAATACTGTAGTACTTACGCTGCTTCCCGTTCGCCTCTCTGTCGTAGGATGTAAGATAATTCTTCCCCTCAAGTGTATGCAGCAGCGGATAGAGTGTTCCTGCTTTTAACACAAACACGTTGTTGGACTGTCTCTGCAGTGTCTCAATCATCTCATATCCGTACATGTCCTGCTCCTCCAGCAGACGAAGCAGAAGCATGGAAGTGCTTCCCGAAATCAGTGATTTGTCTATTGCCATGGTGCCGTCCTCCTTTCCTGTATTATGCAGATTTTATATTTTGTAAACCAATCACTGCAAGCCTCACATTATGTAAACTACATACCGCAAAAATTAGTATTATGTAAACTTAACCTCACATAATATTCGACATGCAATATTCCTTCCACCATTCATATATAGATAATCTACATATTATACTTTTAGTATATATAGATCATCTATATATGTCAAGGAGCATTTGTCTTTTTCAATCGAGGCGGGAAGATTTTGGATATGCGCATAAAAAAAAGTAAATTTGCTTCGCAAATTAACTTTACGAGTTCCGCTGCGCGGACTCGGATAAGCGGAGGAATTTCCTATACCATAAAAAAAGTAAATTTGCTTCGCAAATTAACTTTACGAGATTCGCTTCGCGAACTCGAATAAGCAGAGCAGTTTCCTATACCGATTAGAGTGTCAAAAGGTACTCTGTCAACTTTGCATAGGCAGATTGCACAAATATGTTCGTGAAGCTGTCTTGCTCAGGAGATTGAGATTTTCTTAATATTCCGTTCAGCATGTAGCAATTTGCGGGCATGGATGCCCGCAAAAGCCCGTCCCGAGCCTGGATGGCGAGTAAAGGGCGGTTGCGTCCGCTTGCCATTACCTTGCCGGAATATTTAGAAAATCCATTTGACAGAGCCGACACAAACGAATATTTTATGTAATCTGCCCTCTCAGCCTTTCGTAAGCACCTTTTGACATGCTAACCCTATACCATAAAAAAGAGACATGACCCACGCCATGTCTCTTACTTCACACTCTCTATAGTACGCCGGATAACCGCAGCATTTCAGGTTTCGGCCGCACCGTCACGAGTAACCTTATTTCAGATTCGCCTTAGCCAGTTCTGCAAGTGTTGTAAATCCTGCTGCATCATTGACTGCCATCTCGGCTAACATCTTTCTGTTCATGTCCACGCCTGCATTCTTCAGACCGAACATAAATCTGCTGTAAGATAAGCCGTTCATTCTTGCCGCCGCATTGATACGTGCGATCCACAGCTGTCTGAACTGACGCTTCTTTTCTTTTCTGCCCGCGTAAGAAGATGCCAGTGCTCTCATTACGGACTGCTTTGCCACTCTATACTGTTTGGATCTTGCGCCTCTGTATCCTTTCGCAAGCTTCAATACTCTGTTATGTTTCTTCTTAGCGTTCAAACCGCCTTTAATTCTTGCCATGTCTTTTTCCTCCTTATGACCTTACAGATAAGGTAAAATCTTCTTCATATTCTTAACATTCGTCGCGTCTGTCATAGCAGGCTTTCTAAGATTTCTCTTATTCTTCGTCGTTTTCTTGGTTAAGATATGGCGCTTATAAGCTTTATTTCTCTTCAGCTTACCTGTTCCGGTTACTTTAAAACGTTTCGCAGCAGATCTGCTTGTCTTCATTTTTGGCATTGCATAATTCCTCCTGTATTAATAAATTTTTGAGATATCAATCCAAGATATCAGTTTATTTCAACTGAAAAACTAACGCTTTACTGTCGCTTCTCAGCTAAAAACATGGTCATACTCCTGCCTTCTACCTTAGGAGCCTTATCCACAACCGCAATATCGGAAAGCGCTTCGGCAATATCGTCCAGAATGTGCTTGCTGTTATGCATATGTGCCATCTCGCGCCCGCGGAAGCGAAGTGTAATCTTCACTCTGTCGCCCTTGCTGATAAATTTTCTGGCAGCGTTGATCTTCGTATTCAGATCGTTCGTGTCGATATTGGGAGACAGCCGGATCTCCTTGATTTCAACAGTTTTCTGTTTCTTCTTTGCCTCTTTTTCTTTTCTGGTCTGCTCATACTTAAACTTACCGTAATCCACAATCTTGCAGACAGGCGGCTTCGCCGTAGGAGCGATCTTTACCAGATCCACGCCTGCTTCCTCCGCCAGTTTCAAGGCTTCCTTCGTCGGCATAACGCCAAGCTGTTCGCCTTCCTCGCCGATCACACGCACTTCTTTGTCTCTAATCTGTTCGTTAATAAATAATTCGCTAATGGTTCTTCCCTCCATACCCATAAAAAAATAAATTTACTGCCGAGCTATTGCATCAAAAAAGTGGATAGCATAACTATCCACCAATCAGCCCATGTGATTCAAACTTTTAAACTCTCCCATTATGGTAGGGAATATTTAAAATTTCTGAATTATGAACGCTTGCGAACCCGGTTGTTGCAAGGTGAGAGTGGATACTCTGCTTGAATGTCATGCTTTTTCGCACTTTTAATAAGATAACACAGGATGACGGCCGTGTCAACCGGTTTTGTGAAATCTTTTCCGATCGGAACTCTTTTACGATTCATCCTTCCGCACGCATTCCTTGAAAATCCGATACAACGTCTCGTTCAGTTCCCTGATCGTATCCGGATCGATCTTCACAACTTCCCGGTCATACGTCATAACGCCGTTGATTTCCGTCTCGATATCGCTGACCTGTGTGTAGACCGCCGCGGACAGTCCTCTGGCCACATTCGGTAAGATTTCTTCTTCGATCAGTCTCCGGTAGCCGGCAGTCAATGCCGCCCCGGAAGCATAATGTCTGTAACCGAATTTACGCTTGCTGAACATATGTCCCGCCACCGGATAAGCATATCCGCCGTATTCCGTCAGCGCCACCACCCGGTCTTCCTGCGGTGTGACCGTAAGACCCCGTCTGTAGTTGTGTATGCTGTACATATCCCCGCCCTTCTGGTCAAACCAGCCGCAGGCCTGATTGATCAGCCGCGTTCTGTCCAGTCCGCGCAGCTTCTCCGTGATTCTGGCGGCATCAAACTGCCCCCATCCTTCGTTAAAAGGAACCCACACGGCAATGCACGGATGATTATACAGCTGCTTTACCATCCCCGTCAGATCACGGCAGTACTGTCTCCTGCCCGCCGCATCCTCCCGCTTGAATCTCCGGTAATTGCTGTCGGACATTTCTCTGGCTATGCTGTCGGAGAAGTTCGCGATTCCTGCCACAAAAGCCATATTGTACGCACCGCCCCCGTTGGGCATGTCCTGCCACACAAGCATACCCAGTCTGTCACAGTGATAATAGAATCTCTCCGATTCCACTTTCACGTGTTTGCGGATCGTATTGTAACCCAGCTCTTTCTGCTTCCGGATGTCGCAGACCAGCGCCTCGTCTGCCGGCGGCGTCATCAGGCTCTCCGGCCAGTACCCCTGATCCAGCAATCCGTTAAAAAAGTAAGGTCTGTTATTCAGGAAAAATCTCAGGATGCCGTTTCCATCTCTGCCGGCCGAAACCTTTCTCATGCCGAAATAAGAAGTGACCTCGTCATCACCCATTGCGATTTTCACATCATACAGAAAGGGATCTTCCGGCGACCATGACCGAAAGCCGTCCAGGCGGATCACACAATCCCTGTCCGGTTCCGTCTGCGCCTGCGCGATGATCCTGTTTGCGCCCATGACCGTTATGTGCGCTGTCTGCCGATTTTCTTCCGCCTCTGCCGGACAGTCACATGCATGTGGATACATGCCCCCGGCCCTCACCCGTATTTTCACCGCACCCTCGTCATAGAGGGGCGTAATCTTGATCCACTCAATATAGGTTTCCGGCACACTCTCCATCCAGACCGTCTGCCAGATCCCGCTCTGCGGTGTATAGAACAGGGAACTGAGTATCCCCTTTTTCGAAAGCTTCTGTTTGCCTCTCGCATGCGGACTCTGCTCCGTCTCGTCCGTGACACGAAGCGTCAGTTCATTTTCCTCCCGCAATGCATCTGTCACATCGAAAGAGAAGGGCAGATAGCCGCCCTTGTGACCACCTAACAGCGTGCCGTTTAAAAACACCTCACATTCCTGATCTACCGCCCCGAAATGCAGCAGTACGCGGCTCCTGCAAAATCCCGCCGGAAGACGAAACCTTTTCCGGTAATGCAGATACATGCCCGGCCGTAATTGTTCCTCTATCCCGGACAGAACAGTTTCCGGCGAAAACGGAACCAGTATTTTTCTGTCATACGCATGCGGCAGCACCCGGGCGTCCGGACTGATGCAGCAATCCCATTCCCCGTTCAGATTATAATAGCTGTCCCGCACCATACCCGGACGCGGATATTCCTGCCAGACCTTCTCCCGATCCAGTTCTTTGCCCCATCTGCTGCATAACCGTGTCATATCGTTATACCCTTTCTGCGTATTTACCATCATATATGCATGATTATATATTGTAACAGATTATAGCATTCTTTCAAATCCTTTGCATCGCAATCCTTTCTGAAACCGCCGGGCGTACAGGATCTGCTGTCTGAAAACTATATCTTTTCCACAATTCCTGTGCTACAATATGTCTAAGTGTACACATTTTATCAATATCAAACTTATGGGGGATAAAGTATGAAACTGAATTACAAACAAACCATTCTGATCGGTCTGGCCTTTCTGTCCATCTCAGCCTTCTGGCAGATGTATGACAATATCATACCGCTGATCTTAAAGAACTCATTTGATCTGGGAGAGACCGTCACCGGTGTCATCATGGCGGCTGACAATGTTCTGGCATTGTTCCTGCTCCCGTTTTTCGGCTCGCTCTCGGACAGAACCCATACGAAGATCGGCAGGAGAATGCCTTTTATTCTGACCGGCACCGGACTGTCCGTCGTTTTCCTGTTGCTTTTGCCCGTCGCGGACCGGGGCAGAAACCTGCTGTTTTTTATAACTGTCCTCTTCCTCGTACTGCTGGCAATGGGACTCTACCGTTCCCCCTCCGTCGCACTTATGCCGGATCTGACGCCGAAACCGCTGCGCAGCAAAGGAAACGCTGTAATCAATCTGATGGGTGCCGTGGGCGGCGTCTATTCGCTGATCATGATCCGGCTGCTTGTGGGCAGCGGTGCCACGCCTGATTATTTTCCGCTCTTTCTGTCTATCGGCCTGTTGATGGTTCTGTCGGTCGGAATCCTCTTTTGTACGGTAAAAGAAAACGGGGATGCGCAGAAGAAGAACGCCCTGAATGGTCCGGCTCAAATGAACGCCGCTGACGAAACAGCCGCAACCGGCGCTGCACTGGCGCCTGATGTCAGACGAAGCCTCGTCTTTATGCTGCTCTCCATCGCGCTCTGGTTTATCGCTTACAACGCTGTCACGACCGCTTTCTCCCGCTATGCCACCCATGTATGGGGCATGGAGAACGGCGGTTACGCCAACTGCCTAATGGTAGCCACGGTAGCCGCTATTATCAGCTATATTCCGATCGGCGCCATTTCCAGTCATATCGGCAGGAAGAAAACGATTCTTATCGGCGTAGCGCTGTTAGCGTTCTGTTATCTGTGCGCCGGTTTCTACAATAGCTACCATGTGACGATGAATCTCTTCTTCGGCATCATCGGCTTCGCATGGGCTGCCATTAACGTGAACTCTTTCCCTATGGTAGTGGAGATCGCCTCCTCCGGCGATGTTGGTAAATACACCGGATACTACTATACCTTCTCAATGGCGGCACAGGTGGTCACACCGATCCTATCCGGATATCTGCTGGAACATGTCTCCTACCGGACGCTGTTTCCTTATTCCGTATTCTTCTCCGTTCTTGCATTCTTTACCATGCTGTTAGTAAAGCACGGCGATTCCCGCCCGGAGAAAAGAGGAAGCATGCTGGAGAATTTTGATGTGGATGACTAAATATCTCCGGTCACACAGGAGCCTTCACCTCTCCTTTGACCAGAACCATGGCGGAGACCGGCGCTACCTGCACCTGCCCGTCTGTTACGGAACCAAGCGTCTCCATGCCTGCCTTCTGATCATTAATACAGATATTCCAGGTGCCTTCCGCGACACCGTAGCCGCGCTGATACAAATTGACTGTCCTGGTGTCTGCCGCGGCATTAAAGATCACCACAATACCGTCGGAAATCTCGCCTGCGATCTTATCTTTGCCGCCGATCACAAACATGACTGCTTCGTTTGTGATCCGGTGACAGCGCACACTCGCTTTCACATCGGCCGCCGATGTGAGACGCAGCGCGGCATGGTTCTTCCGGAATTGTATCAGTCCCTTATAGTAATCTCTTACATTTCTGTACGCTTCCTTATCCAGATCGCCCCACTTAATGCTGTTGACAGAATCCGGAAGGTTATAGCTGTTCTCCTCCACACCGTGGTTCTCCAGGGTCGGTTTTAAACTCGGCTTCGTCCTGAGAATCTCCTCACCTGCATGAATCAGCGGTATCCCCTCCGCCGTCAGATAGATGGCCGCTGCAAGGTTATTCATCCGGATGCGGTCTTCTACCGATGCATCCGGTCTGGATACGCTGATTTTATCCCACAGGGTATAGTTATCATGACAGGACGCATAATTTACCGTCTGGGCCGGACTCTTACACCAATCGGTATCCGCCGTAAAGCACTTTGCAATCTGCTCTCCCAGGCCTGTCGCACCGGTCACGAATCCCTTATTCTTCGCCTTAAAGTTATTGCCCTTGATGGCATCCCTTATGGTATCACTGAAAAATGCAAAATCCGGTGTTTTATCGGCGTTTACCTGCGTCGCCATGGTGTAGCCTTCCTTGCTCAACGCCGTATCCATGGTCCAGCCTTCCCCGTAAAATACTACGTCAGGATGTTTCTGATGTACCGTATTCACCACCTCATTGATGGTCTCGGTATCTAGCAGTCCTACCAGATCAAAACGAAAGCCGTCGATATGGTATTCATCCGCCCAGTAATTGACGGAATCTACAATATACTTTTTCACCATCACACGTTCGGATGCAGTGTCGTTGCCGCAGATCGAACCGTTTGAATAGCTGCCGTCCGCCTTCGTTCTTGAGAAATACTGCGGTACCAGCCGGTTAAAGCAGAATGCATCAGCATCATATACGTGGTTATACACAACATCCATAATCACATTAATATTGTTATCGTGAAGCGTCTTCACCATCTGCTTCATTTCTTTTACTCTCACCGCACCATTATAAGGATCGGTAGCATAAGAGCTTTCCGGCGTATTGTAGTTCTTCGGATCATAGCCCCAGTTAAACTGCGGCGTATCCGGCTTCGTCTCATCCACCGTCGCATAATCATAGACCGGCAGCAGGTGCAGATGCGTCACGCCCAGATCTGTCAGATAATCCAGCCCTGTCGTCTGTCCGGTGGCATTTGTGGTACCTTTCTCTGTCAGTCCCAGGAATTTTCCTTTATTCGCATCTGAAATACCAGAAGACGCATCGATAGAAAAGTCCCTCACGTGAAGTTCGTATATAACGGAATCGTTATAACGCATGCCCTGATTCGGGCCTCTGTCATTCGCCCAGTCCTCCGGGTTGGTGGAATCCAGATCAATGACCATGGCACGGTTTCCGTTTACGCCGGTGGTTCTGGCATAAGGATCGCAGGCTTCCGATTCCCTACCGTCCTGCACTGCTGTATAGGTATAATAGGTACCGTTTAAATCTCCCGCCTTTTCCGCAGACCAGACGCCCTTTTCGCCCATTACCATTTCAATGGACTCGATCAGATCTTCTGTCCCTTCTGTGCCCGACTCGTACAGATTAACCTTCACTGCTTCCGCCGTAGGCGCCCATACCCTGAAAACCGTCTTTTCCCTGCTCCAGGAAGCGCCCAGATCGTTGCCGTCATAGGCATACTTCTCTTCAAATTCCTCTGTGGAATAGATCTGCGGCCTCTCCACGACGGGCATACCGGTAACCACCTTGATTGTATTCTTCTTGTTGTAAACTGCTGAAATAACCTTCGCTCCGGGGAGCACATCATCTCTCAACACTCTTCTGCCTCCATTTATACCGAATTCCACATAATCTCATCTCCGGTAAACGCCTGATTCACTTTGATCCTGCGGCCTGTTCCCCGACATGCACCGCATCACTTTCGTATCTTAGTTGATATCACTTTATCATTCTGTTTTCTTTCTTTCAACACTATTTTCGAAATAATACGAAAGTTTTTAGATCTGATTTTTGTGCATATTGTATAGTCATTTTTTCTATAAATAAAAAATTGAGCTTCGCTCAATTGCGAGTTCCGCTGCGCGGACTCGGATAAGCGGAGGAATTTCCTATACCATAAAAAAGCCGTTTCTCCATACCGGGAAACGGCTTGTCATATCACCCCCATTCCAGAGGGCGTTTGCACAACAACGTATTCTATTTTACATGGATCGTAGCCGCACTTGCCTCATATTCCTCCATCCTGTCATAGTCACTCGTCTGGGAATAGATGACCATGTAGCTCTTATCTGCATTGATGATATACGCAAGCTGTGTAATCTGAATATCCTCTACCTGATAATGACACAGAATACGGAACGCCGGATAACCATCGATCTTTATACTCTCGAAACTGTCCACGTTTACCGCAATCTCTTCCTCATAAGTCTGACGGAGACTCTCCTGTGTCTGTTCCCTGAAAGTTTCCTGCGTCATCAACTGCAGCGATGTATCCTGCTCCATGACCGTATAACAGATCGTGGATGCGTCTATGGGATAGCGGCCCGTCACATACATACCGGCCATTTCCTCAGACTCCTCAAATTCTTCCGGCAGATCGAAAGTGCAGCCCTTCGTGGTGCGTCTCGGCTCCATCACGGAAGTGTCCATATTGTTCTCTTCCAGAAGCTGTGCCGTGAGTTCCTGTCTGGTCTCCTCGTCGATCTCCATCTGTGCCCTGGCCGCGCTGGTCTCTTCCGGTTTCAGCACCGTGATCTGTTCTGCAGCCTCTTCTGTCTGCGCCTGCGTCTCCACGGCTTCTTCCCCGCCACAGCCCGCGGCGAGCAGCAGTCCTGCCGCCAGCAGACACACGACCACGCGCCCTCCTATGCCGCTGTATCCGGTGTCCGTAAGACCGGCCTTATGCCTCCTCCTGTCTATCCTTGCACACAGCGTGACAATTCGCTTATTTTTCAAGTTTATGTACCTCTTTTCTATGCTGTTTTATCCTTTTATATTATCCCGCGTGTTCTTCGTCATTCTTTTTCGTCTATGTAATGCAGCAGTGTAACCACTGACGGCCTGGAATGCCCGGTCACACTGCTGCACACGTAAGCCGACGAGATCAGTGTTATTTGCACACTCTTCTGCGAACGGTTCGTTTCAGGTCAAAACTATGCCTCTCTAAAAGTAGCACATTCCGTTCCCGCACAGGTGCTTGCGCCGCCACCCTTGATATCCACGTGCTCTGCATAGCACTTATAATTACTATTATACACACATTTGGTCGCTTCACAATCAATACTGATCGTTTGACAGGGATGCTCTAAGGAACTGGTATAAGCACCTTCCCGCTTCTGCGCAAAGCTCTCACAACATGTATCCGTACAGCAGTCCGCATGTTTGCCGCCCACCATAATATCGCCTTTGCAGCAGCATTTCTCCTTATTGTAGGAACAATTCTCAACTCCACATTTTAACTCCGCCATAATAACCTCCTGTTCACCGCATATTGACATACGCTCACAGCGCATGTCTGTCTTCTTTGCCTACACAGGGTTATTATTGCCTCTGTCAATCAATCCTATACAGATTAAACCAATATCTTTCCAGCAGATAACTGCCTGTCTCCTCCACGTGCAGACCTGCCGCTTCCCACTCGTCCACAATATCCTCACGACTGTTGAAACTGCCGATAAACCAGACGGTTCTGCCTTCTCCTATCCACGCCTGAATCTGCGCCGTCTGCTCCACAACTCCATATGGTCTGACAATCTCCTGAATCAAAGTCTCCGGCATGCCGCACCAAAGATAACTGCCGGTCGTCTCGTCCATATAATAAGAAGTCACCGCCTGCACCTGATCAAAATTATAAATGACGATATCTTCCGCCGCAATGGAAGATAATGCCGTCTCCGTCTCCTGCATGAGCCTGATCTTGTACTCTTCCTCTCCCATAAAAGCACGGTAGTCGCGAAGACCGATGATCAGGGTGCCGATTGTAATTACAGCCATAAACAGCCGCCTGCGTTCTGTAAACAGCATATTCGTACATACCGCGAACCCCAGCCAGAAACACCCCAGCGCCGGAATCATATAGCGATAGACGAAAATCGGCCGCACAAGTACGGATGCAATAAAACCAAAGAGCACCAGCCCGACCGGTACAAGGACTCCCGCAACTGCGAATCCGAAGTGGTGCAACTGCTTCTGCTCTGTTTCCTGTCCCTGGTATTGCTCCTTGTTTACCCCATCATTTACTAGTTTTCTATGTTTTTCTCTGCCATAATGGTATAGTTTGTGCGCCTGGTAGATAAAAACCGACACATACATTACAAACATGCCTATCGCAAGAATGATACTGAGCACCTCATTCGTAAACGCGGGCTTCATAATAAACTTCACACAGCCGCCCAGAGAACGCCAGGTCAGCGGAAGAATCCAATAATTCTCCCTCACTGCGGTAATCTGTCTGAATAGCGCATAGAGCCAGGGCGCATAGCCGACAGACGACAACACAACCCAGAACAGCCACTCTTTTATTCTCTGCCTGTCCTGCCGGATAAATACCACGAGTACATACAGATAGACCATGACTACCGCAACACATGCAAAGTATTGTGTATATGCGGCGGCAAGCCCATAGCACACCAGCGCAGCGGCGTGAATCTGCCGCATGTGCGCGCGGGCACATGCTGTCACCTTCCATCCGTCCACAGACTGCGTCGATGGCGCCCCGCTCCGCGCCGTAACGGTCCCGTAAGCATGTATAAACGCCGCCGTCACAAACAGCAAAGCCCAGCTGTACATGCGTACTTCCACAGTATATGCGCTAAGCTGCGGCATGGCAGTCACACAGAACAGAAACAGCCCGCCCGTAAAAATACCGAATCGCCTGCGCATAAAAGTCACACTGTAAATCAACAGCATAAAATACGGCAATACCGACACGACCTTGGCAGTCACGACCGGATTCGCCTGCGTCCAAATAAGTTTACATAACTCTACAAAAAATTTGACAATGCAATAATACAGCGGCGGATGCACATCCCGCGCTGTAAACGCAATTAAATCACCGCAGGAATGCTCTATCATTCCCACGGTGAAAAGTTCATCATACCAGATATCACTGCTGAAGCATAACATCAGGCTTTTGCACAGCATAATTACACTGATTCCCAGAAAGAGATATCCGAGGATATCCCTGCCCGGTGTCTTGTATTTTCGATTCATATTATTTCTTTTCTTCCTGCACCATTTCCTGCCGGATCTCCTTCGTTCTGATCTCCTTGCAGATCTGGTCAATGAACGCCTGCAGCGGCTTCACGCCCTCATCGCCCGCATAGCGGCTTCTGACAGATACCGTCTTATCTTCTGCCTCCTGCGCGCCCACCACAAGCATATACGGCACTTTCGCCAGTCTCGCCTCACGAATCTTGAAGCCGATCTTCTCAGAACGATTGTCTACCGTCACATCAATGTCATTCCGCGCCAGTGCTCTTCTGACTTCCCCCGCATACTCCTCATACTTCTCGGAAATCGGAAGCACACGTACCTGCTCCGGACACAGCCATGTCGGGAACTTGCCCGCATACTTCTCAATGAGCCAGGCCAGCGTTCTCTCATAACAGCCCAGAGAGGTTCTGTGGATAATACAAGGGCGCACTCTTTCTCCGTTCTGATCAATGAAATACATATCAAACTGCTCTGCCAGAAGTGCATCCCACTGAATCGTAATCATCGTATCCTCTTTGCCGTATACATTCTTCGCATTGATATCCACCTTCGGTCCGTAGAACGCTGCTTCGCCTGTGTCCTCGACGAAGGGAAGCTCCAGTTCTTCCAGTATATTGCGGATATGCGCTTCCGTCTCGTTCCATACTTCCGGCTCGCCGATGTACTTCTCCGGATTCTCCGGGTCCCATTTAGACAAATGCCATGTGATATCGTCAAGCAGACCCAAGGTTGACATAACATATTTTGCCAATGCAATACAGCCCTTAAATTCTTCCACCATCTGATCCGGTCTGACAACCAGGTGTCCCTCGGAAATCGTAAACTGACGCACACGGGTCAAACCATGCATCTCACCGGAATCCTCATTTCTGAAAAGTGTGGATGTCTCGCCGTAACGGATCGGCAGATCACGGTAGGAATGCTGCGTGTTCTTGTAGCAGTAATACTGGAACGGACATGTCATCGGGCGCAGGGCAAACACTTCCTTATCCTTTTCCTCGTCTCCCAGCACGAACATACCGTCCTTATAATGATCCCAGTGTCCGGACATCTTGTACAAATCGCTTTTCGCCATAAGCGGTGTCTTCGTCCTGACGTATCCCCACTCTTTGTCCTCCAGATCCTCGATCCAGCGTTGCAGCTTCATAACCATCTTTGTACCCCTGGGCAGAAGAAGCGGCAGACCCTGTCCGATCACATCCACCGTGGTGAACAGCTCCATCTCACGCCCCAGCTTGTTATGGTCACGGCGTTTGATATCCTCCAGGTGCTCCAGATATGCCTCCAGCTCCTCCTTCTTCGCAAAAGCCGTGCCGTAGATACGCTGCAGCTGCGCCTTATCGGAATCACCGCGCCAGTAAGCCATGGAGGATGAAATCAGCTTGTAAGCCTTAATGTTCTTCGTGCTCATCAGATGCGGTCCTGCACACAGATCCACGAAACCGCCCTGATCATAGAATGAAATCTCCGCGTCTTCAGGCAGGTCGCGAATCAGTTCCACCTTGTAAGGCTCACCCTTTTCCTCCATGAATTTAACTGCCTCTTCTCTGGGAAGGGTAAACCGCTCAAGCTTATGCCCCTCCTTGATGATCTTCTTCATCTCCGCTTCCAGCTTATCCAGGTCCTCTCTGGAAAAAGGCGCCGCATCGAAATCATAATAGAATCCGTCCTCGATCGCAGGACCGATCGTCACTTTCGCATCCGGGAAAAGCCGCTTTACCGCTTCCGCAAGTACATGGGAGGCGGTATGTCTGATAACCTTAAGTCCCTCCGCATCGTTTGCCGTCAGAATATTCAGGTTACAGTCATTGTCGATGACAGTCCGCAGATCCTCCACTCTGCCGTCCACCTCTCCGGCACATGCCGCGCGGGCAAGTCCCTCGGAAATATCCATGGCAATGTCATAAATGCTCATCGCCTGTGCATACTCTTTTACTGATCCGTCTTTCAATGTGATTTTCATCTTCTCCTCCATTTCTGAGATTGACAATTTCTGTTTCCCGATTCGTCATCTCATCTTATTTTTGTTCATTCTTTCTCTATTCTGATTGCCTGATCTTTATCCTTCATTCGGCTCTTTACGATGCGCTTTCCGTTTTCCTGAAGACTTCCTGCTTGTACATTCCGCCCGCAGTTCACGCAAACCGTCTCGACACTGCCCGGATATGCTTAACCGTTATTGCTGTCATGATTGCCGTTTTCACTGCCGTTGTGACTGCCGTTGCCGGTATTATTGTTCCCGTTGTTGCTGCCGATGCCGATGTTGACCCCGTGCGTCAGAGGCGCCGTAAGAAGCCCGATACAAATGCCCGCCAGAAGGCAGATCGCACCGATCAGGAAGAAATCCAATCCGGTAAGCGTAAAGTCCCCTCTCATCAATTCTGTCGTTTTCTCTTTTAATTCTGCCGCTCTTTCTTTCAGTTGTGTTGTTTTCATTGGGTTCCTCCATTCTCTTCTAATTATTTTTATGCAAAGAAAATCCCCTGCACTGCCACTATGACAATGCAGAGGACGTATTGTATACGCGGTTCCACCTCGCTTGTTCTGTGCGCGCACGACGGCTTACCAGAACCTCTCATTCGACTGTAACGTAAGTCAACGGACCGGATTGGGGTCACTCGGAGTCAGTTTTCGGATGTTTCCGGTAAAAACGCTTTCAGCACACGGCGCTTCTCTCTGCTACGTTCCGCATCTTACTCTTCTCGTCAACGTGTTCTTCTCTATATCATTATAATACCCAAATATTATGATTCCAAATCATGCGCCAGTCATCCGATTATCACATGACTTCGAATATATCCCTATTCTATGCCATACATTTTAAAATGTAAAGCATTTTTTTATTACCTTACAGCATTTGCCTTATAAATGCGCTTTTTCAGAATGATCGACAGCATTGCCTCTTATGGTTTACATAATAATTCTTCTTCGATAATTTTCGCCGCACAGGCAATGATTTTCGCACACGGTCTTGTCTCGTAAAATTCCGGTGTTCGTATGGAAGGCTTCGCACTCTCCTCCACGCTGTCCATACCGAGCAGATCCTTGCAGATAATCGTATCGTACTCTTCCTTAAAACGTGCGCTCATCTGTCTTACGAGTGCATAGATATGCTCCTTCGCCGCCTCATCCTGCGGATCGTCGTTACCTTCTTTTAACCCGGCTAACATCGCCATGGAAGATACCGCACCGCATACCTCGCGCATCCTGCCGACGCCCGCGCCCATGGCGCTGGACATCCTAAGCGCCGTCTCCCGATCCATACCGAAACAGTCCGCATATGTTGCGAAGACAGCCTGCGCACAGTTATATCCTTCTTTAAAAGTCTCCACCGCCTGCTGTGTGCGGGACACAAATACCGTCTCTTCCATATTGATAACATACCCTTCTATCTGCCTGCAGATCCATAAACCGCAAGACACAGACTGCTTCGCAGCCCGATCATCATTTACGCATTCTTACCGCAGCATTTCTTATATTTCTTGCCGCTTCCACAGGGACACGGATCGTTGGGATATACCTTCGGTGCCTTATGGACCGTAGTGGATTCCTTCTGCTCTTTATATAAAGCTTTTCTCTTATCCTCATCGAAGATATCGTTCCACGCTTCCAGCTCATAGAGCCAGTCCGCTCCTGCTGCAACCATGTTCTTATACAGAAGTTCTTTATCAAATCCAAGACTTACCTTGGTATCCTCTTCCATTTCCTCAATCGGGTTTGCCTTCTTCAGACTGTCATTGATCCCGTCCAGAAAGCCCGTCATTGTCATGATGTCCACATTGAACTTGTCCGCCAGTTCCTTAACGGTTCCCTTCACCGCCTTGTCAGGCGTCTTGAGAAGTTCCGCATAGATTTCCTTCTCTTTTAAGAAATAAGCAGACCATAATCTCTGCAGGTCGCCCTTGTTGGCAGTCTCGGAATACGCCATATCACGCCACTGTTTCAATAATGCCATTGTATTATACCACCTTTATCCTGTAATCTCGTACAACTTTCCGCCATTTCTCCCGACGGACGCTATACTGATACCGCCGTCTGCTCTATGCTCACACTGCAATGCACAAACTGCGGTCTTTTGATACCTAAGTATATAACATTTTGTGAAAAAAGTAAATTTATATTTCCTTAAGAAATTTCTGCTCCCGGTTGTAAAATTTATTTTAAACAAAGAACCCCCAGCGTATAAGCCGGGGGT
>CALGVA010000067.1 GCA_937920345.1 uncultured Lachnospiraceae bacterium
TTGTGCAATTTTTATAAACATATGTCAGATGTTAAAATAATTGTTGCAAACCAGCCCTGCCGTTCCACCGTCACTTCTCACTCCCCGTGCCACGCTCTCATACCGCGGCTCGTTTACGGCACATCTGTTTCCAGGCACTTCTGAAGCGCAAGCGTTCCGGTTCTTGCAACCTCCACTATGCTGACAGACTGCATCATACCGATAAAAAGCTGAATCCGCTCCGGCACATCACAGATCTGTATGATCATCGTTTTCTTGGACATATCCACGATCTGCGCCTTCATGATCTCGCAGGTCTCCATGATATCGCGCCGGTTTCCCTTGTTGTATTTGACTTTCATCAGCATAAGCTCTCTGCTGATGCTTGCCGTTTCATCGAAGGTCTTCACTTTAAAAACATCCAGCTTCTTATTCAGCTGCTTTTCGATCTGCTCTATGGTGCGCTGATCCCCGCTGCTGACGATCGTCATGCAGGAAGTCGTCGGATCATCCGTCTCCCCCACCGCCAGACTGTCAATATTAAAACATCTTCTGGAAAAAAGTCCTGCCACCTTGCACAGTACACCGGATCTGTTTTCCACTAAAACCGAATATATCCTCTTCATTCTGTTCTCCCTTTCCGCACTGACATCCATGATTCCACCCAGCGGAGAATACCCGCTTTTCGGCATTCTCCAGAACATTTGGCAATTCTCAGGCGGCGTTCTCGGCTGCCTTAGAATTTCTTCATGTTCACTTTACCAGATCCATAGGATCAATGAGACATTCCAGCAGCACGGATTCATCATGTGTGAGGAATTCACTGATTACTTCCCCCGCCCGCTCCATCGTGTGAAGTCTCATGAATTTCATGTCATACGCCGACGACAGTTTCTCCAGATCCGGGCTGCCTGACAGATCTACCACCGAATAATTGTCCTTGTAAGTATAGTGCTGATATTCCCGCACCATTCCGAGATAATTGTTTTTCAACACTATAATTTTGACAGGTATGGCAAACTGCCGCATGGTTGCAAGTTCCATCATGGACATCTGAAAAGAACCGTCACCGCATACGGCGATCACCTGTCTGTTCCTGTCTGCCAGCTTTGCCCCCATGGCTGCGGGTATGGAATATCCCATCGTTCCCATACCGCCTGTGGTCAGAAACCGGCCGTCCTTAACAATATGATAGTTGCATGACCAGATCTGATTCTGTCCAACGTCCGCCACATAAACCGCATCGTCTTCCATGGCTTCCGACAGCATCCGGATAAACGCCGCCGGGTCCACGTAGTCCGGTCCCGGTTTTCTGACGCGCCCCATCGTATCCCGGTAACCGTTTAACACCTGTATCCACTCTTCATGCTCACAGGTAAAATCTTCCTCCAGAAAATCTGAAATAATATGTTTCGCATCTCCGACCAGCGGAATCGTCGGTCCCACGTTCTTACCGATCTCCGCAGGATCTACATCTATATGCACCAGAATCTTATTCTCGGTAATCAGATCGGGCTGGCTTACCGCACGGTCCGCTACTCTTGCCCCCACCATAATCAGCAGATCTGATTCATTCATGGCGCGGTTGGCGTAAGGATGTCCATTGTTGCCAACCATACCATAATACATCGGATGCTTTGTGGGCATAACGCCGAGCCCCATCATGGTAGACACCACCGGCACCTTATGCTTCTGCGCAAATGCACGCAGTTCCTGCTCTGCATCGCTTAAAAGCACACCGCCGCCGGCACAGATAATAGGACGCTTTGCTCTGGAAAGTTCTTTCACAACCTTCTTGATCTGTACCGCATGTCCCTTGACCGTAGGCTTATAGGTCCGCATATTTACTTCTTCCGGATAGGCAAATTTACCAACTGCCGCATTCTGGACATCGATCGGCACATCGATCAATACCGGTCCTTTTCTTCCGGAATTAGCGATATAGAACGCCTCCTTGAAGATTCTCGGAATCTCGTCGGCGCTGCGTACCAGATAGCTGTATTTAACAAAAGATTCCACCGCTCCTGTAATATCCGCCTCCTGAAACACATCCGAACCGAGCAGTTCGCTGTTTACCTGTCCTGTGATACACACAAGCGGTATACTGTCCGCAAAAGCCGTCGCAATTCCTGTAATCACATTGGTTGCCCCCGGACCGGAAGTCACTGCACAGACTCCCACCTGTCCCGTCACCCGCGCCAGACCGCTCGCCGCATGTGCCGCGTTCTGCTCCGTGCGCACCAGGATCGTATCTATTTTAGAATCCAGTATACTGTTATAGAAAGGGCATATTGCCACACCCGGATAACCGAATACATATTTCACGCCCTCTTCTTCCAGGCATCTTACCATTGCATCTGCACCTAACATATTTAAACCTCCATCTCAGAGCGGTTTCCGGCGGTCACAACACATCGGAAGCTCTGATTCAATCTTCTTTCCCTCAATCATTCAGACCGAGAATCCGTCTGGTCAGCTTCACCGCATCCGCCGCATCTTTGGAATAACCGTCTGCTCCGATCTCATCTGCATATTCCTGTGTAATCACGGCTCCGCCGACGATGATTTTCGCTTCTGTCTTCTGCTCTCTGGCATAATCGATCACATGACGCATCTGCTGCATAGTGGTGGTCATGAGCGCCGACAGGGCGATTACCTGTGCATGATGTTCCCTGGCTGCTTCTATGATTTTCTCTTTTGGCACATCCTTACCCAGATCTATCACTCTGAACCCATAGTTCTTAAGCATTAACGCCACCAGATTCTTGCCGATATCATGGATATCCCCTTCCACCGTCGCGATCACCACCACGGGCATTTCCGTTCCTGTATCACCGGTGGACAAAAGCGGCTCCAGATATTCTATAGAAGCTTTCATCGCCTCCGCGCTGGCAATCAGCTGCGGCAGGAAATATTTCCCTTTATCAAAAAGTTCCCCGACTTCATTGATCGCCTTCAACAGCACTTCGTCTAAAAGTTCTTTTGCCGCGTGTCCTTCGGCGAGCGCCTTCTTCGTATCTTCCACGATAACCGCGCCGCTGCCCTTGAGCACGTCGGCATACAGTTTATCTCTGATGCTGCCGGCTGCCGGTTCCATACCCGGCGCTGTTTTCACATGAATCCCCGTATTCGCGGGAGCGGCCTCTCCGAGCGCTTCCCGTTTGGCCTTCACCGCTTCCATCAGCTGAATGTATCTGAGATCCGCACCGTCTTTATTCAGGAGCAGGTCAGAAGCAAACGCACAGCTTACCAGCAGTTCCTGTGACGGATTGGCGATGGCCATCGTCAGACCTGCCTGGATTGCCATCGTCAGAAATGTCGCATTGACAAAGCTGCGTTCCGGCAGTCCGAATGAAATATTGGACAAACCGCATATTGTTGCCAGACCGTTCTGCCTGCAGTAGCGTATCGTCTCCAGCGTCTCGACGGCTGCGCTCTTATTCGCGCCCACGGTAGCTACCAGACCGTCTACCACAATGTCCTCTTTGCGCATACCTGCTTCATAGGCGCATGTCTGTATTTTCTCTATAATAGAAGTCTTCTCTTCC
Organism: uncultured Lachnospiraceae bacterium; assembly: GCA_937920345.1. Taxonomy (GTDB): domain Bacteria; phylum Bacillota; class Clostridia; order Lachnospirales; family Lachnospiraceae; genus UBA3282. Next base: position 3,528 of record CALGVA010000067.1, read on the forward strand.
GGACTCTTCGGCAGTCCCTCGTCCGACAAAGGCAGCAGAACAAACATGGCGCCGTATTTCTTCGCGATCGGCAGAAGCGCCTCCATTTTTGCCTTCTCATAAGAAATCGAATTGATCAGCGCGCGCCCCGGATACCTGCGCAGCGCCGCCTCCAGCACGTCCACATGACTGGAATCAAGCGACAAGGGCAGATCAGTGATACCGCTGACCGTTTCGATCGCCTTAAGCATCAATTCCTTCTCATCCACGCCGCTCATACCCATATTGATGTCCAGAATCCCTGCCCCGCAGGCTTCCTGTTCCTCGGCAAAATCAGCGACCATCTCCATGCTTCCCGCGCGAAGCTGTTCCTGCAGTTTCTTCTTCCCCGTAGGATTGATCCGTTCTCCCACGATAATGAAATTATCGGAAAGCCCGAAGGATACCGTCTTCCGTTCGCTCGTAAGAAACCGTCTGTCCGGCGCCGCCCTGTGTGTGATCTCCATGCCGCCGGTCTGCCTGCCAAGCGACCGGATATGTTCCGGTGTCGTTCCACAACAGCCGCCGACGATCGCCGCGCCCGCTTCCACTAATACTTTCATGTTGATACCGAATTCTTCGGCACCCATATCATAGACCGTGTTGCCGTCTCCGTCCAGAGACGGAAGCCCGGCATTCGGCTTTGCAATGATCGGCACCGTCGTCACGGCCGCCATGGTGCGGATGATATCCGCCATTTTATCAGGACCTGTCGAACAGTTGGCGCCGACGGCGTCCGCCCCGAGACTTTCCAGTACGATCGCTGCCGTCGCTGCATCTGTCCCGTACAGAGAACGACCATCTGACTCAAAAGTCATAGTCGCCATCACCGGCAGACTGCAGACCTCTTTTGCCGCGATCAGCGCCGCTCTCGTCTCCTGCAGGCTCATCATTGTTTCCACGACAAGAAGATCAGCCCCCGCTTCCACCAGAAAACCAATCTGCTCTTTATATATATCAATCAATTCTTCAAAGTCGAGCCGCCCCATAGGCGCAAGCTGCTCACCGGTCATGGTAAGATCACCCGCCACAAATGCCCTCTCCCCGACGGCCTCCCTGGAAAGCGCCACCAGTTCCAGATTCATCTGCCGAATCTGCGACTCTAATCCATACTCCTTTAATTTGACCCGGTTCGCCGTAAAAGTCGGCGCATAGACGATGCGGGTTCCGGCATCGACAAAAGCGCGCTGGAGCGCTATCATAATGTCCCTGTGCTCCAGAATCCACTGTTCCGGACATACCCCTGTAGGCATCCCCTGTTTCTGTAAATTTGATCCGGTTGCACCATCCAGAAGAATCGGGTTTCCCTTGATGAGTGCGCGAAATTCCTGTTTGTTCATTCTGCTGTATACGCTCCTGTTATTCTTCTGGTGCCGGCTCCTCGTAGAACACCGTGTCATCCGTGTCGAAATTATCCTCCGTACCGGCATCTTCCTCTCCGGAAGGCGCCGTATCCGGCTCATTCTCCTGTTCTTCGTCCCCGGATTCCTCATCCTCAGACCGGTTCAGATAACCGCCGCCGAGAATACCGCTTTCCTCCGTGTAAGTGATGCCCTCACCCTCCGGAATCTCCCCGTGCAGAATCATAATGATATACTGAATACGGATATTCGCCCGATCATAATATTCTCTGGCAGCCTGTGCAACGCCCTCGTCGAAAACTTCCGATTCATAGGCCCTGTGATAAAGTTCCACCGCCTGCCGCATATTCTCATCCGCCTCATCCGCCAGACTGTCTACCGCCGAAAACCTCTCCGGTACGGTAAGCTCCGCCATCCATGTAACCTCAGCCTGAAGCTGGTCCAGATAGGTAAGCAGCTGTTCTTTCGCATCCGCATCCGAAGTATTGATCGCGTTCATCCCGTCATTGTATGACGCGACATGCTCAAAGAAAGTATTCATATCATCCTGATATTCGGTCAGCGTCTCATCCTCGCCGCAGGCTGTCAGAAACAGCCCACACAGCAGCACAAAACATAAAATCACCAATTTGTTTGCAGTCTTCAAATCTTTTTCCCCCAGAAGCACTTTGTATCACCTGTAAGATTGCCTGTCCGATCGCGGACCGCTACTTGGTACCAAAGATTCTGTCGCCCGCATCACCAAGTCCCGGACAGATATAGGCATGTTCGTTCAGACAGCGGTCTATGTGCCCGATATAGATCTGGATATCGGGGTGATCCCTGTGCAGACGCTCGATCCCCTCCGGCGCTGCGATAATACACATAAATTTAATATTTTTGCCGCCATGCTGTTTGATAAAAGTAACGGCCTCAGAACCGGAACCGCCTGTGGCCAGCATCGGATCTACCACCACGATCGTCCTCTGGTCGATAGGCTCAGGCAGCTTACAATAGTACTCGTGCGGTTCATGGGTATCAGGGTCTCTGTAGAGTCCGATATGTCCTACTTTTGCACTGGGTACAAGCGCCAGGATACCGCCCACCATACCAAGACCGGCACGCAGGATCGGCACAATAGCCATCTTCTTGCCGGCGATTCTGGGCGTCATACATGTCTCGATCGGCGTCTGTACCTCGACATCCTCAAGCGGCAGGTCCCGCAGCGCCTCATATCCCATCAGCATGGCGATCTCTTCGATACATTTACGGAATTCATAAGTTCCCGTATTGATATCCCTGATATGGGAAATTTTGTGCTGGATCAGCGGATGATCCATGACAAATACGTTTTCCATTTTTTCTATTTTCTCCATCTTTCGTCCCCTTTTCCGTCTCTGCAACGGGCGCATGTCCGAATCAGCAGCAAACTGTTTTTATATTCTTAAAAATATCTCTTCTTTATAGATTACTGATTTCCGTCCTTCAAGTCAATAACTTTTACGCCAAAAAACATTTGCCGGCAGACCGTAACAGATATTTTATTCATTCTATATACTGTCTTTTCAAGAATCATCTTGCCAAACAGTATCGGAATCTATATAATTTCTTTAGGTTTAAATGTCAAATGAGGAAGGAGATTTATTATGAGTAAAAGTTTTGAAGCGATCCGAGATGCCCGCACGCTGGGTGTCCCTAAGATGCTGCTGCTCGGTCTGCAGCACATGTTCGCAATGTTCGGTGCAACGATTCTGGTACCGATCCTGGTCAACAGCTATTTTAACGGAGAGGGTTTATCGATTCAGGTGACTTTATTCTTTGCCGGTATCGGTACCCTCTTTTTCCATGTCTGCTCTAAGCTAAAGGTTCCTGCGTTCTTAGGTTCATCTTTCGCTTTTCTGGGCGGTTTTGCCACAGTGGCAGAATTGAATACGGGTATTTTTGCCGACATGACTTACGGCGAGAAACTGCCCTATGCGTGCGGCGGTATCGTGATTGCAGGACTGCTGTATCTGATTCTGGCGCTTGTCATTAAATTTGTGGGTGTCAAAAGAGTCATGCGCTTCCTGCCGCCCGTAGTGACCGGTCCCATCATCATCTGTATCGGCTTGAGTCTGGCTCCTTCCGCTGTAAACAATGCCTCGTCCAACTGGTTTCTTGCAATCGTTGCGCTGGTAGTGATCATAATCTTTAACATCTGGGGCAAGGGCATGTGGAAAATTATTCCGATCTTACTCGGTGTCGTGATCTCCTACGCGGTCGCGCTGGTTATGAATGCGATAGGCTTTACCAATGCAGACGGCAGCGCCATTCTGGACTTTTCCGGCGTAGCTGCTTCTTCCGTTGTAGGTCTTCCGCCTTTCCAGTTGTGCAAATTTGACCTGACGGCGATCCTCGTCATGGCGCCGATCGCACTGGCAACCATGATGGAACATATCGGTGATATTTCCGCTATCTCCGCAACCGTAGGTGAAAATTATCTGGAAGATCCCGGTCTGCACCGCACCCTGATCGGTGACGGTCTTGCCACTTCTCTCTCCGCGGTATTCGGCGGTCCTGCGAACACTACTTATGGAGAGAATACGGGTGTTCTGGAGCTGAGCCATGTATTTGACCCGAAGGTCATTCGTCTGGCGGCTGTCTATGCAATCGTATTAAGCTTTATCCCGAAGATGTCCGCCATCATCGGTTCGCTTCCTTCGGCCATCATCGGCGGTATCAGCTTCATCCTGTACGGCATGATCTCCGCGATCGGTGTCAGAAATGTTGTAGAAAACAAGGTGGATTTCACAAAATCAAGGAACCTGATTATTGCTGCGGTCATTCTCGTGTGCGGACTCGGATTCTCCGGTGGTCTCACCTTTACCGTCGCGGGCACATCCATAACCCTGACTTCTCTTGCAATCGCAGCGCTGGCAGGCATCATCCTTAACGCGGTTCTGCCCGGCAACGACTACACCTTCGGCGCTAATCCGAGCGGTGATGTCAACAGAGGCGTCAGCTTTAATCCGCAGCCTAAGAAATAGAGGCGGACACAGAAACGCCGCTGAATCCTATATTCGGCGGCGTTTATCCTGCGTTGTACACACAATTTATTTGTTTCTGTTTGCCCATCATCCATAAAATGCAGTCATCAGATCGCGATCTCACAGTCCGGCTCCACTTTCCTGCACGCCTTCAGTACCTGTTTCATGACGGCTTTCTCGTCCGCACCTTCCACGAACTCGACCTTCATCTTCTGTGTCATAAAGCTTACCACAGCCTCGACAACCCCTTCCGTCTTATTCGCCGCATCCTGCATCTTCTCCGCACAGTTTGCACAGTCCACCTCAATCTTATAAGTTTTGCTCATACCTTTCTCCTCCATCACTCTTCCACATGCTCCATTCCCATACTGATGATCGAGCGCACATGCTCGTCGTCCAGCGAATAGTACATGGACTTCCCCTCCCGCCGGAACTTCACCAGTTTGGATGTCTTGAGAATGCGCAGCTGATGGCTCACGGAAGACTGACTCAGATTCAGCAGTCCGGCTATGTCATTCACGCACAGTTCATGTTCAAACATGGCATACAGGATCTTGATTCTCGTGGAATCCCCGAATACTTTAAAAAGTTCCGCCAGATCGTACAGAACCTCATCGTCAGGCTGCTGTGCCTGCACCTTGTCTATGATATCCTCCCGCGTTGCCTGTGCATCTCTTACATCCGTTTCCATCCTGTTTCTGCTTTCCTCCGCCAAAATCCTATCCTCCAACAGCTTACACATTTACATATGATTAATTGTTCATATGTATAGTAATATAATCCTGTTAAAATGTCAACAACAGCCTCAAATAAATTTTATGCTTCGCATCAGGTCGGTTACTTTTCACACTTATGCCAATAACCAGCCTAGACAGATATAGAATACTCAAGGAGACCCTAGAACAGCGCCAGCACTTGCGAGGTTTTCCACGAGCTTAGTGTCTGCTGCGCTGTGAAAGGAGCGAAAGCGAGTCGACGGAGTTTTTATATCTGTTTAGGTGTCACTTCTGACCAATGTGTGAAAAGTAACATCAGGGAAGCCTTCGGCCCCACACCGAAAACTGACCTGATATGTAATGATTATCGAATCTGTCCGTTGCCCCGGATCAGATACTTGTATGTGGTCAGTTCCCGCAGTCCCATCGGTCCTCTGGCATGCAGCTTCTGTGTGCTGATTCCGATCTCCGCACCGAATCCAAATTCAAATCCATCCGTAAAACGGGTCGATGCATTGACATAGACACACGCGGAATCAACGCCCTGCAGAAAAGTTTCCGCATGCGCCGCGTTCTCCGTCAGGATCGCATCGGAATGTCTCGTGTTATAACGGTTGATATGCGCCACAGCCTCCTCCACGGAAGCCACGGTTTTCATGGAAATAATATAGTCCAAGTATTCCGTGCCGTAGTCCTCTTCCGTCGCTTCCACGGCTTCAGGAATCAGCACCTTCACCGTCTCGTCGCCGCGCATCTCCACGTTCTTTTCCCGCAGCGCCTTCCCCAGCACGGGCAGGAAACGATCCGCGATCCTCTCATGCACCAGAAGAGATTCGCAGGCGTTACATACGCCGATACGCTGTGTCTTGGCATTGATGATGATCGGCACCGCTTTGTCCAGATCCGCATCCTCATCCACGTAAATATGGCAGTTGCCCGTCCCCGTCTCGATCACAGGTATGGTACTGTTCTCCACCACGGCACGGATCAGTCCTGCGCCGCCTCTCGGAATCAGTACGTCTACATACTGCTTCAACTGCATAAATGCCGTGGTAACCGCTCTGTCATTATCGGTGATCAACTGTATTGCATCCGGAGAAATCTGTATGCGCTCCAAGGTCTCCCTGATCACTGCGGTAATCGCTTCATTGGAATAGAAAGCATCCTTACCGCCTTTCAGAATGACCGCATTGCCGGTCTTAAAACATAATCCGAAGGCATCCGCCGTCACATTGGGTCTTGCCTCATAGATAATCCCGATCACGCCCATGGGCACTCTGACTTTATCGATCTGCAGTCCGTTCGGTCTGTCGAAAGACTCCATGATCTCTCCCACCGGGTCTTCCAATGCCGCAATCTGCCGCAGCCCCTCCGCCATGGCTTCTATCCGTTCCGGCGTCAGCTTCAGACGATCCAGCAGTCCCTCCGCCATGCCGCCCTGTTTTGCAATCTCATAATCTTTCGCGTTTGCCGCGAGAATGCGGTCCGTCTCTTTTATGAAAGCCGCGGCAGTTTCCAGCAATGCCGCGTTCTTGACTTCTTTAGTCAACTTCTGTAACTCATATTTTGCCGCGACGGCTCTTTGTCCTAATGCCTCTAAATATTCCATCTAAATAACCCTGCCTTTCCCTCAGTATCCTCTTCCTTCTGTCTTTTCCGGTTTATCTGCCAAATCCGTTAAACCATGCCCGTTGCGCAAAATCCTTTTTCGCAGCATATCTGATTTCATCTTCCGCAACGCCCACCGGCAACAGACAGACAATTTTGTAATCCTCGGGAACACCTAGTCTTTGCGCAAGCTTCCCTGCGATGTCGTCTTCGTCGGTAATATGCCCCTCATACCAACAGCTTTCATAGCCCAATGACTTTATCGCAAGCAGCATATTTTCTATACAGGCGCTGTAATCCTGCACCTGAAAACATCTGTCCCTGTATGCATATATCTTTTGCGTTAAAACAAGAATAAACGCCGGTGCAGTCTGGCAAACAGGCGGATCGATCAGCTCTTTTAAATCTTTTAACAAATTCTCATCATCAACCGCAATCAATGAAGTTGTCTGCTTATTGCATCCGGAAGGCGCTGCAAGCCCTGCTTCCATAATAGCAGTCAAATCTTTCCTTGGCACCGGGATTTTCTTGTATTTTCCTCTGTAACTCGTTCTACTTTTGATTAAATTGATCATACCAGTTATCACCCCTTCTTCCGTGACCAGCATGTCTGGCTTTATATCATGCGCTTCGTATGGAATCTGCGCAAGTACCTGACAGCGGTAAGCAAGCGCCGCCGTGGTTAGAAGCATGACCGGCCGCTTCCGTCCTGTATCCACATCGCTTCCAAGATTTTCCTCCGTCATACACGCAAGACGCTGCAAGTACCGGTCATAGAAGCCTTTGCCATAGCCGATCCGGTGTCCTGCCTGATCAAAGACCGCGCCCGGCATCCACATCATAACACGGCAAATCCCTTTTCCGCAATGCCGCGCGAGCCAATCGGGGAAAGAAACGCTCCCCGCCGGCTCCGGTATACCGCGATACCCTTCTCTCAGATCTTCCATGGACGTAATCCGCCAAAATTCCATCTCATCTCCGTCAACCTTCGGCACGAAGACAATCTTCCCGTCCGCAAGGGCACGTTTGATCAATGCGGTAGTATCGACCTCGCTCTTATAACTTGCATAGGCAAGAATAATCTCTGCTTCGCAGTAGACCGGATAAGTCAATACATTTTTTCTAATCTCCGCATTATACGTTTCCCTGTCCATGACGGAGATGCCGTCCCGAAATGCCAGAATGTTTCTGCGCATGATTCTTTTTTGCTGCGCAACGCCTGTTTTTTCTTCCAAACTAACCTCCGTGATTCCGTTTACCACCGTTTTTCTGCAATACAAGCGGTTCTAATCAGATCTTATTTTTGTCCCCGAACTTCTCGCCCAGATCGGTGACAGAGCCGTCCTTCTCCACGATGGAAATGTTGTTGAGCTGTCCCCGCAGATTCGCCCGCACATTCGCCACATACGCCTGCCTGAGCTGTTTCTGCTCTTCCTTCTCCGCGTCCGTCAGCCCCTCCGCCTGCGATTTGTGGTACAATTCGTTGATTCGTTTCGTCATCTGCTCTACGTTCATATGAATAACCATGCCTTTCCATAACCTGTGCATTGAATACACAGGCATAACTAACCGCAATCTATCAATCAATCTTGTTAAAAATCACCGTCTGTTCTTTCATCGATATTTTGCCGACCTGATAGCCGTATTCTGCAAGTTCCTTCTTGTATTTCAGAAAAGAATGGTCTATCGGTATCCCCGCAATATGCTGTATCTCATCAAATGTCAGCTTAAAAGACCGGCTTCCGTTGCCCTGCACATATTCCCATAACGCGTTATATTTACTCACTGTTTTTCTCCTGTCAATTCCTATTTATCAGCATACTGAAACCGATTACCTCAACACCGTTCTATCAAAGAAACAATCCTGTATGCAAGTGGCAAAAGCAGATCAATCATGCATCTGCTGCACATACAACGGCAGGTCAAAGCCCTCTTCCTTATGCGCCAGAAAAAGTGTCCCGATGTTCTGCCCCGCAAGAATTCGGTGGATCACCTTGATATCCGCGCTGTTGGCGATCACCATGTCCACGCCCATATTGTTGGCGATCTTCGCAGCCTGCAGCTTCGTGTTCATGCCGCCTGTCCCTGCGCTGCTTCCGGTGGAACTCTTGCCCATCTCCATCAGCTCGTCCGTCAGCCGTTCCACAACCTCGATATACTTCGCATCGGGGTTTCTTCGCGGATCGTCCGTGTAAAGCCCGTCAATATCGGATAACAGCAGCAGCATATCAGCGTCGATCAGGGATGCCACGATGGCCGAAAGCGTATCGTTATCGCCGATGCCAAGCTCGTAAGTGGCGATCGTATCATTCTCATTGACGATGGGTACCACGCCCAGCTTAAAAAGCTCCGCAAAAGTATTGCGCGCGTTAAACCGGTTCAGATTATCGATAATCGTGTTCTTCGTCATCAGGATTTGCGCCGCAACCTGATTATATTCCGCAAAGATCTTCTGATAAGTCATCATCAGTCTTGCCTGCCCGATGGCCGCACAGGCCTGCTTGACCGCCGTGGGATTATCCTCTCCGGTATGCTGCATCATAACCGCTTTTTTCCCGACGGCAACGGCTCCCGACGTCACCAGCACCACATCCTTGCCCCGGTTGCGCAGGTCGCACAGTTCCCGCACCAGCACGTCCAGCTTCGTGTAATCCAGATCCCCCGTCTCCTTATGCTGCAGGGACGATGAGCCGATCTTGATGACAATCCGTTGTTTTTCTTTCATTTTCTCTCTGATATCTGCCATTGTTCTTCTCCATTTTACTTTTTCCTGATAATCAGATGGTGGAAAAAGGCGATGTCGCGATATTCCGGCATGTCGGCCACCCGCATCTCCATATCCATCATCTTCTGCTGCCACACCGGATCTTCCTGTATCTCCTGATTCTGCTGCAGATCCCAGAAAGTCCTGATCCCCATTACTTTATCTATAACCAGATCACCGCACCACCCGGTAATCTCCCCATCCTCATAATAACGGATCGTGCCGAACTCGGAAGCCGTGCTGTCCTTTCCGTCCAGCAGGCTGTTCGCATGATCGAAGTCGTTTAACAGTACTGTCATCTGCATAACGCGTCCTGCACGATTGTGCTTGACCAGGGAAATGTATCCGTCAGGCTTTAGCAGTCTCGCAAACTGCCGCATGATCTCCTCCCTGTCCGATACATATTCCAGCACATTATGGCAGAAGATCACATCAAACATTTCCGACTGCAACTCCTTAAGGGCTTCCGTAGTGCCGCAGATCTGATGGTAGGGATAATCCTGCCGGCGGCCTGCTATCCTCTCGTCCGAAGGCTCCACCGCAGTCACATCATTCCTCTGCGCATAATGATTCGCGGTAATCCCCAGTCCACTGCCAAAATCCAGAATCTTCTTATGTTCTATCTCTCCTAACTGCCGCCAGAGAATCTTTTTAAACATCATTTCCCATGTCCTGACGCCGCTCCAGTCCATCCTATCCTCCATACCAGCACTGATCTGCTGTTCCGCTCTCCTGATTGCCGCTTCATAGCGCCGCAAATCGTCTGTTTCCATTTCTGTCAGACCGATCCGCGTCCATACCGCATCCCGATCTTCTCCGCGGTCAACATGCCGTCCATCGCCGCGGACATGATGCCGCCCGCATAGCCTGCGCCTTCCCCGCAGGGATAAAGCCCGCGCAGCGCAGACTGCCCTGTCTCGTCCCGCATAATTCTGACGGGTGAGGACGTCCGGCTCTCGATTCCGGACAGATATGCGCCGCTGTCTGCGAAACCCGGCATTGTTTGACCAATTAAGTCAATTCCTTCCACAAGCGCCTGATTCAGCGCATCCGGTAAAATATCATGGACCGCCGCCCGCTGCCAAGCACCCTTGACTGCAGGTGCAAAGTCCGGATATTCCTGACCGATAGCCGACACCTCCGCCGACTGACCCGTCACCGCCCGCCGATAATCCCCATAGGTTTCTACTGGCACCTTACCGCCGCCAATCCGATATGCCTTTTCCTCCAGTTTCCTCTGAAAAGCAATGCCGGAAAGCGGTGAATCGTCCTCGTAATCCGCCGGTGTCACCGTGACAATCATGGCGCTGTTGCTGTTGGCTCCATTTCGTCCGCTGTAGCTCATGCCGTTGACCGCAATCCTGCCCTGCTCCGAGGAAGCATTGACCACGTAACCGCCGGGACACATGCAGAAAGAATAGACTCCTCTGCCAGAAGACGTCTGCGCCGTCACCTTATAACTTGCCGCCGGCAGAAGCGGATGTTCCTCCATTCCGTACTGTATCCGGTCGATCAGTCTGCGCGGATGCTCCATGCGAAGACCGACTGCAAAAGATTTCGCTTCCATGGGAATCTGTTTTTGATAAAGCATTTCAAAAGTATCTCTCGCGCTGTGACCGATGGCCAGAACCACCACATCACTCTCAATGACCTCGACGCCGTTTATGACCACACCCGTGACCTGCCCCGCATGACCGCACAGATCGGTGACCTGCGCCCTGAATCTGACTTCTCCGCCCCATGCGGCGATCTGCTCCCGCATGTTATGCACGACCCGGCACAGAATATCCGTGCCGATATGAGGTTTTGCTTCGTACAGAACCTCCTCCGGCGCGCCGTTTTCCACGAAGATCCGTAAGACCTCCCTGTTTCTTCCGTATTTATCCTTCACCAGCGTATTGAGTTTGCCGTCTGAAAAAGTACCTGCCCCGCCCTCTCCGAACTGCACGTTGGACGACGGATCAAGCACGCCTTCCTGCCAGAATGTCTCCACATCCTTCTGACGCTCTTCCACACATCTGCCGCGTTCTATGAGAAGCGGCCGGTATCCGTGCTTCGCCAACAGATAACCGCAGAACAGCCCAGCAGGACCGCTTCCTACTATAACCGGACGGTGTAGCAGACGTTCTGTACCTTCTTCCGGAAATCTGTAAGGCATTGTTTTTACTGCCTGCACCTGAGCGCTTTTACAGCCGCGAAGTACTTTATCCTGTGCTTCCACATGCACGTCAACAGAGTAGATCATCATGATCTCCGGTTTCTTTCTGGCGTCGATCGACTTCTTCACGATCTGCCATGACAAAATCTTTTCCGGCGCGATCCGCAGTATTTTTGCTGTTTTATACAGAATATCCTCCTGTCTGTGCGACAGGGGCATCTTAATCTGATTGACCCGAATCATTGTATCGAAACCTGCTCTTCTCCTAAACATTTAACAACTCTTAGGCTGCGTTCTTTGCTGCCTTAGAGTTGGTTAATGTTTTTTCGCACTATCTCTACTATCATACTTCACTCTATATTATAAGGCAAGTCCTGAGTTACATTATCCCTTTTGTGCTGATAAATGAAAGTATCGGCAATTTCACGGATTTCAGATTGAAACCAAAATTAGGGCGTGATATAATCAAAGCCACAACTCGGGATTTTATGGAGGATAATAACTTGAAAACAAATTCAAAGCCGGGGACTGTATTTGTAATTTACACCATTATACTTTATAGTTTTTGGAGCTTGTTAGAGTTGTACTTGAAAACAAGAATTGGAATAAACGAATTTACAAAAGAAGTGTATATTAAGTGTGTAATCTGGCTTATACCAGCAATATTGATTTATTTTAAATTTAACGACAGCATGTTCGTCAAAAAAGAAAAAATGTTTTTGTTGAACAGAAAATGCCGAATATTTGTTCCTATAATGCTTTTGTTGGCAATTTATATTATAATAAGCAAATATTTAAGCAATGGCACACTTACGATAAATGAATCTTTCGGAATCAGCACGATAGTAGAGGTGCTTTCTATAGCTGTTGGAGAAGAAATGGTTTTTAGGGGACTTTTTCTGAATGCCATTTTGAAAGATAAGAAAAAATATGTTGCTGTATTTATCAATTCCCTGATGTTTTTAGCTATTCATTTCCCAGTGTGGATTCAAAGTGGTACTTTCATTTCTACATTTACGGGTGGAGGATTTATCACTGTTTTGCTATTAAGTTGTATTTTCAGTTTTGCATTTATTAAGACGAAAAGTATTTGGACAGCTGTCTTCTTACATTTTGGGTGGGATTTATTGTTATTTATATTTTGAGAAGATAGATCTCAGTTTTACCAGGCAGTTATTTTGACCAAAACAATAAATCAAACTCATTTTCCCCAAAAGCGCAGTATGCGCAGAAACATTTACGGAGGACGCCTATGCTCTACCACTACACCGACTTCACCGCATTCGACGGCATTATCCGCTGTGGAGAACTGAGACTCAATAATATCCTGAATATGAATGATGCATCCGAGATGACGCTGTTTATGAACGGAATCTTTAAAGCTGTCATAGAGAAATTAAGAACTGACGGAAATATGGACAGGCTCCGCGAAGCGCAGAATTTTTTTGTCAGAGAAATGGAACAGGAATTTCATTATTCCGCCTATGCGGCGTGTTTCTCCAGATACCGGGATGACGCCGCCCAGTGGGAACGCTACGGACATCTGGGACAGGGCGTGTGTATCGCCTTCCATGAAGCGCTTATGAAGAAGATGGTCGGCGGCGTCGTCTCCCTGCAGGAAGTATATTATCAGGCCGATATGCGCGAGCACCATCTCGTGGATGAATTCTATCGTGCTTTCAGGGAAGACGGTCAGTCCTCAGAAAACAAAAACCGTCTGCAGGATCTTATGTGCGACGCCTGGGTGGAATCGGCAGCCTTCAAACACCCTTCCTTTGCAAATGAGCGGGAGTTCCGGCTGGTAGTCTCTCCCTTTATTTCTAATGATTTTGCCGTGGAGCCGAAATATCATATTGCGCGCGGTAGGATCAAAAAATATTATCCACTTGATTTAAACCGCATGTGCGGCAAATTAAAGCTGCACCTGTCGGATCTGGTCGGCGAGATCATCATCGGTCCCACCTCATCCCAGTCGCTTCCGATCTTACAGGATTATCTGGAGGACTGTGGCCTGAATATCCTGAAAGACAAGATCAGCATGTCGGACTGTCCCCTGCGGAAGCCTACTTCTTAAAAAATCGAGCTTCGCTCGATTGCGAGTTCCGCTTCGCGGACTCGAAGCACGCCGAGGAATTTCCTATAGTATAAAATATGCCGGTCATATTGCTTCCACTGCAGCAATATAGCCGGCATAACTTTTATATAGAGCTTTATTTTGTTAATTACAGTCTTACTTTGCCTCTTTTACCGAAGTAATGTGGGGGTTCACGCCCTCATACCAGTACAGGAATCCCTCCATATCGATTTTATCGCCGATCTTTAAGTTCTTCACTGCGGCATACACGTCCGTCGTGTTGTCACACAGATAGGACTCCACTGTAAATGTATATGTATTGCCGTCAAGAGACACATTAAAGTACAGGTCGTCTCCGTCCTGTCCGGAACCGTCCCAGCTGTACAGGAAAGGAACATCTTCGCCGTTCTCATTCTGTCCGGCCGCCTCTACCGTCATTCCCTTAAAGGATACAAACTTGTTCTGGTGTCCGATGAGTTCGTCTGTTCCGAGTAAGGAAGTCACATCTTCTGCCTCGGCCACATAATTGCCGTCCTCAATCTCAAATGTCGCATCTATGACTTCAACCTCGCCTGACCACTCCGCCTTATATCCTGTCACCTTAATCTTGGTGCCCGGTGTCAGCTTCTCATAATCTTCCTCGGAACAAGCCATATTATACAGAAAATATCCGCCGTCCTTGTCCTGCGTATAGACGGTCGCCTGATTCTCCCACCAGGACTGCTTCGCCTGCACGTAAGTCTCGATCACGACCTCTGAGTCCAACGCTGCCGCCGTATACTCGTCATAAGTCATCACGCCTTCGGATTTCACATCCGCCTCTGCAGTCTCGGAGTTGTTCCCTTCAGCGCCCTTAGAGCCGCAGCCCGCAAGCGAAAATACAAGTGCCGATATTGCCAGTAACAAAATCTTCTTTTTCATTTCTATACCATGCCTTTCTCTGAATCTGCCTGTCTGTATCCGTAACATACGAATGCACGCAGCATATGATGGATCGTATATCATCGGCCGTTATACAGCGACCAAACTAAGTATACATGAATTTCACAGGAAATCAATACCAAATTAGTGTTTCGTCCCTCTTGCGTAAGTCAATCTTTTCTTCACGGCGGCTCCGGCCGTATACAGAATCATCCCTGCCCAGACCGCTGCCAGCACAGCCAGCAGTGCAGCCGATATCGTCGGAAGCTTTCCCATTTCTTCTCTGCCGGAAGGCGTCCTGCTGCTTCTCATGCCAATTTGATCCAGACGGTACAGCGCGGTGATATCATCATACATCTGCCCGATATATGCTTCATCGACCTTCTGTCCCCGTCTGACGGATTTGACCGTATTCTCTACCAGCTGTCCGGCGGCATCCCGAAGCGAAGCCGAACCGGCAAACACCGGCGTGACGAAAGTATGCTCTACATGTTCCAGCAGTAGTTCTGAGGCCTTGATCTTGACCGCATAGTGCATGTCGTCGCTGCCGCATTCGGACAGGTACGCCCGATATTCGTCAGATTCCTGTGCCGATGTGGTCACCGGCACATATCCTTCCGTCTCCGCATAAGCAGTCTGCACCTCATTGGTCAGCAGATACTGTGTGAACAGCCATGCCGCCATGACCTCCTGCGGGTCCTCTTTATTGAATACGCAGACGGACGGTCCCTGCGAGATCATCCGGGGATTCTGCGGATCGAACTGCGGGATCATCATGACCTCTGTCTCAAATTCCACGATTTTATCCTCGCTGATATCACACAGCGGCGCATCCGTCCCCATCCAGGTAGCACCCGCCGTGGAATCTATGGCGAAGATGCACTGTCCCGCATTCAGGAAATTGGCAGGATAACTCGATATTTTAAAGGTGGAAAAGGCGCCGCTTGCCGCGTGTGCCGCTATCACCTGCAGAAGTTCTGCCGTAGTATCATGAAAAAGCAGTATTTCACCGTCTTCCGTGGAATATCCGGCGTCTTTCTGCCTGAGCATTTGGATCATCATGTTATCGGTCGATTTATAGATAAAAGGAATCATCACCTTCTGTCCGTTAACGAGAAAGGTTCCGTCCGCATCTTTTACCATAGCCGCCTCAGAGACCTCCCAGATAAAATCCCATGTCAGAGTCTCCGGAAGCGTATATCCTAGCGCTTCCACATAAGTCTTATTGATATAACAGGCTTCCGTGGAACGCATATAGGGCAGTGCGTAGCAGTGTCCATCGAAGGAACATTCCTCCAGAAACTGCGGAATGATCTCCGACGCCCTCGGTGCATGAAACCGCACCTCGCTCCCGCTAAGACCATACGCCGCATCGGCATACACCTCTTCCAGCGGAACCACCAGATTGGTGCCCGTCAAATAAGTCGCGATATGATCCGGATAGGTGATACAGACATTCGGCGTCGTATCGGTCGCAATATTAGTGATCACATCATTGTAGATCTTGCCATAATCCGTATAGAGACGCATATTTACGGTAATGTTCGGGTACAGGTTCTCGAAATCCTCGATCGCCCTCTCGTAAATTGCCGTCTGCGTCTTATTCGTATCATTTTTCGCCCAGAACGTGATCTCATACTTCCTGGCAGTATCGAACTGCTGCGGCATCTCGAAAGGCGCAAGCCCTTCCCTGCCGTGACAGCCCGATAACAGGAATACGCATCCGCATAATACCGCCGGCCATAATATTCTCTTTATTTTTTTAATCACTGACATTTTATCATTCATTGTTTATACCATTTCTGCGCTGCTTTCGTCTCAACTATATTGAGACACCGCATTCATCATCCCTTCATGCCGCCTCTGGAAACACCCTCCATGATTTTCCTCCGGAACACAAGGAACAGCACAATCAGCGGAACACTGATCACCACCACCGCCGCCATCATCGCCGGTATATTCTCCCGCCCGAATCCGTTCTCCCGAATCTCCTGAATCCCGTTGGACACAAGGAAGTAGTCCGCGTCATCTGTAATCAGTCTCGGCCACACATAAGAATTCCAACACTCGATCATCTTCAGAATCGTAATTGTAATAAGCGTCGGCTTAGAGATCGGTATCATGACTCTGAGCAAATACCGCAGATCGGAAGTGCCGTCCACTTTTGCCGCATAATACAGGCTGTCCGGTATCTGTTCAAAATTTTCCTTGAGCAGATAAATATAAAATACCGACATGACCGAAGGCAGAATCAGGCCTGCAAAGGAATTGCGCATATCGAGATTCGTAACCGTCATGAAATTCGTAATGACTACCAGCTCATTCGGAATCATCATCATGGAAAGAAAAATGACAAATACAATATTTTTACCCCGAAATGCCAGCCTCGCAAAAGCAAACGCCGCCAGCGTGATCACCACCAGCATGATAACCGTCGTTACAAGCGTGAAAATAAGCGTGTTCAGCATATATCGTCCCAGCGGTACCGCAGTAAAAGCCTCAACATAATTCTGCAATGTCGGAGACAGTGTATAAAATCTGGGAATATATTCGGAATTATACGCGCCGTAACTTTTGACGGAGGTCAGAACCATCCAGTAAAAAGGGAACAACACAATAAGCGCCCACGCCGCTAGCAGAACATACGTAATGATCTGTGCCGCCTTTCCGCGCCTGCGGCTTACCGACCCGGCTTCCTGATACGATATTCTGTTTCCTGCATATATCTTTTTTTCTTCCATATTTCCCTGTCCTTCCGGCTTTACTGTCACGTACCGTTAATAGTGCACCTTCTTCTTACTGATCAGCAGATTCATACAGGTGATCGTAAGCACAATGGCAAACAACAGGATCGCCGCCGCGGAAGCGTAAGACGGATATCCGCCGCTGTCTCCGTACAGCATATCATAGACATACCCGACGATCGTATTCATACCCGCCGCATTCAGGTCCGTGCCGAACAGCGCGACCACATCGCTGTACGCTTTGAAGGCTCCGATAAACCCTGTGATAATCAGATAGAAAATCATTGGTGAGATCATTGGCAGTGTGATTCTCGCAAAAGTCCGGAACTTCGACGTACCGTCCACCTTCGCCGCGTTATAGTACTGCTGGTCCACCGCTGCAAGCGCGCTGGTCAGGATCAGAATTTTAAACGGCATAACGACCCAGATTGTGTAGAAGCAAAGCACAAACATCTTCGCCCAGTACGGTCCGTCAATAAAATCCACACTACTGCCACCAAAAGCCCTGATCAGCAGGTTGATCAACCCGTCGGAATACGCTGTCTTCTTAAACAGAATCATAAACACCATGCCAACCGCCAGCGTATTGGTCACATAAGGTAGAAAATAAATCGTCTGAAATAATTCCCGCAATGACCTGATCGTATTTAAACCAAGGGAAATGAGCAGCGCAATTCCCGTGGAAAGTGGCACGGTGATCACTACCAGGATCAGCGTATTCTTAAGCGCCTGCAGGAAATAAGGGTCCCGCAGAACATAGGCATAATTGTACGTGCCGACGCCGAAGTATGTCTGGGAAGCGGAATTATAACCTTCCTCAAAGGAATAGACAAACACGTCGATCAGCGGATACACCATAAAAATACCCAGAAAACATAACGCCGGCAATAAATACAGCCAGCCTTTCAGGTTTTTTCTACGAGTCTGGGAAGCATTTCCTGCAAAAGAACCTGTTCGCTTTGTCGTCTTCGTCATAAGCTTCTCTCCCCGAAATAAATTCTTTCTTCCGTCTCCCGGTCAAACAAAAACACCTTGCGGGAAAGCAGGGAAAATGTGATTAAATCGCCCTCTTTCCTGTGTTCCATTTCCGGGATGCTCTGCGCGCCGAGAATCACACGAACCGCAGGACTCAATGACGCTTCCTTCGTACAGATCAGGCTGATATCCCGTCCCATGACTTCCACCCGGTCCAGCCTGCACCGCAAAGCTCCCGCATCATTTCGGACAAATCCTTCCGGCCGGATTCCGACATAGACCTCCCTGTCTGCAACACCGCTGATCTGCATGACCATATCCGTGCCGATATAGAGCTTATTCTCTTTGACCTGTCCTGCAAAGACATTAATGGGCGGCGTTCCGAGAAATCTGGCCACAAACAGATTGGTTGGGCTGTCATACACCTCCTGTGGTTCTCCAATCTGCTGCACGACACCCTCTTTCATCACGACGATCCGGTCAGATATACTCATCGCCTCGTCCTGATCATGTGTCACGAAAACAGTGGTAATGCCGGTTTCCTTCTGAATCCGCCTGATCTCTTCTCTTGTCTGGAGACGCAGCCGGGCATCCAGATTAGAGAGCGGTTCATCTAACAGGAGTACTCTGGGTCTCTTCACCAGCGCACGGGCAATCGCCACCCGCTGCTGCTGTCCGCCGGAAAGCTCCCGGGGCTTGCGATCCATCAGTCCGTCGATCTGCACGAGTTTTGCCGCCTCCATAACCTTTGCCATCATTTCTTCTTTGGACAGCTTGTCCTTGCCCTTGAAATTCTGCAGCGGAAAAAGTATATTCTGTTTTACACTCAGATGCGGATAAAGCGCATAATTCTGAAACACAAGACCGATCCCCCTGTGTTCTGCCGGAATATCCGTGACATCTTCCTCCCCGAAGAAAACCCTGCCCTCCGTCGGCTGTAATAACCCGCTGATCAGATTCAACGCCGTGCTCTTACCGCATCCGGAAGGTCCCAGCAGACCGATCAGCTTTCCGTCCGGAATCTCGAAATTAAAGTGATTGACAGCAATCACATCCCCCGGATTCTTTCTATCCCTGCCTGGAAATTTTTTGGTCAGGTCTTTCAATATTATTTTCATAATCTATCCCTCCTGCAGCCGCCCGTCCTGCCGTCATACCGCTGCTCCATGCCCACTGCAGGTTGTAACCGCCGCAGATCCCGTCGATGTCCAGAATTTCTCCTGCAAAGAACAGACCCGGCACAAGCTTTGACTGTAATGTCGTCATGACTTCTGCGCAGTCCACGCCGCCCGCACATACCTGCGCCTGTTCATAGCTATTGGTTCCTTTGATTTCCACCTGTAAAGACCGGCAGAGTCTCGCCAGCTTCTCCCGGCACGCCGCAGAGACGTCCGCAGCCCGATCCGTTTCCCGAATACCCGCCAGTTTCAGCAGGAGCAGTCCGATCTTCTTGTTGACCAATCCGGTCACAAACTGATCCATTGTCTGATTTTCCTGCCTGTCCCATCTCTCTTGCCAGAAGACTTCATCTCCGGCATAAGAACCAAAATGTCCATCCGTACTGCCGCCGTATATCCCGCTGCTGACAGCCGCCGCACCGTCCGGAAGCAGATCAATCTCAACGTTGACCCGCTGCTTCTTCTGCAGTGCATACGCCGCTTCCCTGCTAAGCTGAAAAACCGGAATGCCGGATATTCCATAATCCGTCCACTGCAGCTCACCGCGCTCGCTCCGTACAGCCCTACCGTCTATGCGCAATGTCACGCAGGCGTCACACCGCACCCCTGCCACACGCTTATAGAAATCCTCTTTGCATCGCAGCGCCACAAGTGCCGGCACCGTCGGGATGATCCGATGCCCCATCTTCTGTGCCAGAGCATATCCTGCGCCGTCTGATCCCGTCGCCGGTGCAGCCCTGCCACCGCAGGCGAGAATCACCGCATCATACCGCTCCCTGTGATTTTTGGCCGTTACCACACACAGCCCGTCCTTCTGTCTGGTCAGATCAGTCACCTGCTGATCCATATGTACACGCACCGCCTGCCGTTCCAGTTCAAACCGCAAAACATCCAGGACCGTAGCCGCCTGTTCACTGGCAGGATAGAGATAGCCGTTCCTGCTCCTGATCCTCATGCCCAGCCCTTGAAAGAACTCTTTGACCTGCATGACACCGGCTTCCTCATACAGTGCCTCGGCCAGCGATACCCCGCTGCCGTAATAGCAGTCCGCTCCCGTCCTTTCATTTGAGAAATTACACTTGCCGTTCCCCGTTGACAGAATCTTCCTGCCGACTCTGTCGTTTCTCTCATAGATCGTTACCTGCGCGCCCAGCCGCGCGGCATGAATGGCCGCTGTCATTCCCGCCGCGCCGCCGCCGACCACAGCAATTTTCCTACCCATAATGCCCCTCTTTCCGCGAAATCTCACACAAACATCATACCCTCAACTGGAATAGGATTCAAGGAAATTATACAGCTCTTCTTCCGTCTCGATATATTTTCCCTGCATGATCTCAGCCTGCAGTTCATCACTTAAACTGGCAAGCAGGATATCCGTATTCATATACAGGGTCTGTTTATCTTCCAGACAGACAATAATAAAGTGATCCGCCACCATAAGGTAATATCCCGTATTCTCTTCCTGTTTGTAATATTTGCAGATCACAACCCTGTCTTTCGAGAAAGCAGTCAGCTCAATCGTTTCAAATCCCTGCTCTAATTCCGTCAGCGGCGGATTCCGGTCATAGGATTCCAGTTCCTGCAGCAGACCGTCCCTGTCCAGACCGATATATTTCACCGGTACATTCTCTTCTCTCTCATTGACGATCCCGCTTGTCAGGTCCACTTCTTCGATCAGATATGCCGTGTCAGCCGTTACCACAGGTACCTCCGCCACCGCCGCTTCTATCACCTGCTCCTGTATGTCGTTTATCTCAGGCATACTCTGCCTGTCCTGTTCTATACTTTCCTTCGCCTGATACCGGTTCGGATAGAAAAACTGTTCCGCCTTAAGCGCAGTATATCCCCCTATTCCGAGCATAATTCCTGATAACATCATAAAAAGACTGATACGTCTTAAAAGTTTCATCCTTCCAATTGCCTTTCTTACCGGATTTCCTGTAATCAGTATCAGTCAATTCTTAAATTTTATGCAGTATCTCCATATTTTGTTTGATCACTTTAGAGCACGCCAAGGTTCTTGCCCAGCATAATAAAGAAGAAGCCGAGCGGTATTCTGGACAGTTCCGCTTCCCCTATAACCCGCAGCACCATCAGAAATGTTATATAGAAAAACAATCCGGCAAATATGCCGACCAGCAGTGTCAGCATACCGCCCAGCGGCTCCAGCAGAAACCGGCTTAAGATCGCGACCACCACACCGGACACACCGGCGGCTGCCGCCGGAAAAACAATTCCGCTAAGCCATTCCGGTCTGTACTTCAGATTCCTGCTGACCAGAAGAAAGTTCATCACACCGCACAGTGCAAAGGACAAAATCAGTGCATAGATAATACCATCCGCCCCGAGAAGCGCCTTCTGTACCAGAATATATGCCGCCAGTACATGAACAGCCAGAGAGATCATCGTCGTAAAGAGAAGTTCCCTGATCATATGCACCCTGTACATAATCTGTCCAAAGAGAAAACATATACCGTACAGTGCAATTATAACGGCTCCCTTCTGCACCCATGCGGTCAACGTATCGTTACCACCCTTATACAGACATGCCGAAACCGCGCCGGCCAGTGCCGCGAGATAAATGGCCGTCGGAAAAACGATAATGCACAGTCTGCTTACCGCCTTGCCGATTCTTTCCCGCATAACACGGTACTCTCCCCGCTCATACGCATTGCTGATTCTGCCGGCGGCCGTATAAACGCTCCATACACTGAGTGCAGCGCCGAGCCCGACTAAAACGGCATACTTGCCGTAATAACACCCCCACAGCGCCGTTCGCTCCTGCCCCAGTTCCCGCTTATTCATGCAGTAATTAAACATACGCTGGTCGATCATCATATACAGGTTGAAGAGGATTCCCGATACGGCAAGCGGAAGACTGCCGCGCAGTACCATTCCCTGCAGCGTAGACTGCGCCTCCAGCCGTTTGCTCCCGTCCATCCCGAGCTTGCCGCGCAGCGTACCCGAATAAACCACATATACCACCAGCAGATGAACCATCGTAATGACCTGTGATACCAGTACGCCAAGCATGGCTCCCAGCGCACCATATGCATAACAGTACACATTATCCTGCCTGAGCGCCGCAACCTTCGTACCGTATAAGTAACAAAGTTCACCAAAGCAGAACGCACAGACTGCCATGGAAATACTTTCAATATATTGGGAATGCGCCGTCAGAACACCGAGTCCGAATCCGTCAAAGTACCCTCGAAAAATACCGATTAAAGCCGCAAATATAAGCACCGGCGCGACCGTCATAACCGCCATGCGGCAAAACGGTTCCAGAACCAGAATGCCTGCTATAAACCCAGACATCACAAATATCAGCAGTGCGGCGGCGGCACTGATACATAAGTTCATACTGAATGCCGCGCGAAATGCCGTCTTCGCGTTCTTATACTGCTCTCTCTTTACACGATACCGGATCAGCGCCGCCATCGCTCTGGTCATGCTGTAAGATGTGAAGATGGTAATCAGGAAAAAAAGTTCATATGCAGGTGAAAACAAACCAATCCCCGCATCTCCGATCGCCTTCGACAAAGGAATCCGCATAATGAGAAGTATCATATATGATAGGATACCCGCATACTGTACCATCGGATTTTTGATCATTCTGTTAAAGAATCCGCCGTCAGAATCTCTCTTCCGTATTTTCATTATAATACCATACCCTTTTGTCAATTTCAGTTTAATCCGCTGCCTGCGTTTCCGGAATTACCGGCTTCACAAGGCACGTTACCTGTTTCTCTGGTGATCCCGAGCTGCCTTAAGACCGCCTCCTGCTTCTCCTCCATAATGGCCGCCTCCTGTGCTTCCATATGGTCGTACCCGCACAAATGAAACATGCTGTGTGCCGTCAGAAAAGCAAATTCGCGCAGAACACTGTGCCCGTACTCCTGCGCCTGCGACAATACACGGTCCGCAGACAGTATAATATCCCCCAGGATCAGTTCCCCGGTGTCCGGATCAAAACAATCGGCGGCCATATCTTCCGCCTGTGTAAAATCGCCCTCTGTATCAAAGGAAATATTCGGAAAAGACAGCACATCCGTCTCCCGGTCTATCTCCCGGTAATTTTTATTATATTCGCGTATTCCCGCATTATCCGTGATCAGAAGATTTACCGTCGTCTCATAAGGACAGTGCTCCATCTGTAAGACCGCCTCCATAACCTTGTCCAGAATCTCCTGCACATCAAAAGGAAAGCTTACTTCCGTTTCATTCTCAACGTAAGAAGTCATAATATAATTTCTCCTCAATAAATATCTTCTTCATCTCACGAATCTGACACAGCGAGATCTCATTACACCACAGCTCGTCCGTCTCGAGTTTTTTCTGAAATACGGTCTCAATCAGCTGCACGTAATCCAGCTGTGCTGTCGGATCTTTCTCGAACAGATACAAAATAGAAGATACGATGCAGTCGGCAAACAGTACGATAATCGTTTCTCTGGAGACTACTTTCTCTGATTCGTCTACATATTCCTTGAGAATTTTCTTTGTATTTGGAGGGAAATGATACTCATTGCAGATCGCAGACACATTCTCCCATGTATTCTCCCCCTTAAGCCTGCCGATCCGATGATAGTATGCACACGCCTTCGTAGCGGCATCATCCAGCTCCAGCCGTCTGGCAATACGGTCGCTTAAATACGCCGTATGCACCGCGTGATAATATTCCTCCTTGGACATATTTTTCAACTGTACCAGAAGCGGAAATTCCGGATCGTTGATCTCCATATACTTCTCCCGGTTTCTGTGGATGACCGCAGAGCTGAAGATCTTAAGACTGATCAACAGCAGAATGCAGCATACAAGCAGATTAACCCCCGGAATCAGAAACTGTGCCGCAGCAAGCTTCCCCGGCGCAAACAGTATGACATTGGCAGTCAGGCACAGCATAAGAACCGCAAGCGATATAAACATCGGCAGCATAACCCGAAACTCGTCCGTCAGCGTACTGAAAACCAGGATTCCCGTCACACCGCTGACAAGGTACAGCCAGAAAATAGCGAAATCACCCCCGGCAAAATGAACCGCCAGAAGCAGGCACACACTTCCCGCCATCATGCCCGCGGCAGCGTCACTGAACACACCGAGCAGTACAAAGATTACAAGAAACGGCCATCCTGATACCGGAAGATACGGAAGAAATACCGCTGCCAGCAGTCCGCCGAGATACATCAGCGAGAATCTGCCGTATCTCCCCTCATTGCGATAGGTGAAGCGCTCATTGATCTCCTCCGTTGCAAAAGAAAAGATCACCATACCTGTGCCGGTCATAACCATAACCGTATTGCGAAGCATTTCCTCCATTTCACCTTTATGCAGCAATGTGCCCGCCAGCGCAATGATACCTGCAAGTATAAACATTAACCCAAACACTACTATTCTCTTTAAAGTCTGTCTCTTATTTTTTTCCACGTTCGTAATTCCTGTTTCTCTGTTTTAATTCTGTGCGTTTCTTCTCTTTCGATTCATAGTCGTCATATGCCCTGACGATCTTCTGTACGAGCGGGTGCCGTACCACATCCTTACTGGTGAGCTTGCAGAAAGCGATGTCGTCGATCTTAGCCAGAACCTTCATCGCGACGTCCAGCCCCGACTTCGCATCCGGCGCCAGATCCTTCTGCGATGCATCCCCTGTCACAATCACCTTGGACCCGAAGCCAATACGCGTCAGAAACATCTTCATCTGCGCCGGCGTCGTATTCTGCGCCTCGTCCAGAATAATATAGGCATTGTCCAGTGTACGGCCTCTCATATACGCAAGCGGGGCCACCTCGATCAATCCCTTCTCCGTATTCTTAACAAAGCTTTCCGCGCCCATGATCTGATATAAAGCGTCATAGAGCGGCCGCAGATACGGGTCAACTTTACTCTGCAGGTCGCCCGGCAGAAACCCCAGCTTCTCTCCCGCCTCGATCGCCGGTCTTGTGAGAATGATTCTGCTCACTTCGTTATTCTTAAAAGCAGTGATTGCCATCGCCATGGCAAGATAAGTTTTACCGGTGCCGGCAGGACCGATGCCGAACACAATCATATGGTCCCGGATGGCATCCACATACTGTTTCTGCCCCAGCGTCTTCGGTTTGATCGGCTTGCCGCTTACCGTGTGGCAGATGCAGTCACCGTCTATCTCCAGCAGTACGTCTTTGCCGCTCTCATCTTCCATCTCTATGGCATAATTCACATTCTGTTCTTCCAATGTATTTCCTCTCTCTGACAAGGCAAGAAGCTCTCTCACCACATGTGCTGCTTTCATGACTGACGTTCTGTCCCCGCTGATCTTAACGGCCCCGTCCCTGTCCACAATAACAACGCCCAGATCATCCTCGATCCTGCGGATATAGGCATCCCGCTCTCCGAATAAGTTCCGCATATGTTCTACGCAAGTCTCTATACTGACTGTAAATTCTCCCATGTACCTGTCGTCTTTCTGTCTGTTACATAATCTTCCTGCAGGCCGAAGCACCGCCGTCAATCCACGATCTCCTCCTGTGCAGCGTTCTCCCCGCCTGACGGATTCTCCTGCTGTGCACCATCAGGACTTCCGCTATGCTGTGAATTAACCTCAGAACCTGCTTCTTCCGACATGGCCGGCTCCGTACTCGTAGGTACGAGCCGCACTGCCGATTCCTCCAGCTGCAGTCTGGCGTTTAACACCCAGTTTTTTTCATTCTTTTTTATTGTAACATTTTTTTTAGTAATTTGTACCCCTTTTTCGTCTAAAGTTGTCATAATTTTTTGCCACTCATCCTGCATCATCGTATTCATCTCGTCTTCGGTATGCTTCTGCCGTACCATTTCATACTCCTGAATTGTCTTTTTCCCGTAGAAAAACGGCAGATAAAGGTGATCGAGCAGCTTCACCTGTTTCTTCTCCCCGCTGACATCATATTCTGCGTAAGGAATCTTGCCGAGTCTGAGATTGATCTCCCGGTCATTGATTCCCAGCATATACATTACTTTCTGTCTGCCTGAATAAATCTTCTCCTCATATAGAATGTCCTTTTTGACAGAAACCGATTCCGTATAGCGGAGTTTAATGTCCGCATCGGACTCCACATACTGATATTTTCTGATCGTAGTGTCCTCATTGTAAACAGGTACAGCGCCGCTGACCAGCACGTCGCCTTTTTGCACCGTATCTCCTAACGCCACCTGCGGCACACCGCTTCTCGTTATGATATAGGATATCGTACCGTCTCTGCCGGCAACCAGATCCATGCCCTGCGTCTCTGCCGTCTGCCCGTCTTTTTCATAATCCGGCATCTCGTTTTCTTTAATATAGATCAGCAGTGTTGTCCCTTTCAGCTGGACAGACGTCCATGTAATCACATCGTAGTCTTCCCGGAGTGCTGTCTCCAGCTCTTCGATCTGCAGCCGCTCCTTCTTCATGGCGACGTGTACATTCTTTTCTTCCAGATAATCAAGCAGTACATCGTCCGTCAACACATAGTTGCCCTCAAACCTGATATTCCATATATAACCCGATGTCAACATCCAGAAGAGCATACAGCACAGGAAACCTGCGACAAATATCTTGCGCCGCCCCATTTTAGACATAAAAAAAGGCAGCCCGTATCTTTTCAGAACGGATGCCTTCGTTCCGGTCTTCTTAAGAAGCGGCTTTAACGCAAAGAAACCCTGCACACTGATATTCATCGTATTATAGTCGCCGTGATCCACAATATCCCATACCAGAATATTGTGATTGCCACACAGATTGAGCAGTCTCTCCGTGGAGTATCCCCACACCTTGATCGTCACATAACCTCTGATATATTGTACCCAGTGAAGCATTCTTTCCTCCGCTATACATATCGGACAGTGTCGATACTGCCGCTTATTTTCATGTCTTCATTGGTATAATAATCAATTGACAACCGCTGTCCCTCGAAACAGATCTTGCAGTTCTTGCCCTGCAGCACGATCGACTCCGTGGTATACTCCAGAATCCCCTTATAATTCTCTATAAAAGCCTCTTGTTTACCCGTGATTGTCACAATCGCCGCCCCTAACATCGTGTCCTTCGGAAGTCTCAGGGATTCCACGATCAGTTCTTTTGGATTTGACAATGCCGATATCGGTAACTTCTTATTATTCCTTCTCATACTTCACTATATGTTTTCCGGAAGGAAATCATGACTGCATTCTTTTGCCTCGCTCCATTCCCATGGAACTCAATTTATTCCCGCACAATCCCCCTGATTAACGTCGTACCCTGTACGGGCTGATCCGTAAAGTGATATGCCTTCAAAAACCGCTCTCTCGCGGCTTTAAGCTTATCATGATCATTGGCATGGATTGTCGCCAGCGATTCTCCGGCCGCTACCAAATCCCCCACTTTCTTATGCAGAACTAGACCGACCGAAAGGTCGATCTCACTCTCCTTCGTCTCCCTGCCACCGCCGAGAAGCAGCGAACAGACCCCGATCTCATCACAGTCGATCCTGCTCACGTAACCGCCCTGTGGCGCTATGATTTCTTCCACAATGGCAGCCTTCGGCAGACGTGAGGTATCGTATACCGCCTCCGCATCACCGCCCTGCGCCTGCACAAAATCAGCCAGCTTCTTTAAGGCGCTGCCATCCTCGATCACGCTTCGCAGTTTCTGTTCGGCATCCTGTTCGTCGGCTGCGGCACCGCCTGCAAGCAGCATACAGGAACCGAGCGTCATACACAATTTAGTGAAATCTTCCGGTCCTTCTCCCCGCAGGGTTGCAACTGCCTCTTCCACTTCCAGTGCATTCCCTACTGCAAGCCCGAGCGGCTGATCCATATCGGATACAACGGCGATCGTCTTTCTGCCCGCCAGATTCCCCAGCGTAACCATCTCCCGTGCCAGCGCAAACGAATCCTCCTCCCGCTTCATGAAAGCGCCGCTTCCCGTCTTCACATCCAGCACGATCGCATCTGCTCCGGAAGCCAATTTCTTACTCATGATGGAACTGGCAATCAGAGACATGTTATCCACTGTGGCAGTCACATCCCGAAGGGCATACAGTTTCTTGTCCGCCGGCGCGATATCTGCCGTCTGTCCCATGATCGACACACCGATCTCATTGACCTGTCTGATGAAATGCGCTGCCGTTATTCCTGTCGTAAATCCTGCAAAACTCTCCAGTTTGTCGATGGTCCCGCCGGTATGTCCGAGTCCTCTGCCGCTCATCTTGGCAATCCTGACCCCGCAGGCCGCCACCATCGGCGTGAGCGCGATCGACGTCTTATCCCCCACGCCACCGGTGGAATGCTTATCCACCTTCGTACCTGTAATCGCGCTTAAGTCCATCATATCGCCGCTGTGCGCCATAGCCATGGTCAGCGCTGTCGTCTCCTCAGCGCTCATCCCCTGAAAATAGATTGCCATCATCATGGCTGACATCTGATAATCCGGAATGCGATCCGCCGTATACTCCGCAATCATATACGCTATTTCCTCCCGGCTCAAATTACCGCCGTTGCGTTTCTTCATGATCAGATCATACATTCTCATAATTCACAGCCTCCTACTTATGGTACGGTTCTCCGTTTATGATGCGATATGCACGATAAATCTGCTCTAACAAAATAACTCTCATCAGTTGGTGTGGGAAAGTCATTTTAGAAAAGCTGACCGCAAGGTCAGCCCTCTTACATACCATTTCATGCAGTCCGAGAGATCCGCCGATGATAAACTGCATATGGCTCGTTCCCTGTACTGCAAGATTCCCGATTCTGTCCGCAAATCCAACGGAATCAAACATCCAGCCTTGAATCTCCAGCGTCACGACATAAGCATCCTCCCGGATATGTTTCATAATACGCTCCGCCTCCTTGCGTTTGATCTCTGTCTCTAAAGCCTCTCCCGCTTGATCCGGCGTGCGTTCATCCTCTACCTGTATGATTTCCAGCTTACAGTACCGGCCAAGTCGTTTCTCATACTCTGCCACAGCCTCCCTGTAGAACTTCTCCTTGACCTTGCCGACCGCAATCACTGTAATCTTCATCGCTTCTCAAATAACTCCTGATAATACTCGTCCACAAAATGTTCCAAAAGCGCTTCATCCAGATTCATAAATTTATCGCTGATGATCTTCTTCATCTTATCTGTCCGCTTAAAATATTTCTGTTCTTCGGCCGTCGCTTTCCATGTCTCCTCAGCGGCCAGTCCGTCGTCAATCTGCTGCGCACTCAAGTGCTCCTGACACCACTTCGTCATCTCTGATAAAAGAGAATCTTCTGACTTCGCCTTGATGAACAGAATCTTAGAGTTCCGCATAGATACGATGCCGAACACAATAAAGAGAACAAAGAGCGCGCCCATAACACCGCATATAAGATATTTCGTCGTACTGACGCCGCGATAAAGAGGTATCACCCCCACAAAGATCAACAATACTATGATAAATCCCACAATGCCGACAAACAAAAGCGTGTATGCCGAAGAGCGGTTATCTTCCGCTTTCGCCGCGCTGTTCTGATATACATGATAAACTGGTGTCTTCTCCGGTATCTCTTCTTCATCCTCCTGCTCCGCACGGTCACGCTCGGCCGCAAGCAGCGCCTGCATGGCAGCCAGCTTCTCCTGTTCTTTCTGCTCGGCTGTCTGTTTCTCATCCTCAAGATGATCCACCAGCTCCACCTTACACTCCGCACAGCGCTCTATTCCTTCTCTGTACTCGTTCTTACACACCGGACACCAGGGCATACGTGTCACACTCCTTATCACATGATTTGCAAAAACTGCCTAAAAATTCCAACGCACAACCTTATTTTATAATCATTTTGCACGAATTGCAACCCTTTCCTGCGAACTGAAACGGGATACCCGCAAATCGGATATCCCGCGCTTCTATACAATTTATGATCCAGTCTTCAACAGTTCCCGCAGCCCCTGATTCTTATTCTCAGACTTATCAATATCCATGCACAGGGATGTATCATCATTTTTACGCCATACAGAGCACTCCCCGATCGCACTCATATCCCTCCACAACGTAAATACGCCTTTCTCAGTAACACCGCTCCACTCCTCTACGTTTCCTGTGTAGTCCACGGTATTCATATACAGCTCACCGTCATAGAGTCCTTCCGTAAAATTACCCACCACGTTCTGTAATATTCTCTCCCGCACCTGCAGCTTGGAGATATCCACCTCGTAATGTTCTGCACCCTGGCCATTCGGAAGATCGTTCGCCCATTCACCGCTGTAGCTGTGTGCAGTATATTTACCCATAGCGTTTGTCTTATTCTTCCTGCCGATATAGAAACGGAACCATGTACCGTTGCCGTTTCTTACACCGTCAGACCAGCCGCCGTAATAGTAACTGTTGTTTTCATAGATTGCCAGCCCCTGCCCGTCCGGTTTACCGTCACTGTTTACATCCCCGTTATAATAATACTGGCCCGTGCCTTTTAATCCTTCGGACAATTTCACATATCTTTTCAAATGTGCAATATCCCAGATGGCATCCTGATTATTATCCGCAAAATAAGGCAGCGCCTCATTTAAGATGTACTCTTTGCTGTAAGCTACGTCATTTTCATCTTCCACATCGACAACGATTGCCGTCTTGTCACCGTCTGCTGCGGTCAGTGCAATTTCCGGTTCTGCTGCCGGTTCTTTATCCGGTGCCTTCGTGACTGTCTCTTTATCCCCCTGCTCCTTCTCCTCCGGGTCCACGGAGACGGTTTCGCCAGACAATCCGGATACATAATCATTCTGCTTCTGTTCCTGCGCATACTGCGTAATATCCTGCTGCAAATCATCAGCACCGGTCTGTTCTACTCTCTTTCCGCCCGGGATCAGAAGCAGCAGAACAATAATGCAGATCAGGAGTACCGCAATCGTTCCAAGCAGTACCGGCGTCATAAAAGGTTTCTGCAGCATTCCGGCCAATCCGCCCTCTTCCTTCTCCATTTCCGCACTCTGCTCCTGATCAAGATCCTCAACCGGAAGCTCATCCGGTTCGTTTTGTTCCGTATGTAGTTCTGACTTGATATCCTCACGCCAGTCATTCTGATCCGTATGAGTATTACGTTCCATCAAATTCATATGCCCACTTGCCTTTCTTCCGATCATCCGCACACCGGACGACAGTTCCGGTTACCTGCCTCACAATACATGCACCCCGCGACCGGTTCTACGCCTCGTAATCCAGACAAACCCTGCCTTCTGTCACAGACCCGACATATTTTGCCGCCGTTACGTGCGCCGGATGCACCTGATAATTCTGAAGCGCCGTCTCACTCTCAAATACAGAGATCAGTCCAATATCTTTATTGCCGGAAGCAAGCGGATTTGTAACGACGTTTAGTGAAATGACGCCTGCCACCTGTTCTTTTACGCCTTCCAGTTCCCTCTTAATGCGCTCCGCTGCCTCCTGTCTCTCCTGTCCGGACAACTCTGCTTTGAGATTCCATAATACAATATGATTTACCATCAATCTTTCCTCCACGTTCATCATTATAAATAGCAATCCTTAATAAACAACTATATAAATTATTAAGATTTCGTTACTTTTACGGGAAAAGAGTCCGCCGTCACGACAGACTCTCCCTTTTCACATCATCTATGCGTATCGCCTGATACACGATTCAAAACAGGACCTTATTCTATTTGGACAAATACTCGTCAATGCCCTTTGCTGCCGCTTTACCGGCTCCCATGGCAAGAATGACAGTGGCTGCTCCCGTTACGGCATCGCCGCCTGCATAGACGCCCTCTTTCGTCGTCTTACCAAACTCTTCCTCAGCGACAATACACTGATACTTATTGACTTCCAGTCCCTTTGTTGTGGAAGAAATCAGCGGATTCGGCGATGTACCCAGAGACATGATAACCGTATCCACTTCCATCGTGAACTCGGAACCTTCAATCACTACGGGCCGCCTTCTTCCGGAAGCATCCGGCTCCCCCAGCTCCATCCGCACACATTTGATGCCGCACACCCATCCGTTTTCATCCTCAAGGATTTCGGTCGGGTTCGTCAGCAGATCAAAAATGATACCCTCTTCTTTTGCATGATGTACTTCTTCCACACGGGCCGGAAGTTCTTCCTCGCTTCTGCGGTATACAATGTGTACCTCCGCACCGAGGCGAAGCGCCGTTCTGGCAGCATCCATCGCCACGTTGCCGCCGCCCACCACCGCAACCTTCTTTCCTCTCATGATCGGTGTATTAGCGTTCTCATCGAACGCTTTCATCAGATTGCTTCTCGTCAGATACTCATTGGCAGAGAACACACCGTTCGCCTGTTCACCGGGTATCCCCATGAATTTCGGCAGACCTGCGCCGGAACCGATAAATACGGCATCAAAACCTTCTTCTTCCAGCAGTTCGTCGATCGTAACGGACTTGCCGACCACTACATTGGTCTCAATCTTAACGCCCAGCAGCCGTACATTCTCAATCTCTTTGGCAACCACGTCTTTCTTGGGAAGACGGAACTCGGGAATCCCGTACACAAGCACGCCGCCCGGTTCATGCAATGCCTCGAAGATCGTGACATCATATCCCATTTTGGCAAGATCGCCCGCACAGGTCAGCCCTGAAGGACCGGAACCGATCACGGCAACCTTTTTGCCCTTCTTCTCCTTCGCGCCTTCCGGCTTAACATTGTTCTCTCTCGCCCAGTCAGCCACAAACCGTTCCAGCTTACCGATCGAAACCGGTTCCCCCTTAATACCGCGGATACATTTGCCTTCACACTGGCTCTCCTGCGGGCAGACGCGTCCGCATACCGCCGGAAGTGCGGAGGACTCGCTGATGATCTGATATGCCGCTTCTATATCGCCTTCTTTTACTTTCTCTATAAATCCGGGGATATTGATTGCCACGGGACATCCCTTGATACACTGCGCGTTCTTACAATTGATGCAGCGGGACGCCTCGCACATTGCTTCCTCTTTATCATAACCCAGACATACTTCCTCAAAATTCGTCGCACGCACCCTGGCGTCCTGTTCACGGACAGGCACTTTTTTTAATACATCTGTTTCCATTAGTCATTACCTCCGCAATTTCCGCATCCGCCATGATGGGTATTACCCTCCTGTGCTTTTAAGAATGCTCTTCCTTCCTTCGTCTTATAGATCTGCTGACGCTTCATCGCCTGGTCGAAATCAACCTTATGTCCGTCAAATTCCGGACCGTCCACACAGGCAAATTTTACTTCTCCGTCCACTGTCAGACGGCAGGCTCCGCACATACCGGTACCGTCCACCATAATCGGATTCATGCTGACCACTGTGGGCAGATCATATTTCTTCGTTGTCAGGCATACGAACTTCATCATAATCATCGGCCCGATCGCTACACAGACATCGTAAGATTTACCTTCCTCCGTAATCAGATCATCGATTACCTTCGTTACCATGCCGCTTCTGCCGTAGGACCCGTCATCCGTCGTAATATAGAGATTACCGGCAACAGCCTTCATCTCTTCTTCCATGATCAGCAGATCTTTCGTCTTGGCGCCGACGATCACATCTGCCTGAATACCGCGCTCATGCAGCCACTTCACCTGTGGATAGACCGGTGCCGTGCCAAGCCCGCCCGCCACAAAAAGTATCTTCTTCCTGCGAAGGCTCTCTATATCTTCTTCCACAAATTCGGAAGGACACCCGAGCGGTCCCACAAAATCCTGGAAACTGTCTCCTGTTTTTAAACCGCGCATCATTTCTGTCGCCGCACCCACAACCTGCAATACAATCGTGACAGTGCCTGCCGTTGTGTCATAGTCGCATATGGTCAGCGGTATGCGCTCTCCATCTTCATCCATTCTCACAATTACGAACTGACCCGGCTGACAGGATTTAGCAACTCTCGGTGCTTCAACATCCATCAGATAAATGTTCGCAGCAAGTTCTTCCGCTTTAACTATCTTGTACATTCTCTACTTATCCTCCTCACCTGATATCCCTGACTATCATATAGGAACTTCCTCACTTTTGCAACCTTTTATTTCCGCAGACAACGAGCCAGGCGGCTGCCGCGTCAGACGGGAACCGCCACAAATTCTCCTTCTTCGTCATAACCGAGCTGCGCCGCCTCGCCCGTGTAGATCTGAATCAGAAAGACTTTATCGGTACGGCTTAAGATTCCTGTTCCGTCATCATAATACTCATAGATCGTATAATAATCATCCGCCTCTCCGACCCGCAGCACAGAACTGAACTGATAGCTGAAGGTCCCGTTCTGCCGCTTATTGTGTCCGGAGGTGTCCTCCAGATATCCGGTCTCCACCAGCCGGTCCACCAGATTTGATACCGCCTGCGTGGTAGATATGGCGCCCCGCAGCGTCAATGTGTATGTACGCAGCGTCACTTCACTGGATACGCCTTCTTCACTGATATTGACAAATTTAAATCTGGTCTTTCCGAGCGGCATGGGAATCGGTCCGGTATAAGGTACGCTGTCCGCCGTCGGTTCGGAATCATCCGTCGTATAATAGATCCTGCATCCTTCGATTCCCTCTACCGCAATCATCGTCGGTTCCGAATACTCTCCGCTGTACAGTTCTACCTCCGGAGCGTTGGGTACCGACAGATTGATCGTATACTTTTTACTGACGATTCCACTCTCTATCCCGTAATCATTCACAAAAAAAGCGCTGATCGTATACTCTCCCGCCTCCAGAAAAAGCGGCGCCGTATAGATCATACTGTTCTTCGTCGGCTTCGATCCGTCCATTGTATAATAAATAGTTCCCGCGGTATTGGAACTCAATTTCAGCGGAATCACTTCGGCATAACTGCCCTCCACATAACTGAATTCCGGCTCCATGGCAAGATAGCTCTGGAACATATTGACGATTTCATCCTCCTGACAGTTTTGCAGAAGCTCGTTGATCTGCGCATACATACCCTGATTCGCATAGATCGTCACAATCTTACTGTACGCTTCCTCCAGATCTTCATAAGCAAAGTCACCCTGTTCTATAATCCGGTACAGAACCCGCAGCGCCGAATCATTATCCTGCTCCAGGTAATAATAGTCTGCTTCCATGAAGAGAAGCTTTGCTACATCAGGGTACCTGGCATATGCCGCCTCCAGACATGCAATCGCCTCACCATAAGACTCCTTTGCGGCATATTCTTTCGCCCTGCTGATCTGATATTCCACTGTCCTGATATGATAAGCATATGCACCGTAAGCAATCAATGCCACTACGAATATGACGACAAGACTGGCTATAACCCATATTTTCCTGCCATCCTCTTCCGGCGCACCATGCCTCTGTTCCTTCTGTTCTTGCGTCTCCTCGTCTTCCTGCGCTCTCTCCTGTGTGTCTTCCCCTTCCTGCAACGCTGCAAGTGTGGACAAGGTTTCCGTTATTCTGTTTTCTATCTCCGGCTCAAAGTCCGGCACGATCCGGATCTCTTCCCCGCATTTTTCGCAGATCAGATATCCTTCCTTCAACTCATTTCCACAATGGGGACACTTCATAATCCGTTCCCTTTCTCCCGGCCGCCTCAGACTATTGGGCTTTTCCGGCTTCCACACAGTTATGCATGAGCATTGCTATCGTCATGGGTCCCACGCCTCCGGGTACAGGCGTAATGGCACTGCAGACAGGCGCCACATCATCATAATCCACATCGCCGCACAGCTTGTTATTTTCATTGCGGTGAATGCCCACATCAATCACCACCGCACCCTCTTTCACATATTCCCGCGTGATCATCTTAGGCTTACCGACCGCAACAATCAAAATATCCGCTCTTCCGGTCACTTCCTTCAGATCTCTGGTTCTGGAGTGCGTAACCGTCACTGTTCCGTTCTCGCGCAGAAGCAATAGCGCCATCGGTTTTCCTACAATATTGCTTCTTCCG
This sequence comes from uncultured Lachnospiraceae bacterium, assembly GCA_937920345.1. Classification (GTDB taxonomy): domain Bacteria; phylum Bacillota; class Clostridia; order Lachnospirales; family Lachnospiraceae; genus UBA3282. The sequence goes on from CALGVA010000067.1 coordinate 39,874, forward strand.
ACTACGACACATTCCCTGCCGGCGATCTCGATTCCGGAACGTTTCAGCAGCTGGATGATTCCGGCCGGGGTACAGGATACGAAACCGGGCTGTCCAATGCAGAGTGTCCCGACACTCTGCGGGTGGAAACCATCCACATCTTTCTTCGGATCGATCGCACGTATGATCTCGTCTTCATCAATATGTGCCGGCAGCGGAAGCTGTACCAGAATCCCGTTCACATCCTTTTTTCCGTTCAGATCTCCGATCAGCGCAAGCAGCTCCTCCTGCGTCGTCTCCTCCGGCAGTTCATATGCAAGAGATTCTATTCCGATATAGGCGCACGCCTTCTTCTTATTCCCGACATAGACCGCGGAAGCCGGGTCGTTTCCGACCTGAATCACCGCCAGACAGATAGATGTCCCCTCCGTTTTCAGCCGTTCCACTTCTGCTTTCAATTCTTCTTTGATTGCTGCACTAATTGCCTTACCGTCTATGATCTGTGGCATATGCCGTCCACCTTCCTTTCTTAAAACAACCCTGTGATCACACCATCCCCATTGACATCAATCTGATAAGCCGCCGGTTTCTTCGGCAGTCCCGGCATTGTCATGACTGTTCCGGTCAATGCGACTACGAATCCTGCGCCGGCAGACACATAAACTTCCCGTACGTTCATATTAAATCCTACGGGTCTGCCCAGAAGCGCCGGATCATCTGACAGGGAATACTGCGTCTTCGCCATACATACGGGCATGTCTCCAAAGCCCATCTCCTGCAGCTTCTTAAGTTGTCTCTCTGCCGCCGGCGTATAGGACACGCCGCCTGCCCCATAGATTTCTGAAGCGATCGTCTCGATTTTCTCCCGCAGCGAAATATGGTCTTCATACAGCGGCTTGAACCGGCTTTCCTTCTGTTCCAGAGTCTCCAGAACTTTACCTGCAAGCGCCACACCGCCTGCGCCGCCCTTCTCCCACACTTCAGATATTGCGAACTCACAGCCTCTGTCCTGACAGAATCTGCGCACATATTCGATCTCCGCTTCCGTGTCGGTTACAAACGAATTGAGCGTTACTACGATCGGCACGCCATACTTGTGCAGATTCTCGATATGTTTCTCCAGATTTACGATACCATTTTCCAGTGCGGTCAGATTTTCCGTGCCGAGATCACTCTTCGCCACTCCTCCATTGTACTTCAATGCACGTACTGTGGCAACTAATACTACCGCATCGGGTTTAAGTCCTGCCATACGGCACTTGATATCAAAGAATTTCTCCGCGCCGAGATCGGCGCCGAATCCTGCTTCCGTAATCACATAATCCGCCATTTTAAGCGCCGTCTTCGTAGCGCGGATCGAATTACATCCGTGTGCAATATTCGCAAACGGTCCTCCGTGTACAAGCGCCGGCGTATGCTCCAGTGTCTGGATCAGATTCGGTTTCATGGCGTCTTTCAATAACGCCGCCATTGCGCCTACCGCCTGCAGATCGGAAGCTGTCACGGGACTCCCCTGGTGATCATATGCGACGATAATCTTCCCCAGTCTGTCCTTCAGATCGGACATATCGGATGCCAGACAGAGAATCGCCATAATTTCGGATGCCACCGTAATGACAAAATGGTCTTCCCGCACTACGCCGTCCGTCCTGCCGCCGAGTCCGATGATCACGTTGCGCAGCGCCCTGTCATTCATGTCCAGGCAGCGTTTCCATACGATCTGTCTCGGATCAATGTCCAGTTCATTTCCCTGCTGGATATGATTATCCAGTATCGCGGCAAGCAAATTATTCGCCGCCGTAATTGCGTGAAAATCTCCGGTAAAATGCAGATTCAGATCTTCCATGGGAACTACCTGCGCATAACCGCCCCCCGCCGCGCCGCCTTTTATGCCGAAGCACGGTCCCAGCGACGGCTCTCTGAGGGCTATCACCGCCTTTTTGCCCAATTTCCCGAAAGCCTGCCCCAGACCGACGCTTGTTGTAGTCTTACCCTCTCCGGCGGGTGTCGGATTAATGGCTGTCACAAGAATCAGTCTGCCGTCAGGATTATCCTGAATACGTTCTATGTATTCATCCGAAATCTTCGCCTTATATCTGCCGTACAGTTCCAGATCATCCGGTTCCATTCCGATCTGTCCGGCCACATCCGTGATATTTTGAAGGACTGCCTCCTGCGCAATTTCAATATCTGTCTTCAAATCCGTTCCCTGCCTTTCTATGTCTGGACTCATACCCCCGCGCCTGCGCGGCTCTTAGATGGTTTCTTCTACGAACTGCTCGAACTCTTCCGCCGTCATAATCACTTTGCGTGGCTTGGTTCCCTCTTCCTCACCGACGACACCCGCCTCGCACAGCTGATCCATAATGCGGGCCGCCCGGTTAAATCCGATTTTAAAGACGCGCTGTAACATACCGATGGACGCCTTGTCCTTCTCGATAATAAATCTTCCTGCTTCCGTAAAATACTCATCGTACTCGGAACCGCCGTCGCTTCCCGGCGTACCGCTGCCGCCTCCTGCACCGCTTCCCATACTCCTGATCTGGTTCTCCACATCGTCGCTGTACACATTACCGATGGCCTGATTCTTGAGGAAGTCTACCACATCCGACACTTCCTTATCGGAGACAAACGCACCCTGGATACGTGCCGGTTTCGGATACCCCTGTGGATAAAAGAGCATATCGCCCTTACCAAGCAGTTTCTCAGCCCCGACCATATCGAGGATCGTGCGGGAATCCACACCACTGGAAACCGCAAACGCCACACGGCTCGGCATATTTGCCTTGATCAGACCCGTAATGACATCCACAGACGGTCTCTGTGTCGCAATGATCAGATGAATCCCGCAGGCTCTCGCAAGCTGTGCCAGACGGCAGATGGATTCTTCCACTTCGCCCGGCGACACCATCATCAGATCCGCCAGCTCGTCTACAATAATAAGGATCTGCGGCAGTTTCGCAGGCGCTTCCGGATCACCCGATGCCTTCATGCTCTCTACCTTCTTATTATATCCTTTCAGATCTCTGACATTGAAATCCGCGAATTTCTTATATCGGTCTGTCATCTCCGCAACTCCCCAGTGAAGAGCCGCTGCAGCTTTCTTCGGATCTGTCACGACAGGAATCAGCAGGTGCGGTATACCGTTATAAACACTGAGTTCTACCACTTTCGGGTCAACCATGATCATCTTCACGTCTTCCGGTTTCGCCTTATATAAGATTCCCATAATAATCGTATTGATGCAGACTGATTTACCTGATCCGGTAGCGCCCGCAATGAGCATATGCGGCATCTTCGCGATGTCTGCCACCACAATTTTACCGCCGATATCCTTACCTACCGCAAACGCAAGGTTGGAATTAAATTCTTTAAACTCCCTGGCCTCCACTAATTCCCTGAATGAGACGGCACTGTTCTCTTTATTGGGAACTTCTATGCCCACAGCCGCTTTCCCCGGAATCGGCGCCTCGATACGTATATCCGTAGCCGCCAGATTCAGCTTGATATCGTCAGCCAGACCCACGATCTTGCTGACTTTAACACCCTGTTCCGGCTGCAGTTCGTAACGGGTAACGGACGGTCCCTGACTGATATCCGTTACGGTCACCCTCACACCGAAGGTATTCAGTGTCTGCTGCAGACGCATGGCAGTTTCTTTTAATTCTTTCGCAGAGTCTCCATTATTCTTACCGTCGCCCTTCGCCAGCAGATTCACTGGCGGGAATTTATACGGTCTCATGGGTTTCGCCTCTGCGCCCGCAGACTGCCGGCTGCTCTCTCCGCTGTCTGCCGGTCGGGTTACTTCCGTAACGGCTTCCTGTCTCAGTCCGCCCGCCTCGCTCTTATATGCGGCAGGACGTTCTCTGCCAGGACCTGGCATAGCGCTGCCCGATACCTGTTCCGGTCTGCCGGACAGCGTCATGCCTTCCTTATGGATCTGCAGTTCTCCGATGTCATCTTCCGGTTCTGATTCTTCTGCCGCACCGTGTATGCGGATCTCGTCCAGCTCGTCCGACTCATTCTCGATATAATGATAGGAATGCGCTTCTCTCACAGGCGGCTGTTTCTCCTGTATTTCCTCATCTTCCCCGGATATATGTAAAGTAATCTCATGGATATCATCCCTGATCTTTTCCGCGCTCTCCTTCTCTTTTCCCTTATCGAGCGTCGTATCCGCCATGACGCCGGTCACCTTTTTGTCCATGCGCAGAATCTTTTCATTCTCGATCTCTTCTTCCCGCCGTCTGCGCTGTTCTTCTGCCCTTGCGCGCTTCTCCTCCATGGCAAGTCTTCTTTCCTGTGCACGTTCCCTGCGGTACGCGGCATCCTCCACGGAACGCTCATACATCCGCTTACCCTGTCTGGTCACGCCGCCGATAAAAGATCTCTCCGTGACCACCACCATGCAGATGATCCCCAGCACGAGAAGCGCCAGCGCCGTGCCTGCCGGTCCCAGAAATTTATAAGACAGATAGGCCAGTGATCCGGCAATGATTCCGCCGCCGTTCCTGTTTTCACTGCATCGCAGATAAATCTCCTTGATCTGATATTGCTCCGCCTGCGCAAGTTTTGTCCCGAACACTTCGCACACCATGCCGATCAGTACAAACAACGCAATGCCGGCCACCAGTTTTCTGGTCGCAATATTATTTCCTGTATTGGACATACCGAAAGCAATCGCCAGAAAAATGATCACCGGCGCAATATATGCCGTCAGCCCGAATATCCCGAACATCACGCCGCTGACCGCATTGCCGGCTTTCCCTACAATACCGAAATTACACAGAAACAGGATAATCGCCAGTGCAAGAATGACCAGCAGCAGAATCTCGTTGCGGATCGCGGCGTCCATTGGCTGGGATGCCCTGCTTCCCGTACTCTTCTTTCCTGTCTGTGGCCGTCTGCTCCTGCCTGTATTTCTATTTGAAGTTGTCGTTTTTTTCTTTGCGGAAGAACGGTTTCCTCCCTGACTTGCTGCCATGATAATGCCTCCTGAGCATACTCCTCCTGATCATATAACTCAATATAGTATAGCATTTTCATTTTCGCTTGTCATCCCTTATTTTGTAGCTGCGTTTTTCTTATCCACCATATCGTGGAGCTGTGCAATGGCATCTTTAATTCCGCCCACCTGACATATGATCCCTTCCTGAACCGCTTCATTTCCAACCAGAATCGTTCCCACATCTTTCGTCAGCACACCGGTCTCCATCATCAGCTCCTCCAGTCTTGTCTTGGATATCTTGCAGTGTTCACAGACAAATCCCGTGATCCGGTTCTGAATCTGGCGAAAATAGTCAAAGGTCTGCTGCACCCCGATCACCATGCCGTTTAAACGTACCGGATGGATCACCATGGTGCCTGTAGGCACAATAAAGGAATAGTCCGTACTTACGGCAATCGGAACGCCTATGGAATGACTGCCGCCCAGCACTAAGGAGACCGTCGGCTTACTCAGGGAAGCGATCATCTCCGCTATGGCCAGTCCGGCTTCCACGTCTCCGCCCATCGTATTGAGCAGAATCAGCACACCGTCTATCTCTCCGCTGTCCTCTATCGCCGCCAGCTGCGGCAGAATATGCTCATATTTGGTTGTCTTGGATGTACTGCTCAAATTATCATGCCCTTCGATCTCGCCGATAATGGATATCAAATGTATCTTGTGATGTGCCTCGTTCTCATCTAACGTGATCTGTCCGACCTCACTGATGCGCTCGTCCCGGTGCTTTTCTTTATCCTGCTGCTTTTCCTGCTCCTCGCGCTTCTCGTCCCTGTCATTTTTATTTGTCTTATTCTCCTTATTATCCCTGCCGTTGTTTTTATTGTCCTTGTTTCCCATCACAAACCTCCGTCCGTTATTTTTTGTGGTATTCAGAATTAAAAGGTGCTTTACAAATCTTGCTTAGGCATATTGCACAAAATGCTCGCGCTGTTGTCTGCGCAGGAGACTGAGATTTTCTTAATATTCCGTTAAGTGAACAGCAATTTCGGGACATGGACGTCCCGAAAAGCCCGAAACGAGCCCGGACGGCTCATTGAGGGCGGTTGCGTCTGTTTATCATAACTCTGTCGGAATATTTAGAAAATCCATTCGACGGAGCCGACACAAGAGAGCACTTTGTGCAATATGCCCTTTCATTATGTGTAAAGTACCTTTTGACTCTCGAATCCTATAAAATAAAAAGGAAGAACCGCCGCCATTTAGCGTGATTCTCCCTTAGTTTGCGTTATTTATAATGATTTATACATCGATTATGTCCGAAAAAAGTCCCCGCAGATTCTAAGAAATATCAAAATCATCCCGCTCGGAAACTTCCACATCGTATTTCATATCCTTCTCCTCAACCGGATACTGATAGTCCATTTCCTTCTTCACATGCTTCCTTGGAAGCGGCAGCGGATTCTCTATGAAGCGTGGCTTTGACGTCTGTTCCGGTACTTCCGTCATTTCTTCCGTACCGTCATTTTCCGTCAGTGCACTCCCGGCTTCCCGATCCGCCTCGGCATTGATCTGTTCGATCACAGCCTGCACGACCTCAGCCCTTCCGCCGAATATACAGTTCTGCAGCCCCAGTCCGGCCAGTACCGCCCATATATAAAGCGACAGCAGTCCGAAATGATTATCACCGATCACCGCCATGGGTGTAGGCGCCACGATGATGCACAGCATGATCCACCACATATAATTTTGTTCTTTACCGCTCCGGAAAAATTCAAATATGAGAAAAGCCGCGGGAACAAGCAATAATCCCACCACGTAAACATCGTACAAATACGGCTTCCCAATGATAAATCCCTCGCTGTAAGAATACCATAACTTTATTTTACCCGGATCAAACTGCCCGTCAGAAGCTGCGAACCAGACTGCGGCAAGCTGCATAGCCGCATATGTAATCACCGCTGCGGCAATCACCGCGGCATTCATTCCGGCCGAGTGGTACACCGGCATCGAATCCTGCTTTTTCTTCCGCCCGGTAGCAGCTGCGACAAACATAAGCATAAGCGGCGCAGCCGCCGGTTCAATACATGCAAGCATACCGATCACGGCGCCTGCCGCCACAGCCCCGAAAAGCGCGGCCGGTTTACTCAGGCGGTTGTCACAGTAACTTTGTATAAGCCATGCCGTCAGCAGCATCCCCAGCATATACAGCACAAAAAAGAGCCATTCCGGACCGAAGCAGATCAGCATTCTCAGGCTGCAGTACGAACATGCCAGATACAGCAGCACGATACATGCCGGCAGCCGTCCTGCAATCTTCCTCGTCACCACATAGGCGAGCAGCATTCCGGCAATCTGCAGAATCATCTGTAACACGATCGCAGATGCGATCTTATGTCCCAGAAAAGATAATATCACCGAGAGACACAGCACATACAGACTGGAGATCCTGTCAGGCGATACCGCCGTACCCGCTTCCGGTGACAGCGCCATATGATAATAGTCCATACCGCTCACCTGTTCGGCAAGGAACTGTTCATGCTCCGTCATAGAGAAGGCATACTGCATATACATGACCCGCAGAAACACACCGCCCGCCAGGATCAGAATGACCGCAATACATTCCCATGCAAGCAGCGTGCGCTCTTTCCAGGTACATTTCTTTCTGACTGCTCCGGATATCTTCCTGACTGCCCAGTACAACAGAACCGTAACCGGAAGAATCAGCAATCCGAGAAGGGTCAGCATGCCGTCAGACATCCCCTTAAGAGGAGTAAACACAGGCACCGGAAGTCCTTTACCGTACGGTATACCTGCGAGATAAGCTGTCCATACACCCCCTGCGAACACTCCCAGCAATATGACGCACAATATGGTATACAATATCCACAACACGCAGCTAAACCACGTTTTACGATAAGTCATAATCGATTATCCTTTTACATCATATTCTTGCCAGTGCCTGTTCTAAATCAGCGACAATATCATCAATGTGCTCGATTCCGACAGAAAAGCGGATCATGTCCGGAGCCACCCCGGCCTCCTTCAACTGTTCCTCGTTCATCTGTCTGTGCGTATGGCTGGCCGGATGAAGCACACTCGTTCTGGCGTCCGCGACATGGGTCACGATCGCCGCCAGTTCAAGATGATCCATCATCCTGGCAGCCGCCTCTCTACCGCCCTTCAAACCGAAGGAAATGACACCGCAGGTTCCTTTCGGCATATATTTCCTTGCCGTCTCATAATATTTGCTGCCTGGCAGTCCCGGATAATTGACCCATGCCACTTTCTCATGTCCCTCCAGATACGCCGCGACTCTCTGCGCATTATAACAGTGCCGTTCCATCCGAAGATGCAGGGTCTCCAATCCGACATTCAACAGAAAAGCATTCTGCGGAGACTGCATGGAACCCAGATCTCTCATCAACTGTGCCGTCGCCTTGGTAAGATAAGCCGCCCGGCCGAATTTTTCTGTGTAGATAATGCCATGATACGACTCATCCGGCGTACACAGCCCCGGAAACTTATCCGGATAAGCGCTCCAGTCAAAGTTACCGGAATCCACTATGCAGCCGCCTAATGACATGGCATGTCCGTCCATATATTTGGTTGTGGAGTGAACCACGATATCCGCGCCCCACTTGATCGGATTACAGTTGATCGGCGTCGCAAATGTATTGTCCACGATCAACGGTACATGATGATCATGCGCCGCTTTCGCAAACTTCTCAATATCCAGCACCACCAGCGCCGGATTGGCTATCGTCTCGGCAAATACACATTTGGTATTCGGCCTGAAAGCCTCTGCCAGTTCTGTCTGTGATGCATCGGGGTCCACGATTGTACATTCGATTCCCATCTTCTTCATCGTACAGGTGATCAGATTAAAAGTCCCTCCGTACACGGTTGAAGACAATACCACATGATCTCCCGTCTCGCAGATATTAAATATGGCATAATGGCATGCCGCCTGGCCGGAAGCCGTCAGCATGGCCGCCTCGCCGCCCTCCAGTTCACAGATCTTGGCCGCAACACAATCATTGGTCGGATTCTGCAGCCTGCTGTAGAAATACCCGCTTTCCTCCAGGTCAAAAAGCCGTCCCATCTGTTCGGAGGTTTCATACTTGAATGTCGTGCTCTGGTAAATCGGCAGCACACGCGCCTCACCGTTCCTGGGCTGCCATCCCGACTGAATACATATAGTCTCTTTCTGATACTGTCTACTCATCTCTATGTAATACTCCCTCCTGTTTATGACGGTCCGTCACCATATACTCCTGTTTCAGTTCCGACATCATCATCTCATACAGCTGCCTGCATCGCTCATTCTCCTGCTGCTCGACATATGTAACACACTTACTGATATAATGCTCCCACAAATACAGATACTTTTCCTCGGGAACCGCCTCCCTGGCGATCCTCTTCACGATCGTAGGTGCAATATCGTAATACTCCTGAATCATTGCCTGCCCGTCACCCTGCCCAAACAGATACTCATCCCGGTACCGCTTCATCAATGCGATTTCCCTGCAGTCCTGCGGCTTGTGCAATCCGCAGCATACTGCCGTGGTCACAAAACACAGTTTCTGTTTAAACCCCGCCTGTATCGACTCGTAATCAGCTGCCTGTATATGCTGATCAAACCGTGTGTTCCAGCTGCCGCATATGGCCTCTGTCATCTCGTGTGCCTCTCCCTCCGGAACGCCGCGGCGTCTCTGGTAGGCAATGAGTGCCGGCAGGAAATAGGATACCATATACAGATTCAGATTGTGCTGCAACTGCTGCCGCTTCGTTCTTCCTCCTGCCGCTTCCAGCATACTCTGTGCCGTCGCCGCCGGACATTCCGCCGCCCGCATGCGCTGCTGTCCCCTGTCAGGGGTATCCTCACCCCATGCCGCCGTCAAAGCACACCACACGGATGTATACTCCTCAAGGTGCCGCTCAAAAGATGCGGCATAGCTTTCTTTCTTAAACTCAGAAATTCGATCCGGCGCCTGTTCAAACATACCGGTGATCTGATCCAACTGTATATTATCCATCTGCATTACCCTGCTTATCAACAATTATTCATCCCAGTTATGATATACGGCCTGCACGTCATCATCATCTTCCAGCAGGTCAAGCGTTCTCTGCAGATTCTTGACTGCCGTCTCGTCGGTCAGTTCCACCCAGTTCTGGGGAATCATGGTAACCTCGGAAGAAACAGGCACCACGCCGGCTTCCTTTAATGCGGCGTCCACTTCGCTCCACCCGTCGGGATCCGTATAGATCTCAAAACAGTCCTCCTCTTCCGAGAAGTCTTCTGCGCCTGCATCCAGAGCCAGCATCATCAGATCATCCGCCTCCATACTGCATTCTTCTTTATCTATAATAATCTGTCCCTTCTTATCAAACATGAAGGAGACACAGCCGGGTGTGCCTACATTCCCCTGTCCTTTCGTAAAAGCGCTCCGCACATTGGCCGCGGTTCTGTTCTGATTATCCGTCAGTGCATCCACGATGATCGCAATGCCGTTCGGTCCGTATCCCTCGTATGTCACATACTTATAATTGACGTTGCCGCCCTCGCCGGCCGCTTTCTTAATACCTCTGTCGATGGTATCATTCGGCATGTTGTTGGCTTTCGCCTTGGCAATCACCTGCGCCAGCTTGAAATTATTAGCCGGGTCCGGACCGCCCTCTTTCACGGCGACAGCAATCTCCCTGCCGATAATCGTAAAAATCTTGCCCTTGGCAGCATCATTTTTCTCTTTTTTATGTTTTATGTTTGCAAATTTTGAATGTCCTGACATTTTATTATCTCCTTTGTCTTATTTGTCTGTAATGTTTATGCTTCCTCTTCCTCCGGCGATTTCGCGCACGCCGATACCGTCTGGATCATGCGGTCCTTCACTTCCAGAATGCGGAACGTATACCCCGCATAATCAAACTCGAAGTCCTCTCCTTCTTCCGGAATATGCTCCAGTCTGGATATCACAAATCCGTTGACCGTATCAAAAGGTTCTTCCTCGAAACTGATTCCCAGCGGTTCTTCTAATTCCTCCAGCGGCATTTTACCCTGAATGATATATCCATCCGAACCGTTCCGGCTGATATAGCTCGCTTCCTCGTCGTACTCATCCTCAATATTACCGACGATTTCCTCCAGTATATCTTCCAGCGCCACAAGTCCCGCGGTCTGCCCGTACTCATCGATCACGATGACCATCTGTATTTTCTCTGTCTGCATCACTCTGAAAAGATCGTCTATTTTTCTTTTCTCCGTGATAAACCTGGGTTCCCGAAGCAGTCCTTTGATCTTGCCGATCGGTCTGTTCTTCATCTTATCATTCATCTGCATGCGCATGACGTCTTTCAGATGCAGAATCCCTACAATATGATCGATCGTACCGTCATAGACCGGGAAACGGCTGTTGTGCGCATCCACGATAAATGCCGCCGCCTCCTGCAGTGTCATTGTACATTCGATCCCGATCATATTATTTCTGTTGATCATAATATCCTTGGCTTCTTTGTCGCCGTACTCAAAGATATTGTTGATCATCTCCGCCTCATTGGCGTGCAGTATACCCTGCTCATGCCCCTCGTTGACCATGGACAGTATCTCTTCTTCTGTAACATCCGACTTATCGCCCGATGCATTGATACCGAACAGTCGTAAGATGCCGTTAGCCGTCAATGAGATCAGCGCCGTAAGCGGAGAAACGATTCGCACATAATAATAGACAGGTGTGATAAAAAGCCCCAGCCATCTGTCCGGATTACGCGAGGCGGATTTCTTCGGTATCGATATGCCAAACGTTAAAACTATGTAAAGAAGAAACAGCGTAACCAGTATTGCCGTAAGAACGGCAAACAATGTGATGTGCCACTCTGCCAGATTCCCTATATTATAAACTGCCGCCCGATAAACAATATAACCGAAATAACTGTTTAACCGGTATAAATACAGGGCTCCCATCAGCAGATTGACCGTCACCGCTCCTAATTGAATCGCACCTGCATATTGCGCATGATGTTCCATCAGATATGCCAGCCGAAGCTGCTTCGCGCTCAGTCCGCCGGACTCTTCTTTCTCCGTCTCTTCTTTATCCGCACCCTTTCTGTTCTGTATTGCAGAACCAAAACCGTAAAATAACATTTCAAGCAGCAGTAACACGATGAACCATATTATACTGCCCGAGCCACCATCATCCATATTCTGAATCCCTTCCTTTATGATTTATTATCTGTTCTATAATATAACAAGGAATGGAACCCGTGTCAAATTCATGTCAGCCTTATGTATTTAACTCGAGGCTGACCATCAGTCCGTTGTTGACTACCTGCATGATATCCTGATCAAGATGGCAGATTCTGTCCTTCAGTCGTTTCTTATCTATCGTCCGAAGCTGTTCCAGCAGAATCACGGAATCTTTCACCATATCATATTTGCTTGCATTTAGTTCAATATGGGTAGGCAGTTTCGCCTTATTCATCTTAGAGGTGATTGCCGCACAGATCACAGTCGGGCTATGCTTGTTCCCGATGTCATTCTGTATAATCAACACCGGTCGGATTCCTCCCTGTTCGGAACCGATCACCGGTCTTAAATCCGCATAATAAATGTCTCCTCTTTTCATTATCATACACTTCCTTATATTATCCTTATACTGTTTCATATTTCCAGCAATAGTATTGCCGTTTTCTCTAAGGGTATACATGATAATTGACTCATCGTAAACAATATATAAAAAACAGGGAAATTCGGTCCTACCGATAGTCCTCATAATAGTCCCTGGTTGCTGTGATCCGTCCGTTTTTCAGATAGACTCTGGGAATCCGCTTACCGAGACAGCAGGCAAGCTCGTAATTGAATCTTCCCGATAATTCCCCGAGTTCCTCCATCGTGATCTGTAAGCCGCCATCAGTTCCGATCAGCGTCACTTCGTCTCCTTCTGCCGCATCCGGTATATCCTCCACGCTGACCATAAACTGATCCATGCAGATTCTGCCGATGACCGGCGCCCTCCTGCCCCGGATCAGCACACTGCCCTTGCCGGATAATCCTCTCGGATAGCCGTCTCCGTATCCTACGGGTATCGTCGCCACGCGCATCCGCCCCGGCGTCACATAAGTACCGCCGTAGCTGACAGGCACCCCCGCCTCCACTTCTTTAATATATACAATATGGCTCTTCAAGGACAAAACAGGCTGCAGATTCACGATCTCCCGGGATACCTCTGCAGAAGGCCACAAACCGTACAGCGTGATTCCTGCCCGGACGACGTCCATATCCGCCTCACGGATCTCGATCAGCCCGGCGCTGTTGGCACAGTGTTTCACGGGAATATGATACCCCAGCTTCCGCTCCACGCGCTCCGTAAAATCGCGCATTTGCTTAAGCTGTTCCATCGCCGTGGTCTTATCCTTTTCATCTGCTCTTGCAAAATGAGTAAACATCCCTTCCAGTTCAATGCCAGCCGTATGAAGCACTTTATCCACAAAGGCAAGACCGCTCTCATCCGGTCTGATCCCCAGCCGTGTCATACCGGTGTCAACCTTTACGTGCACCTTAGCGCTTTTACCCAGCCTGCACGCACATGCCGACAGAGCCTCTATGGTGTCTTCCCGGAATACCGCCGGCCGTATATCCTGTCTGATCAGTTCTTCATAACAGTAGGGAAATGTATAACCAAGAATCAAAATCGGTTTCACGAGTCCTGCATGCCGAAGAATCAACGCTTCCTCCGCAGTGGCGACCGCATGGCCGAATACGTATTCCATCTTTTCCAGTTCACGTCCGATCTGTACCGCCCCGTGCCCGTATCCGTCCGTCTTGATGACGCCGATCATTTTCGTATCCGGAGACAGATTCCGGTACATCTCTTCCATATTACGGCAGACCGCATCCAGATCAACCGCTGCGTATACTCTTTGGTAATTTTCCCTCATGCTTCTTTCTCCGTTCCATCCTGCTGCAGCAGGATCACATCCTTAATACAATCTATGATATCCGTTGCTGTCATGGAGACTTTCGTCTCACGCTCCGCCGCCAGGTCACCCGCAATACCATGAAGATACACGCCTGCTGCGGCAGCTTCCATCTCCTGCATTCCCTGTGCCATAAGTCCTGTCACCATGCCCGCCAGCACATCGCCGGAGCCTGCCGTAGCCATGCCGTCATTCCCTGTCGTGTTCAGATATCCGTGCCGTCCTCCGTGCCGCACGACCACTGTGCGCGCATCCTTACAGACTACCGTACAGTGAAGTCTGTCGCCAAGCCGCTGCGGGTAATCCGTCAGATGTTCTTTCACCTGCGGCACCGTACACCCGTACAGTCTCGCAAACTCTCCGGGATGCGGCGTCAGGATGACCGACCGGCCTCCTGCACCCTGTTCCGATAATGCCTCCTGCAGCCCATGATCCTGCGCCAGCAGATTCAGACCGTCGGCATCGATCACTAACGGCAGCCTGCTCTCCAGGATACTGAAGCTAAGCAGCTTAGCGGCACATCGATCCATACCGATGCCGGGCCCGGTCAGGATACAGTCCGCCCACTCCACAGCCTCTTTTAACCACTGTGCAAACGGCGCATCCTGCCCGAAATCCTCCATCCCTGTATAAGTAAGCAGCATGGCCTCCGGCACAAACTGCTGCACCGCCTCTCTATTCTGTTGCGGCGTGACCACTTTAACCATACCCGCGCCAACACGTAATACACTCTTTACAGCCATCATGGCAGCGCCTGCAGTCTGCCCGCTTCCCGCAATCACGAGCACTTTACCGAACGTACCCTTGTTCCCGTCAGCCTGCCTTGCGGGCAGCACTCTTGTATGTCGTCCCGTATAAGTATACCAGTGCGGCTCCGCACCCAGGAAACTGTGCGCATCGATTCCCATCTGTCTGCAGACCAGTCTCCCGGCATATTCCGCACCCGGATACAGAATCTGTCCGATTTTAAGAAACCCGTATGTCACGGTCAGATCCGCGCGCACGGCACATCCCATAATCTCACCCGTGTCGGCTCGTATGCCTGACGGAATATCCACACTGCATACATAAGCGCCGCTCCGGTTGATCCACGCAACCGCCTCCGCATAGATTCCCTCCGCGGGCCGTGACAGACCAATCCCGAATATCGCATCTATCACTATATCATATTCACCATCCTGTATTGTGCTAAAAATCCGCGCCTGATATTCCCGCAGGATATCCGTCTGCTTTACTGTCTGTGCAGAACACTGGCTCTCATGTGCAAGCAGGACAAAAGTCACATCATAGCCTTGCAGCATAAGCAGCCGCCCGACTGCCAGACCGTCCCCGCCGTTATTGCCGCCGCCCGCGACAACCAGCACTCTGCACGGCGCCGTACCGCGGGCCCGCTGCAGTTCCTCCGTTGTCACAAGCGCCGCGCGCTCCATAAGCACAAGGGACGGAATCTGATACTTCTCCGTTGTATTCCCGTCATACCGTTTCATCTCACAAGCCGTCACCAGATACTGCCGCATATTCCCCTCCGTTTCCTGTGTCCGCGTTTTTCCCTAAGCAAAGAAGCGTCAAAATCTCACGATTTCAACGCATCCTCACCGCCTTCTTTGTTGCCGGCACCCGAATCATCTCTCTTGTCATCCGGCTCTTTCTTATTGCCGTACTTATCTTCCGGATTATATTGCATATCAAAAATCTCAATGACATCCGCACCGAAAATATCATGCATGTAGGAATACAACCGATGATTCATCGCCTCTTTTTCCTGCTTGCGGACCACCTTTTTCTTTAATTCTCTCCGGATGCTGCTGATCCATTCATCGATCTCCTGCAATTCCTCCGTGTTTTTCTGAAGTTTATGATAACATACTTCCATTGTCGCGAGCATCAGCTTCTGATTCAAACGGTTGATCTGCCGGGGAAGCTCCAGCATCTCCTCCTCGCAGGCCTCTATCTTTTCATTACATGCAGTGACGGTCTCCCTGCACTCTTCCAGCTTTTTCTCCAGCTTCTTAGACGGTGCCTTCCCCATCTCATCCGCAAGCACTACGATCTCATCCATCTTCGCTTTCTTGAGTTTCTTGATTTCCCGGCTCTCCTCATTCACCTTAGCCTGCCGCTTCAGCAGCTTATTCATGTCACTTTCCATACGCCCGATCTCTGAAGTGTATTCCTTCTGCGTAAAAAGTTTATGCCACTTGTTATCCAGTGTCAGGATCGGTATTTTCTTTCCTGCAAGCGCCGGTTCAAATATTTCGTCTGTTCTGGACATATCTTCTCTGCCTCTCTATTACATAAGTTTTCTTATATTATCAATCACGCGATGCAAGATTGTAGGACAGCTTCATCAGACTGTCTGAAAGATGCACGTTTTCAACCTGTATATCATCCGGCACATGCAGATCCACATGCGCAAAATTCCAGAGTCCCCTGATCCCGCAGGCTACCAGCTGCTCTGCCACCTCAGCCGCACCGCTCTTAGGGATTGCCAGAACCGCAATATCAATGTCGTTTTCTTTTACAAACCGTTCCAGTTCCCGCATCGGCCGTACCGTGATCCCCCGTATCCGGGTGCCCTGGATCTGCTCATCGGCGTCAAATATCCCTCTGAATATGAATCCTCTGCGTTCGAAATTCGTATAATTTACAAGAGCCTGCCCCAAATGTCCGGCCCCCACAATAATCAGATTATGTTCCTTATGAAGTCCTAATATCTTGCCGATCTCATCATACAGATATCCCACATTATAGCCGTATCCCTGCTGTCCGAACCCGCCGAAATTATTCAGGTCCTGTCTGATCTGCGAAGCGGTCACCCGCATGATATCACTTAACTCCTGTGATGAAACTCTCTCGATCCCCTCATCCTTCAATTCGCCGAGATATCTGAAATATCTGGGTAGACGGCTGATAACAGCCTGTGAAATTCCTTTGTCTTCCACCCTGCCGCACCCCCTGTATTGTAATATGATAAGTATACAACTGTGTTAAAAAACTGTCAAACAGCTTAGTGATGACAGCTGCATGATGCCGTCCAAACGGCGGCTTGACAGTTCTTTGTTCTGACGGTAAACTGATTCTGGAATGATCGCCGTCTATAGCAGGCAATCGCATTTGGGCAGGCTTCTTTGACATTCCGGTCCGTGAATATAGCGAAAGGTGTTGTACGTATGATACTTTCTGTCAGTAATATAGATAAATCCTTTAATGAAATACCGGTTCTTAAGAGTATCTCCTTCCATATCGAGGAGCATGATAAAGCCGCCATTGTCGGAATCAACGGTGCCGGCAAGACGACTCTGCTGCGCATTATTATGGGAGATCTGACTTCGGACAACGGAATTGTGACATTCTCCCGGGATAAAACAATCGGATACCTCTCACAGCATGAAGCGGTATCCGGCGAAAACACCATTTATGATGAACTTCTCTCCATGAAACAGGATATGATTGATCTGGAGCAACGGATACGCTCCACGGAGCTGCAGATGAAGACGGCTTCCGAAGATACACTGGAGCGCCTGATGAACACCTACTCCGATCTGACCCATGCGTTCGAAGCAGGTGGCGGCTATGCTTACAAAAGCGAACTGACCGGCGTACTCAAGGGTCTTGGATTTACGGAAGACGAATTTACGAGGTCTGTCTCCACCCTGTCCGGCGGTCAGAAGACCCGTGTGGCTCTGGGTAAACTGCTCCTGTTAAAACCGGATCTGATCATTCTCGACGAGCCGACAAACCATCTGGATATATCTTCCATCACCTGGCTGGAAACTTATCTGCGAAGCTATAAGGGCGCTGTAATCATCGTATCCCACGACCGTTATTTTCTCGATCGGATCGTCAATAAAGTCATAGAGATTGACAACACCAAAGCGACCGTCTTTACAGGCAACTATTCTGACTATGCAGCCAAGAAGGAAATCCTGCGTACCGCGGAATATAACGCCTATGTAAAACAACAGCAGGAAATCCATCATCAGGAAGCGGTTATTGAGAAACTGAAATCCTTTAACCGTGAGAAGTCGATTCGCCGTGCGGAAAGCCGTGAAAAAATGCTGGATAAAATTGAAGTACTGGACAAACCGGTCACGGTACGCTCCGATATGCACCTTCGTCTGGAGCCGAAATACGAAAGTGGAAACGATGTGCTTTATGTCGAAAATCTGTCAAAAAGTTTTGGTGCTCTCACACTCTTTACCTCTCTTGGTTTCCATCTCAGGAAGGGTGAACATGTCGCAATTATCGGGGACAACGGCACCGGCAAAACCACGATCCTGAAAATGATCAACGATCTGCTTCCTCCGGATGCCGGAGAGATCCGGCTGGGTGCAAATGTAGCGGTCGGCTACTACGATCAGGAACACCATGTCTTACATATGGATAAAACACTGTTTGAGGAAATTTCGGACGACTACCCGACGCTCACCAACACAGAGATCCGCAATACCCTCGCCGCATTTCTGTTTACGGGAGACGATGTGTTTAAACAGATTAAGTCCTTAAGCGGCGGTGAGCGCGGACGCGTCTCCCTCGCCAAGCTCATGCTGTCGGAAGCCAACTTCCTCATCCTGGATGAGCCGACAAACCATCTGGACATCATGTCCAAGGAGATTCTGGAAGATGCATTGAATGCATACACCGGCACAGTGCTCTATGTGTCGCATGACCGTTATTTTGTCAACCGGACCGCATCCAGAATCCTGGACTTAAGGGACGGTGCCCTGACCGGATATCTCGGTAATTACGATTATTATCTGGAAAAAAGACAGGCAGAGACAGCCACATCCTCCGGAAATGCGGCACGCTCTGATATGCCGTCAGACTCCCGCAGTATCAGCGGCCGGACTGTAAACCAAACCACAAACGATTCTATTACCGATGGCAGACAGGACTGGCTGGCACGCAAGGAACAACAGGCTGCACAGCGCAAGAAAGAGAACGAATTAAAGAAATGCGAAGAACAGATCGAGAAGCTGGAAAACCGTAACAGAGAAATTGATTCTCTCATGGCTTCCCCCGACTTCTGTACCGACGTCGCAAAATTGCAGGAATTAAACCGTGAAAAAGAAACCAATGACACGGCGTTGTCCGATCTGTATGAAAAATGGGAGCTGCTCTCCGAATAGAGCCGCTCCTCATATATTGTTTTCCGAGTTTGCGAAGCAAAGCTCGCAATTTAAATTCGCCCTGCGAATTTAAATTCTGTCAAGCGTCTCTCTGACCGCCTTGATAAAATCTTCACTGTTTAAAACAGTCACATTCTGCATAGATGTAATCAGTGCCAGATCTTTCGTCATCTTACCTGATTCAATCGTGCGGATCGTCGCCTGCTCCAGTCTGTCGGCAAACGTCATGAGTTCCTGATTATGATCCAGTTCTCCACGTTTCCTGAGCGCTCCCGTCCATGCAAAGATCGTCGCAACCGAATTGGTGGAAGTCTCCTCCCCTTTTAAATGCTTATAATAATGCCGCTGTACGGTTCCGTGTGCCGCCTCATACTCATAGACCCCGCTGGGAGATACCAGCACGGAAGTCATCATGGCGAGTGAACCGAACGCGGAAGAAACCATATCGCTCATCACGTCGCCGTCATAATTCTTACATGCCCAGATGAATCCGCCTTTTGCCTTCATGACACGCGCCACCGCATCGTCGATCAGCGTATAGAAATACTCTAAACCCGCTTTCTCGAACTGCTCCTTATATTCCGCATCATAGATCTCCTGAAAGATATCCTTGAAATTATGATCGTACTTTTTGGAGATCGTGTCCTTCGTTGCAAACCAGAGATCCTGCTTCGTATCCAGCGCATAATTGAAACATGCTTTCGCAAAGCTCGTGATGGATTCATCCGTATTATGAATGCCCTGCAGGATTCCGGGACCCTTGAATTCATGTATGGTCTCCCGGATTGTCGTGCCATCCTCAGCGGTAAATACCAGTTCCGCTTTACCGGCACCGGACACCTTGATTTCCGTATTCTTATACACGTCCCCATACGCGTGACGTGCCAGTGTGATCGGTTTCTCCCAGTTTCTGACGCAAGGCTCTATCCCCTTGACCACAATAGGCGCACGGAATACCGTGCCGTCTAACGCCGCACGAATCGTTCCGTTGGGACTCTTCCACATTTCCTTGAGGTTGTATTCCGTCATTCTTGCGGCATTTGGCGTGATTGTCGCACATTTAACCGCCACGCCGTATTTCTTCGTCGCCTCTGCGGATTCGATCGTGACCTGATCATCCGTCTCATTGCGATGCTCCAGTCCCAGATCATAATATTCTGTCTTTAAATCAATATAGGGACAAAGCAGTTCATCCTTGATCATTTTCCAGAGAATCCTTGTCATCTCGTCCCCGTCCATCTCTACAAGGGGCGTTGTCATTTTAATCTTTTCCATTTTCCGTTCCTTCCTCTCCATAAATCTCATATAATCCGTTCTTCACCATATTGTCATATGCATTCAACATATGTTTATTCGCAAGCTGCTCTGCCCTGTCGGCATCACCTGCTTTGAGCGCCTCCATAATCTGTCTGTGTTCGTCGTTCGAAGCCCGTCCCCGCATATTCGTGGACAGGGTTTTCTGCCTGACGCGAAGCACATACTGATGATAATCCCGCAGTGTATGCTCCAGCATTTTAGAATCGCATGCCTCATAGAGAATATCATGGAACCGGTTGTCCAGCTCCGCCATCTGATCCATATGCCCCTTGGATGCATGGAACTCGGCCAGATATATGTTCTCTTCCATCTCCTCCATCTGTTCTTTCGTCATCTTATCCGTCGCCAGTCTTGCACACAACCCCTCGAGAAGTGAACGGATCATATAGATATCCTTCACGTCTTTTGCCGTGATCCCTGTAACATACGCTCCCTTGTTGGGTACGATCTGTATCAGCCCCTCCAGTTCCAGCTGCCGGAATGCCTCCCTGACCGGTGTACGGCTGACGCCCAGTTCTTCCCCGATCGCTACTTCCTTCAGTTCCTCATGTTCCTTATACTTCCCGCTTAAGATATCCTCCCGCAGCTTCTGAAATACCCTTCCCCGCAGGGAATACTTATCGTTGACTTCATTTTTCAAATCATAATTAGCCATTTCTTTTTCCGTTTTCACTCCTTTATATCTGTCCGCCTGACACCGCTTTCAGTTTCCTCACTTTTCCGGAAGCTGAAGTTCCAGTTCTTTACAAATCTTCCTGATCTGCGTGACCAGTTCCTCATCCGTCAGCACCGTCACACGCCCTGATGTGTATTCTTCATCGACCCAGACTTTAAGTGCTCTCACGAGATCACCGTTCTTGTCCAGATGTTTTTCCTCCGGCAGATGATAATAAGTGTTGATCCAGTGTGCGATCCCCGCCAGGCCCGATGTGTTGGACACAGCGCACAGAACCGGTCTGTTCAGGAACTTATCCGTATCAAATATATTGTAGATCTCCTCATTCTTAAGCAGTCCGTCCGCATGTATGCCGGCCCTCGTCACATTGAAATTCTTACCGACAAAAGGCGTTCTGGGCGGGATGTCATAGCCGATCTCCCTCTCATAATATTCCGCCAGTTCCGTGATCACCGTCGTGTCCATACCGTTTAGCCCGCCGCGAAGCTGTGCATATTCAAACACCATCGCCTCTAACGGCGTATTGCCTGTCCGCTCACCGATACCGAACAGTGATGTATTGATACCGGAGCACCCGTACAGCCATGCCGTCGTAGAGTTGGACACCGCTTTATAGAAATCATTATGCCCGTGCCATTCAAGCAGTTCATGCGGCACGCCTGCATGGGTATGTAATGCATAAATGATGCCCTGTACGCTTCTGGGAATAACCGCTCCCGGATAATTTACCCCGTACCCCATCGTATCACAGGCACGTACCTTGATCGGAATCCGGTACTCATCCATAAGCTTCATCAGTTCCATACAAAACGGTACCACGTATCCATAAATATCTGCCCGGGTAATATCTTCCAGATGACATCTCGGACTGATTCCTTCTTCCAGACAATCCCGGATCACGCTCAAATAATGATCCATTGCCTGTTTTCTCGTCATCTTCAGCTTTAAGAATATATGATAATCCGAGCAGCTTACCAGAATCCCCGTCTCCTTCATACCAATCTCTTTTACCAGCTTAAAGTCTTCCTTGCTGGCACGAATCCAGCTTGTGATCTCAGGATACTGATAATCCCGCTCCATGCATTTATACACTGCCTCCCGGTCTTTTCTGCTGTACAGGAAAAATTCACTGGCCCGGATCATGCCGTTTGGTCCGCCCAGTTTATGCAGATAATCATATATCGTAACAATCTGCTGCGTCGTGTAGGGCGCTCTGGACTGCTGACCGTCCCGGAATGTGGTATCCGTAATCCAGATATCCTTAGGCATATTATGCGGCACAGTCCTGTCATTAAATGGAATCTTCGGTATTTCGGAATACGGAAACATATTCCGGAATACATTTGGTTTCGCAACATCATCCAGAATATACATATGCTCTTCTATTTCCAGAAGATTATTGTGATCGTTCATGGTAACCGGACGATTTGCAAAAGTTCTTTCATCATACATAGCTGTCACGTACCTTTCTGGCATCACATGGATGTATACCACGTATAATTGTATACAATCATACCATCTATGTCAACCCGAACTGCACATTTCTTCAAGATTTATCATCCCCCACCCCTGCTTACTCCATGAATCGCCCATGTCTCTTGCGCTGTAGATCATCCTGCGTTTAACTTCCGCATTGCCCGCATCAGGATATTTCTGCAGAAAGAGCGCTGCCGCACCGGATACAATGGGCGTGGACATGGAAGTGCCGCTCTTTCTGATATAAGCATTGCGATAGCCGCTCCTCTGGTTTCCCAGAAACTGCAGATTACATGATACAATATCCGTCCCCGGCGCCACCACATCAGGTTTGCGGTACATCATAGCGCGGCTTCCTCTGCCGGAATAATTCTCACACAGATCTCTGCGCGCACCGAAATATCCGCCCTCATGACAGCCTACCGTAATCACCCTGCGGCTGCTTCCAAGCGGCGATATCGTACCTTCTTTCGGTCCGTTGTTGCCGGCGGCACACACTACCACGATCCCCTGATCCCATACTGCATCCAGCAGATCAACCAGTTCCTTCATGCGTTCTCTCTCTCCGCTTGTTCCGATGCCCAGCGATACGTTGAGAACACGTATCCGATGTCTTAGACGGTTCTGCATAACCCATACGATACCCCGGTGCATACTGTCTATACTGCCTTCCCCGTTTTGATCTAACACTTTTCCTATACACAGACGGCAGGCGGGCGCCATTCCCTTGTATACGCCGTGGGAAGCGTACCCGCTCCCTCCCACGCACCCCGCCACATGTGTTCCATGACCACTGTCGTCATAACATCCCTGCCGGTTATTGACAAAATCCGCAAACTCTACAATACGCCCGTTGAAATCCGGATGTGCGCCTATCCCCGTATCCAATACTGCCACGGCAAGATCTTGCGTCACAATATCCCTCTGTATATCATCAGTACACCCAACCTGTTTTCTGACACGATTCACGACATATACCACCATATTTCATCCTGATTGTCGAAAAAACTCCCGACTATAGATTTATTCTATGCCGGGAGTCTTACCGTGTTCAGTGTCCTGTTTGTTTATGCTGTTTTTCTCTGTTACAGGTATATTTCCTTATCGTGCTTCCTGTTCTGTCACGCTTTTTTCTTTCTGCGCCTGCGGTTCCCGCCCCGGTAAAAGAATAACGCCATCGCCGTGCAAATCAATCCCGCACTGAAGAACCATTTCGGATGAATGCTGTAATCACCAGTATCCGGTGAAACATCCTTTTTACCGAGAGAAGCAAATACGGCCTGCCCGTCTTTCACGTCCGCCACTGCCATACTGTTGCCGTAATTATAGATCCCATAGGGCGAAAAATGCTTCGCAGAGAAAGTAAGTGCGTCTATACCGTCCACGGATATTACTCTGCTCTCCACCTCTTCCAGCTGTCCATCCGCATCCAGACAGACTACATGCAGGTTCTCTTCCCCTACGCCCTTCGGAATCGGGATCGTAACTTCCACACTCTGCTTGCCAAGTCCGGCAATCGGAATCCCTGTTCCGGCTTCCGTCATGCCGATCTCATAGGCGCACAGATTATGCGGTAGTTTATTCCCGTAAATTTTCTTATACACATCACTAATTGCAGACTTTGCCTCTTCACTGTCCGCGATCGTTAACACATAATTTTCCTCTGAGCCTTCCATAACCGCACTGGCCATACCATCCTGCGGCAGTGAATAACTGTTGACCCGCACATCGATTCCCTCACGAATCTCTTCCTGCGGCACATCGATTCCCAGATTCTCCGTGCCTTCTTCCAGCACGTATGTCATTCCATCTATCTTACAGGTCTCTCCGGCTGCCGGCATACTTCCACGTCCCTGTCTGCCCACGATCTGCAGCGTCCCGTCTTCACCGCCTGCCGCCTCTTTCGTCACTTTACAGATCACGCCCTCGAATCCGGCTTGTGCACCATCCAGCACCGTATCCTTCAGATCACTCACGCTCTCCGGAATCACCGCAATCTTCCTGCCCCTGAGAGCCAGATCCCGATAATTCTCTCTGTATAGCTTCATCGAAGCCGCCTCATAGGACAGCTTCGGCAATCCTTCTCCTGCAAACACAACAACTCCGCCGCCCGCAGCTTTCTGTGCCCCTGTAATGTCATAGGCACGCAGTCCGATTCCTTGCGCTGTGGCCGGAATATGCACCGTGTCAAGAGGACAGCCGGCATACGCTCTGTCTCTGACTTCTCTTATATTATTACCACCCTCTACGGATGTCAGATTGCTGCAGTTTTCAAAAGCGGCTTCACCAATCACCTCCACGCTGTCCGGAAGGATGACTCCCGTCACCGCAGTATTATTCTGAAATGCCTCCGCGCCGATCTGTTTAACCCCCGCCGGTACAGAAACCACGCCGCCGCTTCCTTTATACGCCAGCAAAATACCGTCGCCCACGATCAGAAAATCTCCGCTGCCGCTTTGTTTCCACTGTGACAGCCACGGTGTCGAAGCAAACGCCGAAGCCGCAATGTTACGCACACTGCCCGGAATGACCACATCGGTCAATCCATCACAATGATAAAATGCCGCATAATCAATCTCCTCCACACCATCCGGAATCCGAACAGACTGCAGGGAAGATCTCGCAAAAGCAAACTCTCCGATTCTGACAATCCCATCCGGAAACGCAAAAGACGTCATAGCATCATCATAATATGCCTGCGCTGCGATGACAGATCCATTCACCACCGTATATTTCGGGAAAGAGCCGCCCTTCGCGTCCCCGGAACCCGCAAGCCCCGGTACGGTATCCGTATACTGCTGTGCCTCATCTGCCGGAACACCGCCGATCGTTTCGCCGGTGCTGCCTACATTGATCGTAGCATTTGCATTATCAATCAGGATAAAGGCCTCCCGGCCGATCACTCTCGTCTTGCCCCTGACGGAATCATCCTCTTCCGCCTCCATCGCATTCATGTGCGACACTTCATGATAATAATCTACCGGCGCCACGATCTGCGGTACCGTATCATCGTCTATATCGTTTTCGCTCACGCCTGATGATCCCGGTGCTTCCTCATACTCCGAGACCTCAATATCTTCCAGCACAAGCGTCTGCGCAAACCTGCTCGCCACCGAACCGGCATCCGCCTTGATCTCGAGTTTTGTGCAACCGTCAAAAGCCGTGCTGTGGATGGTACCGACCGAAGGAGGAATCTCGATCTCCCGCAGTCTGACACAATCCTCAAAGGCCTTCATATCAATGTTTTTAACGGAATAGGGAATGTCAGCCTCCTTCAAATTCTTACAGTTCGAAAACGCATATGCGGAAATCTCTTTCGCATTGCTGCTGATACTCACCTTCTCCAGATTGTAATCGCCCCAGAAGGCATACGGCTTAATCTTAACAACCGAAGACGGCATGGAATAACTGTCTCCTCTCCTGCCCGCAAGCAGTTGATACAGCGTATTTCTGCCGTTCTTATTATAAATAGCGCCGTCATCACATGTAAATTTTGTATTACTACTGTCAAAATGAACATCCGAAAGATTATAATCTCCGGCAAATGCGCCATTGCCCAGCTCAACGAGTCCGACTCCGACATTTACCTCTCTTAGAGACGGACAACCGCTGAATGCCGCATTCCCGATTGTTGTCACGGAATCAGGAATCGTAACGCTCATAAGATTCTTGCATTCCGTAAAGGCGCCGGAACCTATGACCTCCACGGCATCACCTATTGTCACATGTCTGATATGTTCGTTTCCTGCAAAGGCCTCAGCCTCTATGCGCTCAACATAATTGGAAACAGACACGTCCTCAGCCGTGCCGTTGTATTTCACTAATGTTGTTCCATCCATCTGAAAATCAGATGCGGAAGAGGTCGGAGCCGCTTCCACATCTGATACAGGGATCTGTGTAACTGCTATCGCCGTAACAAGAAGCAGTATACCAATCAGATTTCTTACTTTCTTTCCCATAGGATTTCCTTTATGCCGTTTTTACTTTCGCTGCCTTATCCCGCTTCATAAACAGAATCACGGACAGACATGCCAGACCAATAGATAAGAACCACTTCGGATGAATCGGATCTCCGGTCTTGGGCGTTGTATCAAGCATACCCTCTGTCAGATTTCCCGTGTCTACATAGACCGTATACGGCGAGAAATGAGAAGCCGTAAATCTGATACAGGGAACACCGTTTATCGTTGTAAAGTTCTCATTCAAATTCTCTAACTGATTCCCGTTCACTACCGCACCGGCCATATTGTTACCACCGTATGCAACCAGCGCATCCGGAATCGGTATTGTAATATCTACCGTGATTCCCGCAAGCTGATCATCTGTAAGCTGATAGGTTCCGGTGGAATCCCACAGGCTGATGTCCATCGCATAGTACAGAATATTATCCAGACTGCCGTACTTGTTCGTCAAAGCATCTGCTACCGCTCTGGTTGCCTCATCAGTCTCCGTAATCTTAACAATAAAGTTATCGGTCGTGCCATTCGCATTGGCATTGGCCAGATCCTTATTGGATATACCCGGTTTCGTAATATCTACGCGGGTACTGCCGCTTCCGCCGGTGCTGCCACCGCCGCCACCGCCATTATTATTTCCATTATTACCCGTATTGGTCGCCGGTGCCTGCGCCGCAACATAATTCGCCGTAACTGTCACATTGCCTGCCGGCATCGTGAAGGTAGTCGCCGTCATGCTGACACTCGCTAACGTAACACCGTTAGACTCTGTCGTCCACTTCTGGAATACCATACCCGCTGCAGGTTCGTTCGCCGCAATCACAACCGTAGATCCCTGCGCATACGTACCGCTTCCGCTGCCGTTCACAACCGTCACGGTATAAGTAGCCGCCGTGGACGACGAGGTATTGGACGTGGACGAAGTCGTACTCGTCGAACTGCTGGACGAAGACGATGTATTGCTTGATGAGTTAGACGTACTGTTTCTCGATGTATTCGTACCGCCATTGCTCGTAGAACCTTTGCTCGTGTTGGAGGAGCCGCCGCTTGTATTTCCGGAACCACCGCTGGTCGAAACATCACGGTACAGTGCAATAATCGTCATGTTACCCTCGATCGTTGTATTTTCCGTCCAGTTATTGCTCCACTGGAAGAATTCCTTACCTTCCTTAGTGTGATCGGAATATTGTGGTGCTTCCCATCCAAGAGCTGCAAAGCTGCTCTTCTTGGCAGGATCATTATCTATATACGGCGGTACATAATATTTTCCGTCATTTTCATTGGAATTACGTCCGCTCAACCGGTGTCCGTCTATACCGTCTATAAATTCCACAACATACTTACCGTTAATCATAGAACCGTCCGACTCATACTGTGCGATAAAGACAGTCATATCTTCCGTAATGGGATCTTCAAGTCTCTTGCCGCCTGTCGTCTCCCAGTGGCTGAACGTATAACCCGGTCTGTGTCCTGCTTCTTTCAGTGCAGCCTCTTCCGGCGGTGCAGTCGCTTTACTGCCGCCCGACTCGCTGTCTACGATCTGCGTCGCACCGACCTGCGTTCCGTCATAGTCATAGAACATTACGCGGAAAGCATTCAGCACCTCCACCTTCATGCCCTGACCTTCATATCGTTTGCCGTAACGGTAGGCCGCCGAATCTTCATAGGTATAGATCGTTACATTCTGTTTCGGTGCAAACGCCATATCCGCAATATCAACTTCCCGTCCGGGAATTGTCACAGCTAACGGATGTGTCGCATTTGCAATCCCGCCAAATGCATCGTCTCTGATCTTCGTAACGGTTCCAGGCAGCTTCACATTGATCAGACTCAGACAATCCTTAAAACAGTTCTCCGGAATGATCTCCAGTCCTTCCGCTGTAGACAAATCAACCACTGCAATGCCGTCACAGCCTTCAAACGCACTCTCCGCAATCTCGATCACACTGCTGATCAGTCTGTCGGGTTCCGGTGCTATGGAAGCCTTCTCCAGATTCTCGTCGCCAGTATTCGGCTTACCTCTGGTCATCAGACATTCTATAATCTTATACTTGCCGGCATGATTCTCATCCTGTGCATACAGTATGCCGTTCTCTGCCGGATATTTCTCATTGCCGACCACACTCGTCAGATTACGGCACCCTCTGAAAGGCAGTGCACCGATCTCGGCAATATTCCCTAAAACAACTCTCTCCAGCTGCTCGCAGCTGTCAAAAGCATAGTCCGGCAGTTTCTTGACCGTTGCCAGAATAACGCTCCTGATATGATCGTTACCATTCGCATTCTCCTCGCGCTGGTCTCCCTCTTTATAATCTACGTAATAACCGCTGAACAACCCCGGTGTTGCGCCGTTCGTCTTACGCGTATACATATTATTGGTTGCCGCCGGTCTTTTCTTTCTGACATAAGTGTCATAATTATCACCGTTCGCCGTCGCATACGCACTGACATCAATAGAGTCCACGCCTGCAGGCACCACGATCTCCTGCGTCGCGTTGATAAACGTCCATACCTTATCCGGAACTTTCTTATAATCCGGATAGGTCTCATAATCCGGATCATTCAGATAGCTCTGATAATTCTTCATAAAATGATACGGATTCGCCTTAAAATACGGCGTCGGGTTCATGGCAGCCTCCGCAATGATCGGCTCAAACAACCAATCCATCGAACCGGTTTTCGCTGTGTCTCCGCCTGACGGCAAATAACTCTTCCAGAATCCCGGCTCACAGTAGTTGGGGTTAATCCACGGACCATAACGTTTCTCCAGTTCAGTCTCAAAATCTGTTGAACTGATCGCCTGCCCGTTTGGCAGAACAACACTGTCCCTGCCCTCCTGCACTGCGTCCCAGATATACGCGTACTCCCGGCGCATCTGCTCCACCGCGTCGCCGCTGTCATATACTGTATAGTAATAATAATTCTCCATATCCTTACAGTAATCCCGCAGTTCTTCGTCGAGATCATTCACGTTCTCCACGTCCAGATCACTGTATTTCGGATAATCGAGAAGCGTCACTTCTCCGTTCTTATCGCACATAACTGTCAGATGGGTGCCAACCTCACTGTCCCACAGACTCTGATAGCATACGTTGATTGCAGGAACATTGACATTATCCTGATCCTTCAATACATGCGAAACATCCGTCGCCCACTCAAAAGGCGCATAACCTTCCACAATATCGCCATGGAACGTAAGCTGGCTGCCCGTGGTGATAAACGCACTGTCATCCATTACCAGCGTTTCGTATCCGGCTGACGGCTTCGTGAAGTAAACATCATACAACTTTTTACAACCGGCAAATGCCTCCCTGCCGATATTCGTCACGGAATCGCCGATCCGCACCTTGGTCAGAGCCGGCAGATCACGGAATGCACTGTCTGCAATCGTGCTGACAGACCGGTTCTGTATCGTAATGCTCCTGATCTTCTCGCGCAGTTCTTTATTAGAAAAGCATTCTGAGCCAATACTCTTGACATCAAAATTACCAATTTTGCTCGGTATAACAATGTCAACAAACTTCGTGTTGGAATCAATCAGCGCACAGGAAATTAACTCTCCATCATTACCCGCACCATAACGGTAACGGCTGCCGTCCTCGCTCTCAAGCGCCATCTCATAATAGGTCTTGCCACCGCTCTCATAGACATACGGAATTCCGAGACCGTCATTTCTGACCGCATCCCATGTACTGCTTCTGGGATACGCCGGTCCATTCGCATACAGTTCCGGACCATACACACAAAACTCCGGATCTGTCACATAACGGAAAAGCCCTTCTTTAAAGGATGCTGTTCCACATTTCTCGGAAAATACCGCTTTCTTTAATCCAAAACAGTTGTAGAACGTACTTTCCGGTATTCTCTTGGTGTAATTCTGTATATAGACTTCCGCCAGATTCCTGTGGTTTGCAAGGACATAATCGTCCATATTGCCAAGACCTTCGCCCGGGAAGGAAAAGCTCTGCAGGGAGTCTCCGCTGGGAGACTGCACAGCAAAACAGCCATCTCCCATATTCTTTATCTTGGCAGTTCCAAAATTAACCGTCGTCAATCTGGTATCATCAAAGAAAGCATAATCGCCGATGTCACAATCACTGATTCTGTCATCAAATTTTATTTCTGTCAGGCTCAGACAACTCGAGAACGCACCATACCCGATCTCCTTGATCGTCCATGGAAGCATCAATGTCGTATTAATACCGGACATACGAAATGCCTCCGCACCGATCGCATAAGTATCCGCCGTTTCTGTAAACTTGATCTCTGTCAGTTTCTGACACCCGTAGAATGCCCGGTTGCCGATCATATCCGCATTACCGATCACCACGCTTGTGATACCGGAGTTTTCAAAAGCACTCTCACCGATATACTGTACCTTATCGGA
This sequence comes from uncultured Lachnospiraceae bacterium, assembly GCA_937920345.1. Taxonomy (GTDB): domain Bacteria; phylum Bacillota; class Clostridia; order Lachnospirales; family Lachnospiraceae; genus UBA3282. Next base: position 70,706 of record CALGVA010000067.1, read on the forward strand.
AAAGTCAATCTGACCAACGTTCTGCACATTATAGAATGCCTTATCAGCTATCGTGCTGATATAGCGCACATCTAACAGAACCAGATACCCGTCTACATCAACATAACCATAGGGTAATTCCTCGGATTTCTCCGTACTGTACGCCACATAGACAAGTTCGCTGTTGCTCTGTCCGAGTCTCTGATCCGTTGCTGTGGTCAGTCTGTACTTTGTCCCCTTCAGGATATTGTTGTGCTCACAGAAAAAATCGATCTTCTGGTCGCTGTCAAGATCTGCCGGTTTTCTTTCCAGGGCAGCCGGAGGCTGCAACGACGGATTATTCTTTAACGCCTCATAATACGCCTTAAATTCTTCCGTTTTCGTGGTAAAATCTCTCTCGAAGTACTTTTCAAAGAAGGCCACTGTCTTCTCATCCAGAACTACGGCATTGGAATACTGATCATAGTCTGCGTAAGTGTATGTAAGTGTGTTGGTAGGGTAAAACATATTGCTGGGCGTCAGATTGTCCATGTAATCTATACCACAGCTTTTCGGATCGCCATTCTCACCGTAGTAATTGTTAAACTCCGTTGCCTTTACAACAAAATAATTCTTGTTCGGCTGCAGACCGAGATTGACGACTTCTCTCGGAAAATAATTATTATATCTGCACAGACGCCCAAATTGAGCATTGATCGGTTCATAAAGGAACTGCCATGTCAGGACGAGTGACTGTCCGTCGCGTACCACGATCTCTGTCTGTTCCAGATCCGGATACTCCCCTTTCACTGCCGCTATGAGCTGTTCATCCGTATAATCCACATATTTATTGACCGTATTGCCCGGATTATTTACATATTTATCCTTAGTCGCCTCGACATACTGGATTCCGGCATCCCCTTCCGTATCACTGCCGGGTTCGTCCGCCAGATTCTCCGGTACCGGAATCGCCGCAACCGCGATCGCCGTAACCATTAACACCGCCGCTATGCTGCGTCTCACCGTTCTCTTTAATCTTCTTTTTGATTTCTTCAATGCTGTCTTCTTTGCCATTGCTCTTTCCTCATTCCCTTACACATTTTTATTTATGTAAAAAAATCAATTCAACTCCCGCACTCTCTTCGCCACCACCACGAACCTGCCGTCCGTCTCTGAATTATCGCATGTGGACAGCGTCAGAAGCTCATCTCCGAAGCTCGCCGTCACGCCGGTGTCATAGAGTGACAGTGCCGCCATCTCCTGCATGTTGGATTCAAATTCTTTCTCCGAAGCGGCATCAAAAAACTGATAGTATTTAAATACAACCTCATCCTCATTATAGATTCTCGACCGAAACACGTACATCACTTCGTATGTTCCCTTCTCGTAGATCGTGTCGAACTGAATCAAAGAATGTTTCTTACCGTATTCTTCGCTGCTGTACTGATTTAAATTGCCGAACATCCTTCCCGATTTCATATGGTGTCCGTATATAATCAGATTTGTGTTTCTATCTACCACATCGCAGTCCTTATCCAGAAACAGGCTGCCATTCTTATCATATTCCTGATCAAAATTGTGATCCAGATAATATTCATTATTCGCTGTCTGCATAACCGGATAGTCTATATTTGTATCGTCAATTTTCAGCCATCCGATTAGCTTTTTATTCTTACTGTATAAAGTCCGATACTCTTCCAGAATCTCCAGCTCCACTGTCTCTTCCTCTGAATGATGGATTTCCCGAAAGAGAGTCCCCGACAGAGTACTGTTTCCCTTAAGCTGTGCCAGATCCTCATATTCCGTCTGCGTTCTGTCAGAAAAATAATAGTAAACCCCAAAATACCCAAAGCATAAAGCCGCAACAAGAGAACAAACAAAAACCGCCAGTCTGCGCCGCTTTTCCCGTTTCTTTAATTCAAGAAGAATTTCCTTCTGCATCTCCTTATCAAATTCATCGAGGGATACTTTCTTCTCCTTTTTGAAACTTTGCTTTCCCGGGCTCTTTAACGTATTCTGCTTCCGTCCGGCCTTATTTTTATTCTTTTTTCCAGTCGGAAGCTTACTGTCCTTATTATAACCCTGACGCTTATATTCCTGTGCAAGCTCATAGATCTCGTCATCAAAATCATTGCCGAGCACCGTTTCAAACCGATACTCACCCGCCCCGATTGCATCGTACAGCGTAATCACTTCCCCCGGCTGCTCCATATTGACTTTTGCTTTTATCTTCTCAATCTTCGCCTGATCCCGCAAGGCAGCCTGATAGTCTGCCTCCGTACGGAATCTTCTGCCGGAAACCTCTAATCCCGCCATAGGGGATCGCTCCTTTATCATAATACTATGTGCCTAATCATCCGGTTCGAACAATTAGCATATAGTATAATTTTACTATATCTTGAGATTTATGCAAGTGTTTTGTCATAATTTACACAATTTAACGTGACAGCTCAGTCAGCAAAACAGGACCCCGCCATGAGAGTCCTGCCCTTTTGATTATAAATCGAAAAGTCCTTTGCCTTTAATCTTAAATGTTACCGTCCTGATGCCGCCATAATTTCCCAGACCCCGAATCATTACCTTCGCCGTACCTTTATTAATATTATTGCTGTAGGTACCTTCTAAGATCTCATAGTCCTCGCCATACTTTAAGGCAGTTCCTTTGATCTCCACCTGAATCTGATTCTCCTCAAGCGTGATTGCCTTACCCGTATAGTGCTGTGCCTGTATTGATACCTTGGCGCCGGATATATTGGCCGCCGTAATCCTGTATATGCCAGACACGGTGCCAGTATAATCAGTTCCCTTCGCAGTGACAGTCACGGTGATCTGCGTTCCCGCCGGTATAATATCGTCCTTGTCTACCGGATCCCCTGCTTTTTTGTAGAATTTGGCTTCTCTATCATTCACATCTTCCGTATATGTGTATGATATATTCTTATCATAATCCTTGCCTGCAGACAGTTTTTTACCGTTTGTATCTGTCACCTGAACGGTGGTCTTATAGATGTTATTCTTATTCTTATAAACTTTATCTACGGCAGTTACCGTCATCTTAGCGATATCCTGCTGCGTAATCTCATAACCTATGCTCCGGCTTCCCTTAAAGTTACCCTTACCCGTGATCGTCAGAATTGCCCCTTTACCCACCGCATTATTCTTTTTGTATGCCAGTGTGTAATCTGTACCTGCTTTCAGCGTCTCTCCTAAGAACTTAACGACCGGTTCCGGTCTGCATCCGCCCTTTACATAGCTGAACTTATCATTCTGCTTCATACTGACACTTACTTTGGTGATATCACACGCAGCAATCGTAAAGGTTTTCTTTAATTTCCCGCTGTATGCATTTTTGCCTGTAAATACCGCTGTCGCGGTTCCGGCCTTCACATTGTTGGTGTACGTTACCTCATAGTCTGCCCCTTCCTTAAGCGTACGCGTTACGGTCTGCCCGTCTTCCTTAAAACTGATGGTCACGACCTTACTGTCTGCTTTGATTTCCTTCCCCGTATAGGTCGGCTTATTAGCAAAGTTCAATTCTGCCTTGGCTCTGGCTAAAGATGCGACCTCCATGATCTTAAAGGTCACTTTCTTCGTTCCTGCATATGCGCCGGTTCCTTTGATGACGATCGTCGCAGTTCCGACATTCACGTTGTTGAGATAAGTCTTCTCGTAGTCTGTGCCTGCCGTTAGTTCCGTCCCTTTATATTTAACTGTGATCTGTGGTTCGATCGCTTTACCCGTATAGGTCTGGTTCGGAATCTTGCTAACGGTCATCCCGGAAGCAAGTATTCTCTCCGTGATCGTAAATTTGAACGATCGTGTACCCGTGTAATTGCCGACACCAGTTACCGTCACGTCATAACCACCGACATCCGTATAACTCACATCCTGCACGGTATAGTCTTTCTTCGCCGCCAGCTTCTTCCCGTTCCAGAATACTGCCGGTGCCGGTTTCTGCATTTTCTTACTGTTATATGCAACTGTAATATCATCCACACTGATATCTGTATCCCGGATATCCTTGGGCAGAATCGTGAAGGATTTCGTCAATTTTCCTTCATAGTTTCCCTTACCCGTGATAATAATCGAAGGCGCCCGCTCTGCATCCTGCCTCGCGGCCTTGATATTGTTCGTATACTTTATGGTGTAATCTTTCTTCTCCTCGAGCCGTGTCTTATAGTCATAAACCCTGACTTCCGGCTTGATTGCCTTGCCGGTATAGGTATACTCGGGAATCTTCGTCACCCACAGTCCTTCCGGAATCTTTCCGTCATCAGGAATATCCTCCTTGGGAACCTCCGGCTCATCTCCTTCACCGCCGGTCTGCGAATCAATATAATAATAAAATTTTACAGTATCGCTGTCCGGCTGTCCCTTCTTGTGCGCATAAGCCCAAATCACCGTAAACCCGTTCACGTTTACCTCGATCGGGTTCGCGTACAGATTGCTTTTCCTGTCCGGTTTCGTGCTGTCTAATGTATAATAAATTTCAGCGCCTTCTGTTTCACAAGACAGTCTGATGGTCGTACCGCGTGGCACGCCTTTACCGGTAGGAATACTTGCCGTCGGCTTTGCCACCGGATCTTTGGCTGTATACTTCTCACGCACGTTTACTTCGATCTTCACTGCCAAAGATACGCCATTCTCATCTACCTCCGCCGGCAGCACAACCTTGCCTCCAAGCATAAAGGTCTGTTCCTCTTCATTTCTCGGACTATACGAAGTACCGTCGATCGCTGCCCTGTCCCACACAACCGGCACTGTCTCGTTTATCTCCGTCAAGGAGGAGTTCTCTGTGTCATTGCCTGATACAGTCTCATCCACGATCTTACGTGTTACGATAGTAATCGTCTCCGGAAGCGGAAGGCTATCGATGGGTGTTCCGTTCTCCACATTCAGTACCGGTGCAGGTGGAATAATCCGCTGCAAGTTCCTTGTCTTGACGATCTCCCTTTCCACTACTGTCAATTTGCCCGATTCATAAGTGATCATGTAATTGAAACCTGCTTCGGCATCCGATGCAACAATTTCATACTCTCCTGCCATATCGGTACTCTGAATATCACAGGTAAAGGTCGGCTCTATTATCAGCTTATCATCATCTACCAGCCCCATACCGGTAATCTCATACGTATAGTCACTCCGCTCCGGCAGTTTATCTTCCGTCCTGATCTCCAGATCGCCCGCTCTAACAACGATGGGTCTCTGAGCAATACTGAAAGAATACTCCATCGACCCGAGGTACTTATCCGGTTCACCCGGCTTGGAGGACGCCGTCACGGTAATCGTATAGTCTCCGGCAGCACTCGGCATCCCGCTCACAATACTCGGCGACGAATATCCTTTACCGTTCGCCATCGTTCCTTTGATACTATAATCAAAATCAACTTTATTGGTAATGTCTTCATCCGGTTTACCGCTCTGGTGCAGTACCACCTTCAGATTTCCTGTATTACAAACCACCGGTTTGCCGTCATAAACTTTCGGAAACGGCGTCGTCGTGAGTCCTGTGATGGTAAGACGGTCTTTCTCCAATACAGTCAGTGTGCCCGGTATATAAGTAATCTTATAATTTGCTCCCGCCGATGCGTCGCGTGGAATAATCGTATATGTCCCTGTCTTTTCCGTACTGAAGATGTCACATGTATATGACGGCGGCTGCCTGACCTCATCCTTGCCCAGCAGTCCATCTACCGTATAAGTAAACGCAGTCGGAATCTCATCGCCCTGTTTAATATCAAGATCATTCGCCTTGATTGTCACAGGTTTTTGCGTAATAGAAAAGTCTTTCCTGTATTCCCCCCAATATTTGTCAGAATTAACCGTGACTTTCAATGTGTACGTTCCCGCTTCTGTCGGCAGCGTTTTCTGCTTTGGAGGCTCTTCACCTTCTTTCTCCACTCCGCCTTCTTCTGTCGTTTCCGGCGTCTGGGAACCATCACTCCAGAAATACAATGTCCCGTCCTTCTGTCCGCCGGAGATACTGTACTGTAATGCCGCTTGGAGATCCGGAAGTTCTGTACCTGCCTCGCCCACTATCTTGACCCCGCTGGTATCCCATTCGATCGGCGCACTATCATACTCCTTATCTGCTACAGTGATTCCACTGATCGTAACCGTCTCCTTGGCCGATACCGTCAAAACTCCTTCTATATAGCCGATCATATAGTTCGCCCCGGCATCGGCGCCCGATGCCGTGATCGTATATTTTCCTGTCTTATCCTTCGTCTCCTCCGTAATATCACAGACCAGTATCGGCAGAGTGGTAAGTTTGTCTTTATTGACCAGACCATTTACCGTATAATCCTTACCCAATTCAGGCTCTGCTGTCGGCGGATCCTGAAGCCAGCCCGGCAGATCATCACCAATCCTCTTGCGCTGGTCATTCACCTTGATCGTGACCGATCTCTTGTTGATCTTAAACTGCGTATTCAGTGATCCCTCATATTTACCACTCGGGTCATTCACTGTAATTGTAAGCGTATAAGTTCCCGCATCTTTCGGCATGCCATCCACAATGCTGCCTGTCGGCACATCTTTTTCCGGTACGTTAATAACCGTTCCATCATCCTGCGTACCGGAAACACTATACTTAAACGTGACCTGAGACGTGATGTCTTCATCTCTGGACGTCGTCGATATTTCCTTCGGTACGACTGCCTTCAGCGTGCCGCTGGCTATAACCGGTGAACCATCATAAACCTTATTTGAAATCAAAATGCCGCTCACTGTCGCCCTCTGCGGTCCTGTTGGCGTTGTATCCCCGTCATCCGCCTGTACGGCCAAATCACCCGGTTCATCCGCTGCAAATGCATCGTATGTTTTCTCAACGTCCCCGCTGTTCTCAACCTGCTCTTCTTCCGACACAGTATTCTGCTCCGGCTGCACTTCTCCACCTTCATCTTCCGGCTCTGTGCTCTGTATCGGCGTTGCTTCGTCCGCAGTTTCCTCCGGTCTCCCCGTATCTGCTTCTGCCCCGGCTTCCTCCGGCTTTCCGGTATCCGGCTCCTCATACACGTTCTCTTCCTGCGCCCGCACCGTCAGCATACTGACATCCATGCTGCCCGCCATGACTGCCGCCGCAAGCAGCAGCGCCGTAATTCTCCTGCTTTTCCTTCGCAATACTCTTCTCATTCCCAACTCTCCCTCCGGACTCACAATACTTCCTTGAACAACAGGTATCCTTCAAGTATATCCTGTGTCTTATTCATAAACCGCCTTTAGGCAGCAACATATTTTCATACACTTCTATTATAATCGAAACCAAAACTATTGTAAATTCTTCTTTTCATTTTTCAAGTTTTGTAACACATACGGCCTCCGCTCATAAGATAAACCATAAATAACATTTGGAGGCGTAAACAATGAGCGATTTATCAGCAACTCACTGCGGATGCAACAATAATAACTGTGGATTTTTCGGCGGCGGATGCGGGTCCTGGATCTGGATTCTGATCCTCTTATCCTGCTGCGGCAACAATGACGGATGCGGATGCGACGGTGGCGGTTTCAATCTGTTTGGTAACGGCGACAACAACTGCTGCAACACTCTGATCTGGTTATTGATCCTTTCCAGCTGCTGCTGCAACTAATCCGATAAACGATCCCCTTTTACACATCTATTAGATTTCACATCTGGGAAATAGGCTCTGCACTTTAGAGCCTATTTTTCTCACATGTGTCATATACTGTAGAGGAAATCAGTGCACCGCGGCATCAGAAAGGCATATCCTATGGCAGCTAAAAAGGAAGAGGCAGCAAACGTTATGGCATTTGATGCCTTATACACTACCAACCAGATACAAAAGTGGAAAGTTCTTCTGCCCTACATAGAACCTTCCATGCAAAAGCATCTGGCGGTCTATATTAAATATATGGAACTGCAATATACGATGGGCTATGTCCGGAGACATCCCTTTCAGATCAGCGGGTGCAGTATCTCTTTCGATGAAAAACCGGACCTGTGCGAACTATGCCGGCAATTATGTCTCTATTCTTCCCCCGGAGAAATCAAGCAGTTAGAACAGATGCAGAATATGCTGCAGACAATGGAAACCATGCAGGAAATGTCCCAGACCATGTCCGCTCTGCAGGAAATTTTTCCCGATCTTTCCGCGGCTTCGGCTTTCGGTGATTTCCAGAGCTCCGGAAGTAACGGTGACGCGCCGGCGGATTCGGAAAGGTCTTCCGGTTCCGGCCATACCGAGCCGTTTTCCATGATGGATATGTTAATGAACATGCTCACTCCGGAGCAAAAAACCATGTTTGAAATGTTTCAACAAAATACGGGCACACAGGAATCAGAATAAATTCATTCTCATAATTCAAATCAAATATTACCGTAATCATGTCAAAAACAGATTCCGCACGAGTCAGATGATGACCACGCGGCAGAAAGGATGATACCATGACCGGAAACTGGATGGACGATCCTGCCGTTGCGCAGATCGACAGAGCGAAACTTGATTTTCTGCAATCGCTTGTCTTCGAGAGCCAGTCGCTCTCCAGGGAACAGATGATGCCTTTCTTTATGGCGATTGCCAAAAGAGGTATGGACAACCACATTTCTTTCTCAAAAGAAGAAGTTGAAACCATCACTGCAACAATACGCAAGTATTCAACGCCGGAGGAACTGGATAAAATCGACAAGCTGATGAAATTACGCAAGAATTAAATACAGTTTCCCATACCGTAAAAACTGCCGCATTTATCCTATAGTCAAATGCGGCAGTTTCTCTAAAATTATTTCTGTACAATATTCACAATTCTGCCCGGAACATAAATCTCTTTTACAATTGTTCCCGTCAGCTTATCCGCAATCACTTCCTTTGCCTTGGCAATGACATCATCCTTCGGATCATCTTTGCCGATGGCAAGTGTTGCCCTAGTCTTCCCGTTGATCTGTACCGCTATCTCCACGGTAGATTCCACCGTCTTCGCCTCGTCAAACTCCGGCCATGCAGTCTGATAAACCCTGCCCTCAAAGCCTACCCTCTGCCACAATTCCTCCGTGATATGCGGCGCAACCGGATTCAGCAGTGTGATCAGCGTCTTAAATTCGCCCTTTGTCACAGAATTTTTCTTGTATAAATCATTAATAAGCGCCATCATGGCTGCAATCGCCGTATTATATTTCAGGCTCTCGAAATCATTACTTACCTTCTTAATCGTCTGATGCATCTTCGTCTCTAAATCCTCGGAGTACGCCATATCATCTGTCAGAATATCCTGCAGTTTCCAGACTCTCTCCAGGAAACGCCGGCAGCCTTTGACGCCGTCTTCGCTCCATCCTGCGCTGAGTTCAAATGCCCCGATAAACATTTCATAGGTTCTGAGCGTATCCGCACCGTACTCCGTCACAATATCATCCGGATTTACGACATTGCCGAGAGATTTGGACATCTTAACTACCGGATGTTCCGCCATCTCACCATATTTCTCTTTCAGCGCCGCCCTCGCTGCCTTCTCGCTGCCATGCTCCTGCAGCAGCCTCTTCTGCTCTTCCGCCGGCAGATTAGCAAAATTATGCGGATTCAATCCAAGAATCATCCCGTGTGAAGTCCTCTTGGCATATGGTTCCGGACAGGGAACCGCTTTCTGATCATACAGGAATTTGTGCCAGAATCTGGAATATAACAAGTGCAGAGTCGTATGCTCCATACCGCCGTTATACCAGTCCACCGGCATCCAGTACTCCAGCGCTTCCTTGCTAGCCAGCGCCTCCGTGTTATCAGGGTCCGTATATCTTAAGAAATACCATGAAGAACCGGCCCACTGCGGCATCGTATCTGTCTCTCTCTGCGCCGGACCGCCGCAGCACGGACATGTGGTATTGACCCAATCAGTCATCAACGCCAGCGGAGACTCTCCGTTGTCCGTAGGCATATAGCTGTCCACCTCAGGCAGCTCCAGAGGCAGTTCACTCTCCTCAACCGGCACATAACCGCATTTATCGCAGTGCACAATCGGAATCGGCTCTCCCCAGTAACGCTGTCTGGAGAAGACCCAGTCTCTCAGCTTAAAGTTCGTTTTCGCACAGCCGATGCCTTTTTCCTCCAGATAGGCAATCATTCTGGCTTTGGCTTCCTCCACATTAAGACCGCTGATAAAACCGGAATTGACGATCGTACCTGTCGCTACATCCGTATAGACTTCTTCCTGCACATCCTTACCACCCGCAACGACTTCAATGATCGGCAGATTAAATTTCTTTGCAAACTCCCAGTCTCTCTCATCATGAGCCGGCACCGCCATGATTGCACCCGTACCGTAACTCATCAGTACATAGTCGGAAACAAAAACTGGTATTTCCACATCACTTACCGGATTGACCGCTGTCAGCCCTTCAATCCTGACACCCGTCTTATCCTTGGCCAGTTCCGCGCGTTCAAAATCAGACTTTCTCGCTGCCTGTTCGCGATAAGCCGCAATTTCGTCCCAGTTTTGAATATCGTCTTTATATTTATCCAGAAGCGGATGCTCCGGAGACATAACCATATAAGTCACACCGAACAGCGTATCACATCTGGTCGTGTAAATACGCATTTTGTCCTCTTTGCCTTTGATGATAAAGTCAACTTCCGCACCGGTCGATTTACCGATCCAATTCTTCTGGGAAACCTTGACCCGCTCCACATATTCAACCGTGTCCAGCCCCTCGATCAGCTGATCCGCATACTCGGTGATCTTAAGCATCCACTGGCTCTTCACCTTGCGCACAACCTCAGAACCGCAGCGCTCACAGACGCCGTTCACAACTTCCTCATTGGCAAGTCCGACCTTACAGGAGGTACACCAGTTAATGGGCATCTCCGACTTATATGCCAGTCCCGCCTTAAATAATTTCAGGAAGATCCACTGTGTCCATTTATAATAATCCGGATCTGTCGTATTGACTTCCCGATCCCAGTCAAAGGAATAGCCGAGCGAATGAAGCTGTCCCTTAAACCGCGCTACATTGTTCTGTGTCACGATCTTCGGATGAATATGATTCTGAATCGCATAGTTCTCCGTAGGGAGTCCGAACGCATCCCAGCCCATCGGATAAAGCACATTATATCCCTGCATTCTTCTCTTTCTCGCAACAATATCCAGCGCCGTATAAGGTCTCGGATGTCCTACATGAAGCCCCTGTCCCGAAGGATACGGGAATTCTACCAGCGCGTAGTACTTCGGCCTGGAATAATCGTCGGAAGTTTTAAATGCCTTCTCATCGTCCCACACCTTCTGCCATTTTGTTTCTACTTCTCTGTGATTGTAAATTTCTGCCATTGTATGTTCATGCCTTTCTATATTTAATATATTTCCTCAAGTCCCCAATGAAGCAAAGCACAATTTTTTATCCACGTTTAATATTGTATTATACTTAACCGATTTGTCAAGCAAATTGCTGAAAAACATAGAAACAGGGCGTGTTGTCCACGCCCCGCTCCTATGCATAAAACCTTCTCTATCTACAGTCGGTTATAGCTTACGGCGTAAGGCACTTCCCCTTATGCCTCACCGCCGGCTTCTGCTACCTTATTTGCTCTTGCAGCGACTTCCTTCTCCTGTACATCACTGGGTGCCTGCTCATATCTTGCAAACTCATACTTATATATGCCGCGTCCCCCCGTCATGGAACGAAGATCGGTACAATAACCATTCAGACATGCCACCGGAATATCCGCCTCAATAACAGTCTTGCCTTCTCCTGCCGGATTCATGCCAAGCACGCGCCCTCTTCTCTTATTCAGGTCACCCATGACATCACCTGTATAAGAATCAGGCACTGTTACCTGCAAATTGGCAATCGGCTCGAGGAGTACCGGACCTGCTTCCATAAATCCCTTCTTGAATGCCTGAATCGTCGCCATCTTAAATGCCATTTCAGAAGAATCTACCGGATGATATGATCCGTCATAGAGCACTGCCTTCACACCCACTACCGGATATGCCGCAAGCGGTCCGCTTCCGACGGAATCCTGCAGGCCTTTCTCCACTGCCGGGAAATAGTTCTTCGGCACTGCTCCTCCCACAACCTCCTGCTCAAACACATAAGCAGATTCCAGATCGCCCGATGCCTCGAAACGCATCTTAACGTGACCGTACTGCCCGTGTCCGCCGGACTGCTTCTTATATTTGTATTCTACATCCGATTTCTTTCTTATCGTCTCTCTGTAGGCGATCTTCGGATCTGACAACTCAATCTCGACTTTGTATTCATTGAGCAGTCTGCTGGCAACCACATCCAGGTGAAGGTCACCCATACCATAAAGCAGCGTCTGCTTGTTCTCCGCATCATTGACAACCCACAGCGTCTGATCTTCATGCCGCATTTTCTGCAATGCCTGCGATACCTTATCTACATCACCTTTATTCTTCGCCTTATATCTCTTATATGTATAAGGCGTAGAAATTTCCGTCTTACCGTAACGTATAATTCTCGCTTTGGTGGACAGCGTATTACCCGTTCTCGCCGCCGTCAGCTTCGCAATGGCACCGATATCCCCCGCATGAAGTTCCTTCACCTCAACCGGCTTATTGCCCTGCATTACATAGAGTTTACTGATCTTCTCCTCAATCTCTTTTTCATCATTATAGATCGTATCGTCATTCTTCAATACGCCGGAGCAGACTTTAACCAATGAATACTTACCGATAAAAGGATCTACGATCGTCTTAAAGATATATGCCGACTTCGGTTTGGAGAAATCAAAGTTCGCCTGGAAGATCTCATTGCTCTTCAGGTCGATTCCCGCAAGTTCACGGTTCTCCGGGCTGGGTATATACTTCACAATATCATCAAGCAGTGTATAAATACCCTGACATAATACATTGGAACCCATAGACATCGGCACAATGCTGCCATCCATGACATTGCTGCGAAGCGCAGCCCTGATCTCTGCCTCTGAAAAGCTGTCCCCGTTAAAATAGCGCTCCATAAACTCTTCACTGGTCTCGGCAACCGCCTCCATCAGTGTATCTCTGCAAAGCTGCAGATTAGCCTTGCTGTACTCCGGCATCTCGCACTCTACAACTTCCTTGCCCTCCCAGCGGTATGCCTGTTCAGTAATGACATTGATATATCCGACAAATTTCTCATTCTCACGAATCGGCAGATGGAAAGGCGCCATCTTCTTGCCATATTTATTTGTCATATCCTCCACTACCTGACGGAAGGATGCATTATCAATATCCATGTCCGTTACAAATACAAACCTAGGCAGTTTATATTTATCACACAGTTCCCATGCCTTCTCTGTCCCTACTTCCACTCCTGCCTTACCGGACACTACAATAATCGCCGCATCGGCCGCGCCGACAGCCTCTTCCACTTCTCCGACAAAATCAAAGAATCCCGGCGTATCCAGCACATTGATCTTCACGTCTTCCCACTCAATCGGAACAACAGATGTCGCAATAGATATGTGGCGCTTCTGCTCTTCCTTGCCGAAATCACTTACCGTATTGCCGTCATCTACTTTGCCCATTCTGGAAGTGATACCTGACAGGTAAGCCATCGCCTCCACCAGACTGGTCTTACCACTGCCGCCATGCCCCAGCAAAACCACATTACGAATCTTATCCGTTGTGTAAATATTCATTTCTTGCAATCCTCCAGTTCTGTTATTCACTTATGATTGGGCAGATTGTTCTGTTTGTTGCATTCCCAAACACAAATTGTAAGTATATTTTACTAAATTATCTCTCGAATTACAATATCAATTATGCGAAATGTATAAAAAAGTAGATTGGGATCTGCTTCGTAAACTTGCAAATCCTTCTTGTGGGTCAATTTGTATAATGCTATACTTGAAGTAAATTTGCTCCGCAAATTTACTTCGCGAGTTTCGCTGCGCGAACTCGGATTACTTGGACATTGTATTTGCTTCGCAAATTTACTTCGCGAGATTCGCTGCGCGAACTCGGATTCCTATAGTACAAAGAGGTATAATAATATGAACACTCTTACTTGCGGCTTTATCGGACTCGGGCTGATCGGCGGCTCTATCGCAAAAGCGATCCGTCTCGCCTATCCGGAAGCACACATAATCGCTTATGACGTTAATGAAGCTTCTCTGCTTCTTGCACAGAAAGAGCATGTAATCGACACGATCCGTCCGGCAATCGATGCCGGTTTCGGCGACTGCGATTATCTATTTCTATGCGCGCCCGTCTCTCATAATGATGATAATCTTCTCATTCTGAAGAAATATTTGTCACCTGAAACGGTTCTGACCGATGTGGGCAGTGTCAAGACCGGTATCCACCGGCAGATAGCAGCATTAGGATTACAGGACCAGTTTATAGGCGGACACCCCATGACCGGTTCAGAACGCTTCGGTTATCAGAATTCCAAAGCTTCTCTTCTGGAAAACGCTTATTATATTCTGACGCCCTCCGACGCCGTGTCTCAGGAAAAACTTTGCGGATACAGGAACCTTGTATCAGCCATGGGCGCAATCCCGCTTGTATTAAATTACGAAGAACATGACTATGTCACCGCCGCCATCTCGCATCTTCCGCACGTGATCGCATCATCTTTAGTCAACCTGGTCAGAAGCTGCGACTCCGAAGAAGGCACCATGAAGATGATCGCTGCAGGCGGATTCAAAGACATTACAAGAATCGCCTCCTCCTCACCTGCGATGTGGCAGCAGATTTGTCTGACAAACACAGAAAATATATCAAAGCTTCTGAAGCAGTACATTCAGTATCTCACCGAAATATCGGACCGTATTGATAACCGCGCTTCAGATACAATTTACGACTTCTTTGATACCGCAAGAACTTACAGGGATTCGTTCATCACTACTTCCAGCGGTCCCATTCAGGCAGAATATGTCATTACGGTGGATATTGCGGATAAACCCGGAGCCATCGCCGCCATAGCTTCACTGCTGGCCATGCACGATGTGAGCATCAAGAATATCGGTATCAATCACAACCGTGAACTTGCCGAGGGCGCACTCCGTATTGAATTCTATGACAGAAACGCCATCGCGCAGGCTGTACAGGTCATGACCGGACACGGATATAAGATTCATACACAAAAATAGGCCGCTTATGAAGACAGTTTCACAAGCAGCCGATTGAGAAAATAGGAGCCGACCATACAGATGATTCCCGCCAGACTCCCATACCAGTTAAGCGCTACGTCAGACATCTGAAAATGTCTTCCGTCTATATATTGTTTATAATATTCCGTATAATACGCCAGCACGTAACAGACAAATCCCGCTCCCAGCACACCGATAATCCGGAAGTATCTCCGGAAGAGCACCATACTGACAAACGCCATAACAAGCCCGACGATAAAGAACAGCCCGATATGGGCGCCATAGCGGATCATCAAACTGACAGCCTCTGTCTGCTCCTGTGTCGGATTATCGAAAATACTGACAGCGATCTGCTCCGCCACTTTCATCGTCACATTCGTGGACTGTGCCCCGTTCTGAAACGATACGATCATTACAAAATATAAGAGCAGCAT
Source organism: uncultured Lachnospiraceae bacterium (assembly GCA_937920345.1). Classification (GTDB taxonomy): domain Bacteria; phylum Bacillota; class Clostridia; order Lachnospirales; family Lachnospiraceae; genus UBA3282. The sequence continues at coordinate 86,139 of CALGVA010000067.1, forward strand.
AAGACCCATTATCGACGCTGCAATTATGATGATCTCCAGCCACAGCTTTGTATGTTTTCCCTGTTTCATTCCAATACGCTTCCCTTATGTCATGTTTCCATATCTTCTATCGTACTGTATGTCTCGATTCTGCTTGCGTCGATTTCCGTCATGCCGATAAATATTGCGCCGTAAATATACATACCGTTTTCCCCGGGATCGACACGTACAATCTCCAGAAAACAATGCAGTACTTCCTTCGTCCATATCGTCAGAAAAGACTCATATACCGCACCCACTTCGAGCCCGGCATCACACAAAAAGCCTACTCCCGTCTTGGACACGTCCGTGATCTCTATGTTTACCTCTTCGTTGATTTCCTCACCGAATTCGCTTTTGTCCATGCGCTTGATTAATAATTTCGCGGACAACTCCATACGTCTGTTTCTTCTGCGTTCCTCCATATTCCCCTTCTCTTCCTCCTGTGTATTCAATTGGATAACTGTCCAAGCCACATACTCGCAAACAAACGACTGTATCCCCCGGTGGCTGTGCAGCAATTTACATTCTCATCTTACCCTATTTGGAATCTTTTGTAAAGGAATCTGTAATAAACATCGCGTCCCCTATGAATACGGTAGACAACTCGCATAGTTATTTCATTTTATCTCTTACCTCGCATTTGGGCAAGAAAAAACCTAGCTGTAATGATAGTTTATATATTTAATTTTCTTCTCAATATTATTCATTAACTTTAATAGCTTATGATCTTCTCCGCAATCTTTGTCTACCATTTCACATACTTCTCTTTCTCTGCTTAATGCTCTCAGAAGAATCCTGTATTCTTGATCTGTGAAATAAGTTCCATCTTCCATCGTCTTCCTTTCTTTCTCAATCTCTACAAGACTACCACGAAATTTAGACTGATATAGCCTATTGTTCCACCGCTCAACGGCTTCTTCCTCTGTATCGTACCATTTTCTTATATTATCTTTCTGCATACCGCCCTGCATGATATGGTACTTTCCTTCACATTCTGCAATGTATGGAATGCCGTCATATAAAAGACATCTATATACTGAAAGCTTTTTCATTTCCCCTCCGTAATTTCTTCTTCGACAAAAATATCTATAGAATGACATAGCTTAATACAATTACCTTTCAGAGCATGATTCTTCCACGCATTGTAACTTTGCCAGAACTTTTCCGCGCTGATCTCCCCGCTTTCTACCTGCTTTATCATTTTCCGTATGCGTTTTGCCGCCTGTCGCTTCTTCTCGCTAGGCAGCTTCCTTATGTATTTTCCATCACTCGTGACATAATGATGAAATCCCAAGAACCGCATTCCACACTTAAATGGCACGATCTGGGTCTTCCCATTCAGTTCCAGATTAAGACTTGACACCATTTCCCTGATATTTTCAAGGCAGAATCTGAGATATTCTTTATCATGATGTATCAGATAGAAATCATCCATGTATCTACCGTAAAGCCTTATTCCCAGTTCTCCTGTTACCATATGATCAATTCCGTCAAGCATAAGCAGCGCATATATCTGCGCCACTTGATTGCCTAACGGAAGTCCTAATCCGTCAGTACTGTCTATGAAGAGGTGATTCAGCCACTTGGTATATTCCTCTGGGAAATAATAATCTACGATGTCCTTTACAACTTCATGATCTATCTGATAAAAGAATTTCCTAATATCACACTTCAAGATCCAGCCATTCAGACCGTGCTGCGAATAAAATTCTAACATCTGCTCTTTCAGGCATTCCCTTCCGAAATCCGTTCCTTTTCCTATCTGTCCGGCATAATTAGTCCTGATAAATTCACTTTCAAGCCTTGGATGGAGGATATTATCACTAAGACTATGCTGTATGATCTTGTCCTTAAAACTGCAAGACTCGATCACTCTTTCTTTCGGCTCATATATCCTGAACTCGTTATATGGGTTCAGGCGGTACGTCTGATTCTCAAGCTGTTCTTTAAGCATATGCAGACCTTCCAGTGTCATTGCCTGAAACTTCGCACAGCTTCCGTTATACCTCTTATTTCTCTTTGCCTTTCTATAAGCCAGATAAAGATTCTGATAATCTGTAATAATATCCTTATCACCCATCGCCTGTACTCCTTTGTATTTACCCATTTAGGGAGGGTCACACATCTTTTTGTATCTTCTGCTGATTTCGGCTTACTGCCTACTCTATCTGCCTGTTTGACACAGAATGGGCGAACACCGTTGTTGTTGTTACAGTTGTTGTTGTTGATGTTGCCGGACGGGGAAACAACGGTTTTACACGATGTACAACCCAAATTACTAACGCTGTCTGTCCTTACTTCTCCATGCGATAACCATATGCTTTATATCCGATACCATCTTTGACCAATACTCCATGCTCTTATCGTTGATGATATTCAGCTTATATGACAGCTCTATGTAGAAAAGCAGTTCATCGCAGTATGTGATAGCACTTGTCTGTAACTCCAACCTATCACGCTTATAGTCTTTCAGATCAGTCCGGTTCGCCTCCATAAGCGCCTCATAAATATTCAGGCTCTTGATCTGCATCCTATCTACCAGCGAAAATCTGTACTTTTTCGGATAGCGGTTGCAGTTGGATGTTACCCTAAGCGTATGCTCCGCCAGATCCTTTGCTTTAAGAATTACCTTAAGTTCTGTCTCTGCCATTTACTTATCCTTGGATTCAAAGATTGCAGATGATAAGATACAAAATGGGCGAACACCGTTGTCGATGAAACAGAGGCCGTCGTAGATGATGCCGGACGGGGAAACAACGGTATTACACTTTTTATCATCATTGCAAGCTGTGCTCCACGGAGTAAGCAGCCACCACCAATAATCATCTGTATTGGGAAGCAGGCTTCTATACTTCCTGTATTCATCTACCGTCAAGAGTGAAACACTATCCGTACAGGTTCCGTACTCTGTCTGTCCATCCAACGAGATAAGATTTCTCCCAAACGGTACAATATTATCTACTCCGACTTCATTGGCAATTGTATCAGCCAGTTCATACAACTCTCTTCTCAGCTTTGATTCTGCCCAATTATTGCTACTGCTGTCAAATTGATCATTCTTCCATGGTTCAACTGCATGGCACATATATCCCTGCTCTGTGATATCGAGGATTTTCCATGTCAGTCCCGCCAACTGGAACACATCACCTATTCCAAGACTTTTCCTGATCTTTGTCTGCTTTTCTCTCGTCAGATCATCAACCTTTTTCTCTAATGCTTCAATCCTATCTACAAGACTCTTTCCCACGCCTTACTCTCCTTTCGATACAAAGATATTAGATTTTAAGATACAAAATGGGCGAACACCGTAGTAGTCGTAACAGCAGTTGCCGCTGATGAAGCCGGACGGGGAAACAACGGCGATTGAATACTTCCATCCGCGCTTCTCCATGCTCCATGGTGTGCATGTCCAATACCAATCAGGCAGATCCTCTTTCACCAGCAGATCGTTAAATTCTCTTGCTTCATCAAATGTCAGCGGTCTTACCTTACACTTACATGTACCGAAATCTCTCTGCATATCCACCGTTGTAAGATCAACTTCATGCTCAACAATGTTGTCAGCGTCGAAATCTGCCTCTATTACCGGAAGTAAGATTTCTTCAATTCGCGCTTTCAAATTGGATTCCGCATAATTTGTCGTCTCATGATCGAACACTACATTCTCTGCCATTAAGTCAGCCGATATAATCATGGTCAGTTCCTCAGACGGAATCTGCTTCAGTACGATATATTCGTTACCTGCGTTTCCGATGATCCGCTGACCTCTTTCTGCTGTGCAGAGCTGGATCGTATTCTCTTTTTCCTCTTCTTCCAGTTTTTTCCGAAGCGCAATAGCTGCCTCCTCCATCTTTCTTGCTTCCTTTAATGCTTTACTCATTCTTAAATCCTCCTTTTATTACCGTTTGGTAAGTTATTTTGTATCTTCATCTTATCTTTCCGGTCTGGGAAGTCAAACGGTTTTTTGATTTTTTTTAATTTTAATCCATACCATCATGCAGCTTTTCAGACTTTTCAATTTTCTTACTTATTTTATAGCTGTGCCATTACCATCTGGCCATTTTCTGATTCTACAAATTCGTCCAGTGGTTTCCCCGCTCCAACCGTTATGACTAAAAACGGATTCTGAATATCCTTGTCCTTACTTACACAGCATATTTCATTTACTGGATACATTCTCCTACTAAACTCATCATGGTTACATATCAAAATGGAAATGTTCACATTCTCATCAAATTCAGAAAAATATTCGATTAACTCCTTAGTTTTCATACCTCATCCCTCTCTGCAAGTTTTTCATTGGTACTTAGTAGTTCCGGATTATCAAAAATGTTGCCGATAACTTCAAAACATTCACTTTCATAGCTTTCAAGCACATAATTTGAACGTTTTCCTTTAAGGAAATAGTTACATCCTCTAAGCAAAAAAACAGCTATATCATTTTCGCATTTCGGAAGTCTAACAATATCCCCCTCAAAAATCTTCCTGCCGTTCTTGTCGGTCAATCCGGTGTACTGGCAGATGGTTTCTGGATATACAGAATAAATAAAGCTTTTTTCCGTATCGATAATTGCATGTTCAGGATTACCATCATCACATATTCCATCTGGGTAATACACATAATAGCCTTGTACTAACTTTCCGCTGTGAATACCTTTGCCTCTGAATAAAAAATCTCTCATTTACTCTTTCCTCACATTCTCTAATTAAATGGTAAGTCTTCGTCGATTCCATCAGGAATGTTCATAAATCCATCTGCTCCTGTTGTCTGCTCCGAATTATAACAACCTCCGCTACCTTCCTGAGACTTTTTGCTCTCAGCAAATTCCTGCTCCTCAACAATAACATCTGTTGTGTATACTTTAATGCCTTCTTTATTTGTATAACTTCCAGTCTGAATACGACCTACAATGGCAATCTTAATTCCTTGATGCAGGTACATATCTGCAAACTCTCCATTTTTTCCGAATGCAACGCAACTAATAAAATCAGCACTCTGCTCCCCTTCTCCGCCCGATCTTTTCTTCCTATCTACTGCCAGCGTATATCTTGCAATAGCCATCGGTTCAGCCGCCTGTGAATATCGTACTTCTGGGTCTCTTGTCAGACGACCCATCAGAATAACCTTATTCATTTGAAACCTCCGTTTCTCTCAAATATTGGCGAAACATCATCTACAAACCATACTTCTTATCTTTACTCAACTGCAACTCTAAATCCTACCTCCATATTGCTTTAATCATCTTAACCACCGCTTTTGAGAACTTAATTGCGTACTTCATGCCTCATTCCCCCCTTTCTGAAGCTGTGCCGGAAATTCTTGAATCAACGGCTCTTTCCAGATATCTTCCAAACTAGACTTCATAAAAATAGGGATACCATACTTCCGGCACTCTCTAACCAGATTTTCAATCCAGCTTCTATCAGGAACAACCCTGCCCTTCCGATTTCCAGTCTCAGCACCGACTATAACCCATTCTGGTTTTGCCGCATCTACATTCATAGCGCCAAGATTCTCCAGTATCGGCTCTACACTCAGGAACCAGTGGAACTTCTTTTTCTCAAACCACGTATAGGTATCTGTCAACTTTGTAACGCTACATCCAAACCAGAAGTTGTCAGCCCACGGCAATCTTCTTTCTCTTTCCAGTTCTATATACCGCCTCGGATATTTTGTCAGAAACAAATAATTATGCTGTGGTGCTTTCTCACAAGCCTTAAATACTTCCTCAATCCAACTATCCGGCACCCATGAGCCAAACAAATCAGCCATAGAGCATACGAAAATATTTCTGCCTTTCTTGCTTATGTAGTCGTTTAGGCGGTAGCGGTGGAATGTGGGTATAAAATCGTATGGATAAGGAGCTTTCTGCCACTTTCCAGAAAATATGGTCTGCCCATCTCTAAATACTTTCAGTGGTTCATATAACTCCCTTACATCGCTTTCATTTTTTAGGATTTCATCATGGTGTATATCTCCGTCAGAATCATTCCAACCGCCAAATCTCTTTGCAATACCTCTTGCATAGCAGTATTCGCAGCCATGCAAGCACCCTGTTACCGGATTCCATGTGCTGTCACACCAATCTATTTTTGTTCTGTCCATGGCTACCCCCTTCTCTTTATTTACACTCAAGCTATTTCCAATGTTCCGCCGTCTCTCCTGTATCTGTAAACTGATGTACTAAGAACTTCTTCCGGGCTCACATACTGCTCATTTGTGGCTATAACCGTGTTTCTGAAATATTCTATATCATCATTTTCACCTGCCGAAATTACCAACACTTCATTAATTGATGATGGAAAAACAATCAGATCAGACTGCAACTTTTGAGCCAGCTCCCCTAAAACTTCCGGTTCTGCTAATACTGACGCGCCATATTGCTTCCTTCTGTTCGAGATTATATAGATCAGCGGATACTCTATTCCCTCAAACGAGGTCTCACACATGCCGCATTTCTCACATACACTCTTTATTAGTGAATCCATCGTATCTATACAATATGGATTCTGCTGCTTTACATATTGTTTTGCTGCCATATCCAGTTCCTGAAGCGAAATATCCCATTTCTTGGCGGCGCCGTTCGTAACAACCAAACTCATCATATTGTCATCGTTCAATTCAATCACATATCTGTATATGATCGCTATGTCCAGAAGTCCCTTGTGCGGCGCATTTTTCAACAGTTCCACGTTCCGCTCCCTTGATACCGCCTGCGGCATGATCTTTCGGAGTATCTGCTCCTTTGCCATGTTGTTTGCATCAACTTTCGGGGCCTTTTCATGATTCTCTATGTACGTGTTGAAAATTTCATCAACCATCTCTTTCACAAACATCTCTGTCGTCTTTGCTTCAAGTTCATCTAATATATCTTTGAAGTAGATGATCACCCCTATGTTCTCAGGCTGCTGCCGGATCACGACTCCTTCCTGAATCTGGTTGTTTGTCTTGGTAGACCGATGCAGATCCACCTCATAACCATCTCCAAACCGTTTCCTTAATGCCTCCAAAATTTCTGTTTCGTATTTCATTTCATACTCCTTCCTATCGCTCTTCCGACATATACTTTTCCTGTTCTAAACTTAATAGTCATCTTCTATCTGCTCGTCTGCCTCCGTATAATACTCGCCGTCATACCCCCTTTCCATCAATTTAATGTAACAATCATTGCAAACCCGTCTCATCGATATTCCGTGACAATCCTTCGTAAAAGTCATGTCCATTTTTGCAACTTTCTTTTCGCACTCAGGACAAATCCTTGCTTCAACCCCAAACTCTCCGCCATTCTGATGGTGCTTCTCTATCTCGTTCCACTCATATTCGTAAAACTGTGACTCTGTTCCGTCGCTATAGAGAAAGAAACACCCAATACTATCAAGATAATGCTTTTCGTGAGCCTCTTTGACCTCTTCCCACGACAGCTTCAATATTCCATCCCATTCGTACCCCATTTCACGCCTCCTGTAATCTTTTCTCAGGACTGAAATTCTTCCCGTCCTGTCGCCCCAAATAGTATGCAGATTTGGATATATTATCTGCAGCCTTAGATTCAAACGACTTATGAGCAAGATGTGACGATGCCTCTTCAACCTCTTTAGGCATTACCATCACCAATCCCCACTCCTGATGTTCCTGCTTCTGCGTATAGAATACGCTTTTAATTCCTCTGGTAAATCCGAATCCATAGCTGTCAAGCATAGTCTTTATATAGTCACCAGAATAACCGTAATCATTCATTTCCTTCTTAAGTTTCTTTTCTCCCGCAAGAATGCAATCAACCGCATACTTAAATATTGCAATGCAGATTTCTATATCATCTTCAAGACCTATAAATCCGATTCTCTGTGTCTGTTCTCCCCACCTATGATTGCGATATGCCTTGCAACAATAGTTCTCACCGATAATGGCGGACAATTCAACGACCCACGGATTTCTGCGTTTGCTACAGGTTATATCCGTCATGACGTTCTTTACTTCCTGCTTTTCAACATCTACGATATCCAGTTCTGAAATCTTATGTTCTGCCATCAACTGCTTCGCTTTCAGCAATGCTGCTTTTGCTTCATGCTCATTCGAGCTTTCCGCCAACGCCAACAACTTTCTGATTTTCTCTTTGTAATCCTGTTCCGCCATGTCTTTTCCTCCTTAAAAAACTGCATTTTCCCATACTTTCAGTGAAATTTCCCCTGCTTTACAAAGGGAATCAGTGTAGCAGGACCATTCAAACCTCTGTTCCTACTATTTGGTAACTTCTATATCTTATATTTCTCTAATACTTTCAATGGTGATTGTTCTCTCCGTTCCGCCAAGTCTGATGATATATTCAGCATCCGTTTCCTTGCTTGCACAAGATATATATTCTGTAGTTGCTTCGTATATTTCAAAATTTCTTTCTTCAATTTCTTCAGTTAAATCCTCCAATCTTCCGTACCAATCATTCTTTAATTCCTCAAGTTTTAATATCTCGTTCATGTTTTCCTCCGTTCTTACTATATGGTATGTTTTATCTTGACTTCATCTTATCGTTCCCACATCTAGTGTCAAACGGTTTTTTGATTTTTATTTTTAATCCATGCCATCATAGAAATTTTCAGATATTTCGATAGCCTCTTCTGGCAAATCATGAATGGCTCTCGCTATCTTCATCTTTGTTTCCTTACATGGGAAATATCCATATCTTGCGTATCGTATCATCCGTTCAAACGTACTCATTGGGTACGGAATTTGATCGTCAATAACAAGCCTATGAAGGTGCAGATGTTCAAAAAACTTATCATCCATCAGAACCATGTACTCAATATGTGTGTTCGAAGACTTCCGCTCTTTTTCCATGCCAAATGCTTCTGCTTCAAAATCCCATGGATCTATGTCTTCAATAGGACCATCCAACACTTCTTCCTTGAAATACGCAAACTTCGTTATTGTAAAATCAAAATGGCTTATAATCTCCTCCGGTTTCCCGAATATCTTGCAGCACAATTCGAGGGTGATTCCTCTATCTTTGTGCTTATATGCTTTTACATTGTCATTTTGGTATAAGAATGTGTATTTTTCTTCCCTCACATCATATCCATTGTAGCCGGAGGTCATGCTATCAAACCATTGAACGGCTTCGTCGAAATCCGCTCTGCTTTCAAAAAAAATGTCCAAATCCTTCACTTCTTCTTTCTGGAATATATTCTTGAAGCATCCTCCGCAGATGAATCCCTTATGCCCAATCATGAATTCATCCAGCCATCCAAGCATCCAAAAATTCCCTCTGTCCTGCTTTATAAGAGCCACTCTTCATCCCACCTTTCCCAACACTTCTCCTTATATTCTCCGTTCCATGCTTTCTATGTACTGATTTCTTCTGTATATCATAACTGCATCCGTCAGCTGCCTCCCATTTACTACATTGAGAGCCATCAGCTCAGTCAATCCGAAACGCTCTTGAAGCTCAATCCTTAATTTTCGCCTCTCTCCAATGTCCTGCATACTATTATCAGGGAGACTTGTCGCTTTGTTTCTATATTTTCTTGCAATCTCAATTGTAAATTCTTCACTCATCCGAATAATCCTCTCTCAATGGATTAGGTAATATCAACGCTGACATCTTTAATCTCCCTTCTGTGACTTCGTTATAGCCTCTGGTTTTACTTAATTCTTTCCGCTTGGTAATTTGTAAGGCTAACTAAATAAGCCTCTGATTTGAAGCGTTATCAATCGCTTTCAAAACAGGGTGCCACGGTCTTGTTCCTCTAAGCCGCTTTATCAACTTATCCGGTCTTATGCTAGTATCGTTCATTCTGAGTCTTCCGCTCTCTTCTTCGTCGATTTCTCTGTCGTGAAAACCATCTGTTACCTTTGTAACATTATGCTGTTTGAATACAATCACTTCTTTGCCTTTAACCTTTGCAAAGCCAATAAACTCTGCTTCCCTCATTTCTTCTTACTCCTTTTCTTTTCAAGTTACTCCATTATGCCCTTGCAAGTCCTCCATCATGCTATCCGCTCCCGATGCTTCTCAAGTTTTACTTCGTACCTTCCATACGAATTTTCACTATATTCGCTGAGACTACGTTTTGCATCCGCTCTGGTATATTCGCTGTTCTCGCACTCCCAACCATATCCCCAATTCGTCATGATATCCCAACGATCACGTGTCTTTCTTTGATATGCCATACGTCAATCTTCCTCATAGTCTTCGTAATCTATACCTAACTTCTCACAGATACTTTCATAATCTGAACCATTCTCATACATATTCTTTACTGCAAACCCGAATATCGTTCCATCCCACATACTGATCTGGCGTTCAATTTCTTCATTAAGTCTATGGTTACTTCTCTCCGACATCTTCTGTACCCTCCTTCAAACCATACTTATAACTGCCTCAAGATCATATAGAGTTCCATTCGTCTTAAATTTCCCTCTTTACGATGCAATAGTCATTGTCTACCAAACCATTCATTTCCTGTATCTTTTCATGTCGCTCTTCTACGATAAAATGACCACATTTTTTAATACTGGTGCGATCATCTTTGGACAAATAGCCACCGTGGTATCCGCCAATCTTAATGTTGCTCCCTATCGGAATTGTCATTACACTTTCAATAATTTCACTGGAAACGCCAGCATCTGCAAGCATCTTCCTGATATCATCAGCAGTATGCTCTGTGCGTTCATCGTGCCACTGCAACCCTCTTGACCTGTAAAGCGGAATCCAGTGTGCCTCATAAAAATCATATCCAGCCCCGTCAATACCAAGATAAATGCCATAATCATCATGCTCATAAATCCTAAATCCGCAGTCAGCCACTTTTTGTAAATTCTCACGAATAAAATACTCGTCTGTGTTGTCTTTCGGCTGAAAGAGTATGTACCATGCAGGAAACCATTCTCTTCCTTCAACTTCAACTCTACCCTTGTCTACGACCACTTTATCGCCTGTGCTGGAAACTCTAACGACTACCTTTTCATTATCAATCTTTTCGATTTCTCCGTAGCCATCATAAGTTTCGTCTTTCAAGTTCGTTCCATCCCAAAAGCAGACCGAATCACCAGCAGTTAGAGGTGTCAGTTCATTCCACACATACTCTTTTCCATTGATAGCATCCTGAATCAATCCCGCTTGAATAAAATCCCATTCTTTTACCCATGCCTCTGTTGCTTCTCTTATTGTCATGTGCTTTACGCCGCCTCCTTCATTTCTGCAATAGATTCTCCTATCGCCTGTCTCATTACCATTTTTCCGGCATTCATCTTGACATAATGCTTAATATACTTTTTCCGCTCACTTGCTTTTGGACTTTTCAGCGGAGTGATGTTCTTGAGATATTCAGCCTTAATCCATACCTTATGCCCATTTTCGTCTTTGCACCCAGCAATCAACTCTGTTCCGTATCCTGTATAGGTTGGACACTCACCAACCCAAAATACATTAAGAATCGTTCCTTTTGGAATCTTTCTACCACGAACTACTTTTGCTGTTATTCCTGCTTCAATTCTGCACTTTGTTGCAATAACACTCCTGCAAAATTCTCTATATGCTGACTGTTTGAGTGTTCGAATAATATCTCTTGCAACCTCTGTGCTAACCTCGATTTCTGCTTTCGTTCCAATAAAATCATAGTAATCTGAGCCATAATATCCGATGTCCACTGTCTTAAATTGGTGCGCTTCAATATCCCACACTTTCGCATATTCACTTATCATTCCGTCAAGCCAGTAGTGATCCCATGTTTCCAGCACAGCACCTTCATACATCCTCGTGCCATCTTTTTCTATGAGTGCCATATCTAAACTACCTCCGATCTGATCTCAACCAATTTGTCAATTCCGGTATAGATACAGTCGCCAGTGGTGAAAACCAATCCATCCCACCTTACCGATTTTACTGTCTCAACTTTGTTGCCTTTCTCATAGGGAGTATGCCACTCAACTACTACCGTTTCGCCGTTAGCGAGTCTTCTTTCGATTTCCTCTACATCCTTCATTCTGAATGTCTGCATAGCTGCTTCTCCTTCCGTCTTCTTACCATTTGGTAATTTATTTTGTATCTTCATCTTATCTTTCCGGTCTGGGAAGTCAAACGGTTTTTTGTTTTTTTGAAAAAATTTTAAGCTACTCTTCCAGTTCAAGAGCATTTCCATCTGAATCCACAAATCTCGTATCATATCCGACAATTCTCATATAATTCATGAAATCGTCTGCTTTCATCTGCTGCCTATCGTAATTCAGCTTTGCGCTGATGCACTGAGGGCTTGTATTGAACTGCTTTGCAAGCTGCCTCTGCGATACCTTTTTTTCTGCCATTGCTTTTCTCAAAATATGCGTTGCTTTCATGTCTGTCCTCCCAACTAATCATACTAATATCCGGTTTCTTACTTCGTAGGTTGCAAACATCAGCAATCGCCGCTTGCGTAGCATATCTGCCACTCTCCACGTTTTTACTTTTTCATCTTCTAATCTGGATTCAATTCAGATGTCTACTGTTTTCGTGTGCATTACAGGCATTACCGTTTATATGTACCTAATACTCATACCCAGTGTTCACAATACTTCTTCTAATCTTCCCGATCTCCTCCGATCGCAACGTTCTTACCGTCGTCAACGATCGCAGGAACTCGTCCGCATTGTTATGGTGCCAGAATTCCACAAACTCCTTCGCCTGCTGCCCCTTATACTCCTCAAGCGGAATCAATATCTGGTAGAAGAATACACGTCCTTGGCGGCAATGTCTTAAATACCCCTTTCTCACGAGACGCGCCAGAAATGTCGATACTGTCTGCGGCTTCCATTCCTTATGGTATTTATCATTTACTCTCTGCATAATCTCCATAAGACTCAGCTCTTCGCCAGCGTCCCATACGGTCTTCATGACTAATTCTTCACATGCTGTCAGTTTTTCCATTGGTATCTCCTTTCAAAAGTTCGGGATTGTCGAAAATGTTGCCGCCGGATTTTATGATTTCAACAGATTCGCGGATTGCACAATCAAAACAGCCTCTGGCATTTTTACAGTGTCTTCTATCTTTATCCTTAAATTTTTCGCAAATATTATCATCTTCGTTAATCTCTTCCAACCGCTCTACAACCTTATCCACATCATAGACCACAGGCTGTTTACTGATTTCTTTTATTACATCCCGCACAAACATATTTGCTAATGTATCTGACCCTTTCAGTTCTTTAAACCTGTCTATCAATTTATCTGCATCAATCAATCTCATTTTCCCTTGCCTCCTTCCAATCCTTTCAGTGCTGCTTCGGCTTCTTCTTTGGTTAAAAACCACGTTGCCTTGTAAGATTCTTCGACAGCGCTTGCCATGCCATCACATGTTGATAATAAATATCCGTATTGTCCTATTTCTATACGACTTACTACCTGCTCATGTACCCGGTTATTTTCTTCATGACCACTTAGGATATTCAGCCTATGATTTACCTCACTTGGTATAACATATATTGTATCTCCTATTTTGCAAGGCAACCGGAGCAGCTTCCCTTGTTCCTCTAAGCGCTGATATTCTTTAAGTTTTTCCAGTTCCGCCCATATCTGCAACAGTTCCATCCCAGATAAATACTCTTTCTGCAGCTCTGTCAGCTCCTTACATTTTTCTGTGTACAGCCTGTCAACCTCTTTGATCTGCTCAGGAGAAAGTCCTATATCCTCATATTCTGCAAGGCGGTCAGTCGGGCTGCCGTTCCCCAGATCAGGCAGGCTCCATTGCAGATCACCGCACCTTTCGCATTGATACGGCTGCTTTAAGACTCCGATCCCTTCACTGTTTCTGATTGTTAATCTATTCATCTTTCTCCTGCTCCTCCTCATAATATTTCTTGGCTTCCTGCACCAGCTTATGCTTTGCTGCTTCTTCACCGCTGACTTTGCGGGTGTTGCAATATTTTTTAAGATATAAATCATATTTATCCTTTGCTCTCATAATTCCTTACCTTCTCTTCCTCTATATTCCTATTTTTCGAAACCAATCTTATCAACTACCCATAAATTACCTCCCCAAAAATTGCATATTGAATTATCATGTCGCACACTACAGCGTCACACTGGCTAACGTCAATATTTTTAAAGCCACCATCACCACCATCAATAATGTCATACGGATGTGGATTTTGCAGATACTTCACGACTCCATCTACAAACGACTCTCTTGTCAGCAGATGATTCTTGTCCTCTTCCATGTCGTGCAGCATTAACTGCCCGCCTCTGGCAATTTGTTCACTTGCATATTCTCCCAGATACTTGCCATCCACTTTTACTTCATCACACCAATAGTTGATGCCACCTTCTAATGCCCCCGCCATGATATCGTCAATATCTTCGTCCGTAATGGAAATCTGCAGCTTCACTTCTGCTACTGTGCTCCATTCCTCCGGTTTGTATTCCACTCTTTCAACCGGATCTCCTAATGTTCCTATCCTGCATACTATCGCCAGCCTTTTACCGTCATTTTCCACAATAAGCAAGTTGTATACTTCATCTCTTTCAATGTCACTCGGTAATTCACTTCCAACAAATCTAACTCTATTTCTCTCCATCGCAATCCTCCAAATAGCTTTTTCCGAACTCCTTCCTGAATTCTTCTCTGTTATGTGTCTCCTCAAATTTTTTCTGTGCCAGCCTCTTCAATCTAAGTGATACTTCTCTATTTTTATGGGCTGAATCTGCACCGAGCCTGTGACAAGTACAACCACACAAGTAAACTTTCAATCCATACTCTTCCGACTTCGATCTTTTGCCGTTACCTTCGAAAATGTGATGTTCTTCCAGCGAATCCATACCGCCCTTATTCCAGCTACCACATAAAAAGCAATATGTCCGATCCGATTGCAGGACACTCACTGTAGGCAACTTTCTTTTCGGCTTATACTGATATCTTTTCTTCGCTCTCAGCGGTGTCCTTCTGGCAATTGGCTTTGGCTGTTTCTTCACTGTTTTATCAGGCTTCGGAAACTTAATTGCATCCATGACTGGTCCCACAATCCTTTCCGTCCTGAAGCATCAACGGAAAGCTCTTGAACTTTTCTTTCAGATCATCTATCATTAACTGCATTTCTTATCCTCCTATGCTAAAATCGAACAATCTACCAAATTGGTGCCATACGCCATGTCCAATACGTCCTGAATACAATCTGCAATACAGCTATATTTGTCTCTTAGCGTTTTCTTCAATAACACCCGTCCTTCATCTATTTCTGGCATACTGTTACCAAGTTCATACTGTTCATAGCAGATGTAATCTACATACTCGTCTTCAATATCGCCAGAAAGTAGGTCTCTTCTGCCTTCCGAAATGCGGATTATTTGCTTCATATCCGAAACAAATACGAATAAATCTTCGTATCCTTCTGGCTTTTTACCGAAACAACTTTCAGTCCAGATAACCTCTGCCGGAACCATATCTGCATAATACTGTCCGGCTCTTCCCCACTCATCTTCCGAATAGCAATCACTACAATTCATGCAGTTCGGTGTAATGTCAGGGTGCTTCTCTCTAAATCCTCTTACTGCATCCTCATAGCCGGATGCCACAACGATCAAATATGTGTTCTGATAAGGAAACTTCTCCCAGCTCCCAAAGGTGAAATAATACTTCTCCATCTCTCAACGCTCCTTTCTGTGCCTTTTGACACGCCATTCGAGGTAGACCAGCAAACCAGAGTTCAGCAGGACTACTGCCGCCATACACAGCGATTCGGTCTTTGCCAATGCTATCAAATTTCCTATAAGCGTCAGTACTGCTACCCTTTTCAAAACTTTCACTTGCTTCTCTCCTTTCTTTGTGATAACCTCAAAGGCAGGGAGGGTAAGCCCTCCCGCCAATAAGGACTGTTAGACTGGACTCAAAAGAAAATTGATTTAATAGCCGTCAGTATTGCTACAACAATTCCGACTATGGCTAAAATAGTGTTGGTGGCACTTTCACGAATCTGTTTTCTTAGAAGTTCCTGTTCCAGCAGTTCTTTTTGTTTCCGTCGCTTTTTCTTACCCAAATGGCTCCCTCCTTTCTGTTCCGGCAAGAAAGCTTACCGTCTGGTAATTTTTATCTTGTCATCATCTTATCTTACCATCTGGTAATTGTCAAATATTTTTTTGTTTTTTTTAAAAATTTGAGGACAGCTTACTCGCCGTCCTCTTTATCTCTTATTGGATCACGCCGTCAAATTCATCCGCTCTTTACCGCTTAATGTATATCATTTGAGGAAATATTACTTTACCGCTCATAACTGATTCAACATCATTATAGGACTGCTCAACCTCGTTCTTGTCCGGTAAAAGTACGTTTTCTTTGATATAATCCCTAAGCTGTTCTATTGCATTGACTGTAAGACCGATAGCGTTGATATACAACTTTTCACCTTTCTTCATCTCGTGGACTACTTTCCTTAATGCTTTTATGTTATTTGCGTTATACATATCTGCCTTCTTTCTCCCGGCATTCCGCCGTGACTGGTATTGTGTGATCTATTGGATTCTATCTGCTGCTTCATAAATTACCATTTCTCTATCATCTTCATCGAGTTCCTCAAAATGCAGTCCATACAATTCTTTTGCTATTTGTTCTTCTAGCTCGTTTTGTTTTTTGCCTGCTTTATTACTGTTTGAAGCAAATTTTTGTTGATTTTCATCTTAATTTTCTCCATCTAAGTGGTTTTGTTTTTTTGATCTTGTCTTAATCTTATCATTCCCGCGTCTGGTGTCAAACGTTATTTTGCTATTCCTTCGCATAAATCAATATGTCTCTGAAAGCCTCTGATTTCCCTCTGGATACGTTTTATAGGCTGACTTATGAAGTTATTGAAGAGGTGCTTTAGAATCGACTGTGACTCGATACGTCAAAAATACAGATTTAATAACAGTCGTTTTTTGTGCATTTTACCCATCTTTTCTTTTGTAAACATTTTGTTATCATTTTTGGAAACATTCTGGAAACATTTTGTTAACCCAGATTAAGATATAGATATAGACTTAGATATAGATATAGATATAGATTAAGACTTAGATAAAGATTTAGGTTTAGGTTTAAATATAAATAACAATGTCCAAATTCATGTGCCATACTTGAATTTTCTGGAGGCTTGTGGTATATTAAGCATAAGAAAAGCACCCACTCCAAGGGTGGATGCCTCTCGATCAGGGTTAAATGTCCTTACGGACACCGCCTAGCCTGTTGGCAGACAGGTTAGGCATTTTTATTTCTTCTTACTGTTTCTCTTGTCGAGAAAGGTCAGAAACGCAACAATCAAACTACCAAAGGACACCAGCAAGCCGATTATCCCTATAAATATCAAAATAATATCCGCAGCCGTCATATCACGCACCTCCCTTCCTATGTACTCCTGAAAAGTCAGGGTATTGAATCGGGAGGCTACCGCCCCTGTCATGGGTGCTTTTCCATACTTATAATTTTAGCATAATCTGACAGTCATTTCAACAACCGTAGCCATTTACAGTGTTTTACAATTCTTACCTTTCTTGTCTGCAAGGCAGACAAAGCCGGATGGAGTTTTGCCGTAGGTTTCCGTCCCTACGTTCTGAACCTCTGCAACACTGAACTTATCTCCTCTATCATATCTTGCCAGAGCCATCGGAGTCGCTCTTCCTTTGTTTGCCCTGAATGATGAAGATAACTCACCGATTCGCTTCTGTTTTCTGCCTTTCTCGGCTTTATCGTAAATCGGCAATGTCTTTATTGCTTCGTACATTCCGGCTTTCCATTCAGCCTCTTCCACTTTGTTTACTTCTTTCTCCATGTTCCGTTCCTCCCTCATTTCATTTTGCATATACATTTCCATTTTTTCCGATTCCACATATCCATCCAGACGGTATCTTAATCCACACACCTCCGTCTTTTTCCTGAACATCTTTACAGGTGACGACTGTGCCTTTCTTTAAGATTCCGTTTCCATCCTGATCTGCATAACCATGGCTCTTCGCATTAACGGTCAGCTTTGTGAACTGTTTTTTCTTTCCGCTTGCAGAATCACGTATATACATATCCGATTGCAAGGTGTAATTCCTACCGACTTTGAACTTACTGGATACAGATACAGCCGTTCCAATCTGTGTTGCGCTTGAAGAAGATGTTTTTCTCGAATTCCCACTTACAACAATAACGGTATGTCCTTTCGTCTTCGTTACCAGAATATCCCCATCAAACAGTTTCGTTGAAGACGTAACGCTCTTTCTGCTCTCAAACATTCCGGTCTTTTCCAGTGCCGCTCCCTCTGATGCTGTATTGAAATTTCCAGTATCAAATCCAGCCTCAATGCAACACGCCCTTACCAATGAACTACAGTCTGCCTCTGTCTTCGTGGCAATCTTTTTTAGCGCGCCGTACCTTTCAAGCTGGGAAATAACCGTCGTCCTCTCTCCTTGATCGTAGCCAATGTTATCATTGTTACAAGCGTCAGACATAGCAGTTGCCAGACGTTCAGCTACCGCCGCATCTTTCGCCCTGTATAGATACCACCCCTTCGAGTGCATATAGTATGTCTGAGTGCATACTTCTTTTCCGGTCTGATCACCAGCAGCTCCACCAGAGATTTTCCCATTCTCGTCAATTCGTGCGCTACCAACTTTGATAGTCACGGTCTTCACCTCATTTCCTTTGCAGAACAATTCTTTTTCCTGTTGTCTTCGACGCTCAAGTCCTCTCAAGACTTTTCCGCCTGACTTGGTATAACTCTGATCAGTGATATGCTCTGCAATTTCATTTGGCATTCTTCCATTCACCAATCTTTTCAATGTTCCCGGACCACAGTTATAGCAGAATGACACAAGTGCATCGAACTGATTTTGATTCAGCTTCAATGAAGCGGTATAGTGATTCGTGTACTTCACAAACTGTTGTAAATCAGACAAAAACAAGGCATCCGCTTCATCCTGTGAAATGGTCTGTCCTTCTTTAACATCCGCTCCATTATGTCCCCAACCAATAGTGTAATACTTCTCGGTATCTACTACTTTGTATGCGGTCAATTTACATGCCTCGAAAGACTTTATCAAGGCAATGCCCTGATTACTTATTTTCATTGCCATAATCCTCTTTCCTCCGTCACTGTTTCAGATCTTTAAATTTCTTGATTAACTTGTCAAATCCAAACATCGCTGCGTAGGAAACAAAGAAGCCGATCACGATAAAGGCCATGAACAGATACCACGTAATCTCCATCTGCTTGATCTGCCAGTATGCAAGAAATGCCATGACTGTAAGCACAACCGACAGTATAACTACAAAAGCATTGAGGTGTGCGGTCTCTTTGAAGACGAAAATCTTTTTTACTATCTCTGTGATGATATTCACTACTACCATCAGCGCAGCGATGATAATAAGCAACATTGATAATAATTCCTGATAATTCATATACGTTTTCCTCCTATCCTGCTGCATTGTCATTTTCTGCAGCGTCAATCATAATCGGTTTACTGAACGAAAGCTCATTCTTTTCAAAAATATTCATAATGCAATTCGTACCCATATACAGGCATAACGGAGCAACTATTTCTGTTATCAGTGTCGTTGATACATCTACTACCGCATCCTTTTCAAACCATGCCAAAACATATGACATCGTAACCATCACAAGCCCATGTATGAGGACCATCGTGGTTGCTGCCTTGACGTAGGTATCAATTCTGATTTTCTTTCGACGTGCTATTTTCTTACGTCTGCCTCTTTCCTTTGCCTTGCGGCGCTCCTGTATGGTTGCGTACAAAAATAAAAAAAGAAAAGCCGAAACAAATCCGGCTACATACATCACTATATACATCTTGTTTACCTCTTGGTAAGTAATTTAGTATCCTCTGAGAACCGTTTATAGGTTCAGGGAAGCTTTGTTTAATGTTTAATGAAGAAATTATAACTAAAAGCCATAACCTTCTGAAATCATCTAAAAATCGCCATATAGCTGTTTTAATCCATGATTTACCTTTTTCAAGGCTAAACAGCATGAGACCATAAGTATTGTCAACACTATCAAGATACCTCCTATTATGACAAACTTCATAAAGCCGCCCTCCTTTCCTTCTTATCAGACTCCACTACTGTAAGAAATCATGCTTCTCTAACCGCTCATCATAGACACGCTTAATATTATTGATCGCATGAGTAGCCCGATTGTTTTCATACTTCGGGTGTTCATCGCAGTAACTCTCATACTCGTCTATTTCCGCAAGGGCTTCGATAAAGTCCTCCATTGTATGCTTAATATCCCGCAGCAATTCCGTGTTAAACTGTAAGATTCTCGCGCGGTGCAGATCGGCATCCCTTTTGTCGTCGGTCTGTATGTGGTCTTCCAATTTCTCCCGCGTTTCTTTTTGATGTTCTTTTACCTCTTCCAGTTCCTTTAAAACATCTGCATTGATAGCACGCCCAAGCGCTTTCGCTATGGCAGACCAAGGATTGATTTTGACGGGAGCGATCTGTATGATTGTTGCTAAAGTAAAAAACGTCACGCCTCCACCTGTTAAAATTTCCTGTAGGCTCATATTTTTTTCCTCCCTTCTATCTTCTTGATCCATATTCGATCACATCCAATTCTGAATCTGACATATAGCAAACACTATTCCTTTTTGATTTTTTCTTTTGCAGTTGCATTACAAAAGCCGGTACAGCCTTCTGCACCAGCTCCATACTCTTACTTTTTGTTTTATTACTGGCTGACTCCTCTTATCACACTCCCACTATAACCTTAACAATGTGGTCGTTTACTCTGCTTATAACCCTGTAACCTGTCTCACTCTCCGTTGCAATCCCGCCAGCAGCGCAGGTACAAAAACCATTAACAACGCATGAGCCATCGTCATAAACTGCCAATACACCCATCATTCCTACAGCGTCCCATTCTTTGCGGTTCAAGCGGAATA
The DNA here is from genome assembly GCA_937920345.1 of uncultured Lachnospiraceae bacterium. Lineage (GTDB taxonomy): Bacteria > Bacillota > Clostridia > Lachnospirales > Lachnospiraceae > UBA3282. Next base: position 107,033 of record CALGVA010000067.1, read on the forward strand.
TGTATTCTTCGTTCGGATCGTAATCCGGATTGACTTTGTAAAATTGATACGGTACTTCTTTTTCCACTTCTTTGGTTGTCGGATTCCCTTTATCGTCAAGCACTACATTACCGTCCGTATCTGTCACATATACAGTCTCTGTTACTGTCTGTACTCCATGCTCGATGATATAATCGCCAAATTCGTCTTTAAGGAACTGCCCCTTCCACTCCATGTCTGTGTTGCCTAATATACAAGGGTTTGCAGATACAATTCCAAGGATCCAGTCACCTGCGGCTGCTTTCTTAATTTTCTCATTGTCCATTGTCACAAAATAACCGCGGCGGTCTTCATTGTTAGGATTGCCGTCCATCCATTCAAAGAGCTCGGCGTAGTCAGCACCAGTGGATGAGTATGCCTTTTTGCACCATACCTTGCCGCCATAGTCTATTCTTACGGCGTTACTTGCCGTGCCGCTTATACCATTACCAATGCAAAATGCTGTACCATCTCCCGCGCCTGTTTCAACTCCTGCAGTAGCTTTAGTTTCGTCGTTATAGTGCCCCATCACATGCTGATCCTTTAGTGCCGTTGTATAATTTCCTTCCGCGTGCGAACGGCTTCCCTTAGCTATTGTATTATATCCCTCTGCGTGCGCTGCATTGCCGCTTGCTTCTGTGCTATAACCCTCCGTAAATGCATAAGTGCCACTTGCCCTTGTATAATCGCCGCCCGAAAACGCATAATTGCCCGTGGCAAATGTCTGATATCCAGTCGAAAACGCACAATCGCCCGCAGCAGAAGTCTGTTGTCCGGTCGAAAACGCATGTCTACCCGTGGCAGCCGTTTCTTCTCCAAATGATGCGCTGTGCGCCCCAACTGTTGTCCCCTTATTTCTTCCCACGCTTACAGTTGAGTCTCCGTAAATACTTTTGGACGCATATAATGTTGCGATCTTATCCAATATCTTTTTGTAAAAATAATTAAGCCGTCTCCCTGTAATAATGCTCATGATCTTGTCCTCCTTAAAAAAATTCTGTTTTAACTAAAAGTACCCGCGATAATCTTATCAATGTCTGCCTCCGTGATCTCTGGCTCAGATGTGCCACCTGCTCCTGTCGCACCTTTGATACTCCCTACGTACACCCACTTTGCTGCTGACGCCGCACCAGCTAACGTACATCTGTATACATAGCCTGTCGATGTGTTAAGGTAGTAATCATTGACCAGCGCGTCCGTGATACCACTGCCCGAAAAGACCGTTGCCGTCGTGCTGGTGCCCGTGATTGCTGTTCCGCTGCTCCAGCGGCTGCCGCGGGTGCCGGTCGCACCCTTGGCTCCCGCTGCACCTGTGTCCCCTTTGGGCCCCTGTGGCCCCGTGGCTCCAGTAGCGCCTTTGGCTCCGGCTGCACCTGTCGCCCCGGTAGCACCCTTGATACTGCCAACATACACCCACTTTGCTGCTGACGCTGCTCCGGCTGTCGTACATCTGTATACATAGCCTGTCGATGTGTTAAGGTAATAATCATTGACAAGCGCGTCCGTGATACCACTGCCCGAAAAGATCGCCGCCGTCGTGCTGGTGCCTGTAATCGCTGTGCCACTATTCCAGCGGCTGCCGCGGGTGCCGGTCGCACCCTTGGCTCCCGCTGCACCTGTGTCCCCTTTGGGTCCTTGTGGACCCGTGGCTCCAGTAGCGCCTTTGGCTCCCGCTGCACCTGTCGCTCCTTTCGCTCCATTTTTGATACTAAACGTCGATGTCTGCCCGTTGCTGCGCGTAAATGTATAGACGTTTGTACCGCCGTCTGCTGTCGATGTAGTTGTCTGTGATCCGGATACTATGTAATCTGTGGGGATATTTGCGACTTTCTGTTTATCTGCCGTTGTGTAGTCATTTGTTGATAAACCTTTCCCTGTTTCTTTTTTTACATAAAGGTCTTTTATTTTTTTTGCCATATTTGCTACAAGCCTTTCAAGGTCTTCTAAATAGGCAATTTTCATCTTCCTTTTCCTCCCTTCTACTGGAATGCATTATTTACAATATTGTCTATTTCTTCGTCGCTGATCCGGCTGTATATATCCGGCTCCATACCGCCCTCATTGCCTTCGTATGTACCTGCTATGATTTCATCGATCTCGCTTTCCGTTATTTCCCGGAGTACCGCATTAATACTGTATATCTGATTCTGTAAATTAAGTGCTGCATTATCTGTAAGCTGGTCTTTCAAGATATTAAACCAGTTATAAAATTTTTCTGTCCAGTCTGTTGTACTTTCAGAAAACCATGTGTCAAATTGACCTGCTGAATCCGACAAAAACTTTTTCATTTTAGCAGTATAATCTGCGTTCAATGTATCAAATGTTGTTTTCTGGTTCGCAGTAAAACTATTTTTCCATTTGGTATATTCTGCTACCATTTCAACAAATTTGGTCTGTAATTGATTGTAAAACACCGATGTGTCCAGATGGTCTATAGCCTGCGTCACCAGTCCACAAACATTACTGTCAAGTCTTGTGTCTGTAATATCACTCTGCGAAATAGTAGTCTGTTTTGAATTAATAGTTACATACGCAAGGCATAATTCATAATAATCCCCTGATTCCGGACGTAATAAACTCGGTGGAACCGGATCAGATGCAGCCGTACCTTGCTTTACTACAATTTCACACAGTCTTTCCCGATAATTTGCCCTTAAAATAATCCGGTCAATACGTTTATGCCCTATATCTGTGTGCGCCTCTGCAATGGTTATTCCAAATTCTTTTTTGTCATAAGCAAATCTGCCTCGTATAATGCCTAATCCGGGTCTTACTTTCAAATTCATGCCTTTATCCGCGATCACTTGAAAGCAATCACCGGGTAAAGCTAGAACCCCATCGCTGATAATGCTTGAAATAAACAGTGCCAAGAAGTCTGAGGATTCTGCTCTGTCAAAGATAGGCATACCTTCTTCGTCATATCCTATTATTTCGCTGTCGAAAAAACCAGATCGTAACAATATTTATACCTCCCTCCTAATTAGTTGCTGTATTGTCGTTACCTCATCAGTTCCAAATGTAATAGACAGATTAATTGCCCCACCCTCATAGATTTCCATAATTTCCGTGATGCGTTTATCTGTAACAATGTTAATTTCTGTATTGATATAAGTGCAGAGGTCGCCCAAATCAAAATCTTTCTTATATTCCAGATTCACACAGGGATCTATACTGCTGTTTACAATTTCTATTTTCCGATGTTCTGCCAGTCTTTCTTTTCCTCTTTGTACGAGTTTAGATTGATAATCAGCCAAGGGCATTTTTGTCCCTTTATCATCCTGCCGGCTCAAATCTCTTGCATCTACCCACAATTCTTTTCTTTCTTCGCCCGGCTGTCTCAAATCCACTGTAACTATTACACGCTCTGTTCCTTCACCTTCCCCCGCAACATAAGCAAAATTTTTATAAGAACTACTGTCTCGGTTGTATACGACATTCCGGATGTTTAAAAAAGAATTAGAAAAAATAGCCCAACTGTTTTCCGTCTGACTATCCCTGCGGTCTTTTCCCTGCCACACTTCAAAAACAAGGTCATTTGTCAAATAATCATACCGTACCCTGTGGCTAACTTCCTGCGAACTTCCGACTTTGTACAGTTTTTCACTCAAGTTGGATCCTGTCGTCTGTATATCCACTGTACCTGATACTCCGGATATTTCTCCCAGCCGCAAATGCTTAACAATGCGGTCTTCATCAGATGGGGAAATTGCAGTCCGAGTAACCAGATCCCTCATGGCTATTTCAACATTTCCATTAAGAGTAACAGTAGTTTCAACTACTCTGTCTGTCAAAAGTACCTCGGCAAAATAACCTTTCGCATAAGATGACCTGCTTCCGTTCTCATCCTGCGAGTAATTTACTTCACTAATAACTCCTAGCTCTACCGCGTTCTTCCGGTATAAATACTTCCCTTGATTCAGCAAATCAAAATAGCCTATTGGTGCATGCAACTCAAAGTAGCCCAATTTTTCATATCGTCTCACCCAGATCAATGTTTGAAACAATGCGACGCTACCAATCGTGTCAAAGTTTTTATCCAAAACAATAAGGTTCATATTAGCTCATACCCCCAAATACCTCGGCGTGTAGTACAGTTTTACATCTAAGTTAGTATAGTTTTCATCAGCGTCATACTTCAAATAATTGCTACCTACAGCCAGTTCAAATGCTTCCGAAAGTCTGTCTATTTTTTGATAGGCATTCACTCCATTAAGTTCTATTATCTGATGCCTCTGGTCTGTATCTATCAACAGGATATCTCCCTGATTCATCTCAGTCACAATTCGAACAAACTGCCCTGTACCAATCAGTGTTATCTTCGGATTTGTAACTGGTCCCCTTTCCGCAATAAATTGTATCTGCAGCCCAGCCGGCACATCACCATCATTCGGCAAATAAACCTCTTTTTTCAAAGTCCTATATCCTGTAATCTGTCCCGCAAGCGTCAGCCCTTTGTATGGACTTGGAACCGCAACTTTTTTCTTTACCACCGTCCATGGAAATGCAATATGTTTACTGATATCTGCCATATTCCTTCCGAAATTATCCATGTTCTTAAAATATGGGTTAGGGCAGATAAGATCTACGAGTACTTGTAATCTGGACATCAAATTTGTCTGTTTTTTGAACGTCCATCCCTCAAGCTCATATTGGATATTCCTTTCCGTACCCATGGCGTTAATTATTAGCTTTCCTGTATACTTCGGATTGAAGAACTTTATTATCCTTTGCCTGTTCACTGGATTGTTCTTATCATCTCTCAGTGTCATAACAATATGGATTGCCCTAGACTTTATTCTTTTTCCGTTCACTGTGGAACCATCCACTAATGCATTGTCGGACATACTGATTTCAATATCAGATGATTCGATTCCGGTAACCTCATTTATGCTGAACTCTTTACCTTTTCCAGCGACCAGTGATAAACCATTACACTCAAGTGTAATGGTCATTTGGTTCGCTACTGCCATTTACTTAACACCTCCGTATATTTTTCTCGCCGTCTGACGGTTCGCTCTATTGATCTCTGCTGCACTTGCGACTGGCACATTAAATTCATTATCTATATCAGTGCTGTAATCATAATTATTGATTATGGTTACTGCCTTTTCTGCACGAGCACTGGCTACATTGACTATCGGCATTGCTGTCTTAATCGTATCAAATACAAGAGAAGCCTGTGCCTTTGTGACCAACAACTCCATTTCATCCTCTACGTCAGATATAGCAGACGGCATAGCCATTGAAATACCACTTGATATCCCCGGGGGAATCCATCTTCCGACTTCCATCATGAACACTCTGGACGGTGAATTAATGTCGAGTGCGTTCTTTGCCGTTTCCAGCAAACTATCTGCTAAATTTTTAACCTTATCAGTAAGCCAACTCCAACCAGAGGATATGCCATCCCAGATTCCGGTTACAATATTGCTACCGATTTCCAGCATCTTATCGGGCAATCCTTTGACTCCATCAATAACCGATGTGCACAACCCTTCTGCCGCTGCCCGACCTTTTTCAATAAGATTCGTTCTCCATACAGTTATCTTATTAACGACATCAACAAGCCACGTCCAGATTTTCGTAGGTAGCTGCGAAACTTGCTCAATTACGCCATTTACGAATCCAGTGGCGGCGGCAATCGCTGCGGTTCTGAGATTGACCGCCCACATTGTTACTCTTGTAACAACATCAACAAGCCACGTCCATACACTTGTCGGCAATTCCTGTATTGCGGTAATGACAGAGTTTGCAAATTCTTTAGCCGCGCTTAGTCCAGCAGATGCCATTTCTGCTCCCCATGACATAACCTCTGCCACTACTCCACTCATGGCTTCTAATGCCCTTGCAGGCATATCCGCAATTCCGTTTACTACGCCATCGACCAAGTATCCAGCCTGTTCTTCCATCACAGTCGAAGGACTGTGAATACCGAGTGCATCTTTGAATCCGTCTACGATTCCTCCGCAGAAGTCTGTCACACTATTCCAGAGGTCTTGAGCCTTTCCGGTAATTCCTTCGATCAGACCGCTAATTAGGTTTCCACCGATTTCTACCAACTTACTCGGCAGTTCCTTGAATCCCTCGGCGATTCCAGAACAGATTTCTTCTATTTTCTGCCCTGCACTCTCCTTGAAGTTCGTTCCCCACTGAACGAGATCGTCTACTGTCTGGTTGAACCATTTGGCTATCCGATCCGGCAATTCTTTGAACCATTCTATGATATTATCAATAATCTTCGGAACTTCCGTAACAATCCATTCGTTTACACTGTTGTTCCAGTCTATCAGCGTACCAATTATATTTCCGATTGCGTAGCCTATCTTATACGGCAGTTCCTCAAAGAATGTGACAATGCTGCTAATCAGGCTCGGTATTGCTTCTGCAAACCATTCAGTGACATTGCCCCATACAGACGAAACACCCTCAACAATCCAGTCAATGATATTCGAGCCAACATCTATCAACATAGATCCGAGCCCTACGATGGTGTCAACTATTGCTATAATAATTTCCGGTATTGCCTCGACCAGCGCCGCTATGATCTGTGGTATTGCCTCGATTAAACCAAAAAACAGCGTAACCGCTGCCTCGACAATTTGAGGAGTAGCACTAATCAGTGCCTCGACTATGGCAATAATTATGTCCGGCAGATTTTCGACCAGTGCCTCAATTATATCTGGTATTGCATCAATCAGACCGAACAGCATAGTAAGCGCAGCATCAACAATCTGAGGCAGCGAACTAACCAAGAAGTCCACAATCGTAGCAATGATTTCAGGTAATGCCGTCACTAACTGCTCTATTACTACTGGCAGCGCCTCTACTATACTCATAAACAGTGTAGTTGCACCATCTAACAAGAATGGCAGAGCCTCTATTAGCCCCTGTACCAGTGCTTGCACTATCTGTAAAGCAGCATCCACTAATGCAGGAATATTCTGGACCAATGCATTGCATATATCAGTCAATATGAGCGCCGCATGAGTCGCCAGCATAGGAAGAGCTTCTGCAATTCCGTTCGCAATAGCAAGAATGATATCTGCTCCCGCTTGCAATATGTTCGGAGAATAATCAGCCAAAGATTCTGTAATATCTGTGACAGCCGTTACGACAGCAGAAACTATTTCCGGCGCAGATTCCGCAATCTTCTCAAGAATATCTGAACCTATTTCTATTATCGTAATCATGATGTCTTCGTGCGCTGAGGCGAGCCCTTCGACCAAAGCTGTAATCAATTCAGAACCAGCAGATGCTATATCCTCTCTATTCTGAAACAGCGAATCCTTAAACGAACTGATAAGCCCAACTGCCGCATTTATGAGCATAGGTGCTGCTTCTGCAATCTTTTGGGCTATCTGTGCTATTACATCACCAGTCTCAGATACCAGACCTTCAAATCCACCCTCTTTGAACGCATCATGTAACTGTCCTACCCATCCCTGCGCCATGATTACAGTCTCTTTCAGCGGTTCCTGCATGGACTCATATACGGAAATACCAAGTCCTTCAAGAGATGACTGCAAAATTGTTACTTGCCCTGCCAGATTATCTTGCATAATAGCAGCCATTTCTTCGGCTGCACCGTTGCAATTCTCTATGCTGTCAGTAAGCTCCTCCACATCTTCCTGAGATGCGTTCATCAAAGCCATCCAGCCGGAAATACCTTCCTGCCCAGCTATTGTTTTAGCATAGTTTAGCTGTTCTTCTTCGGTAAGATCCCTCCATGCCTCACGGCTTTCGCTTAACACTTCGTTAAAGTCTCTTGCACTTCCGTCCGCATTGTAAAACTGAACGCCGAGCACTTCTGTTAACGTACCAAGAGCGCCCAAACTATTTGAAGTCGCCCCCGCGTCTGTCGATAGCCTAGTAAGTATGCTTCTGAGTGATGTTCCTGCTATGGACGCCTTAATTCCAGAGTTTGCCATTAACCCAATAGCTACTGAAGTATCTTCAATGCTATAACCGAGCGTTCCTGCAACTGGTGCGACATACTTAAACGTATCTCCCATCATGCTTACATTTGTATTTGCTTTTGTTGCTGTTGCTGCAAGTACATCCGCGAAACGTGCTGCTTCGCCCGCCTCCATCTTGAACGCTGTCATCGCATCCGTAACAATATCAGATGTGGTTCCTAAGTCTTCTCCGGCTGCCGCCGCAAGGTTCAGTACCGCTGGCAAGGCTGCTATACTGTCTTCTGCATTCCATCCAGCCATAGCCATGTATTCAAGCCCTTGTCCAGCCTCCGTCGCCGTAAATTTTGTGGTAGCGCCCATCTCTTTAGCAATGTCACATAACTGCCGGAATTCTCCTTCCGTTGCACCGCTGATCGCAGCCACTTTATCCATTTGTGCCTCAAAATCAGAACCTACCTTAATAGCCGCCGCACCCAATCCGCTGATTGCTGTTGCAGTACCTGTAAGGATGGCCCCTGTTGCTTTCAAACTTGTAGAGGCAATACTTCCAATCTTCGACAAGCCAGTATTTATGCCACTCGTATCTATACTGGTATCAAAATTAAGAGTGCCGTCGCTCAATGTCTTCCACCTCTTTTCGGTTTCCATCCATCGGCACTACGGCACTACTTGAATTATCCTACTTTAACTTCAAATGTCTTTCCGCACTGTCTACCTTTGCATTTCACATACAATCCTCTGCATTTCGCATCATCATCGTATTTGATAGGCATACGGTAGCCACAGAAAGGACATATTACATTCTTCTTTATTTTTTCATTCATCTCTCCCATTCCTTTCTAAGAATTCTTTCAGACTACCTCCGCGAAGCAAAATCTGCTCAAGTTCATCTTGAAGTTCCTGCTCCTCTCTCTTTGCTGGAAGTGCATGAATTCGCTTCATTTTCCGGTAGAAATCTTGCTGACTACTCGGCAACTTCGGGTCGATTACCATTCCCCTATATCCGATTATCTTTACGATTTCATTCTCCTCGGATAATCCCTTAAACAGAGCCTTGAACTTCCACCAGTGCATATAGTCTATGCTTTGCAGATCGATTCCATAGTCATGCTGAAATGCAGCAAATATCTTATCTGCATCATATTCAAACGAATAGAGAGCCTCAGTCGCTACGACTTCATCTGCTTCTCCTTCCCCATCTTTTATTGCCTGCTTTTGTGTTTCTCCATTGTAAAACCACAAAATCTTTTCGATGGCTTCGTTTCTGTCTTCCCAGCTAATTACCTGTACTCCATAGAACATTTCTACTGCTTGCACCACTTTCTGCAAATTGGTGAGTTCAGTGTCATTCAGTAATTCCTCGAACAAAATGGAAGTGCGGAAGTCAGTTTCTATGCTAACTTCCACTCCTCCAACAGTTACGGTTTCAGGGAGCCTTTCAGAAAGCATCCCCATTAGCGCTTACCGCCTTTTCCATGATTACTACCTTTATGGCTGTGTCCTGCGAAATCAGTAGGTCTGACAGCCTGTTGTTTCTGGACATACTTGTTACTGATGTCTGCCAATGCTTTCTTGGCTTCTGCTGCTCTTGTGTTCATCTCGTCGCAAACTTTCATGTGTTCCAAGAGGTCGTTTTTTCCGCCGAACAGTACATTTAAAGAATCACATTCAAGCGTAGTGTCAATAAACTCCTCCATTATTCTGCACTGTTCTCTCAATGCGTTCGCTGTGCTCATGCCTTTAAACTTCGTTTTATCAGCAACCGCATCTCTCATTTTCATAGCAGCATTTTCATATCTCTCAATAACATCTGCATCTGTAAAAGATACATCAAAATCAATTCCTTTAATCGTAACCATGTTACATCCTCCTTAATGCGTATCTATGCAAAGAAAACCGGAGATAGATGATACGCTCACTCTATCTCCGGCTACTGCTCACATCTGTTTCGTAACAGATGCTATGTCAGTCTGTACTTATCATTCCGTTGCTGCGGAAAAATCCCCCTCTGTAAATTCAAGAGTCTTGAGATCGAACTTGCCAGTCACAAAATCACCAACAGCACTCAGATTGCCAGAAACGGTTATCTTCTTGCCACCCTCTGCTGAACAACTGGAAACCTCGTTGGACACAATAAACTTCCTTGCAAGGTAACTCTCTTCTCCATCAACTTGATCTGCAACAGGCAGGAACAGATCTACTCTCAGATATTCAAACTCTGCATCAGAACCAGTGTCATGATTTCTTCCGGTGTTATATAACGCCATCACAGCTTTCTGGCTCGGAATGACGTGCGAATCATAGGGAAACTCTGTCTGGTAACTTTCAATACTGGAACTGCTGGTAACATCACCGATATAGGTAACGGTGTCTTTCTGGGCGTTGGGGTTTTCATCCAGCTTTGTAAAACCTTTATTCATCAACTCCCATTTATCGCCGACTTTCAAATAGTCTGCGATACTATTGCGCTTTAAAGCGCCTATGGCTTTTTTTGTCATATACTTAATCCTCCTTTTCATAGGTCAATCGTAGCTGTATTTGGTATCTGGCTGTCTTGCCATCTGTACTATACAAGAATCCGGTAGAAACAATCTCTATTTCCTCCGCTGACTTTCCATTGCCTAAATCTGGCAGCATTCCATCCCTGTTGCATTCTTCGATCCATTCTTCCAATTTCTCATAAAATTCAAGGTTCTCAACATTCTGCATAGAGTCAACGCTATAAAATTCTCGTGAACCAAGGGCAAACAGAAATTGCTTAATTCCGCCACCGCCTACATACCTATCTATCCACGGATCACACGGCATGGACTCAATTGTGTATTCAGTCGGTCTATTGCCAAGCGAATCAACTCTGAAATATCCATCTTTCAATTCAGGGCAAGTTTTCATAAAATCGGTCACGCTCTGTATGATTGACATTTCATCCTCCCTTCAAAATAGCAGATGCCCCTCTTTTGATGTCGTCTTTGTGTGCCATCTTCATTCTCTCAAAAAACATACCACCTCTCTGTGCATCATAAGGTCTGGTCTGAGCCGTACAATAATACTGCCATGCTGCATAGGGAACAATATATCTGATTACTCCATCTCCGAGGTTCGTTCCGAGTTTGCCAGACTTATCAAGTGCACCTGTCCTAAACGGGACAAGCGGACTACAATATCTCAATGTCTCGCTGTCTACGAAGACCTGAGCCTTTTTGAACTGAGACGTCCTTACCATTCCAAAAGTTGGATTCCATACCAACTCTACAGTCGCTTTTCCCAATCGCATTTTCTGATTTGTAGGTTGCTTAATGACTAATGACATCAGGAGCCACCCACTCTCCAATGCTTTATCGCATCTGTGCCGAGGTCTGTATTATCCGAATAACTGTTAATCAGAAATAACTCTGGGAACTGCTCGGCGAGTTTTGTCTGGGTAACTTCCTCTTCGGTTACTTCCCCTCTAACAACAATATCGCGTTCTGCCAGTGTCCAATACCCTTTTGCCTCTTCTACCGACATGGCATCATATACAACTCGCGGAACATAAGTCTTTTCTCCGAAATCAGCGTCAATCGGGATTCTCACCTTTACTACATCATGACTCGATACCGAATTTCCTCCGGTGGCATCATTACTTGAATGCCATGCCACATGCTTAATAACGGTTGGCATGAGAACTTCATTTCTCCCGCTATCTCTCTTTCGGTTGACTATCGTTATGTTTGCGTTGCAGATCATACGGTCCACCTCCACAATAAAACAATCCTGTATAAGACAGGTACTTTTGAGCCTCACTATTCATGATTGCATTATACTGGCAATCAGTATCTTTTGCCTGTGCATACGACACTGAGTATCCGTCTCTGTTTTCCGACTGGATTCCATTTGCCGCAACCTTTAGCGCTGCCTTATGGCTTTGGTATGTTTCAGCCATACTACAAACAGCATACTTAATATCGCGGAGAAGCGAATCATCTACATCTGCCAGTTTCGGTATTCTCCTAAAGGTCAGCGAATCCAAATATGCTTCTGCCTCACGCTCACATTCCGCAAATATTTCTTCGGAGGCAATGCGTGTGCCTTTGTATTCTGACTGGTAGAACTGGAAGTCTACGTATGGCTTCGTTATAGCCTCTTGGGGCATTTTAATCTACCTCCTTATGGATTTTATTGCCTGAACATATTAGAGCCTTATTTTGTGGCTTTTCCAGAACTGGTAGATTTCTTCGCAGCCTTCTCGCTTTCCGCAATCTTAGCGTTCAGGTCCGCGATAGTCTTATCTTTCTCCGCTACAGCAGATTCAAGTTCTGCCACTTTCTGATTCAGTGCTTTGATCTCGCCGTTCAGCTCCGCGATAGTCTTATCTTTCTCCTGAAGCCCATCCTTCAACACTTTTACGTTGTCAGTGTTATCTACGGGATCATGCAGAACCTTCCCGTCCATGTCTGTAATCCTGTAGCCGAGAGCGATGTAATCTTTCTTCTTTTCCTCAGGTATTCTTAATACTCTGTTTCCTCGATATGCTTTCAGCATAATGTCTTCCTCCTTCATACAGAGAGGAGCAGCCACTGGCCGCTCCTCAATCATTTTTTACGACTTTGTGTAATACGTCTTACCGCTCTGTACGGTAGTGTCCGTTGTCAGCGTATAGCTTGTGCCGTTCTTCTCGAAATATCCCTGAGTGCTTGGGTTGCCGGACGGACTTGTCACTTCTGTGTATGTATTCTTCGCACCGCTGATGTTAAACTTAATCGCACTACTTCTCTTCGGGAGCAGGAATACGTCCTCGAAGGATTCCTCGAAATAGACGTACTTGCCATCGGAACCTGCGGACGGGGGATCGAGCTGCGCAAACTCATAGTGAATCGGCGTAATTACCGCCATAGGGTCTACCAGAATCATGTTTATCTGCTGTGCATTACTGTCAACCGCCCAGCCCTCAGTAAAATCATACAGCGTTTTCATCATATCCGCAGGAACGGAAGGCTCGATTCTCACCTCATCGAGAGACTGAATTGCGCGGCTGATTGCCCCGTTTGCCGGATCCGTAGCAATCGTTCTGTAGATTCCCTTTGCATTCTCAAGAATAGTCCTTGTCTGCGGTGTCACATACAAGATGCGCCCCTGACGTGGTACACGGTCATCATCCATAGCAGACATCCAAGAATCAAACACCGTGAGGATGTTCTCTATGGTGAGTACCGTGGTATCAGGATTCTCTCCGGCCTCCTTGTAATCCGAAAACAGCTTGGATACGCAATATGCGTTCATCTCTGGAATCTTCTGCTCCTCATTGAATACCCTCGTGATGTTTGCGATGGACGCAACCATATTGGTAAGCTGAATCTGTCTGGGATGCACAAGCGTACTCCACGTTCTATGATTCGCTACCTTGAGCGGTGTCCAAGAATTCTGAAAGTTCCTCTTCTTCGTCCCGATAGTCTCCATGTCTCCATCCACACGTCCCGTTGTCTTGATGCTGGGAATCTGAATGGTTTCCTGATTGAGCCACTGATATCTGCCGTTGTTCGGCGTGGCAAAAAGCGCCCCGAAGTAAAGGGCATAAGCAAACTCCTGTAAAAGAGCAGCCTCATACTGCTCTGCATAGTTAATTGTAGGCATCTCGTTTTCCTCCTTGTTATCTTACTTTGTCTCGCTCTGACCGCCTCTCACATGACGGAACCCAAGATTAAAGGGTTTCATCTGATCACCTGACTGTCCAGAGCCGCTACTTGTTGCTGTTGCAAAATTGGGGAGTGCCTGCTGCCCGGTCTGATCATTATTGATTTGATATTCTCCACCACCCGGCTGTTCCTCTGTGACGAACGATGCCGCATCGGATGTCTTTTGATCCTCTAACCATTTTTCTGCACCAACAAATGTGCCGTCTTTCAACTGAAATTTCTGTTTATCGAACTCAGCCATCATTCCTACCTTTGCTGCATTGGAAGAGAACTTGACACCGCTGAAGAACATATCTTTCTGATGTGCGTAGTCCTGTTCTTCCATCTGTTTCTTCAATGCCGCTGTGTCTTTTTCATACTTTTTCTCCCAATCCGTGACGGACTTTTTGATACCATCCACATCCATATCCTTGTAGGACTGGATCTCGTTGTTGGCGTCCTCGAGCTGTTTCTTCACACCGGAAAGTTCTGAAACTTTAGCGTCAAACTTTTCCTTCGCTACATAAGCACCCTCCGACAGATCTGCGAAGCGAACGTGATCTTTCTTGTCCGCAATCTTTCCGTTCACTTCGTTCAGCTTCTCTTCCACCTGAGCATACAGCTCTTCTCCACACAATTCCTTTAATGTCATGTCTTTTCCTTTCCTTTCGGCGGCTGCTTGCCGTCTCACCGACTGATTTTTTTCCCATGTCGGACAGGGATATTTCCGGAGCAGTTTTAATGTCATGACCGATTCTCGGACAAGGTTTATGCCGCTACTTGCAGCAAAAAAAGACAGTGCCATAAAATTGAAACTGCCTCTCTTTATTCACACATATTCAGTTGTAAAAAATCCTCTGGTTGCGTTTTTATAGCGTTCCAGAGGTAGAATTATAGGTTTTCTTTGCTGAAAAACTCTTTATGATTTCCTGTCTGAATATCAAAAGTGCCTCTCTATCCTCGTAACGGCATCCGTATTCTTTTTCATACCTTTTACCGTCAAACATGAATATGAATCTGTCTGTTTCCAGACCTTCAGGCAATCTCTTGACTAACCTGATTTGTTTCGATGCAATTTCAACCGCCTCCTATCCATTCATTGCTCTCCTATTCGCCCATACAGCTTTCATGCTGGTGCTTCTGTCAAATGAAACTATATTTCCGTAATCATCTCTTACTGCGTGTACCTGAGTTCTGGACGTGTCTACCTCCCGGTTCGTAGCCTGACAAAATTCCTGCATTTTCTTTTCATGTTGCTTAAGCCGCACTGAGCGAACCTGAAAATCTTCTTTCAGGGTATTTATGGTTTCTTCATCTTGTGCGTTCTGGATTGCTGCGTTATACGCACTGAGTACCCTCTTATCTTCTCTAATGCTTCTTTCATACTGCCTCTGTTTGGTGGAACATTCATAATCTGTCAGCGCATTTCCATTCCAGTCATACGTCCGGTTTGCAAGGTCTTCCAGATATTCTTGCGAATATGCTGGCTTTGAATATCCATCAAAGAACAGATGAAAATTATGTCTGCAATTCGCTCCGCATAGACCATCTACACTCCCATATCCCGTACTGCTCTCAAATTCAGCATACTCTTTTGATCTACCACTTCGACTGAATATCTTTCCTTGCCAGTCTTGATGTGAAGGTCTTGCCCCCATATGTGCTGTAGTCTCTACGAGATCACATTCCATTTCATCCGCATACATCATAGTCAGCTTTCCAGCAGTTTGATTAACCGCTGTCAGAACATTCATTCTTATCGCAGAATCAATCTTACCGACTGCTCCGCTTGCATATTGTACTTCAAGCCCATTAACTGCAACTGACTGTATGGCATTCTTGATTGCCTGATTGTACGGCATGGCTCCTGTGGCTACTTGCATATAAGCAAGGTTCACTGCTTCGAGATAGGCTTGCTGTGTCTTAACGGCAGATGTCAGCGTCAGATTTCTAAGATTACCGTTGGTCTTTTCTATCGTAGCTGCCAATAACTGAGACATCTGAGGTGACTGGTTTATACCTATCGGGGTCAATCCAGCCATCTTTGCAATATCATTTTCATACCGGATGTTCTGAACGGCAGCATCATTGAATAAATGCCTGACATACTTTTCGGAATACCCTGACGCTGCTGCTATATCACGAATGAGGTCTTCCTGCAAATATCCGCACTCCTGAAGCTGCTTCATTTGCCAGTTGGAGGTTTCTGTAATCCTCCCATACTTTACAATCCGCTTCGACATATCCTGAACTGCAGATGTATTTAAGGCATCGTACAAGTCGACAATATCGCCCGTACATCCTGCAAGATATTCTGGTGTCAGCATATAACCACCCCACTATTCTTCCGGTGGAAATGGAGTCTTCGGCTGCTCTGGTATCAAGTCTAATGCCTCTTTTTCCGTGATACCGTAATACCACGAATAAAACTTTTCCAATTTCAACTTTCCGGCTACAACTTGCCCCCACCTTCTTTGATACTCAATATCTATGTCCTCAATCACGCCATCTCCCCACTCATTGCAGATTGAATATTCTCCAAACGGTGCAAGCCCATATAGTATTGCTATGACAGCCATCGAATAGCTTAAATGTTCGAGCCCTTCATCCCATGCTGACTGTATATTACAGATTGATGAATAAGACCTCTGCTTCGATGCTTTGATTTCCGTTGCCGTCTTCTCAATATCCTGCGGCAAAGACAGCGTTCCATAGGCAAGACCACACAGCAGCTCTATCTTCTGCAAATACTGATTAAGTCCATTAAACAAGCTGTCGTCTCTGAACTGAGGAGCAAATTCTTTCAATAAAGTTTCTGTCATGCCTGTTGTATCTACCGTTTTAAACTTTCGTTCATCTCCTGTCGGCAGAATAGGATTTCCCTTCTTATCCAGTTTGAACAGATTATTACTGGCAAACACCGCCGCCTCAAGTATTCCATATTCATGTAATATTCCCGATAGTTGTTCATCAGCAATCTTTATGAAGTCTATTGCTCTTGAATAGACGGATACTCCAAGTGGAGATGCAGGATCAACATTATTCGCCCGTGGAACTTTAACGTAGACAAATAAAGGTCTTTGCACATCATTGATAACAACCGGCTCCTCAGATAATGAAGCCCACTCAGGAACCGTACTAAGCGGAACCTGATTCTGCAAAGGATATCTTGCACTCAAAATCTCTTCGTCGCCGTAATCAAACAACTGTTCTGACCGAAACGCTCTGTTGACAACTGTATAGGTTGTTCCTTTCAGTTCGTGATGCTCCAATCTGGTATATAGGTATTTCCCTATCCTCTTTGAATCCACGAACACCGCGCCAGTAATCTCATGGTTACTGTTATACGATGTAGGCAAAAAATTCTCTGCCTGAGTGAAGTCAACCAAAATATTTCCATCACTGAAATACGGCTTCATTGCAATTCCGCCTTTTGCTGCATATACTTCTACTTTCTGTGGCAAATCCTTAATCGCTTTCTGGTACTGAGTATTCAGAAACGTAGCAAATGCGGAATTGCCAGATATCTCACTCTTCATTTCAATTGTCACAAGTCTGGCTATTTCCTCCGCTATCGTTGCCGGAATGTTCATCGGGATAACATTCTTTTCCCCACCCATCCACGGTGGTTCGTTGATATAAAGGTTTTTCCATAAATCAATAGCATCCGACATTTTTCCAGATACAGCTATGTTCGATGCTATCTTTTCCTCCACGTGCTTTCTATTAAGCAATTTATCCACAACCTTTCTTACAAAATCTTTGATATTCACACATTAAACACCTCCTACCCTTTCTATATAGGCTTTCATATCTCTCTCGTAGGTGTATTCAAACGCATCCAATGAATCAATATCCGACGAACCATCATCCAGTCTTTCCAATTCTATTTTCTTGCTATCCCAGACTGCCATTGACAGAGCCTCTGCCAAACTTTCACACTCCTCCTCTATATACAGGAATCTGTTCTGTGCATCCAGCTTAGTCTTGAGATTGATTCTATCGTTAATTCTGGCTTTGATTGCATTCCCCAACTTGATATCTCCCATAAGGTTCTCTGACAGAGCCGCTGATAAGCCTCTCATTAACACCTGTTCTGCGTTATCGCAGTAAACGTATGTAACATATCCATAATCTTTCAAAATTCTCTGAATAAACAAAATAAAGAGGCGCGAGAGCTCTACAGGGTCTATTTCATCCCCAAGATGCCTCTCGGACCTCAGTGCTATCAGCGTATGATATCCATCGAGATTGGTCGTTGCTACAAACGTGTGACCGGAGCCGTTGCCTCCAAAGTCAACACCTACATTGATACTTCCAAGTCTACCTTCTTTCAACCACCCCAATACAGTATTCTTCTCAACAAGGTAAGGATTTACTTTCTTTGCTGCTTCATAGTCTTCTGGCGTTCTCGCTCTCGCAAGAGCATTATTGTATGCAGCATACTTCGTAGAGAACTTAACATAGCAGAGTCCTTCCGCTATACTTCTCTGACCGAGAATGTCTCGAATGAACCAAATACTCCCTTCATCATACTGGCTTACTATTTCAGCAATCCTTTCCGGTGGGATATTAACATTCTCATATATTGTGAAGTGTTCATAATTGAATCCGCCGAGCAGTTTTCCTTCATCATTAAGCCTTGCATATTTGTCGATATAATCCACATATATCGGAGCTTTTGGGTGATCAGGGTTCATATCCCAGAATATCTTTCTGTTCTTGGCAGCCAACTGTCTGTTGAACGCCTCTTTAATCGTCGTATCATGGTGAAGGTTTATCTCCGTCGCTATCCACATTCCATAGGAATTACCACGGATTTTCTTGTAACTGTCGGAGTATGCCCCTCCCGCAAAAATTACGATTTTCTGCTTATAATTGGTTGCTGGTCCACTGATATACAGACAGTCGTTGCCTTTGTACTGCCCCCAATGGCTTTGCCCCCTGAATATGTATTCCAGTCCGAAACCATTTGCATCGCCGATGTTCAGCTTGGCGTTTGCCATTGTAGAACCAGTAGCCAAATGTATCTTATCAGGTGTCGTCTTCAATTCGTGTGCAAAGGCATATATATTATCTACCGTCTTTCCCGAACGGACAGCCCCCTCTAAGATGTTAAACGTAGAATACTGGCATTTTCTGATATAGGCTTTGTGTCTTGATCCGAACTGATACGGAATAGTCTTACGTTTCCGTACTTTGACCTGATTCGTTTTCAGAGTAGATTCCAGAATCAGTATCCTCCAAATCTTCCACTTCGTAGAACTCCATAATCTGCTTATCTCTCCACTCGTCAGGTCGCCTGTTCTTCAACCAAAAACAAACAGCGCCAGTATCAGGCGGTACTTCATGCTCAGTTTTTCTAATTTCTGCTGGCTTCTGGTTTCCATTACTATCCATCGTGATCTTCGTATCGGTAGTGGTATAACGAAAACCTGTTGCCAGTTTGAACAGGCTTCTTTCAACCTGCGCATCGGCAATGTCTTTCGACTGAGTAGCGGCTTCTGCGAACTCAGGATAATCTTTCTTCCAGCGATGTATCGTTCTCACTGATACCCCAAACGCCTCGGCAACTTCCGCATCTATCGCTCCTCTTGCATATAAACTCCAAGCCCAATCAGGATGATACTTCGGATTGTACTTGGGTACTGCTCCTTTTCCCATGATGTGCCACCTACTTTCCTGCAAGATAATCGGCGGCAAGATACTCAATGAACTGCCACTTATTCTTCGCACCAATGACTCCATCTTCTATCATTTTTTTGACAGCATCTTTTATTACATCTGCTGATTCCTTCGGTATGGCAGAGCCACCAAAGATTTCAGTCAACTGCACCCACTCTCTGTCCTCACTATAGCCGACATCCTCCAACATACTTCCTGTCTGTTTAATCATTGCATGAATTGCAGCGCCTACATTCTTGATGTTGGAGAATCCCTGAAACTTACTGAGCGTTTCCATGAATTCCTTATACTGTTCAATGTTTGCAGCGCCTATGAACTCCGGCTTCTGTGTCTCAATCGCCTTTACCAGCTTCTCCAAATCATTGATCTGGTGCGGAAGGAACGCAAACACTACGTTCTTCCACTCAAACGATATTGTGGGGGAAAGCAATTTATCAATTTCTGCCATCGGCTCCTCCAAAATATCCTTGCCGATATAGCTTTCCAGCATATCGTCTACATCTGAAATCATCTTTGCGATTTCTTTTAGAACGTCGTTATCATCAAATCCGGAGATTGCATTGTGTGCTATCTGCTTCGCCGCAATCTGCGAACGGTTCAGACCTGAAATGTCAAGGATAACAATCACCTCTTTCATTCCAGCCTCCCTTGCTGCCCTGAATCTGTGGTGTCCTGAGATAATTTCAATCTTATCTGTCAATGCACAATACGGAAGGCTTTCAAGCTGTCCTCTTTTCCTGATGTTATCAGTCAACTGCTTCATCATTTCCGGCTTCATGATCCTTGCATTGATATCCTGCTCTCTGACATCCGTAATCTTTACTTTTGCGATAATCAGACCACTGCCGAGATCTGCTAATTCTTCGTACTGGACTTTGTTTTTGCCCTTTCCTTCCTCCACTTGTCTTCCCTCCTTAACCATTCTGAAAGTGTTTCCTGCTGTGTCCGGTCTTTCAGTTCGGATTCGTATGTCAGCCGGAATCCCATTTTCTTATCAGGAACTTTCTTTGTCAACTTCATAATACCCCGCATCTCTTTTGCTTCTGGATACTTTGTCATCTGAACAGTCTTTAGACTGTTGACCTTTTCCTTCTCAAGATCTGTACATATCTTGTAGACAAACTCCCTGTTCTGTGCGAGCATGGTGATCAGTCTACCCAATCTGTACTTCACATGAGGAATTGTCATGCCGTACATCAAAAAAAGAGCATCCGATACCTGAGTACCAAACGCTCCCATAGTCAGTGCTGACTTATCCACGCCAAACACACCCGCTATCTTTCCATCAATCAAGACCGCTATGTTAATCGGTGCAGAACTGCCAACAAAATTGTGAGTCCACAACTGTCTGTAATACTGTGCCTCCGCTCTCTCCACCTGACACAGTTCTACTTTAGACTTATCCGTAATCTCGTAGTCACGAGGCAGCATAGAACATTCCAGCTTTTCCAGTTTGCTTTCGCTTGGTCTGGTAATCTTCCTACCCTCCGCAAGTGCCGTCGCTTCATCTGGTCTGTTGGTCGTCAGGTATACATTGATTCCATTCCTCACACCATACCTTGCAAATACAGGAGTACCAGCAGTCATGTGAGGTTCATTCTCTTCATAGCACATAACAAGGCACTTCGCATCTTTACACAAATCCATGAACTGCTTGAGTCCGGTCTTCGGGTCGAATATTCCATACTCCGGCTCTTTCCATGACATCTTACCGCCTGTGTCATACCACTTCTCAAATCCTGCTGTGTATGTAGGCGGATTGGCAATCACCAAGCAATGCGGATCATCTAACACTTCATCCATGTGTTTCCACATATCCAAAGGTCTGTAACTGAATCCTTTCAGCAATCCCTTTGCCCTGTCAAGCTGCTCTCTCAGTGCTCCGATGTGTTCCTCTCTCCGATACTGTAAATCCAGCAGCATATTGTAAAAATAATCTTTTCCGGCATTTCTGGTTGTACTCAACACCTTCCATGCGTACAGGGCTACTGGTGGGTCCAGCAGTTCTTCCGATGTGAAGCCCTCTGCTTTAAGTTCCAGTTCTTCAAGGTTCTTTTCCATGATTGCATAGCCCATAATCGAAGTAAACATACTGACGTCTGATGCCTCAATCTCTGCGGGCTTGAATCCTGACTGTACTGCCAAGTGTGACATGGCAAAAGCACCGGAACATGGCTCAACAAACTTCGTATAGCCCTGCTTTCTGGCGTTCTCAATCAATGGTTTTAGGAATTTCTGCTCTGCTGGTACTAAGGTGCCTAGGAAAAATGCGCCGGGGTTCTGAAACTTTGCCATCGGGTCTTTCCTCCTTCAATAATCTATTTTCGTGATGAAGGCATTCTCTTTCAGGAACATCTTACCGCCAATATTTATCAATACTGGTTCATCATTCCCATAATAGCCTCTAACACTCGTACCGCAAGGGAGTACCCATTGGTTGTCATATCCAATGGCTTTTACTTCTTTTGTCTGTTCGTCATACAATACAACTGTATTCATGTTAATCCTCCCATGCAAAAAGACTCCCGCAGGAGTCTTTCAAAGTTGCGTACCACTCAGGTATCAGCAACACGATCACTCATAGTATAAGCCCTTCTGAAAACCTCTGGATTGCTTCTGGTTTCGTTTTATGGTCTGGCTTATAAAATTATTACAATGGTTCTTTAGAATCAACTGGGTATCTTTTCGTCAAACTTACGCTTCTGTATTTGTGCAATTTGTCAGCATTATGCAAAAATTAAGGCTACCAGAAAATTATCCTGATAGCCGTTGTTGTTAGTCCGCCAGATGGGAGTTGAACCACATGACCTACAGATTAAGAGTCTGTTGCTCTACCAACACTGAGCTACTGGCGGCTATTATGTTAACATTCCCAGACTGAACAATGACATCTGCTCAAATTCTGGTCTTTCCGGCTCCTTTTTCGGAACCTCCTTTTTCTTCTCCCTCGGTATCTTTGGAACCGATGGATCTGATAATTCCTCAATCTTAATTCCTGTCTTCTTCTCGTACCACTCTGCAAATACTAATCTGTGGCACCATTCATCAGGAATTCTGACATCTTCGTAGCAGCACAACACCAAATCT
The DNA here is from genome assembly GCA_937920345.1 of uncultured Lachnospiraceae bacterium. Lineage (GTDB taxonomy): Bacteria > Bacillota > Clostridia > Lachnospirales > Lachnospiraceae > UBA3282. The sequence continues at coordinate 129,390 of CALGVA010000067.1, forward strand.
TTTCCTCTGTCCAGATACTCATTCAAGTACGCCTGTATCACTCCGAATTGCTGTCTATTCATGTGTTCAAAATACTTCGGTGTGAATATCGCTCTGTCATATACATTGAACAGGTAGCCGGGCGGTGCTATCTGGATAATATTTCCATCCAGCGCATACCCCAACGGGAACTTTGGCATCCCTCTTACTATCCCACATACTGTGTACTTACCAGTTTTCAATTCAGGATTGCTGAATCTGCTGGTGTAAATCTTTCTTTCCATTGTCCTGTCCTCCATACATCCGAGTCAGTAGAGCTATTCCATTACTGACATTCTGTTTTGTGTCCTGTCCTAACTGTCGGTAGAACTGTTCGTGAACCATAGACTCATAGGCAAGAACAAATACTGAGGACTGTTCTGGTGTAATTCCAAGTCTAAATCCCTTTACGATTCCGAGGGCTGCTTTGTACTGCCCTTCTCTGACTAATCTCCTGACTTTATCTGATTTTCTTTCCATAGGCTTCTTTCCTTTCGGTAAGATTGTTCCTATCTTCATTCTATCGGATAGCTGTCTGGTGTCAAACGGTTTCGCCCAGAAATCGTCTTTTTTAATGGAGTGACATTAAACTTTTTCTGCGTACTATATTACCATTTGGTAATCGCCCTGTCAACGCCCACTTTTTGCCCGCCAATTTTCTTCTATAAATTTCTCTTTAACAATCAATTTATAGTTTGATATACAGTTCTTCGTAGTTTATAATTGTACTGTTGTTTTAATTTTACAAGCAATGCGTGATACGGAACATAATAAGTCCGTTTTATCGGACATGTAAAGTGCAAAAATATCATAAAAATGGAGGATACATATATGAACACAAAACTTTTATCCGGAAATGAAACCTTTTCCTACTCTCTCTCTACTCCTCCCCAGAAGAAAATATCCGACTTCTGGGCTTGGAATTCATCTGACCTGATGAACAATACCCTGCGTGGCGCTCTTGCTGAATACATTGTGGCTATGGCCACGGATATTCATTTTTCTTATGCCCGTGAGGACTGGACAGAATACGATTTGGTTACTGATGATGGCATCAAAATTGAAGTCAAATGTTCTGCATATCTCCAATCATGGGAACAGAACAAACTATCAAAAATCATCTTTACCTGCGCTCCATCTCAGGCATTCAAAAATCAGCAGTATGACGGTGTTTCTATACGCCATTCCGACGTATATGTCTTCTGTTTACATGACTGTCAAGACAGAGAAATCGTTGATACTATGAATTTAGACCAGTGGGTATTTTACATACTTCCCACAAAAACACTTAGCGAGAAAATCGGTTTACAAAAGACTATTTCACTTAACTCGCTCTTAGGCCTTAATCCCAAAAAAGTGCATTTTCATGAGATTAACAAGACAATACATGAAGTATTGCATAGATAAGGAGGGGTCATTCCCCTCCATCTCTTTACTCTTCATCCAACCATCCAAGTTCTGTCATTTCTTCTTCTGTAAATCCCACTTTGTTGCATAATTCAAAAAGTGTATCGTACTGAAACTTATCTGCTACTGCTCCCATTAAATCTGATAATAATTCTTTTGCTCTGTTTCCTGTCATTACTTCGTTTCCCTTTTCCTCCGGCTTTTATTTATCCTGACTTCATCTTATCGTTTCCACATCTAGTGTCAAACGTTTTTGATTTACTTTTAATCATATTTCATTCTATCCGTCATAATATTTGTAATCAGTTTCCGTCTACAACAGTTTTCAGTGCCTTAATCCTGTTGTGCAACTGATCCGCCATAAAGTAGAACAGCCTTTCAAAGTCATCTCTCTGCTGATAGGTAAGATTCTCATAGTCTCTCCCGATAAATCTATCCTCCACCACAGTGATAAACGACTCCGCCAGCACCAAATTATCAACTGCCTCTCTGATTTTGTCGGCTTTATTGGCTTTATCGGTTTTACTTTCTTTGATCTGCTCCGGCTGCGCCTGTACCTTTACGGAAACTATACCGACCGCTGCTCTGATTTTCTTAATATCTTCGATCTGCTTCTGCGTATTTCTGTTCCCCCGCCCTTCAACACCTTTAATAAAGATATCCAGTCCTTTTTCCGTCAAAGCTATTGCCCTATACTGGCAGTTTGATTCATTTGTGAAGATAGTATCGTAGTAATATTCTCTTCCTCTTGGCACTAGCCTTCGTATTTTGTCAGATACTTTGCAGTTTGCCTCTCCTGTAATCTTCGAGATTTCGTAGGAAGTAATAATGCCCCTGTCTCTGACATTCTCCTTTTCCACCTCATTTACATGATTTGCTGAAACGTTCATCTGCATCTGCCTTGCAATATCTCTGATCTCGCGACTTTCTAATACAGCCTGCATAGCCATTTCTCCTTTCGTATTGTCGTCTAGTAATTCATTTATTATTGTCGTTCTAACTTACCAGCTACTATAGCCAGACATTTTTTTGATTTTTCTTCACTCCTTTCGATTTCCTATCGCTATGACTATCAATAAAATAATTCCATTTACAAGAATCAAAACCAAATTTTCTGCACCCATCCCTTTACGCAGACCAATCATAAAATTGATAAACAATAGCACCTGTAAAAATCTCCGAATTTTTCTCATTGCCTTTCATACTCCTTTATGATAGACTTGGTGTGCGAGGGGAGTTCTCCCTCCCCTCACATCCAAGGAACTGTTCTCAGTTGCTAATCAATCCAATTCAGTACCGCCGTGATGATTGCTAAAAGCATTGTCACTATGGCTAATACGATGCTGGCTAGGCTTTCGTAAATCTGGAATCTGATCTGCTTCTGTTCGAGCAGTTCTTTTTGTTTCTTCCGTTTCTTCCCCAAGTGGCTGTCCTCCTTTCATGTAACGATTTAAGACATCTTACCTTCTGGTAATTTTTATCTTATCGTCATTCTAACTTACCCACCACCGGTGTCAAACAGATTCTTGATTTTTGCAAAAAAATTTAGGGGCTTGGCTTTTCAAAAAGCGATTGCCTGAAATCCATACAGGTATATTGACAAAACCTTGCAGATAGCTGTCACATCCTTGTATACTGTACGCTCATTTATACTTTCTTTCTCTGCAATTTCCTTCGGAGTGAGCCGCTTTTTGTCAATATACATAGCCATAACTACCCTGTACTTTCTCTCCATCTCTTCACTTCCGCTGGCTTCTATTTCCTTCTTTACATAGGACAATGCCCTCTCCATCTTTTTGACGTAGAACCGATTCTCAATCCTAATCTTTGCCTCTCCCTCAAATTTCTTTGTTGCCTGAATCTCTCTGGGGTCCATAAGGTCTTTCAGGAACTCGAACCGCTTGTAATCTACTTCCTCGATCGTCATTGATTTTTCATCTGCTATGGATGCTTTCAATGCCCTAAATCCTTCGAGCGCCTTTCTGGTATACCCGATGTACTTCTTCTCCACATCCTTCCGTTTCTTTGCCTCTACCTGTTCGTACTCTGCTACCGCTACTCTGGCTATCTCCGCCACATCAATTTGCTTACTCTCTTTCACCGCCGTTCTTGCTGCCACCTCTACAATCTGATCCAAAACCGGTTTTGGAAGTACTGGGTTGTTGTTTCCATTCATAAAGCATAACCTCCTACTTGAAATCTGAATTATTTTCTGTTATACTGACGTTGCGTACATCAGAGCAGTTTCCAGATTCTACCGGAGGCTGCTTTTTCTGTTCTTATATCCTTGTGCTATCGAAATTCTTTCTGATTTCCCTCTGGATTGATTTTGAACGATTTAGCAATAGTAATATAGTATTCTGCCGTTTTCGCCCTGATTTCGCCCCAGAGGGATGTCTTTTTCTTATGCAACCACGATCAGTTTCTTCTCGGTAATCAGATTCACCAGCTTCTCTTCGAGATACTTCTGAATGTTCTTCATGGCTTCATTGCGCCACCCTTTTCCATCTGCCTCGAACAGCGCTGCCTGAATCCCATCTCCTCTTGCATCTTCCATCCTGAATACGAACAAGCTTTCAGGCTGCTCAACCTCAACAAATGTGCGGTATGGTCTGAGCGTTACCGGATTCGGAATAAGGCACTCTTCCTTCTGCGTCAGCCCTGTCTTTACGACTGCTTTCTGACTTACGCCGTCGTCACTGTACTGTGCGATAGTTCCATGTTCTGCTGTTCCAACATACGCCAGAACAGAAGCATAATCAGTTCCTTCCTGAACGAACTTCGCCTGCATCTGGATATTGAAATCTGTTCTGTCAAGAAATCTACCAAACGGAAACTCCGGCAGAATCGCTTCTGCACTGATTACATTCTCTCTCTTCCTGTCTCCATTAAGCTGACTGTAAGCCTTTACTGATGTCGGAGATTCCACATGTATAATCATGCTGTATTTCAGATCGTCAATGTTGGCATTCAAATACTGGCATACTGCATCAAGCGTACTGCATTTCATACCGCTTGCTACAATTTCCTTTGCCACCTCATGCACCTGTTTACTTGTAAACGTTCTTCCGTTTACTTCCAAAACTTCTGGCTTATCCAGTTCTACTGCATACTGTAATGCTTCTTTCAATCCATCCATCTTAATTTCCTCCGATCACTTTTCTTACAGGCTGCATTTTGGTTACTTTTCCTTCGTCTTTCTGCTCCTGCTGTTCTTCGTCCTTCTCAGGCTTATCTTCATCATCCTGCTGGTAATCATCAAGAGACATCTGGCCCTTAATCTGCTTACCGTATTCTTCTGCGATAATTTTTCCACTCTTGAGATCCTTCGCAATCGCCATCTTGGTATTGATACTGGATTTGCTTACCAACTTCTTATCTACCACGATCTCAACATTCATGTCATCTCTCTGCTCATTCTGCTCGAATCCTACTTTAATCGTGACAAACCGCTTCGGTTTGTACGGAGTATTTGGGTCCTGCATGTTTGCGAAAACCTCTGTGATTGCTCTGTCAAAATCCTGCTGAACTGCTCCTCCGGCGAACTTACTCAAATCATACTGTGGTACATACTGCTTACTCATTACCCTTCCCCTCCTTTCCACTGTTCTCCATGAAGTCCTGCATTTTCCGGCACATAGCCGCAAACTGTATTGCTTCACAGGCTGCATTGACTGCTGTATTGTAATTGATAACAACGCAAGTAGGATTAAGCTGGTTTTTTTTGATCTTCCCCCACATATCCGCCACGCCGTCGCTCATTACCTGAATTTCTTCCATGAGTTCATCAAACTCCTCATGGATAACTGAAAATCCCTCATGCTCAGAATTAAACTGTGGAAACTTAACATTGGCTGCCAGCAATTCTGCCTCGACCAATTCCTTTACTTGTGGTTCTACTGAATTCATAATCTTCCCTCCTCAATCCGGTATCTCTACGGAGAATCCCATCTCTCCGCTGAAAAGTTCTGCACCCCCATATCCAATGATTATCTTGTCATGAGGACATCCATTTTTCTGCAACCACTCAACTACTGGCTTTGCCACATTTCTAAATTCTTCCATGTCCGCTTTCTTTTCTCTGTGTTCAATACACTCATATCCGACCATATCTCTACCTCCCATACCTCATTGCTCTCTTAACATCTTTCTTTGCTTTCCGCCTAATCTCATTCCTTATAAACGACTCATATTTCGCAACTTCTTCCGGTGCAATTATCTTGCAGCGCTCATAGAGTTTTTCTACCTTGGCTCTCATAATCGCTTCTTCCATAGCGTTCTTGAAATCTCCCGACTCAAGCCGGATACGGAATGAATTCAACTTTCGTTTAATTGCTTTCAGGTCGTTCATATTAATTTCTTCCATCGTGATCTGTCTGTGATACCTCATTCTGTTTTCATGATTCTCCTGAATCTGTTCCATCATTCTCTGCACCTAATCTACCTCCTTGATACTGATAACTAACTTCGGTGATTCCGCATAATATTTTCTGACGACCATATCAACTATTTGTGCATCATCATGGTATGCAAGACCATTAAGAGCATCACATACAACCTTGATAATATTGTCTCCGTCTGGCTTCTTTACAGGTCTCAGCACCCTTTCGATCATCAAAGCCCTGTTCTTCTTCGATACACTCTTTGGAATGCTAAAATGAGCTTCTATCACAATTGAAAGCATTGTCTTGTCTGCAAAACGGAAATCCATACATTGCCTCCGGTATTCCAGCGCTATCAGGTTCTCATACACAACTGTCTGCTCTGGCGTTACTGTCTTCGTGAAATTTCCATGCCGGTATGTCTTCGCTCTTTGTTTCCCTCTCGGCTCCCCCATTACTGTGAATATCTGAACATCACTCATGCCTTATCCCTCGTCAACGATAGCGTTGGGGTCTTTGCTTACTTTCAGGAAGTAGATAACCTGTTTTCCGGTCGGGGTCTTGTTTCGTTTCCCGGTACTGACCGCATATCCGTTATCCAGTAAAATCTTCGCCACATTCAGGCGATCTTCCTTGATATAGATTTCTACTTCAAACGCTCCGTCATCTTTCTTCTCCGGCTGTTTCCCGAAGAGTAATTCCTGAATAGAACAACCAACATAGTTAGCTATCCCTGTCAAATCGGACAGTCTAAAATCTACCTTGCCTTTTTCCCAATTTGATACGGTATCATCCATCTTGCCAAGCATTTTTCCTGCCTCCGCTAATGAATGACCTTTTCTCCTTCTGGCTGCTTTCAGGGATTCTGTCACTCTTTCTATCAAATCCATTTCTTCCTCCTATTCTTCGAGCAGCGCGTTGAGTCTCTCCATGAAATTTTCCGGTGGAGGACAATGCTCCGGCTCTAATTCTTTTTCTATTTCAATCTGGGCTAATGATTCGCCCTTTTCGTCAAGCGAGGCTGCATCACCCTTCATTTTTGCAATCAGAGTTCTCACATTTGCTGGTATCATTGCCTCCTCTTTCATCCGTTTCTGAGCAGTTCTGTAATTCCGTATAAAATGAGACTGCTCAACTGTCTCTACTTCATCCGTGTCCATCATGGCCCATTCTCTCAGATTTGCCGGACTGCCTACTGCTATTCTGCAAGCCTCCGGCAATTTCGCAAATTCTTCCTCTGCATGATAACCGCTATTACTCAATGCCTTTCTCACCAGAGACCACGCTTCAAGTTCTGTGAGAATTTCTACATCTGGTTGCACTATTTCATTTGCTTTTTGCCGGATATCTGCTATGGTCGGAGGAAATTTCTCGGTTATCATATACTTCTGAACCGCTAAATTCGCCTGTTCATATGTAAGGTCTTGTAAAAGCGCATACCACACATTGAACGCATCCTGATCTGGAATAAAAGTAGATTGTGCGTATACTGCTTTCATGCCTTTTACCATAATCTTAAACTCCTCTCTCTCCATTACCAGTTATCAACCTCACTCACTCTTTTCGCTATCCTGTCGCATTCTTTGCTACCTCTGTTTCTTTCCCATGTTCTGACAGCCGCTTTCCAATCCTTCATCTTGTTTTTGCCAATCATCCAGCCTTTGCTCTCATAGAAGTTCACAAACGCCTCTGCATCCACTCCATTTTTACGCTGCTCACAGTATTCTCTTACTTCTGCTTCTGTGGGTGGCACAAACTTCTTACTAACCGTCTTATCCGGTTCATCCTCCGGCAATACCGGAGGATCCTCTCCTTCTTTGAGCGTATATGCTTTATTCTGCTTCATTCCCAGCATACTCTTTTCATCTACATAGGCTGTTGGTGTGTATCTATCCGACTGTAAGGTATTGTGCATTCTCCAATGCTTTATTACAATAACGCCATTTTCAAAAACCAGCACAAACCTCTTGGCAATTAACAGTTTCAAATCATCATCAGTTGCCCCAATTGTTCTCTGAATACGCTTCGGATTTCCGACAAATCCATCATCATCCGCCCTCATATTCAGGTGGAAATATAAACACTGTGTACTGAGTGGCATATCGAGGAAAGCGTCACTGTCTACAATTTTCATAGTGAACATCCTTTTCTGTGCCATCTAATCACTCCGCCTTTTGCTCTTCTTCCTGCTCCTGTTGCTTTTTCTTATCAGCTTCAATGCCTTCATCAAGGAACTTCATTGCTTTATCGTAAGTCGAGACCGTCATGTTTGTGGTGGAATCAAGACCGAACTGACTACAAATATACTTAACAATCTGATTCACTTTCTTCTTGCCATAGAACTTTTCCACCTTGTCAAACATTGCCTGTCTCTGTTCCTGCGATATGAGGATTTCATCTTTCTCTGACAATTCCTCTCCAACTACTTCTGCTTGAACATATTCCTCTGTCAGCTTTCCGTCTGCTCCAAACTCAGCGGCTGTATAAAGCCCCTGATAATCTGTCGGGAACGCTGCTCTCAATGCCTGAGAAACAGCAACCTTTTCAATCATTGTCGCAGGCTTCGTTTTCCAGTTTGCCTGACCTTTGTTGTATTCCTCCAACGATACTTCCTTATACATCTCGTCCTTGAACTCCGGTCTCTGGACGAAAACTCTGCACCAACCACCAATCAGTTCTTCCGAAGGATAAATGCAAGTTCCCTCTTTCTGAATAACCTGGCCGGATCTCACAACCACAATTCCGGACTTTCTGCCTCTGTATGCCGGATTCTCTTCTGCCCTGCGCTTATAAGTCTCATACCCTACCACCATCTGAAATTCGCTACCGAATTTGATAGGATACGCCTCTCCCGTAAAAGGATTGAGCCTCTGGTACTTACAAAGTTCCATGAATAGCTTGATTTCCCTGTCTGTGACCTTAGAAGAATCGCCGCTTACGAGATAATTCTTGACATCTTCTGCCGTCAGTCTTACCGGACCAAGCGCACTCTCGTATTCCACAACCATTAAACTATTTTTCTGTTCTGCCATGATTCCTACCTCCTTACACTAACCTGAGTCGTTTCTCTGTACGTGATGCCGGGGATGACCGCCTTGCCTTTCGACATCTTAATGAGTTTCATTACTGCACCAGTGTCAACAGGGCGAATTTCAATCCCGTTGATTTCAACCGGAACCTTCGAGGCATCTACTCCTGTAATCTCCCATGCTTTCTGTGTAGAGAGTCCGCTTGCTTTCGGAGCCGCTGCCGTAACCGTCATATTTTTTGCCGCCTCCTCGGTATACTGTGCATCCTGCAAAGCTGTCTCTGCCTCTTCATTTTTACCTTCTGCCTCCAAACGTGCTGCCTCTTCCAGTTTTCTTACACTTTCTGCTTCTGCCTGTCTACGCATTTCAGCTTCTTTTTCAAGCCTGATCCGTTCCTGCTCTCTGGTCCAGTCGCCAATCTTAGCCTTTACTTCCTTCTCTGCCGCCTGTAAAGGTTTCAGCATACCTTTCTCCCTGTCGCATACGCTCTTATGAGCCTTATATGCGCTGTCCTTCATCGGTTTGAAGAATTCTGTTACCTTGCTTGCACTTTCCTTGATTGTCTTCACGAAATCAACTGCGTTCTGAAGGTCTTCATCAGACTTAATGACAATCTCGCTTGCCATCCTCTCCACATTCGTTACGCTGTCCTTGATTTCTGCCTCTTCCGGCGTTGCCACCTGTGCTACTACTACTTCCTTACCTTCTGCGCTCATTTTTCATCCTCCTACGCTGAATATTTTTTGATGTGCCTGTAAAGAACCATACAGGCGTTAAATGTTTCCCAACTTTCCATGTCGTTTCTCTGATACTTCACGACCTGATAATTTCCGTCCTTCTGCAAATGTAAGATTTGCTTCTCGTCAAACTGGAATCCATGGCTTTCGTATGCCTTGGAATATGCCTCTAACTGCACGCCCGTAAGCATCTTGTTTACTACGCTGGAAGTCTTATAGTCGATAACTACTTTTTTCCCTCCGATAATGCAGGGCAAATCTGCCGTTCCGGCATATCTCAGGTACTTATGATAGATTCTTGTTTCCATTCCCAACGGTTCCGGTTTCTCCTGAGTAAACCACTTAATAAAGCCCATGAAATAGCCGCTAAATTCCGGCTCGATATCCTCTATTCCATACTTCAAATAATTCTCTATCGAATTATGGACTGCCGTTCCTCTCTTCGCTGCTATGTTCAGGACTTCTTCATCGACTGCTCCATAAAGCGTATTACTCAACGGTCTCATTATCGTTGTAACGCTAGGAAGTTGCTCTATTCCTACTTTGTATATGTGCCGCTGTTCGTTGAATTCCAACTCTGGCACTTTCGGAAATTTAATACCCATTTGCTACTTCCATCCTTTCTTCCATCATCTCCATTAAATCTGTTGCACTCATGTCTTCAATACATTCGTCACAGATATATCCTTTGACCGTCCCAAAATATTTCTGCCACCGATAAATCCCTTCTCCGCACACCGAACACCGATAAACTGCTTTGGATTCTGTCGCATTGGGACATCTTAAATTGCAAGGGGATTGCAAGCATATAGAACACATATCTGTTACCTCCCATAAATCTCAAGGCTGATTTCTGCCTCTCTTTCCATGATGTAATCAGCATAGTCGGATGAATATATACCATCTTCCCACAGCTTCTTCGCCCCGCTTTCACCCATGTTGTAAGCCATTAACACCAGATTGATTTCGTGATACTTCTCAAACAGTTCCGACAGATAATCTATACCAACAGTGATATTGCCTTTCGGATCTAACAGATCTGTCACCCCGAACTTTTTCATCCGCTCTTCATGCCATTTAGGGATAATCTGCATATATCCGATACTTCCGTATCCATTCGGATCAACATTTCTATATCCGGTTTCCCTTTCAATCAGTGCCAGTACCAACGGATAAGATAACTGCCGTTCTCCACATAAATCCTGAGTAAATTCCTGTAATTCATCAGAAAACTCTCCGCCATTCATTACATATTCCTGCGGTACTGAGTAGTAGATGTACCTCGTTGCTTTACTTTCCTTTTCCGCACTTTCGGTTGAAACTGGTAGCTTTTCAATCTTCACCGTCATTTCTGAATCCGATGTAATCAGACAAGCTGGCGCTGATAATACCAACAACAACATGAGCAACATTGTTACGATTATTTTTTTCATCATGACTCCTCGTTTTCTGTCATGCGAACAAGCCAATGTCTATGTCTTTCATGCTGTCATACTCTTGGTAGAATTCTTCAACGCTCTCGATTCCGAACTCTTCTTTCAGATATTCAAATAATCTTTCCACGTTTTCATCCCTCCAAGTATTCGCTCCTGCAAAATTCTGATGGAGGTTATAGCCTCCTGCATCTTACTCATTTCGCTGACTATTTTCTGAAACGTCTCTGTTTCATCCTCTGTGACTTCGCCATCCCCTGCGATTTCCAGCAACTTTTTCTTCATATCTCGCATCCGATCATCGTCGAAGCTATTTACTAACTGAATAACCATGCTTTCAAGCGTCTGCTCTTTGCCGTTATACGGATGGCATTTCCCAATCGGACAATCATTCTTACAGTACATATACTTCAATTCAGGTGCATTGTATAAATCTGCCATGAGAACGACCATTTCCACCGGAACCGACTTCGTAATTCCCAACTCGTAATTTGCCAGCGTCGATACTGACACTCCGAGTAATTCAGCAGCATTTTCTCTGCTGGATAGTCTTTCGTTGGTCTTTGCTGCCTTTTTCCTACAGGCAAAATAAATATTCTCTCCGCTGTTCCTATAACCGCTTTCCATGTTCCCATCCTTCCTTATGCACTAAAATTGATAATGTAAGGTCTAATCAATATTACCGATTGGTAAGCCGTCATCAAAAAAAATAACGCTTATGGCTTTTAGGTTGTGTTCCAGTTGGAGAACCGGAATCATTTCTACTACTTCCGGTAGGGTAAACGGTTCTTTCCCGTTTTCCTTATTGCAATACTTCGCTTCGGTCATTGTGGTCAACTCAGAAACCTTCTTCTGGGTAAGCCCACATCTTGCCCGTTGTGCTTTCAATTCTCTGCTGTTCATCATCCTTCTCCTTTCCCTGTTATTTTGCACATTCTTATCGTACATTACCGATTGGTAATTTGTCAATAAGAAAATTATAATTTCGGTAAGAAAGTTTACAGGACGGTAATTTTATTCTACAATGAAAGTCTAACTATTAAAAGTCAAGACCTAAAATGAAAATTTTTCGATGAAGTGC